>NZ_CCAE010000022.1 GCF_000723405.1 Hydrogenophaga intermedia | reverse complement strand
GTAGCCCGGCTACACCCCAACAGGTGGGGTCAATATTGGATGGAAAACCGGGGTCAGGATTGCGTTGAAATCAACAGCGCTGCATTGACCTTGGCCTTCGGCCACTCGATTTTCATGCCATCCAGGATGAATCGGTAGGTCGTGTCACTCTCAATCACGTAAAAGCGTTCGACGCCGGCTTCGCGCAGATCGACGACCTCATCGGGACGGATCTCTTCAAGGTTCCCGCTCTTGAGGCGCTGGAGCACGATTACCTCGTCGGCAGACCGATGGCCTGCGGCTGCCGCCAGTTGTGCTGCGGTCATCTTCGGGTCGCTCACGTCGACTGCGCGTTCCTGGAGCGCTTCGTCCAGGACCACAATGCGCTGTTCATCACCATCTTGCTTGCCGTGTTGCGTTTTCATGCGATCTCCTTGATCGATGGATTGCATCTTGTTCGAAGGGTTGTCGACCCTCCACCTTGAGCGGCTGATCCGTGATTTAGCGGAACTGCCTAGCAGCCGATACGCTGATAAGCAGATTATGGGAGAAGTTTTTGATGCACGCAAGCGCCCGGGGCGAGGGACCGTTTAGAACAGGGAGGGGGTCAGCCCGGCATCGCGGACCAATTGCAGCTTCTGCAGGCGGACGCGGGCGGCTTCAGAGGAGACCTGGAAGGCGGATCGCACCTCTTCCACCATGGCTTCATAGAGATCACCGCAGGCGGCGATATTGCCTCGGATGTAGTTGGGAAATCGACGTGTGATGATCAGGCGCACTTGCGTGGCCGGCATCAGGATTGCGCCCGACACGTAGCCCGCTTGCCACTCCATCCAGTCGGATTGACCCGCGTTGAGCATGCTTCCTTCCCTGCAGGCTTGGACGCGGTCCGTCTGAACTTCTTCGTCGTCGAAGAGGCCCGGACCCGTGCAGCGCTTGAACAGGATGTTGTGGATCAGCGTGTGTCCGAGCTCGTGCGCAAGCGTCGTGCGCAACCTATTTTCTCGCCTGGCCTCGGATAGCGCCGCAGCGATACGGATGCTGGGCTTGCCTTTCGGATTGAATATTGTCACCCCATCTATGTCGGGCCCCAATCGCGAGAGATCGGCGTAGAGGTCGAGGTCCTCCGCGTGCACCTCGATCAACGACGCTAGATCGTCCGTGCTGATCGGGTACTGCGCCTTGCCATGCTTGTTGGTGAGATACTCTGCAGCCGCGCGCTCGGAGATTTCGTCCAGTTCGTCTAGCGTGTAGTGCGGTCGCTCGCGAAACTTCCTGGTGGCATCTCGAATCATCCGCACAGCAGCACCTACCGGGACAGCTGTTTTCGAAAGGCCATCATGGCCTTCTCGAATTGCTCTGGCTGCAACCCTCTGTCAGCCAAGTCGTCAGGCCATTTTCGCGCCAAATAGAGCAAGTAATCCGGATGGAGGCCTAGCACACTGGCCAGTTCCTGAGCGATCTCCGAAGAAGGCACTCGGCGATCATGCTCAAGGTCGTTGAGATACTGAGGCGAAATTGACTCGCCGTCCTCGCGGCGTACAGTCGCCGCGAGTTCCTTCTGGTTCATTCCCTTGGCTTTTCTCGCTTCGGAAATGACCTTGCCAAGTGTCTTGCCTTCGGTCATGTCTTGAATCTACGTTAATCCGCAGAATAGCGTAGCCTCAGCATATTTTCAAGTACGCACGGAATCCCTTCTCAAGAACGCCTCATCCTTTTTCGCTATGTCGCCGGCCGAAGGCTCGAAGGCCATGTGGAATTGACCCTGCATCTTCAGGTGTTCGTCGTCTCGCGCAGGATCCATCCGGTTGAGCCCGTAGAACGCGATCTGGGCAAGCCGCAGGCCAGGATAGAGCTTGATCGGGATCTGGCCGAAGTTGGCTAGTTCGAGCGTGACGATGCCCATGTAGCCTGGGTTGACGATGGTGGCCGTGGCGATATTCAACCCCTCCCGCGCCCAGGATGAACGGGCCGTCACCACGCCTTGAATATCTCCAGGCAACACCACCCATTCGAGCGTTGGGACCAACGCAAGGGCCCCGGGATGAAGTAGGAAGGACTCTCCGAAAGGGATGTCGAAGCGCTCATGCTTTTGCTTCTTGCCCTCCATTGCGCCGTGTGCTCGCTGAGGATCGTTCGCATAGGCATCCGGATCGACATGCGACTGGGCACCCGCGCGCGCCACGAGGACGACGGTTCCCATGCGCAAGTCGACCGACGACATCCCTAGTTGGTCTGCGCCTAGGATCGGTGAGATGACGAGCTCGCGCGATCTCATGCGCGCCAGAATCGAGCTCCTCGACAGAGCGGTCATGGGGTAGACCTCTGGAACTTCTTGACGGCCCGCTGCTGCATGATCGCATGTTCGCACAGGCGATTCAGTATCTTCTGATCGATATCCGCAGAGTGACCGTGAATCCAGCCGGCATAGAGGATGTGTCGAAAGTCGATCTGCTGCAGCAACAGCGAATCGTCCTGACCCACTGCGAAGCCTGCAGGAGGCACCAAATGACCTAGATCTCTTAGCAAGCTGGGCAAGAGGCCATCTGGCTTTGGGGGATAGGCTGCCGGCGGATGCGCATCAAGGAGTAGCTTGATCTCGTTCAAGGCGTCCGTCAAAGACGCTCGATCGATGATGTCGCACCAAGGGTCGGAGTACCTCTTGCTTTTCAGTGCCTCCCAGAAATCCCTTGCCTCCGCGTCTGTCTTCGAATCGCCGCTGGACACGGTGTCCATTCCAAGAATCGAAGCGCCGTCCAGCAACATGTTGAGACGCCACGCGATCGGTGGATGGTTTGGGCCCCAACGCATTCCTGTCGGATCCATCGCAAGGAGCAAGTGCCAGGCTGCGGCAACATAACTTGGACCGAAGCTCACCAATCCGATGAGGTCGCACAGGACTTCCTCGACCCACGCATCCCAGTCGGAGTAGCGGTAGAGATCGTCGTCTTGTCTCATCCTCCGACGAATCAAGTACTGCTTGACTTGGAAGGGTGCCGCCTGGTCGAACATTCGCGCGGCAGTCGAGGCAGAGGACTCGAGGACGTTGCCCACCTTCCCAAGATGGGCACGACGCACGTGCTTCAGCTGTTGTTGGTGTTTCGCATTCGCGTAGATCGCGTGGCCGATCTCATGCCCCAGGATTGCATGCAGCAACACGAAGTGCTTCAGCGTCCGCGGGAGGACGATCGTCAGAATCTTTCGCCGACTCGCCGAAGGACGGCTCTGCTCCGGGTCAATCGAATAGCCAAACTCGCCCTGGGAGAGGACATGGATCAGGGGTGGCGTCGAATCATGGGCTAGCGTCGCTTCAGAGCAGATGCCAACTGCAAGGTCCTTCAACTCTTCGACGAACGGCCAAGAATATTCTCCGATGGATGAACGCTCAATACGAGCGATGAGATATGTCAGCCGCTGCAGCAGCTTGGAGAAGAGAGCGAGCTGATCATGATCGCCCTCTTGGCAGCCCTTGACGCCGGCCTCGGTGGACTCGAGCCGGATGAGACACTCGTCGTAGAAGTCCTTGCTGCCGTCTGCGCCGTACTTGTATCTCAGTGTCTCGCCGAGAACGTCGCGTACGTTAGCGCATTCCTGTAGAAGGAAGGCCTTGGGCGAGAGCATCAGCTTGTCGGCAATTGTTCCGAGAAACGGCGAAAAAAGAGGTGGCAGCGATCGTCAATAGCCGTATCTAGCTTGCCCGTGACCAACTGTCGCAATGAATCTTGCAGCGTTGACACCACCTGCTCCTTATCGACCGAACCGAACACCTCCGTCTTAGTCCGCTCGAGAGCTTCTTTGATGTTCACGTACCAATCCTTGAAGCCGCCTGGGTGCAAGTAGTCCGGCTCACCCGCCTCGAGAGCGAGCACGCCCTTGCGATGTTCGTCTGCAAAGGCGTCGTACCGATACATCTCTAGAACACGGAAAACGTTCTCCAGAGGCACCTGGGCCAAGGGTAGGCTGGCCCCGCTGGGCTCGGAAAAATATCGCGAGACCTCCGAGGCATAGCGTTTGCAGAGCGTGTCACTGTCGTCACCCGGAAGAAGCGAAATGATGCTCATCGATGACCTCTCAATTTAGAGCGACAGCAAACGCCGCTGCCACATGCCGGCGGAAAAACCACGCCACAATCCTCAGCCACATCTATGCCCCCGCCTGTAGGACTGCGGAGGATACGACAGTCGGCGGATGAAGCGCCTCACGCCAACCCCTGAACTCACGCCGCGTCTCGGCGCTGCGCTCTCTTCTGTCGTACGGCTGCCCACACCTTCTGCCGAATGGCCTCCGCCTCTTTCGCCTTGCCTGGCTCCAGGCGCACGAGGTTGGTCTTGACATCGATGATCAGGCTGGCGGAGACCTCCTGAGCCAGCTGGTCCAAGTCCACGACAAATGAAAAGGCCAACTGGCCGGTGCGAAGCTCGCGGTCAGCCTGATCGGCCGTCCGAAGACAAAGTTCGCCTCCTTGGACGAACAGCAGCTGATCGATGCGCTGGCCCACCTCAATCGGCCCAAACTCGTCCCGGAAGACGCCAAGCGCGCTCCGCAGGTGTCTGACTCGCCCGCGATCTTTGCAAATCTGGCGGAGTGCCCGCAGCACCACGATATCTGCAAAACTGTACTGGCGCGCGACACCGCGGCCGCCAACGCCTGCCTCGGGCCGGAAGATGTCTTCTCGAGCCAGGTAATCGAGCATGTACTTGCTGAACCCGCTCAACGCAGCTGCCTCATGAAGGCGAAATGCGATGGCGGAATTGACCATGTATAGAGTCTAGCGCAAGACTATAGACTGTCACAAGAACTTGCTGTGGAAGCTGATCGCGACCATGAACGTCCAGGATCCGCAGCGGCTGATGGTGTGGGCCCGGTAACCAACAATCGTGGCACCACCATCGCCTCAAAGGAGCAGTCGCACGAGACGAAAGGCCAATGCTTTATTGACCTGCGAACTGCAAAATTTTTATATCAAATCTAAGTTGTTGATGGCAAAGGGAAAATCTTCAATTAACAGTTAGCAAGGCTATAGAACCCCGGACCTGCCGATCGCGCTGGGCATTCTGGCGGCCAGCGGACAGATCGATGCCGAGCCGCTGGCGCGCTGGGTGTTCGCCGGTGAGCTGTCCCTGGGCGGCGAGCTGCGCCCGGTGCGCGGCGCGCTGGCCATGGCGATGGCCCTGGGGCATGAGGGCGGCGCCCGCGCGTTGGTGCTGCCCCCGGGCAGCGCCGAGGAAGCCGCCCAGGTGCCCGACGCCCACGTGGTGCGCGCGCGCCACCTGATCGACGTGGTGGCCCGCCTTCGCCGCGAGCAGCCGGCCACGCAGGACGACAGCGGCTGGACGCGGCTGGAGCCGCGCACGGCCACGGTGCGCGACGACGGCCCCGACCTGGCCGACGTGAAAGGCCAGGCCGGCGCCCGGCGTGCGCTGGAAATCGCCGCCGCTGGCGAGCACAGCCTGTTGATGGTGGGGCCACCGGGCGCGGGCAAGTCCATGCTCGCACAACGCCTGGGCGGGCTGCTGCCGCCCATGGCCACCGACGAGGCCCTGCAGGCGGCCGCCGTGGCCTCGCTGGCGGGGCGCTTCGATCCCGCGCGCTGGGGCCAGCGGCCGTACTGCGCGCCACACCACAGCGCCTCGGCCGTGGCGCTGGTGGGCGGGGGTTCGCCGCCCCGCCCGGGCGAGATCTCGCTCGCGCACCAGGGCGTGCTGTTCCTCGACGAATTACCGGAGTTTCAGAGACACGCGCTGGAGGCGCTGCGCGAGCCGCTCGAGACGGGGCAGATCCGCGTCTCGCGCGCGGCACACCAGAGCGAATTCCCCGCGCGCTTCCAGTTGGTGGCCGCCATGAATCCTTGCCCCTGCGGCTACCGCGGCCACCCGGTGCGCGCCTGCCGCTGCACGCCCGATCAGGTGGCGCGCTACCAGGGCCGCCTCAGCGGCCCGCTGCTCGACCGCATCGACCTGCAGGTGGAGGTGCCCGCGCTGCCCAGCGACGAGCTGTTGCAAGGGGCGCGCGGCGAACGCAGCGCCGAGGTGCGCGAGCGCGTGGTGGTGGCGCGCGAACGCGCGCTGCAACGCCAGGGCGTACCCAACCGCGCGCTGTCAGGCGGCTCGCTCGACAAGCATGTTCAGGCCGAACCGGCGGCGCTGAAGTTCCTGCACGCCGCCGCCGTGCGCCTGGCCTGGAGCGGGCGCGGCACGCACCGCGCGCTGCGCGTGGCGCGCACCATCGCCGATCTGGCCGGGCGCGAATGCGTGGGCGTGGCCGACGTGGCGGAGGCGGTGCAGTACCGGCGCGTACTGGCCGGTGGCTGAGCGCTCAGAGGTTCGGCGCCAGCCAGCGCTGCAACTCCTCGCGCGCCACGCGGCTGCGCTCGGCCAGGTCGTTCAACTGGTCCTCGCCGATCTTGCCGACGTTGAAGTAGGTGCTCTGCGGGTGGCTCAGGTAGAAGCCGCTCACGCTGGCCGCCGGTGACATGGCCAGGCTCTCGGTCAGGCCCATGCCGATCTCCCCGGCCTGCAGCAGCTCGAACATCCCGCGCTTGACGGTGTGGTCCGGGCAGGCCGGGTAGCCCGGCGCGGGGCGGATGCCCTGGTACTTTTCCTTGATGAGCTCGTCGTTGCTCAGCGCCTCGTCGGCCGCGTAGCCCCAGAGGTCGGTGCGCACGCGGTGGTGCATCTGCTCGGCCAGGGCCTCGGCCAGGCGATCGGCCAGGGCCTTGAACATGATGGCCGAGTAGTCGTCGAGGTCGTCGAGAAACTGCTTCTCCTTCTTCTCGACGCCCAGGCCCGCCGTCACCGCGAACAGGCCCACGTAGTCCTTGGCCACGCCCGCGGGCGCCACGAAGTCGGCCAGGCAGCGGCTCGGACGCATCACACCGTCGATCTCCTGCTTCTCGGTCTGCTGGCGCAGACCGTGCCACACCAGCGCCGGGCGTTCACGCGACTCGTCGGCGTAGAGCGCGATGTCGTCCTCATTCACGCAGTTGGCCGGGTACAGGCCGATCACCGCGTTGGCCGTGAGCCAGCGCCCGTCGATGATGCGCTGGAGCATGCGCTTGCCGTCGCTGAAGACGCGGCGCGCCTCCTCGCCCACCACCTCGTCCTTCAGGATCTCGGGGAAAGGGCCGGCCAGGTCCCAGGTCTGGAAGAAGGGGCCCCAGTCGATGTACTTCGCCAGCTCGGCCAGGTCCACGTTCTTGAAGACGCGCCGGCCGATGAACTTGGGTGCGGGCGGCGTGTAGCCGGCCCATTCGATGGGCGTGCGGTTGGCGCGCGCCTTCTGCAACGGCCACAGCGGCACCTGCTTCTTGTTGGCGTGCTGGTGACGCACGCGCTCGTAGTCGGCGTTCACCTCGGCGATGTAGGCCGTGGCCTGCTCCGACAGCAGGCCCTGCGCCACGCTCACGCTGCGCGAGGCATCGGGCACGTAGACCACGGGGCCTTCGTAGTGCGGCGCGATCTTCACCGCCGTGTGCACGCGGCTGGTGGTGGCGCCACCGATCAGCAGCGGAATCTTCCTGATGCGGAAGTGCTCGTCCTTCTGCATCTCGCTGGCCACGTACTGCATCTCTTCCAGGCTGGGCGTGATCAGGCCCGACAGGCCCACGATGTCCGCGCCCTCGACCTTGGCCTTGGCCAGAATCTCGTGGCACGGGACCATCACGCCCATGTTCACCACCTCGTAGTTGTTGCACTGGAGCACAACCGTGACGATGTTCTTGCCGATGTCGTGCACGTCGCCCTTGACGGTGGCGATGACGATCTTGCCCTTGCTGCGCACGTCGCCGCCGGCGGCCTCCAGCCGCTGCTTCTCTTCCTCGATGTAGGGCAGCAGGTGGGCCACGGCCTGCTTCATCACGCGCGCGCTCTTCACCACCTGGGGCAGGAACATCTTGCCCTGGCCGAACAGGTCGCCCACGATGTTCATGCCGTCCATGAGCGGGCCTTCGATCACGTTGAGCGGCCGCCCGCCGCCGGCCTCGATCTCGCGCCACACCTCCTCGGTGTCGGCAACGATGTGGTCGGTGATGCCGCGCACCAGCGCGTGCGACAGGCGCTCGCGCACGGGCAGCTCGCGCCAGGCATTCTTCTGCGAATCGTCCTTGGCGGCGCCCTTGGCGCTCTCGGCGATTTCCAGCAGGCGCTCGGCCGCGTCGGGCCGGCGGTTCAGCACCACGTCCTCCACGCGCTCGCGCAGCGTGGGCTCCAGCTCGTCGTACACGCCCACCATGCCCGCGTTGACGATGCCCATGTCCATGCCGGCCTGGATGGCGTGGTACAGGAACACGGTGTGGATGGCCTCGCGCACCGGGTCGTTGCCGCGGAAGCTGAAGCTGACGTTGGACACGCCGCCCGAGACCTTGGCGCCGGGCAGGTGCTGCTTGATCCAGCGCGTGGCGTTGATGAAGTCGACCGCGTAGTTGTTGTGTTCCTCGATGCCGGTGGCGATGGCGAAGATGTTCGGGTCGAAGACGATGTCCTCGGGCGGGAAACCCACCTCGTCCACCAGGATGCGGTAGGCGCGCTCGCAGATCTCGATCTTGCGTTCGTAGGTGTCGGCCTGGCCTTTCTCGTCGAATGCCATCACCACGGTGGCGGCGCCGTAGCGCTTGATGAGCCCGGCCTGGCGCTTGAATTCCTCGACGCCTTCCTTCATCGATATCGAGTTCACCACCCCCTTGCCCTGCAGGCAGCGCAGGCCGGCCTCGATGACGCTCCACTTGGAGCTGTCCACCATCACCGGCACGCGCGCAATGTCGGGCTCGCCGGCCATGAGGTTGAGGAAGCGCACCATGGCGGCCTCGCTGTCGAGCATGGCCTCGTCCATGTTCACGTCGACGATCTGCGCGCCGTTTTCCACCTGCTGGCGCGCCACGGCCAGCGCGTCCTCGAAGCGGCCCTCGAGGATCATGCGCGCGAAGGCCTTGGAGCCGGTGACGTTGGTGCGCTCGCCGACGTTGACGAACAGGCTGCCCTCGCCGATGGCGAGCGGCTCCAGGCCCGACAGGAGCATGGGGCGAACGGCGGGGGAAACGGCGGAAGACTCGGGGGTGGTCTCGGAGGACATGCAGCTCACCAGGGTTGTTTGCGAAGACACCGGGCTGGTGAGCGTCGTTGGGGCCGGTCGAGCCCACTCAAGCCTGACGGCCCCGGTCCTGGAGAGGGACTGGCCGCTGCAACGCTCCTTGAGAGGCGGCGATTTTAGCGGCAGGGGCATCCGCTGGCACACTGCGGGTCTTGGCGACCCGCGCCGTCGCCCCTCTTTCCCCACGACACCATGAGCCACGACCTCGACGCCTTCATGCGCCGCCACGAGCACCTCACCGGCGACGCCCGCATCGACACCCTGCACGAAGAGTTCTACGCGCTGCTGCAGGCCCTGCGCGAGGCGCCGCGCGAACAGGCCGCCGACGCGCTGCTCGCGCTCATCACCCACACGCGCGAGCATTTCGCGCACGAAGACGACGAGATGACCTCGGGCAACTACCCCATCCGCGAGTGCCACATCGACGAGCACGCGGAGGTGATGACCTCGCTGGTGCAGGTGCACGAGCGCCTGTGCCAGGACGACCACAGCGCGCTGCCGCGCCTGGTGCAGGCGCTGGAGGATTGGTTCCCCGGCCACGTGCAGCACCTCGATTCCGCGCTCGCGCAGTGGCTGGTGAAGCGGCGCCACAACGCCCAGCCCATCATGCTGCGGCGCCACGCGGCCAGTCCGGGCTGAGCGGACCGCGGCACCATTTGGTGCGATGCTTGCTTGCCCTTCGGGGCATGAGCAGCCGCCCCCCGACACCCCCGCCGAACGAAACGCCCACCGACTGGCGCGCGCAGGAGCTGCTGCTGATGCGCCAGGTGATGGCCGGGGTGGGCCGCAGCCTGGCGCCGGCCGAGGTGTTCCGCGAGATGCTGCACCTGATGAGCGAGCTGCTGGGTCTCAACCGCGGCCGCCTGGTGCTGGTGGACGACGAGGCCACCGCCGACGGCCAGCGCCAGGCCTCGATCCGCCGCGCCTATGGACTGACGAAGGCCGAGACCGCGCGCGGCCGCTACCGCTGGGGCGAGGGCATCACCGGCCGCGTGCTGGCCAGCGGGCTGCCAGCCATCGTGCAGGACGTGGACGCCGAACCCCTGTTCCTGTTCCGCGCCGTGCGCCGCGCGCAACTGCCGCCGCAGACGGTGGCCTTCATCGCCCTGCCGGTGGCCGTGCGCGGCGCCACCGTGGGCGTGCTGGCCTGCCACCGCATCCGCAGCCGCCAGCGCCACCTCAACGACGACCTCGCGCTGCTGCGCCTCCTGGCCACGCTGACCGGCCAGTTGCTGGAGCTGGAGCAGCTGGTGGCCGAGCAGACGCGCCAGCTGCAAGCCCGCAACGCGGCCCTGGAGCGCGCCCTGGACAGCGCCAGCGCGCGCTACGGCCTCATCGGCCGCTCCAATGCGCTGCTGCAGGCCCTGGCCGAGCTGGAACGCGTGTCGCAGTCGCAGGCCACGGTGCTGCTGCTGGGCGAGTCGGGCTCGGGCAAGGAGCTGTTCGCGCGCGCCGTGCACCTGGCCAGCCCGCGCCACGACCAGCCCTTCATCAAGGTCAACTGCGCGGCCATTCCCGAGTCGCTGTTCGAGTCGGAACTGTTCGGCCACGAACGCGGCGCCTTCACCGGCGCGGCCGGCGCGCGCGCGGGCTGGTTCGAACAGGCGCACGGCGGCACGCTGTTCCTCGACGAGATCGGCGAGTTGCCGCTGGCGCTGCAGAGCAAGCTGCTGCGCACCCTGCAGGAAGGCACGCTGGTGCGCCTGGGCGGCACGCGCGAGCAGCGCGTGGACGTGCGCCTGGTGGCCGCCACCCACCGCGACCTGGCGCGCGACGTGCAGGCCGGCCGCTTCCGCCAGGACCTGTACTACCGCCTCAACGTGGTGCCGATCCGCCTGCCCAGCCTGCGCGAGCGGCGCGAGGACGTGCGCGCCATCGCCCTGCACTTCCTCAGCCGCGCCAACCAGGCGCACCAGCGCAACGTGCACCTGGCGGCCGACGCCCTGACCGCGCTGGAGGCGCACGACTGGCCCGGCAACATCCGCGAGCTGGGCAACCTGATCGAGCGCGTGGTGCTGCTGGCCGAGGGCACGCTGGTGGACGCGGCGGCGCTGCGCCGCTTCATGCCCGAGCGCGAGCGCGCGGCGGTGGCGACGCCGCCGATCGTCGACGCCGCGCCACTGGTGCGCGACTACCAGAGCGCGCAATCACACAGCGCGCAGGCCCTGCGCGAGGCCCTGGAGCGCAACCAGGGCAACCAGACGCGCGCGGCCCAAAGCCTGGGTCTCACGCTGCGCCAGTTCAGCTACCGGCTGCGCAAGGCGCAACTGCGCTGAGGGCTCGCCACTGTGTCGACAAAGTGTCGACACAGTGGCGGTGACGGCCCGGACGCCCAGGCGCCCGTTGAGGCGCAAGCTGTTGATTCGATTGAATATTCATCCAACCCAATGCCCTGGCACGACCGTTGCAAAAAGCGGGGCCGGTACATCCCCCCGGCCCTTCCACATCGCGAGGTCTCCATGAGCATCGACGCCACCCTGATCGCCCCCCAGCAACTGCAAGCCCTGCAAGCCAGCGAACCCGTGGTCCTCATCGACACACGGGACCCCGAGGCCTACGCGGCCGGCCACATCCCCGGCGCGGTGAACCTGCGCGAGGTCTTCACCTACCTGGCCACCTCCACGCCCGAGGGCCTGGAGGCGCTGCGGGACACCTTCGCCAGCGCGCTCGGCGCCGTGGGCCTGTCCGGCCAGGAAACCGCCGTGTTCTACGAAGACGCCATGAACAGCGGCTACGGCCAGTCCTGCCGCGGCTACTACCTGCTCACCTGGCTGGGCTACCCCAGGATCAAGGTGCTCAACGGCGGCTTCAGCGCCTGGAAGGCGGCCGGTCTGCCGGTGAGCACCGAGGCCGCCACGCCCACGCCCGCCACCTTCCCCGAACTGCCCATGGCCGACGTGATGCTCACGCAGGCCGACGTCGAAAAGGCCCTGGGCACGGACGTCGTCATGCTGGACGTGCGCGACGTGGACGAATGGATCGGCGAGAGCTCCAGCCCCTACGGCAAGGACTTCGCGCCGCGCAAGGGCCGTCTGCCCGGCGCGAAATGGGTGGAGTGGTACCGCTTCATGAAGCCCTCGCCGCAGGGCCCGGTGATCAAGTCGCCCGACGAGGTGAAGGCCGAGATGGCCACCGTGGGCGTGGGCACCGACGACAGCATCTACCTCTACTGCTTCAAGGGCGCGCGCGCGTCCAACACCTTCCTCGCGCTCAAGCAGGCCGGCTTCGCCGACGTGCGCATGTACTTCGGCTCCTGGAACGAGTGGTCACGCGACCCGGCGCTGCCGATCGAGACCGGCTTGCCGATCAAGGCGGCGAAGTCCACGCCGCTGGCCCTGGCCGCCTGAGCCCTTCTCTGTTTCTCAACCGTCCCCTGGAGACAACATGTCCACGACCGACACCGCCGAGCCCACCACCGTCAAGGCGTATCTGCGTCCCATCGATGCCGCCGGCCTCGCCGCCTTCGCCGCCAAGGGCAAGGCCAACCCCGCTTCGCGCGGCACCAACAAGGTCCACACCGTGATGGAGGGCCAGTACCGCTCCTTGAGCACCGTGGGCAACCACGCCCCGGTGCTGGTGGACGAACCCCTGCACCTGTTCGGCCAGGACACCGCGCCCGCGCCGGGCGAAATCGTGCTCTCGGGCCTGGGCGGCTGCATCGCCGTGGGCGTGACGGCCGTGGCCACCTGGAAGGGCGTGAAGCTCAGCAAGCTGGAGGTCTTCCTCGAAGGCGACATCGGCAACCCCGCGGCCTGGGGCGCGGGCGGCGCGCTGGAGAAGACGCCGCCCGAGATGGGCTTCCAGGCCATTCGCGTGAAGGTGCTGGTCGAGGGCGACGCGCCGCGCGAAGTGCTGGACGAGATCGTCAAGCACGCCAACCACTACTCGCCAGTGGCCAACAGCATGCGCAACCCGATCCCTTTCGAGATCTCGATGGGCTGACACGCCGCGACAGGAGCCCCACATGGACCTTGCCGACATCCCCCGCGACCTGCGGCTCGACTCCCCCGACGCGGTGCTGGCCGCCGTGCGCGAAGTGGCGCGCGGCCCACTGGCCCAGGTGGTGGAAGCGATCGACCGCGAGGGCTACTACCCGCGCGCCGAGTTGCAGCGCCTCGGCGCGCTGGGCGCCATGAGCGCCCACCTCAACGCGCCCGCCGGCCGCGGCGATTTCGCCTTGGCACTGCGCGCCATGGCCGAGGTCTCGCAGGTTTGCGGCGCCACCGGCTTCATGATGTGGTGCCAGGCCGTGTGCGGCCTGTACATGCAGGCCTCGGGCAACCCGGCCCTCATGGGCGAGGCGCTGATGGCGCACGCCAGTGGCGCCACGCTCGGCGGCACGGCCATGTCCAACCCCATGAAGAACTACGCGCAGATCGAGGGCCTGTTGCTCAAGGCCGTGCCGGTGACCGGCGGCTACCGCGTCAGCGGCACCCTGCCCTGGGTCAGCAACCTGGGCCCGGGCCACGCCTGTGGCGCGTTGGCCGGCGTGGTGGACGAACACGGCGAAGTGGTGCGCGAAGTGATGTTCCTGCTGCGCTGCGACGCCGAGGGCGTGGAGATGCGCGAGTGCCCCAGCTTCAGTGGCATGGAAGGCACGGGCACCTACGGGCTGCGCCTGAAGGACCTTTTCATCGGCACGGACGAGATCATGGCCGACCCGGCCAAGCCCTTCATCGCGCGCATCCGCGGCGCCTTCGTGCTGCTCCAGTGCGGCATGGCCGTGGGCGTCACGCAGGGCGCCATCGACAGCATGTGGGCGGTGGAAGATCAGCTCGGCCACGTCAACCAGTTTCTGGAAGACCGGCCCGCCGAGCTGCAGGCCGAGCTGGACGCGCTCACCGAGCGCGTGATGAAGCTGGCCGAGACGCCGTTCGACCCCTCGGCGGACTTCTTCATCGACGTGCTCGACGCGCGCGCGCACGGCGCCGAGCTGTCGCTGCGCGCCGCGCAATCGGCCCTGCTGCACCAGGGCGCGCGCGGCTACCTCATGAGCAGCGAGGTGCAGCGCCGCGTGCGCGAATCGCACTTCGTGGCCATCGTCACGCCGGCCATCAAGCACCTGCGCAAGGAAATCGCGCGCCTGAGTGCCGAGGCCCTGCCGGCATGAGCGCCGCAGTGCGCCCCACGGAGGGTCATCCGGTGAACGCAACCATGCCAACCCCCACACCCCTGGCGCAGGCCGCGCGCGCGCTGGCGCCGTACCGCCAGTACCTGTGCGAGGCCTGCGGCTACGTCTACGACGAAGCCCAGGGCGACCCCGACGGTGGCCTGCCGCCCGGCACGCGCTACGAGGACATCCCGGACGACTGGGCCTGCCCGCTGTGCGGCGTGACGAAGGCCGACTTCCGCCTGTACGAAGCGCCCGATCTGTCGGCCCTGCGCGAGCGCGCCGATGCCGTGTCCGTCGCCGCGCGCGGGGGTGAGCCGGGTGTGGTGATCGTCGGCGCGGGCCGCGCGGGCTGGCAGACCGCCGAGGCCCTGCGCGCACTCAGTCCCACGCTGCCCATCACCCTGGTGAGCCAGTGCGCGGGTGACGTCTACGACAAGCCCCTGCTGTCCGTGGCCATGGCCCGCGGCCTGGCCAACGACGCGCTGGTGCGCGAGCGCGGCGCCGACGCGGCCGCGCGCCTGGGCGTGCGCCTGCTCGCGCACACCGACGCGATCCGCATCTGCCCCGACACCCGCACCCTGCGCACCACGCGCGGCAACCTGCGCTACGCGCACCTGGTGCTGGCGCACGGCGCCAGCCCACGCCTGCCCGAGGGCCTGGCGCCCGAGCTGTGCTGGCGCGTGAACCACCTGGCCGCTTACCAGCGCCTGCGCGCGCGCCTGGGCGATGCGCCGCGCGAAGTGCTCATCGTCGGCGCCGGCCTCATCGGCAGCGAACTCGCCAACGACCTCGCCATCGGCGGCCACCGCGTCACGCTGATCGACACCTGCGAGCAACCCCTAGCCCGTTGGCAGGACCTGGGCGTGGGCGAGCAATTGCTGGACGCCTGGCGCGACCTCAGCATCCGCTTCGTGGGCGGCGTACAGGTGCAATCCCTGGAGCGCGTGGGCGAGCGCTACCGCCTCACCACCGCCAACGGCCAGCGCTTCGCGGCCGACGAGGTGGTGGTGGCCGCCGGCCTGCACACACCCAACCGCCTGGCGCTCAGCGCGGGCCTGGCCTGGGACAACGGCATCCGCGTGACCCCGCACAACCTGCGCACCAGCGTGGACCGCATCCATGCGCTCGGTGACTGCATCGCCATCGATGGCCAGCCCAGCCGCTACATCGAGCCCATCGCGCGCCAGGCACGCGCCATCGCGGCCGACATCTGTGGCGCGGCGCCCGCGCCTTATGTGCCGCGTGCGGCGGTGGTGCGGGTGAAGACGACGTCGATGCCGCTCACGCTGCACTGAGCGGCGAGCGCGCGCGCCGCACCGCCACCACCCGCTCCCCCGTCTCCAGCGACCGCGCCCGCAACTGCCCGCAACCGGCGTCAACGTCCTGCCCCGCCGAGTGGCGCAGCTTGGTGAGGATGCCCTGGCGGTGCAGGCGGCGGGCGATGTCGGCTGCTTTTTCCCACGCGGGGCGCTGGAACGGCAGGCCGTCGACGGCGTTGTAGGGGATGAGGTTGAGCACGCCGTAGCGCCCGCCCAGCAGGCGCACGATGCCCTCGACTTCGTCGTCGCCGTCGTTCACGCCGTCGAGCAGGGTCCACTGGTATTGCACCGGGTAGCCGGTGGCGCGGGCGTAGGCGTCGGCGCGCTCCACCAACGCCTGCGGCGTGAGGCGCGGCGCGCGCGGCAGCAGGTGTTCACGCAACTCGGGCTTGGTGGTGTGCAGCGACAAGGCCAGCGCGGGCTTCACCGCGCCGCGCGGCAGCGCGTCGAAGGCGCGCTCGTCGCCCACCGTGGAGAACACCAGGTTCTTGTGGCCGATGCCGCCCACGGTGCCGAGCAGTTCGATGGCATCGAGCACGGCGTCGAGGTTGTGCGCGGGCTCGCCCATGCCCATGAACACCACCTTGTCCACCGGCCGGCCCGCGCGCGCCAGCGCCACCTGGGCCACGATTTCGGCGCTGCCGATCTGGCGGATCAGACCGCCGGTGCCGGTCATGCAGAAGGCGCAGCCCACGGCACAACCGACCTGCGTGGACACGCACAGGCCGCCGCGCGGCAGGCGCACGCTCTCCACGGTCTGGCCGTCGCGCAGGGCGACGAGCAGGCGGGCCGAGCCGTCTTCGCCCGGGTGCTCGGCCTGCAGGCGCGCCAGGCCCGCGAGTTCGTCGCGCAGCGCGGGCAGGGCTTCGAACAGGGCCTTGGGAAAGTGGTGTTCGGGCTTGCGCCGGCCGGCGTCGGCCGGCAGGGCGTACACCCAATGGCGCAGCACGCGCTGCGCATGCAGCGGCCCGGCCCCGAGGGCGGTGAGGCGTTGGCGCAGTTCGCTCAGTTGCATGGGGCGGGGATTGTCGCCCAGCGACGGCGCGCGCGCCTCAGTGAGGGGCTTGGGCCAGCAAGGCGGCCACGGCGGCGGGCCAGTGCGCCGATGAGCGGCAGGCCCGCACGTGGGCGCGCCCCAGGGCGGCCGCCAGCGTGGCCGGCTCGCCGGGCGCCAGCACCAGCGCGCGCACGCCCACGCCGTGCGCGGCGGCCTCGCGCGCGGCGCGTTGCAGGTCGGCCGGCAGGTACGCGGGGTCGTGCACATCCACATCGTGTGGCTCGCCGTCGCTCAGCAGCACGATCAGGCGCCGGCGCCCCGGGTGGCGGCGCTGGTCGAGCGCGCTCAGGTGCAGGGCGTGTCGCAGCGCGGCGCCCATGCGCGTGGAGCCGCCCGCGCGCAAGGCTGGCCTCGGGGCGGAGACCGACACGTCGTCCCAGTGGCGCAGGCAGGGCATGTCGATGCGCTGACGGCCCCGGCTGGAGAAGGCCCACACGGCGCTGCGGTGGCCCAGCGCGCGCAAGGCCTGGGCGCTGGCCAGGGCGCCCCGCTCCAGTTGCGCCAGCGGCTCGCCATGCGTGGAGGCCGAGGCGTCGAGCAGGAGCAGCACGGCCAGCGGCGGCGCGGGTCGCTGCGGCGTGCGGTACACGCGCGCCTCGGGCGTGAGGCCCGCAAGGCGGTCGAGCCGCGCCTCCACCGCTGCGGCGGGGTGCAGGTCGTCACCATCGGCGCTGCGCCCGCCGCCCGCGCGACGCTGCCGGCTCAGGTGGGCGAGCCGGCGTTGCAGGTGGCGTGGCGCGGCCGGCGCCATGGGCGCGCCCTCGCCCACGCGCGGTTCACCGCCGAACACGCGGCACCAGTCGGGCCGGTAGCGCCCGATGCGGTGGTCCCACTCGGGGTAGACGGCGTCGGGCTCGGGCGCGATCGGCGTGGGTGAGGCCGCCGGCGCGTCGTCGGTGGGCGGTGCGGCGTCGGCGTGCAGCGGCGCCTCGTCGCGCGGCGGCTCGTCGTCGGCTTGCCAGAGGTGGCTGTTGTCGTCCCGGTAGCGCGCCGAGACGGTGTAGGTGCGCGAATTGAAGGGCAGGCGCATCTGGCCGATGTCGTGGCCCAGCACCGAGGCGGCCTCGCGCACGCGGGCCGGCGTGTCGAGCGCGAGACTGCCGTCCGACGCGAAGAACACCCGCCGCACCTTGGCGACCCAGGCGTGCGGGTCCTCGTGATCGGGTTGCAACAGGCTGGCCGCGAGGCGCGCGAGCAGCTCCTCGAATCCACTGCCCCGGCGCGCGGCGGCCTCGGCGTGGAAGGGCCACCACACGGCGCGCAGGCCGGCCAACTCCCGCAGGGCAAGCCATTCCACGCGGGCGTCTTCCAGCACGCCCAGCAGGGCCTGTTGCACGGGCTTGAGCCCCGCGCGCGCTTGCGGCTCACCGCCGAAGCGACGGTGCGCGGCAGCGTGGGCTGCCATGGCCAGGGCCAGCCCCGGCGTGGCCCACGTGGGCAGGTGCAGCACCGCATCCGCCCCCGCGCCGAACTCGAGCACCGCGCGCTGCGTCGCCTCGGCCGGCCCCGCGCGCACCTCCACACGCCAGGGTTCGCCCCACAGCGCATGGGCCAGGGCGCGCACCTGGCCCGGCAGGTCGGCCGACGCGGCCATGGTTCAGAAACTCGCGTCCACCAGCGCACGCAGGCTGGGCGCGAGCTGCGGGTCGTCGCTCAGGGGGTCGGCGATGGACTGCCGCGCCGCCGCGCGAACCGGCAGTCCCGCACGGTGCAACAGCGCCGCGTGCACCAGCATGCGGGTGGACGCGCCCTCGTCCAGGCCCTCCTCTCGCAGGCGGCGCGTGCGGACAGCGAGCCGCACCAGGCGCATGGCAAGTTCGGCATCGACACCGCCCTCGCGCGCCACGATGGCGGCCTCCACCTCGGGCTCGGGGTAGTCGAAGCCCAGCGCCACGAAGCGCTGCCGCGTGGAGGGCTTGAGCTCACGGTGCAGGCCCTGGTAGCCGGGGTTGTAGCTGACCACGAGCTGGAAATCGGGGTGCGCGTGCAACAGCTCGCCGTGGCGCTCCAGTGGCAGCGCGCGGCGCGTGTCGGCCAGCGGGTGAAGCAGCACGGTGGTGTCGGCGCGCGCCTCCATCAGCTCGTCCAGGTAGCACAGCGCGCCGTGCCGCGCGGCCAGGGCCAGCGGGCCGTCCATCCAGCGCGTGCCCTCGCCATCGAGCAGCCAGCGGCCCGCCAGGTCGCCGGCGCTCAGGTCCTCGTGGCAGGCCACGGTCACCAGCGGCAGCTTCAGCCGCCAGGCCATGTGCTCGACGAAGCGCGTCTTGCCGCAGCCCGTGGGGCCCTTGAGCAGCACCGGCAGGCGCGCGGCGCGCGCGGCCTCGAAGCCCGCGATCTCCTCGCCCACCGGCTGGTAGAAGGGCTCCTCGGCGAGGCGCCAGTCGGCCAGCGGGTCGGTGGACGACACGCTCAGCGGTGGCCCGCGGTGGCCGGGTTCGGAATGCCCTCGATCGGGCATTCCTCGGTGCCCACCATGGGCCGCGTGATGGCTTCCACCGCCTTCTGCGTGCCTTCGGGGTCGTTCACCCACTTGCCGTAGAACTCGTAGGGGCAGGCGGCCACGCCCTTGTCGCCCTCTTGTGAGTTGATCATCCCCGTGTAGCCGCGGTGCAGCAGCTTGAACAGGTGGTTCTCGCTCTGCGCGTTCTTGCGAAAGTCGCGGATCAGGCTTTTCGACAGCGCCGCGTATTGCACGCCGTAGTCCTCTTCGCCGCACTCGCCCAAGGTGCGGCCGTCGAAGCCGATGATCGCGCTGTGCCCGAAGTAGCTGTAGACGCCGTCCCAGCCCGAGGCGTTGGCCACGGCCACGTAGCTGTTGTTGGCCCAGGCCATGGCCTTGGCCATCAGCACCTGCTGGTCCTTGGCGGGGTACATGTAGCCCTGGCAGCGCACGATGAGCTCGGCCCCCTTCATGGCGCAGTCGCGCCAGATCTCGGGGTAGTTGCCGTCGTCGCAGATGATCAGGCTGACCTTCAGGCCCTTGGGGCCTTCGCTCACGTAGGTGCAGTTGCCGGGGTACCAGCCTTCGATGGGCACCCAGGGCATGATCTTGCGGTACTTCTGCACGATCTCGCCCTGGTCGTTCATCAGAATGAGCGTGTTGTAGGGCGCCTTGTACGGGTGCTCCTCGTGCTGTTCGCCGGTGAGCGAGAACACGCCCCACACCTTGGCCTGGCGGCAGGCCTGGGCAAAGATCTCGGTCTCGGCGCCGGGCACGGTGGACGCGGTCTCGTACATCTCCTTCGCGTCGTACATGATCCCGTGCGTGCTGTACTCCGGGAAGATCACCAGGTCCATGCCGGGCAGGCCCTGCTTCATGCCGACCACCATGTCGGCGATCTTGCGCGCGTTGTCCAGCACCTCGGCCTTGGTGTGCAGGCGCGGCATCTTGTAATTGACGACGGCCACGCCGACGGTGTCCTGGCTGCTCGAAATGTCGCCGTGCATCATGGCTGCAATCCTCGTGAAAGCGGTTGGGCGGAAGCGGGTTCATTGTGGGCAGCCGCCCCGCCCTCGGGGATACGTTGATTGACGTATGGGGTGGCGCGACCAGAATGCGCTCAGAACGACAGCAGGAGACAGGCATGGGCAAAACGGCAAGCGGCCTGGCGGGCACGGTGTTGCTCGCGGCCGGCCTGGCCAGCGGCCCGAGCGGCGCGGAGTCGACGCTCGATGGCTGGCCATCGAAGACCGACTACCTCTCCAACGACGCGCCCTTCGTGGTGTTCGGCGTCACGCCCACGCAACTGGTGCGCCAGGCGCAGCACCTGCGGCTGAGCTTCATCGCCACGGAGCGCCTGTCGCAGGTCCAGGTGTTCCCCTTCGTGCGCACCGGCCCGGGCGCACCGGCGCCGCTGAACCGGCCCGTGAGCTGCGGGCCGCGCGACGCGGGCTCATGGGACTGCACCATCCCCGTTGGCCACCTGCTCAACGAACTGGACGGCCCGCGCGGTGAACTGGGCCTGCGCATCGAAGCCCACGGCGACCCGCGCCGGCTGGCCGAGCACAGCACGGTGGTGGTGACCCTGCCGCTCAGTGACTGATCATCCAGGGGCGCTTCGAGGGAAACGCCTTGGCGCCGTTCGGCGCGGTGACGGTGGCCTTGCTGCGCCCGGGGCTGCAGCAGCCGCAGCCCGCGGGGTGCTTCAGGCGCGCGTAGTCGCCCGAGCGTTTCGGCTCGTGCCGCGCGCGCTCGTTGATGCCCATCGCCGTGCGCGTGGCGCCGTCCATGAGCGCCAGGCGCGGCGCGGTGGCGAACACGCGCGGCGAGGCGGTGCCGCAGTCGGGGCAATGCGCCGGCTCGTTGCGCTCGCTCAGCGAGCGGTAGGCATCGAAGCCGCCGCAGGCCGGGCAGGCGTAGTCGTAGGTCGGCATGGGCGGCTCCGCGCTGTCAGAGGTCCGGTGAGAGCGGCATCTGGATCGAGCCGTCGATGTGCTTGATCGGCCCGCTCGCGTTCGGGTTGATGTCGAAGTCGAAGATCTGCGTGGGCAGCCACAGCGTGGCGCACGCATTGGGCACGTCGACCACGCCGCTGATGTGGCCCTGCACCGGCGCCGTGCCGAGGATGGAGTAGGCCTGCGCGCCCGAGTAGCCGAACTTCTTGAGGTACTCGATGGCGTTGAGGCAGGCCTGGCGGTAGGCCACGTTCACGTCCAGGTAGTACTGCTTGCCGCTCTCGTCGACGCTGATGCCTTCGAAGATGACGTAGTCGTCGTAGGTGGGTTTGATGGGGCTGGGTTTGAAGATCGGGTTCTTGATGCCGTACTTGGCCATGCCGCCCTTGATGATCTGCACCTTCATGTGCACCCAGCCGGCCATCTCGATGGCGCCGCAGAAGGTGATCTCGCCGTCGCCCTGGCTGAAGTGCAGGTCGCCCACGGACAGGCCCGCGCCGTCCACGTAGACGGGGAAGAAGATCTTCGAGCCGCGCGAGAGATCCTTGATGTCGCAGTTGCCGCCGTGTTCGCGCGGCGGCACGGTGCGCGCGCCGGTGGCCGCCGCCTTCTTCAGTGCATCGCCGCTGAGCTTGCCCATGTGCGCGGTGCCGGCAAAGGGCGGGTTGGCCAGGCCGCTGGTGGCGGGGTCGGAATCGATCAGCGCCTGCTCGCGCGTGTTCCAGGTCTCCAGCATCTTCGGATCGGGCAGGCAGCCGATGAGGCCGGGGTGGATGAGGCCCGCGTACTTGACGCCGGGCACGTGGCGCGAGGTGGTGAACATGCCGTGGAAGTCCCAGATGGACTTCTGCGCCTGGGGGAAATGCTCGGTGAGGAAGCCGCCGCCGTTCTTCTTGCTGAAGAAGCCGTTGAAGCCCCAGAGGCTGTCGTCCTTGGCGCCGATGTCGAGCAGGTCCACCACCAGCAGGTCGCCGGGCTCGGCACCCTTCACGCCCACCGGGCCGCTGAGGTAGTGCACGGTGGTGAGGTCGATGTCGCGCACGTCGTCGGCGCTGTCGTTGTTCTGGATGAAGCCGCCCGTCCAGTCGTAGGTCTCGAGCACGAAGTCGTCGCCCGGGTTGACCCAGCAGGCCATGGGGATGTCGGGGTGCCAGCGGTTGTGCACCAGTTCGTTGGACGGCGCGGGTTGCGAGAGGTCGACCTTGATGAGGGTGTCGGGCATGGCTTGTGCTCCTGGGTGGAAGGGAATCGGTTGGGGGGAAGGCGCTCAGACCGACAGGTAGGCCTTGATGCGCTGCTGGTCGGTGTTGGCGCGCTCGGTCTCGTGCACCAGGCGCCCGCCTTCGATGACGAACAGGCGGTCGGCAACGTCCATGGCGAACGAGAGCACCTGCTCGGAGACCACGATGGTGATCTTTCGCATCTTGCGGATCTCGTTGAGCGCCTTGGCGATGTCCTTGATGATGGACGGCTGGATGCCTTCGGTGGGCTCGTCGAGCAGCAGCACCTTGGGGTTGGTGACGAGCGCGCGCGCGATCGCCAGCTGTTGCTGCTGACCGCCGGAGAGGTTGCCGCCCTTGCGGCGGCGCATGTCCCACAGCACGGGAAACAGCGCGTAGATCTCCTGCGGGATCGTCTTGTCCTTCGCGTTCTCCAGGCCGGTCTGGATGTTCTCTTCCACCGTCAGCGTGGGAAAGACCATGCGCCCTTGCGGCACGTAGGCCAGGCCCTTGGCCACGCGGCGAAAACTCTCGTCGCGCGTCACGTCCTGGCCCGCGACGCTGACGTGGCCGCTCTTGGTGGGCAGCACACCCATGAGGCTCTTGAACAGCGTGGTCTTGCCCATGCCGTTGCGGCCCATGATGGCCACCGCCTCGTTCTCGCGCGCCTCGAAGCTGATGCCGTGCAGCGCCTGGCTCTGGCCATAGGCGACGACGAGGTCCTTGACTTGCAGCATGTGCGTCGCTCCTTCAATGGCCGAGGTAAACGTCGATGACCTTGGGATCGGCCTGCACCTGCTCCATCGGACCCTCGGCGAGGATTTTTCCCTGGTGCATGACGGTGACCTTGTGCGCGATCTTCTTGACGAAGTCCATGTCGTGCTCGATCACGATCACGGCGCGGTTCTGGCAGATGCGGTGCAGCAGCTCGGCGGTGAGGTCGCGCTCCTTGGCGCTCATGCCGGCGATGGGCTCGTCGAGCATCAGCAGCTCGGGCTCCTGCATCAGCAGCATGCCGATCTCCAGCCACTGCTTCTGTCCGTGAGAAAGCAGGCCGGCCTCGGTGTCGAGCTTGTCGCTCAGGCCGATCTCGGCGGCCACGGCCTGCACGCGCGCGCTGATGTCGGGCGTGGCCTTGAAGGCCAGCGCGCCCCACACCGAACGGCCCGAGGGGTAGGACACCTCCAGGTTCTGCAGCACCGAGAGGTTCTCGTAGATGGAGGGTGTCTGGAACTTGCGGCCGATGCCCAGGCGCACGCGCTTGTGCTCCGGGATCTGCAGGATCTCCTCGTTCTTGAACTTGATGCTGCCGCCGCTGGCCTTGGTCTTGCCGCAGATCAGGTCCAGCAGCGTGGTCTTGCCGGCGCCGTTGGGGCCGATGATCACGCGCAGTTCGTTCTTGTCGACGTAGAGGGTGAGGTCGTCGATGGCCTTGAAGCCGTCGAAGGAGACCGTGAGGTCTTCCACGGCGAGGGCGAAGTCGGTGCTGCTCATGGTGTGCTCCTGATCAGACGCTCTGGCCGCTGGTGCCCTCGGGCAGCGTCACCTCGGCCGTGGAGGCCACGGGCTTGTGCGGCGCCTGCGGCGGTGGTGACGGCGGTTGCGGGCGCGAGGCCGCGGCCTCGCGCAGCGCCGTGCGGCGGCCCTTCCACCAGGGCAGGATGCGGCTCTCCCACAGACCCGCCAGGCCCATGGGGAAGGCCATGGTCACGCCGATGAACAGCGCGGCCATGAGGAACAGCCACAGGTCGGGGAAGCTCTCGGAGAAGAAGGTCTTGCCCGCATTGACCAGCAGCGCGCCGTAGACCGCGCCCACCAGGCTCATGCGCCCGCCCACCGCGGCGTAGATGACCATTTCGATGGAGGGCACGATGCCCACGAAGCTGGGCGACATGAAGCCCACCTGCAGCGTGAACAGCGCGCCGCCGATGCCCGAGAGCGCGGCCGCCAGGCAGTACACGAAGATGCGGAAGTCGGCCACGTCGTAGCCCGAGAAACGCACCCGGTCTTCCTTGTCGCGCATGGCCAGCAGCAGGGTGCCGAGCTTGCTGGTCTGCACCCAGCGGCAGGCCACGATGGCCAGCACCAGCAGGCCCACGCACACGAAGTACAGGATGTACTTGGCGCTGTCGGTGCGCGTGTCCCAGCCCATCAGGGTCTTCAGGTCGGTCATGCCGTTGACGCCGCCCGTGTAGCCCTGCTGGCCGATGATGAGCACGGTGAGGATGAGCGCCACGGCCTGCGTGATGATGGCGAAGTACACGCCGCCCACGCGCCGCTTGAACATGGCGAAGCCGATCAGCCAGGCCAGCAGCGTGGGCACCACGATGACGGCCGCCAGCGCGAAGGGAAAGCTCTTGAACGGCAACCAGAACGAGGGCAGCTCGGTGATCTGGTTCCAGTCCATGAAGTCGGGGATGCCCGGCGTGGACTGGATCTTGGTGCTCTCGGGGTCGGACGCCTCGAGCTTGAGGAACATGGCCATGGCGTAGCCGCCCAGGCCGAAGAACACGCCCTGCCCCAGGCTGAGCACGCCGCCGTAGCCCCACAGCATTACCAGACCGATGGCCACGAAGGCGTAGGTGAGGTATTTGCCCACCAGATTGAGGCGGAAGATGTCCAGCGACAGCGGCAGCACCACCGCCAGCAGCACGGTGAGCAGCACCAGGCTGGCGAGCTGGTAGCGGGTGATCCAGGCTTTCAAGGTGTTCATGAGCGGGCTCCGGAAGGCGAAGAAATCAGCGGCGGACCTTGGAGGCGAAGAGGCCTTGCGGACGCAGCATCAGGATCACGACGATGAGCGAGAGCGTGAGCACCTTGGCCATGGAGCCGGCCAGGAAGAACTCGGTGATGGACTGGGTCTGCGCGATGCCGAAGGCCGAGACCACGGTGCCCAGCAGACTGGCCGCGCCACCGAAGGTGACGACCAGGAAGGCGTCGACGATGTAGAGCGAGCCCGAGGTGGGGCCGGTGGAGCCGATGGTGGTGAAGGCCGCGCCAGCCACGCCCGCGATGCCGCAGCCGATGGCGAAGGTGAGGCGGTCGGTCTTCTTCGTGTCAATGCCGATGGCGTTGGCCATGACGCGGTTGCTGACGGTGGCGCGCACCCGCAGGCCCCAGCGGCTTCGGTGCAGGGCCAGCAGCACGCCGCCCGTGACCACCGCCGTGAGCGCGAGCACGAACAGGCCGTTGATGGGAATGTCCAGGCCTTCGGTGGGCGCCCAGGAACCCATCAGCCACTCGGGCAGCGTGGGGCTCACTTCCTTGGGGCCGATGAAGGTGCGAAAGCATTGCTGCAGCGCCAGGCTGATGCCCCAGGTGGCCAGCAGCGTGTCCAGCGGGCGCTTGTAGAGGTGGCGGATCAGCGCCCACTCGACGATCCAGCCGGCGATGAAGGCGAAGACGAAGGCGGCGACGATGGCGAAGGGGAAGTAGGCCGCCACCGCGCCGGGGCTGATCGCCTCGGCCAGGGTGGAGCCGAGGAAGATGGTGTAGGCGCCGATGGTCATGAACTCGCCATGCGCCATGTTGATCACGCCCATCTGCCCGAAGATGATGGCCAGGCCCAGCCCCATGAGCAGCAGCACCGCGAACAGGCTCAGGCCCGCGAAGCCCTGCATGACGCCGATGTTGAGCAGGTCGTTGAAACTCATGAGGGATCTCCAGACAGATGGGTGCCGCAGGACTTACTGGTAGCCTTTGGGGAAGGGGTCAGGCTTGATCAGCTCGGGCGACTCCGACACCACCTTGAACGTGCCGTCCGGCATGCCCATCGCGATGCGCGACTTGCTCCAGAGGTGGTGGTTGGGGTCGAGCTTCACGTAGCCCTCGGGCGCGTCCTTGAGCTCGATGCCGGTCTCCGAGGCGGCGACCACCTTGTCGACGTCGAAGCTCTTGGCCTTCTCGACCGCGGCCTTCCACAGCCAGGGGCCCAGGTAGCCGGCCTGCGTCACGTCGCCGATGACGGCGTCCTTGCCGTACTTGGCCTTGAAGGCGGCCACGAACTTCTTGTTGTTCTCGTTCTCCAGCGACTGGAAATACTTCATGGACGAGTAGAAGCCCTTGAAGTTTTCGCCGCCCACGCCGGTCATCTCGTCCTCGGTCACCGACAGGGTCACCAGGGTCTGCTTGTCACCGGTGATGCCGGCCGCCTTGAGCGCCTTGTAGAAGGCCACGTTGGAGCCACCCACCACGGCGGCAAAGATCACGTCGGGCTTCTGCAGCTTGATCTTGTTCATCAGCGAACCGAAGTTCGTGCTGCCCAGCGGGTAGTACTCCTCGCCGACGACCTTGCCCTTCTGGAAGGCCTCGATGTGCTTGCGCGCGATCTTCATGGAGGTGCGCGGCCAGATGTAGTCGGAGCCGATGAGGAAGAAGGTCTTGGCCTTCTTCTCCTTCTGCGCCCAGTCCAGGCTGTAGAGGATCTGCTGCGTGGCTTCCTGGCCGGTGTAGATCACGTTCTTCGACTGCTCCAGGCCTTCGTAGAAGGTGGGGTAGTACAGCAGGCCGTTCTCTTTCTCGAACACCGGCAGCACGGCCTTGCGCGAGGCGCTGGTCCAGCAGCCGAAGACGGCGGCGCAGCGGTCGTTGATGAGCAGCTTCTTGGACTTCTCGGCGAAGGTGGGCCAGTCGGAGGCGCCGTCTTCCTTGATGACCTTGATCTTGCGGCCCAGGATGCCGCCCATGGCGTTGATCTGGTCGATGGCGAGCTGCTCGGCCTGGATGGAGCCCGTCTCCGAGATGGCCATGGTGCCGGTGGACGAGTGCAACTGACCGACGGTGACCTCGGTGTCGGTGACGGCCAGCTTGGTGGTGTTCACCTGCGCGGTGGGCTGGCCGAAGCTCCACGTGGGCAGGCCGGCCAGGCCGGCGGCGCCCAGCATCTGCAGCACGCGGCGGCGGCTGGCTTCGGGGGTTTCCGGGGAAACGTCGTTCGGATCGGGTTGGTGCTTCATCAAGGGCTCCTGGCGGTTTGGGGCGGTGAAAACCGGCGATGTGCCGACTGGAGCGAAGCCTAGGGAGAACCCCCCATCGGGCCCATAAGTCAAATAACGTAGGTGGGGTACGCACACGCGCCGAGGGGGTGGGTACGGATCTTGTTAGGGCCTGGACATGCAGCCGCCCGAGCCCGCCGCGCCCCCCATCACCGCGCAGAAGATCTTTCGCTTCCGTCGCGAATACAACTCGTGGGTGGCCGACGAGACCATGGAGGACTACGCGCTGCGCTATGCGCCGCGCAGCTTTCGCAAGTGGAGCGAGTGGCGCGTGGGCCACACCGCCTTCGGCTCGCTGTCGTTCCTGGCGCTGGAGGCGATCGGCGGCGCCATCGCGGTGAACTACGGCTTCGCCAACGCCATGTGGGCGATCCTGGTGGTGGGCCTGATCATCTTCTTCACCGGCCTGCCCATCGCCTACTACGCGGCGCGCCACGGGCTGGACATGGACCTGCTGACGCGCGGCGCGGGCTTCGGCTACCTGGGCTCGACGATCACCTCGCTGATCTACGCGGTGTTCACCTTCATCTTCTTCGCCATCGAGGCGGTGATCATGGCGCTGGCGCTGCAACTGGCCACCGACTGGCCGCTGCCGGTGTGCTACCTGATCTCGGCGGTGGTGGCGATCCCGCTGGCCATGAAGGGCATCACGCTGATCTCGCGCCTGCAGGCCTGGACGCAGCCGCTCTACCTGTTCCTGCTGCTGCTGCCCTTCGTCTGGATCGCGCTGTCGCAGCCACAGATGTACCGCGACTTCGGCAGCCTCAGCGGCCTGCGCTCGGGCAGCAGCGGCTTCGAGCCGCTGATGTTCGGCGCGGCGGCCGCGGTGATCTTCTCGCTGGTGGTGCAGATCGGCGAGCAGGTGGACTTCCTGCGCTTCATGCCCGAGCGCACGGCGAAGAACCGTTTGCGCTGGTGGCTGGCGGTGCTGATTCCCGGGCCGGGCTGGATCGTGATGGGCATGCTCAAGATGGTGGGCGGCGCGTTTCTGGCCTTCGCCGCCATGCAGTTCGAGGTGGACCCCGAGCGCACGGCCGAGCCCACGCAGATGTTCCTGGCCGGCTTCACCGAAGCGGTGGGCCACCCGGGGCTGGCGGTGATCATGACGGTGGTGTTCGTGATCCTGGCGCAGATCAAGATCAACGTGACCAACGCCTACGCGGGCTCGCTGGCCTGGAGCAACTTCTTCGCGCGGGTCACGCACAGCCACCCCGGGCGCGTGGTGTGGCTGGTGTTCAACGTATCCATCGCCACGCTGCTGATGCTGCTGGGCGTGTTCGCCGGCATCGAGAAGGTGCTGGGCGTGTACAGCAATGTGGCCATCGCCTGGGTGGGCGCGCTGGTGGCCGATCTGATCATCAACAAGCCCCTGGGCCTGAGCCCCAAGGGCATCGAGTTCCGCCGCGCCTACCTGTACGACTTCAACCCGGTCGGCATGGGCTCGATGAGCATCGCGGCGCTGGTGGCCAGTCTGGCCTACGGTGGCCTCATGGGCGAAGTCGCCGCGGCCTTCTCGCCCTTCATCGCGCTGGGCCTGTCGCTGCTGCTGTCGCCGCTGCTGGCCTGGGCCACGGGCGGGCGCTACTACCTCGCGCGCGAGCCGTCCACCGAGTGGTGGCCGGGGCAGATCGTGCGCTGCGCGGTGTGCGAGAACCCGTTCGAATCGGAAGACATGGCCAGTTGCCCGGCCTACCGCGCGCCGATCTGCTCGCTGTGCTGCTCGCTCGAATCGCGCTGCCACGACCGCTGCAAGACCAACTCGCGCGCCATCGACCAGGTGCGCGGCTGGCTGTCGCAGGTGCTGCCGCAGGGCGTGATGGCGCGGGTGAACTTTCGCGCCGGCCAGTTCCTGGTGGTGTGGCTGTCCATCAGCGCGATCATGGGCCTGCTGATCGGCATGGTGTACGCGCAGGAAAGCCTGCATGGCCTGAGCGCCGCGCTGGAGTTGCCCTTCCTCAAGATCTACGCCTTCCTGGTGCTGTTCGCGGCGGTGTGTTCGTGGTGGGTGGTGCTGACCACCGACAGCCGCCGCATGGCGCAAGACGAGTCGGAGCGCCAGACGCAGTTGCTGATGCGCGAGATCGAGGCGCACCAGCGAACGGACGCCGAGCTGCAGTCCGCGCGCGACCGCGCCGAGGCCGCCAGCCAGGCCAAGACGCGCTACGTGGCGGGCATGACGCACGAGCTGCGCACGCCACTCACCAGCATCCTGGGCTACGCGCAGATCCTGCAGAAGAACAGCGACATCTCGGTGTGGGTGCGCGAGACCATCGCCACCATGCAGCGCAGCGGCCAGCACATGCACGCGCTGATCGACGGTTCGCTGGACCTCGCGCGCATCGAGGCCGGGCGCCTCAAGCTCGACTCCGTGCCCCTGCCCCTGCCGCAGTTGCTGGAAGACGTGGAGCGCATGGTGCGCCCGCAGGCCGAGGCCAAGGGCCTGCGCTTCACGGTGCAGCGCCAGGGCGAGCTGCCCGCCTGGGTGCGCGCCGACGCCAAGCGCCTGCGCCAGATCCTCATCAACCTGCTGAGCAATGCGGTGCGCTTCACCGACGAGGGCGAGGTGACGTTGCGGCTGGACTTTCGCCAGCAGGTGGCGCGCATCGACGTGGTGGACACCGGCATCGGCATTGCCGAGCAGGACCAGAAGCGCATCTTTCTGCCCTACGAGCGCGGCGCGGCCGGGCGGCGCGCGCGCGATTCGGGCACCGGCCTGGGCCTGACCATCACCCACCTGCTGACCGACATGATGGGCGGCGACCTCACGCTCAGGAGCGCGCCGGGCCAGGGCAGCACCTTCAGCCTGCGCCTGTACCTGCCGCCCATCGCGTCCGACCCGCAGCACCCGCTGCCGATCCCCTCCACCCTGCGCGCGGTGACCGGCTACCTGGGCCCGCGCCGCACGGTGCTGGTGGTGGACGACCAGCCGCTGCACCGGCAACTGCTCGCCAGCATTCTGGTGCCGCTGGGTTTTCTGGTGCGCGAGGCCGCCAGCGGGCAGGAGTGCCTGGAGATCATCGAGCACAGCCCCCCCGACCTGCTGCTGCTGGACCTGACCATGGACGGCCTGGACGGCTGGGAGACCGCGCACGCCGTGCGCGAACGCTTGCCGTCTGCGCGCTTGCCCATCGTGTTCGTGTCGGCCAACCTGATCGACAACCGGCCCGAGGCCTTCAAGGACCTGGACTACCAGGGCTTCGTCGCCAAACCCATGAGCGAAGCCGAGTTGCTGGACGCGCTCAGCCACGCCTTGTCGCTGGAATGGCTGACCGAACAGGTGCCCGCCAGTGGCGCGAGCGTGCAGGCGGTGCGCCCGCGCCCCGGCCTGCCGCTGCCCGACGCGCTGCGCGAGGAGCTGCAGCGCCTGGCGCGGCAAGGCCAGGCGGCGGCGCTGCGCCAGCGCCTGTGGCAGGCCCAGGGCACCGAGCCCGCGCACGCGGCCACGCTGGCGCTGTTGCTGGCCTGCGCCGACCGATTCGATTTCCAGACCCTGATCGAATACCTGAGAGACACCGAGGAGCATTCCGACGATGACAGCCTGGTCTGACACGCCGCCGCCCGCGGCCACCCAGCCTGTGGTGCTGGTGGTGGACGATTCGCTGGAGACCCTGCGCATGCTGGGCGACGCGCTGGTGGCCGAGGGCTACGTGGTGCTGGCCGCGCGCGACGCGCAGGAGGCGCTGGATCGCTTCGAAGTGGCCATCCCCGACGGCGTGCTGCTCGATGCCGTGATGCCCGGCATGGACGGCTTTGACCTGTGTCAGCGCATCAAATCAACGCCGGCCTGGTCGCACGTGCCGGTGCTCTTCATGACCGGTCTGTCCGACAGCGAGCCGCTGCTGCGCGGCTTCGCCAGCGGTGGGGTGGACTACGTGGTGAAGCCGCTGCGCATTCCCGAGGTGATGGCGCGCCTGGCCACGCACGTGCGCAACGCCCGCGTGGCGCGCCTGGCGCAGGAGGCGGTGGACGTGGCAGGCCTGGGCACGGTGGTGCTGGACTCGCTGGGCCGCCTGGCCTGGCGCTCGCCGCAGGCCATGGTGTGGTTGGGCCAGGCCTTCGGTGCCGACGCCGCGGGTCAGGCCCAGGCCACGCACTGGCTGGCTGCGGCGCGGCGCGAGGGCACGGCCCAGGCCGACGGCGCGCAGGGCCGCCTGCTCGCGCGCCACCTGGGCCAGGGCAGCCTGGGCGAGTCCATGCTGCTGCTTAGCCTGACGCCGCTGAACACCGCCGCGGCGCAGCGCCTGCGCGAGGTGGCGCTGACGCCGCGCGAGACCGAGGTGCTGTCGTGGCTGGCCAAGGGCAAGACCAACCGCGACATCGCCGACATCCTGGGCATGAGCCACCGCACGGTGAACAAGCACCTGGAGCACGTGTTCGAGAAGCTGGGCGTGGAGACGCGCGCGGCGGCCGCGGCCATCGCGGGGCGCTTGCTGCCGCAGGAGTGACCAGCGGCCCATGAGTGCGGCGCGGGGGCTTGTGCGCCGGTGTCACCGGCAGCGGACACAATGGCCGCACCCAAGTCCGACAAGGACACACGACAGGAGACCCCGCGATGCTGGAAATGGTGATCGACGCGCGCGCCGCCGACCTGGGCCACGGCCTGACGGTGCGGCGCGTACTGCCCTACGCAAAACGCCGCATGGTCGGCCCCTTCATCTTCGTGGACCACGCCGGCCCCGTGACGATGGCGCCCGAGGACACGAGCGCGGCCGACGTGCGCCCGCACCCGCACATCGGCCTGTCCACGGTGAGCTACCTGCTCAGCGGGCAGGTGATGCACCGCGACAGCCTGGGCGTGGTGCAGTCCATCGTGCCTGGTGACGTGAACTGGATGACCGCCGGGCGCGGCATCTCGCACAGCGAGCGCTTCACACACCCGGACTCCTTCGCCGGCGGCGGGCTGGAGCTGATGCAGCTCTGGGTGGCGCTGCCGACCGAGGACGAGGAGACCGAGCCCGCCTTCACCCACTACCCGGCGAAAGACCTGCCCGTGCGCGAGCAGGACGGCGTGTGGATGCGCCTGATCGCGGGCGAGGCCTATGGCATGACGAGCCCCGTGCGCACGCACTCGCCGCTGTTCTACCTGCACACCGAATGGCAGGCCGGCGCCAGCCTGGCCCTGCCCGGCGGCCACCGCGAGCAGGCGGTGTACGTGGCACACGGCGAGATCGAGCACGCGGGCGAGGTCTACCGCCCGGGGCAACTGCTGGTGTTCGGCGACGACCGCGACGCGCTCATCACCGCGCAGGTGCCGAGCACGCTGATGGTCTTCGGCGGCGAGCCGCTGGGCGAGCGGCACGTGTGGTGGAACTTCGTGTCCTCGCGCAAGGAGCGCATTGAACAGGCCAAGGCGGACTGGACGGCGGGGCGGATCCCCTTGCCGCCGGGGGATGACAAGGAGTGGATTCCGCTGCCGGCTTAGTGGTTCGAGCGGGTCAGGACCAGAGCGGATCGTCCGCCTTGCGGCGCTGCACGCGCGCCGAGCCCCACACCACGCGCAGTTGCCGGCCCTCGCGGGCCAGGCTGTCGGTCACCTTGTCGATGACGTAGCGGCGACGGGCCGGTTCACCCGGCACGTCGAACTCCCAGAGCTTGAGCGAGCCATCGGGCTGCTCCTCCACCAGGATGGAGAAGCGGCCGTAGGGATCGCGGTATTTGAGGGTGCGGCAGTACATGTCGGCTCGTTGGAAACGAGCCGGTGAGTAACCGCCGAAGCAGGAAAGTTCAGGGGTCAGTACTGCTTGTAAGGCAGGAACTTGCCCGACATCACGATGTTCACGCGATCGCCGTTGGGGTCTTTCTCGCGCTTCATGTCCATCTTGAAGTCGATGGCGCTCATGATGCCGTCGCCAAATTCTTCGTGGATGAGTTCCTTGAAGGTGGTGCCGTACACGCTGACCAGTTCGTAGAAGCGGTAGATCAGCGGATCGGTGGGTACGCTGGTGGGCAATGAGCCCTTGTAGGGCACGACCTGCAGCCACTTCTGCTCTTCGGCCGTCAGGCCGAAGATCTTGCCGAGCGCCTTGGCCTGTTCGGGCGTGGCGGTCATTTGGCCCATGCACAGGGCCGTGGTCCATTCCTTGGACTTGCCGACTTTCTTGGCGACGTCCTCCCACTTCAGGCCCTTGCTGACCTTGGTGGAGACGATCTTCTCGGTGACTTCGATGCGGCTCATGTTTGCCTCTGCTGTTGTGTGTGAGGGGTTGGGGAAGGGAGATCAATGCGCCTTCGCTCGAGAGACGAGGAAGTCGACGATGTGGTTGCGCAGCTCGTAGTAGCCGTCCAGGTGGTGCAACTGGGCGCGTGTGCGTTCGCGCGGCAGGGTGTTGCTCACCACCTCGGCCAGGCCGCCGGGCTTGTAGGCGCCGTTGACGTCGGCACCGTTGCTCATCAGGAGGATGCGGTCGGCCAGCAGGATGGCCTCGTCCACGTCATGGGTGATCATGAACACCGTCTGGTGCGTCTCGCGCACGATGCTCATGAGCTCGTCCTGGATGGTGCCGCGCGTGAGCGCGTCCAGCGCGCCAAAGGGCTCGTCGAGCAGCAGCATCTTGGGCTGGATGGCGAAGGCACGCGCGATGCCCACGCGCTGCTTCATGCCGCCCGACAGTTGCGAAGGCTTCTTGTCGATGGCCTGGCTCAGGCCCACCATGGCCACGTACTTCTCGACCTGCGCGTCGACCTCGGCTTTCTTCCACTCGGGCCAGCGCGATTTCACCGCGAAGGCGATGTTCTGGCGCACGCTGAGCCAGGGCATGAGCGCGTGGCCCTGGAAGACCACGCCGCGTTCCAGGCTGGGGCCGGCGATCTCGCGGCCGTCCATGAAGGCGTGGCCGTCGCTGGCCGTGTCCAGGCCCGCGAGCACGTTGAGGATGGTCGTCTTGCCGCAGCCGCTGTGGCCGATGATGCAGACGAACTCGCCCTTGTGAATGCCGAAGTCGACGCCGGCGAAGACGGGCTTGTCGGCCTGGTAGGCCTTGGCGAGGTTCTCCACCTGCAGGAAGGCGCGGGGCTGGGCACTCATGGAACTGTCTTTCGTTGCGGGTGCGGCGAAGCCCGCGCCCTGTTGCCGGCTGTCACTCCACATAGGTCACCACCTTTTGCAGCTGCGCGAACATCAGGTCCAGCAACATGCCGACGACACCGATGACCAGCACCGCGAAGATCACGTTGGTGAGCGAGAGGTTGTTCCACTCGTTCCAGACGAAGTAGCCGATGCCGGTGCCACCCACGAGCATCTCGGCCGCGACGATGACCAGCCAGGCGATGCCCATGCTGATGCGCATGCCGGTGAGGATGGTGGGCGCGGCCGCGGGCAGCACCACCAGGAAGGCCTTGCGCAGGGGGTTCACCTCCAGCGTGGCGGCCACGTTGAGCCAGTCGCGTTTGACCGAGGCCACGCCGAAGGCGGTGTTGATCAGCATCGGCCAGATGGAGCAGATGAAGATGACGAAGATGCCGCTGACGTTGCTGTCTTTCAGCGTGTAGAGCGCCAGCGGCATCCAGGCCAGCGGGCTGATGGGCTTCAAGACCTGCACGAAGGGATCGAACGCCTTCTGCATGAGCGGCGACATGCCGATGAGAAAGCCCAGCGGGATGGCCACCAGCATGGCGAGCACGAAGCCCAGGCCCACGCGCGCGAGCGAATGGGCGATCTGGATGCCGATGCCCTTGTCGTTGGGGCCGTTGTCGTAGAAGGGGTTGGACAGGTGGCCCCAACTGGCCTTGGCCACATCGACCGGCGGCGGAAAGCCGCCGGTCTTGGCAGCGCCGCCCTCGGGATCCTTGCCCATCATCTTGGCGTACTCGATCTCCTCGGGTGTGAGGTTGGATGCGGCAGCACCCGCGCCTCCTCCACCCGTGGCGAGCTGCCAGGCACCGATGAAAACAACGAACAGCAGCAGCGAGACCAGCGCGGCGCGCAGGTTGAGGCTCACGCTTTTCATGTCAGGCGGCCTTGCTGATGCTGAAGCTCTTCAGGTACTCGGCCGGCTTCGCCGGATCGAACACCTTGCCCATGATGGTGTGCTTCTCGTAGCCCGGACCGGCCTTGAAGTCCTGGCCCAACTCCTTCATGTGCTTACGCGCGTCGGTGATGAGGAAGACGCGCTCGGCGATCTGGTTGTAGTTCACCTCGCCCTTGATGTAGCCCCAGCGCTGCATCTGCGTGAGCATCCACACGGCCATGCTCTGCCAGGGCATGGGATCGAAGTCGGCGCGCTCAGGCACGTTCTGCACCTTGCCCAGACCGTCGGCGAAACGGCCGGTGAGCACCTGCGTGACCACGGCCTCGGGCTGGTTGAGGTACTGACTGGGCGCGATCACCTTGGCGATGAGTTCGCGGTTCTTGGGCTGGCGCGCCATGGCCGCGGCGTTGAGCACCGCGCGGTACAGGGCCGCGAAGGTGTTGGGGTTCTGCTTGATGAACTCGGTGCTGGTGCCGAAGGCGCAGCAGGGGTGACCGTTCCACAGGTCCTTGGTGAGCACGTGGATGAAGCCCACCTCCTCGAACACGGCGCGCTGGTTGAAGGGGTCGGGGCCCAGGAAGCCATCGATGTTGCCGGCGCGCAGGTTGGCCACCATCTCGGCCGGCGGGATCACGCGCAATTGCACGTCGGTGTCGGGGTTGAGCCCGTTTTCGGCCAGGTAGTAGCGCAACAGGAAGTTGTGCATCGAGTACTCGAAAGGGATGCCGAACTTGAAGCCCTTCCAGTTCTTCGGGTCGCGGTTGTCCTTGTGCTTGAGGGCCATGGTGATGGCCTGGCCGTTGATGTTCTGCACCGTGGCCACGTTCATGGGCACCGCGTTGCTGCCCAGGCCGAGCGAGATGGCCAGGGGCATGGGCGACAGGAAGTGCGAGGCGTCGTACTCCTTGTTGATCATCTTGTCGCGCACCAGGGCCCAGCCCGCGGTCTTGGTCACCTCGACGTTGAGGCCCTGCTTGCTGTAGAAGCCCAGTGGGTGGGCCATGATCAGCGGCGTGGCGCAGGTGATCGGGATGAAACCGATCTTCAGATTGGTCTTCTCGAGCTTGCCCTTTTCCTGCGCCATGGCCTGCAGGCTGGCGATGGGCAGCACGCTGGCAATCGCCGCCATGGCCGTGCCCTTGCCGACCGCGCGCAGGAAGCGGCGGCGCACCGCGTCCTGCGGGAACAGGGCCTTCACCAGGGTGGCTTCGATGAACTCGCGGCTGTAGGCCTCGAACTCGGGCGTTTCGCTGCGCGCGCGCAAGGTGGCCACGGCCTGTTCGGCGGCGCTGTCCTTCGCCGCTTGCTCGGCCTGGTGTTCGGCCACCGTGTGGTCGCGCCCGCAGCTGCACTTGAGCATCAGGGGCTTGTCGGCGTTGTACGGGTCGAAGAAGTCGGACATGGCGCACCTCGTGAGTTGGAGATGCGCGTTGAATTGCAAGCGCCGGGCCAGTTGCTGCGACGCAGCAGGGCTGCGCGCGAATTCGTGGGCGCTGTCGCCACGGCGTGTAGGGCTGCCCCTACAAGCCAGCGCTGGGGACAGGCCTCAAGCGCCCGAACGGTGCCTTTCGGCGTACAGCGCGAGCTCGACGTCGTTCTTGGCGCCGGTTTTTTCCAGGACGCGCGCGCGGTAGGTGCTCACCGTGTTGGACGCCAGGCCGAGGCGTGCACCAATTTCGCTCACGGTGAGCCCCTGGGTGAGCAGGCGGTACACCTGATGCTCGCGGTGCGACAGCGCCTCGGGACCGGCCTGTGCGGCGCCACTGCCCACGGCGGCGGCCAGGGCCTCGGCGGTGGCGGGCGTGAGGTAACGCCCGCCACCCGCGCACTTGCGCACGGCCAGCAGCATGTCGTCGGGGTCGGCGCCCTTGTTGAGGTAGCCGCAGGCGCCCAGGCGGATGCAGCGCACCGCGTACTGCTTCTCGGGGTAGGTGCTCAGCATGAGCACGGGCAGGTGCGGGTGCTCCTTGCGCAGGCGCTGCAGCACGTCCAGGCCGTCGATGCCGGGCATGGCCACGTCGAGCAGCACGAGGTCGAGGCCCTCGTTGCCACCGAGGGCGCGCACCTGGTGGAGCACCTCTTCCCCGCTCTGCGCCTCGGCCACCACGTTCACGTCGGGCGCGTCGGCCAGGATCTGCTTGAGGCCTTCGCGCACGATGCGGTGGTCGTCCCCGATCAGCACGCGGATGGTGTCGGCCAGCAGATCAAAGCGGCTGGCCTCGCTGTATTGGCTGTTCATGTCACCTCCCCGGGCGTCAGCACCACGGACAGTTCCATGTGTGTGCCGCGGCCCAGGCTGCTTTCGATACGGATCTTGCCCCCGAAGTGCCCCGCGCGTTCGCGCATGCCCATGATGCCGTAGGCGTCGGCCGCCTCGAAGGCCTGGGGGGAAGCGCCGGCGCCATCGTCCTGCACGGACAGGCGCAGCAGGCCGGCGTGGTGACGGATGCGCACGGCGATCCGACGGGCCCGCGCGTGGCGGCCCACGTTGGAGAGCATTTCCTGGAAGATGCGAAAGACCGCGATGGCCAGCGGTTCGGGCGGCTCGGGTGCACCGTCCACCGCCATGTCCCAGTCGAGCGCGAGCTCGGCGCTGGCCACGAACTCCTGCGCTTGCCATTCCAGCGCGGCCCACAGGCCCTGGTGGTCGAGGATGCTGGGCCGCAGGTCGGTGATGATGCGCCCGACGTTGTCGACCGCGCTCTCGATGAGGCGGCTCATGTTCTGGCACTTGCAACGCATGCGCTCGCGCATGCCCTCGGCCTCTTCGGGCTGGCGCCGCGCCTGTTCGGACAAACGCTTGTCCATCCAGTTCACGTCCATCTTCAAGGCCACCAGCAGGCTGCCCAACTCGTCGTGCACCTCGCGCGCGATGCGCGTGCGTTCTTCCTCTCGCACGGCCTCGCTGCGCGCAGCGAGCTCGCGCACCTGGCGGAGCGCGGTTTCCAGCGCGTGCGTGCGCTCGCGCACGCGGCCCTCGAGTTCGTCTTTGGCCGCCTGCAGCGCATCGGCGGCGCGGCGGCGCTCGGTGATGTCGATGAAGGTGACCACCGCGCCGCGCACCTGACCACCGTCCACGATGGGGTGGCTGCTGTACTCGACGGGAAAAGCGCTGCCGTCGCGCCGCCAGAACACCTCGGTGTCGATGCGGCAGGGCTCGGCCGCGCGAAAGGCGTTGAAGATGGGGCAGTCTTCCACCGGGTAGGGCGCGCCATCCGCGTGCGAGTGGTGGGTCAACTCGTGCATGTTGCTGCCCAGCAGCTCGTCGGGCTCGTAGCCGATCATGCGCGCGCCGGCGTGGTTGATGAACACGCACAGGCCGTCCAGGTCCACGCCGAACACGCCTTCACCGGTGCTGGCCAGCAGGAGACCCAATGGGTCGCGCCAGGCCGCCGTGGACGGTGCCACGGCGGCGCTGATCAGATCGGGGAAGCTCTGGCGGTGCATGGCGCAGGCGCTAGCAACGCCTGTGCCATGTTGGTGCGCGGCGCCCTTTTCAGGTGTTCGGCGCCGTTTTTGCACTCCAGATCATGGTGATTGCCAGAATCCCGACCACCACGCCCAGCGACACCGCCACCGGGATCTTGAAGATGTCGATGAGCATCATCTTGGTGCCGATGAAGACCAGGATGACGGCCAGGCCGTAGTTGAGCAGGTGGAACTTGCCGGCCACGGCCTGCAGCAGGAAGAACATGGCGCGCAGGCCCAGGATGGCGAACACGTTGCTGGTGAGCACGATGAAGGGATCGAGCGTGATGGCGAAGATGGCGGGGATGGAGTCCACCGCGAAGATCACGTCGGTGATGCCCACCAGGGCGATGACCATCAGCAGCGGCGTGGCGATGCGCTTGCCGTTTTCGATGGTGAAGAACTTCTCGCCGTCGTAGTCGCGGCTCACGGGCATGAGGCGGCGCAGCAGCTTGAGCGCCGGGTTGTCGTCAAGCGCGGGCTCCTTGCCCGCGGCCCACCACATCTTCACGCCGGTGAGGATGAGGAAGGCGCCGAAAACGTACAGCACCCAGTGGAACTCCGACAGCAGCCAGCCGCCCAGCAGGATCATCACCGTGCGCAGCACGATGGCGCCCAGGATGCCGATCATGAGCACGCGCTTCTGGTACTCGGGCGGCACGGCGAAGTAGCTGAAGATGAGCAGGAAGACGAAGATGTTGTCGACGGCCAGGCTCTTCTCGATGAGGTAGCCGGTGAGGAACTCCAGCGCCTTCTCGTTGGCGATGTCGGCGGAGCCGGTGGTGTCGCGAATGGCCCACCAGAACAGGGCGTTGAAGACCAGGCTCAACGCGACCCAGGCGAGCGACCAGTTGAGCGCTTCCTTGACGCCCACGGCCTGGGCGCCCTGCTTCTTCAGCAGAACGAAATCGACGAACAGGGCCGCCACGACGAACGCGACGAAAACCCCCCACAGCCACAGCGGAGCAATGCTTTCCATGAAAGACCTCGGTTTGGTGTTGACGAACACCCCAAGGTCTGGTCGCGGCCATCCGCTGGATGGCTGGACGTTCCCGGCGGCCTTATCAGCCGCGAATTGACGAGAACGCCGCGCCGCCGATGCCCCGCTGTGCGCGGGGTGGCGGGCCGATTACTCCCCTTGAAGGGAAGCGCGATTGTCGCGGGATCGGGCAATTCCCGGCAAGGCGTCGGGTATTACGCCGCTTCGCGGTAGAAGGCGGCGCGGTGACGCGGGGCCAGCGGCGTGACCGCGCGGCCGATGGCGGCGATGTGGTCGGGCGTGGTGCCGCAACAGCCGCCGACGATATTGACCAGGCCCTCGGCCGCGAACTCGTGCAGCAGGCGGCTGGTGACCTCGGGCGTCTCGTCGAAGCCGGTCTCGCTCATGGGGTTGGGCAGGCCGGCGTTGGGGTAGCAGCTGATGTAGGTGTCGCCCGCGACCTTGGCGAGCTCCTGGATGTAGGGCCGCATGAGGGCCGCGCCCAGCGCGCAGTTCAGGCCCACGGCCAGCGGCTGCAGGTGGCGCACGCTGGCCCAGAAGGCGCTCACGGTCTGGCCGCTGAGGATGCGGCCGGAGGCGTCGGTGACGGTGCCGCTGATGATGAGCGGCAGGCGCTCGCGGGTGGCGGCGAAGACCTCGTCGATGGCGAACAGCGCGGCCTTGGCGTTGAGCGTGTCGAAGATGGTCTCGACCAGCAGCACGTCGGCGCCGCCCTCCATCAGGGCCTCGACCTGCTCGCGGTAGGCCGCGCGCAGCTGCTCGAAGTTGACGTTGCGCGCGCCCGCGTCGTTCACGTCGGGGCTGATGCTGGCCGTCTTGGGCGTGGGGCCCAGGGCGCCAGCGACGAAACGCGGCTTGTCCGGCGTGCTGAACTTGTCGCAGGCCGCACGCGCCAGGCGGGCCGACGCGACGTTCATCTCGCGCGCGAGCGGCGCCATGTCGTAGTCTTCCTGCGCGATGGTGGTGGCGCCGAAGGTGTTGGTCTCGATGAGGTCCGCGCCAGCCGCGAGGTAGCCCTCGTGGATGTCGCGGATGACATCGGGCCGCGTGAGGCTGAGCAGCTCGTTGTTGCCCTTGACGTCCTTGTGGAAGTCCTTGAAGCGTTCGCCTCTGTAGGCTGCCTCGTCGAGCCTGAAGCGCTGGATCATGGTGCCCATGGCGCCATCGAGGATGGCGATGCGCTGCTCGAGGATGCCCGGCAGGGCCTGGGCACGGGTGAAGGCGGGGGACTGGTCCATCCTGTGGATTGTATGAACGGGGCCCACCCCCACCGGGGCAAGGGCGTGGCATGGCCGACAATACGCGCCCATGAAGCACCTGTCCCCCAAGGAAGCCTGGACCTGGCTTCAGGCCGAAACCGCGCGCCGCGCCGCGCTGGGCCAGGAACCCCCGCTGTTCGTGGACGTGCGCATGGAGATCGAGTCACTCTATGTGGGCCGACCGCCCGGCGTGGAGAACATTCCCTGGTACGAATACCCCGACCTCACGCCCGACCCGGCGCACTTCGCCCAGGCCGTGGCCAACGAGGCGGGTGACAAGGGCCGCCCCATCCTGTTGATCTGCCGCAGTGGCAAGCGCACGCTGGACGCCGGCAAGGCGCTGGAGGCCGCCGGCTTCAGCGACGTGGCCCACGTGCTGCACGGCTTCGAGGGCGAACTCAACGAGCACTTCAAACGTTCCACCGTGAACGGCTGGCGCTACGAGGGCCTGCCGTGGGAGCAGATGTGATCGACGTCGCGGCCGGGGCCGAGACGCTGGAGGCCTGCGTCGACGTCCTGCAGTCGGTCTTCGGCTACGAGGCCTTTCGCGGCCCGCAGGCGCAGATCGTCACGCACGTGTGCGAGGGCGGCGACGCGCTGGTGCTGATGCCCACCGGCGGCGGCAAGTCGCTGTGCTACCAGGTGCCGGCCATCGTTCGCGCGCAGGGCGGGCGGGGCGTGGCGGTGGTGGTCTCGCCGCTGATCGCGCTGATGCACGACCAGGTGGGCGCACTCACAGAGGCCGGCGTGAGCGCGGCCTACCTGAACAGCAGCCTCTCGCTGGAAGATGCGCAGCGCATCGAACTGCAACTGCGCCGGGGCGATCTCACCCTGCTCTATGTGGCGCCCGAACGGTTGCTCACGCCGCGTTGCCAGGCCATGCTGGAGAGCCTGCACGAGCAGGGGCGCCTGTCGCTGTTCGCCATCGACGAGGCGCACTGCGTGAGCCAGTGGGGCCACGATTTCCGCCCCGAGTACCGCGAGCTCGCCGTGCTGCCCGAGCGCTTCGTGGGTGTGCCGCGCATTGCGCTCACCGCCACGGCCGACGCGCTCACGCGCGCCGACATCGTCGAGCGCCTGCAATTGCAGGACGCGCGCACCTTCATCAGCAGCTTCGACCGGCCCAACATCCGCTACCAGCTCGTCGAGAAGAAGGACGCCACGGCACAGTTGCAGCGCTTCATCCGCGACGAGCATGCCAACGCCCAGGGCCACGACGCGGGCGTGGTGTATTGCCAGTCGCGCCGCCGCGTGGAAGAAGTTGCGCAGATGCTGCAGCAGGCCGGCTTCAAGGCCCTGCCCTACCACGCCGGCCTGGACGCCGCTGTGCGCCAGAACCACCAGGACCGCTTCCTGCGCGAAGAGGGCCTGATCATGGTGGCCACCATCGCCTTCGGCATGGGCATCGACAAGCCCGACGTGCGCTTCGTGGCCCACCTGGACATGCCCAAGAACATCGAGGGCTACTACCAGGAGACCGGCCGCGCGGGCCGCGACGGCGAGCCCGCCAACGCCTGGATGGCCTACGGCCTGCAGGATGTGGTGAACCAGCGCCGCATGATCGACGACAGCCCCGCGCCCGACGAGTTCAAGCAGGTGCTGCGCGGCAAGCTCGACGCCCTTCTGGCCCTGGCCGAGGCGAGTGACTGCCGCCGCGTGCGCTTACTGCGCTACTTCGGCGAAGAGAGCCAGCCTTGCGGGAATTGCGACAACTGCCTGAACCCGCCCGAGCTGTTCGACGCCACCGAGCCCGCGCGCAAGCTGCTCTCTTGCATCTACCGCGTGCAACAGGCCAGCGGCCACGGGTACGGCGCGGGCCACATCATGGACATCCTGCGCGGCAAGGCCACCGAGAAGGTCGAGGCCAACGGCCACCAGCGGCTCAGCACCTTCGGCATCGGCGCCGACTGGAGCGAGACCCAGTGGCGCGCCCTGCTGCGCCAGCTCATCGCCATCGAGGCGGTCCGCGTGGACGACGCGCCGTACAACACCCTGCACCTGAGCGACGGCGCCCGCGCCATCCTCAAGGGCGAGGGCGAGGTGCGCCTGCGCATCCAGGCCGAGCGCGCGCCGTCCCGTTCGCGCAGCGCGCGCGCCAAGCCGCCAGTGGGGGACGACGGCACACCACTGAGCCTGGCCGAGCGCGACTGCCTGGACGCGCTGAAGACCTGGCGCGCGGGCGTCGCCAAGGAGCACAACCTGCCCGCCTATGTGATTTTTCACGACGCGACCCTGCGCGCCATCGCCCAGCGCCGGCCCACGGACGTGACGGATCTGGACGGCATCAGCGGCATCGGGCAGAAAAAGCGCACGGCCTACGGCGACGACGTCATTCAGGTGGTGAGTGCTTTTCTCTGAAGCCTCAAGTCGCCAGCGACCGGGCCGATAAACCATCGGGTGACACCGTCGACCGCCTGTCGGCCAGCCGCCTGTCGCACAAGGCCTGCCGCTCAAGCCGGCGGCCCTCATGCCGATGTTCCATGCAAGGGGCGGCCTCCGCTCCACGGTCTCAATGAATCGATTGCACGGAGCGCGTCATGTTTTTCCGCCTGCCCTGGCTGTCCAAGCGAAGGGTCCCCAGCTACCAGCACACCCAGGCCCTTGACCTGGACTACGTGGTCGATGAATTCCATTCGGCCATGGCTGACATCCAGGACCCCCTGCGCGTGCGCCTGCACGCCGCCCTGATGAACTGCCGCACGCCCCGCGAACTGTGGTTCCTGCGCGGCAAGCTGTTCAACCTGATCTGCAAGCACCACCACGAGGGTGAAGCCAACAAGCGCGTGGGCCGCCTGGACGCCAAGCTGCGCTACTTCGTGGACAACCACCCCGATTACTCGGCGGACGAGGTCCCCAGCCGCCCGATGGCGTTGCTTCATTGACCACCCCCGCCGCGCTGCGCGCGCCCCCCTCAAGGGGGCGATGCCGACGGACCGGCGAAGCCGGATCCGTGGCACCTCTGGGTTGACCCGGGCACGCGAACGAACAAAAGGCCACCCTCGGGTGGCCTTTTGTTTTGGTGGGCGCAAGCGATCAGTGCACGAAGCCCATGCCCCGCGCCTCGCGCACCTCGGGCTTGATGCGGTGCTCGGCCTCGAGCTGGTCGAGGAATGCGGCCGGCTCCATGGCTTCGCCGAGGATCTCGGCCTGGCGCTTCACGGCGGCGAAGTCGCCGGGGCAGAGCTGCTCCAGGCGCGCCAGCCGCTGGCGCAGGGCGTCATCCAGGCGCTCGGCCTTTCCCTCGAGAGCCTCGACCACGAACATGGTCTCGCGCTGCTCGCGCGTGAGCGGCTTGAAGCGAATCTTGAAGGTGAAGCGGCGCAGCGCGGCCTGGTCGATGCTGTCCATCAGGTTGGTGGTGCACACGAAGACGCCCGCGAAGCGCTCCATGCCCTGCAGCATCTCGTTGACCTCGGTCACCTCGTAGGTGCGCTGGGCGCCGCGGCGGTCCTGCAGGAAGCTGTCGGCTTCGTCGAGCAGCAGCACGGCGCGCTCGGCCTCGGCCTCGCGGAACATGGCGGCCATGTGTTGCTCGGTCTCGCCCACGAACTTGCTCACCAGGTCGCTGGCGCGGCGGATCATGAGCGGACGGCCCAGCTGCTGGGCGATGTGCTCGGCCAGCGCCGTCTTGCCAGTGCCGGGCGCGCCGTGGAAGCACAGGCAGCCGTGACCACGCGCCTTGAGCGCCTCGATGATGCGCGGCACAGGGTGGCGCGACTCGACATTAAGCATGTCCAGGCTGTACTGCGTGACGCTGGGGCGCTGCAGCACGTCGGGCGCGCGACCCAGGGCCTGGTCGGCGTGGCGCAGCTGGCGCTCGATGAGCTCGTCCAGCAGCGGGGGCGGCCCCACGCGCGCGGCCTTGCGGCCGGTGGCGCGCCCCGGCGCGGCGGCCAGTTCGGCGAAGCGCACCGCCGTGCGGATCTGCGCCGGCGTGAGGCCCTTGCGCTCGGTCAGGCGGCCCACCAGAGCCTCGCTGACCGCCGCACCTTCCAGGGTCTTGCGCACGAGCTGCTCGCGCGCGCCGGGCGGCGGGCTCTTGAGTTCCAGGTGGTAGGCGAAGCGGCGGCGGAAGGCCGGGTCGATCTGCTCGATGCGGTTGGTGATCCACACGGTGGGCACGGCGTTCGATTCGAGCACCTGGTTGACCCAGGCCTTGCCGCTGACCGAGTGGCTGTGCGGCGCGGCCACGTGCTCGGCGCGCGCCATGAACTGCGCGGCCTCGCTGGAGATCGGCGGGAAGACGTCTTCCACCTCGTCGAACAGCAGCGCCGACTGGGCCGTGCCCTTGAGAAACACCTGCGCGATCTGCAGCGAGCGGTAGCGGTCGCGCCCCGAGAGCGCGTTGCCGTCGCGGTCGGCGTATTCCACTTCGAACAGCTCCAGGCCGGCGGCCTTCGCCGCCACGCGCGCGAGTTCCGTCTTGCCGGTGCCGGGTGGGCCGTAGAGCAGCACGTTGACGCCCGCTTCCTTGCGCGCCACGGCCTCGCGCAGCAAGCCACTGAGCAGGCGCACGTCCTCGGCCACGTAGTCGAAGTCTCCGGGCACGAGGGTGGAGCGCGCCGCCGGGCGCGTGAACACGGCCATGAGCTCGCTCTGGGAGCGGTACTCGCGCATCAGCACGGGCGGCAGTTTCTCGCTGACCTTCATCAGGTCGGCCAGGTCGGTGATGTTGTGCTCGGAGATGAGGTTCTCCACCATGCCGATGCGCTCGAGCCGCGAACCCGCGCGCAGGGCCTCGCCGACCTCACTGGCTTTCACACCCGCCACGTCGGCGATGGCGGCGTAGGCCTCGGGCGCGTTGTTTACCTTGAACTCGACCAGGATGGAGCGCAGGTCGCGCTGGTAGCGCGCCAGCGTGCCGTAGAGCAGCAGCGCGCGCTCGGCGCGGTTGAGCTGCAGCAGGCCGGCCAAGGCGTCGATGTTTTTCTCCACCAGGGTGCTCTGCTTCTTGAGCGCCTGGCTCAGCCAGTCGCCGGTGACGGCCAGCACCGAGAGCAGGTCCTTGGGCGCTTCCTTGGCGTATTCGTCCAGGTAGAAGAAGAGCGTGCCTTCCTCGTACGGGCCGCGCCAGACGCCGTAACGGTCCATGAAGGCGGCGGTGGAAAGCTTGTCGTGGCCGGCCCACAGGTCGTTGTCGCGGCAACGGCGCTGCAGGAACTCGCGCAGGCGCTGCAGCACGGTGTGCGGCCACACCAGGTGGCGCCCGGCCAGCGACAGCAGGGTGTTCAGGTCGCGCCGCACGTTGAAGCGCGGGCCCTGGCGCGCGGCCAGCGTGAGCACAAAGTGCGAGCACATGAGGTCGAGCACCGGCGCCTGCTTGAGGCCGTGCGGCACATGCAGGCGCCCTTCGCCCAAGGCGCGCGCCTCGGGCGTGCGGATCGCGGGACTGGGGGACAAGGTCCGTTTGCTCATGCGCAGACTCCTGCGACAACCTCCTGAGTGGCGGGGCGCCGCAGAACCAGGGCCCCTGTGCGGCGGACCATAACGCAGCTTGATGCGCGATGGAAGGGCGTGATGACGGGCGCGCGCGGGCTTTTTCCACGGCGGTCGCGCCACAATCGCCGGATGCTGCAAATCGATGACATCCGCGCCGCCGCGGCCCGCCTGGACGGCCAGGTGCTGCGCACCCCCTGCGTGGAATCGCGCACGCTGTCCCAGCTCACGGGCTGCCAGGTGTTCCTGAAGTTCGAGAACCTGCAATACACCGCGTCCTTCAAGGAGCGCGGGGCTTGCAACAAGCTCGCGCAGCTCACGCCAGAGGAGCGCGCGCGCGGCGTGATTGCCATGAGTGCGGGCAACCACGCCCAAGGCGTGGCGTACCACGCGCAGCGCCTGGGCCTGCGCGCCGTTATCGTGATGCCGCGCTTCACGCCCGGTGTGAAGATCGAGCGCACGCGCGGCTTCGGCGCCGAGGTGGTGTTGCACGGCGACACGCTGGACGAAGCGCGCGCCCACGCCCGCGCGCTGGCCGAACAACAGGGGCTGGTGTTCGTGCACCCCTACGACGACGAGGCGATCGCGGCCGGCCAGGGCACGGTGGGCCTGGAGATGCTGGCGGACGTGCCCGACCTGGACACGCTGGTGGTGGCGATCGGCGGCGGTGGCCTCATCGGCGGCGTCGCCACCGCGGCCAAGGCGCTGAAGCCGGACATCGAGGTGATCGGCGTCCAGACCGAGCGCTTCCCCGCCATGGTCAACGCCATCAAGGGCACGCGGCACCCGCAGGGCAGCAGCACCATCGCCGAAGGCATCGCCGTGGGCACGCCGGGCGAGATCAACCTGCCGCTGGTGCGCGAGCGCGTGGACGACCTGCTGCTGGTGGACGAGGGCGACATCGAGCAGGCCATCGTGATGCTGCTGGAGATCGAGAAGACCCTGGTGGAGGGCGCGGGCGCCGCCGGGCTGGCGGCCCTGCTCAAGCACCCCAAGCGCTTCGCGGGGCGACGTGTGGGCCTGGTGCTCAGTGGCGGCAACATCGACCCGATGCTGCTGGCCTCCATCATCGAGCGCGGCATGGTGCGCGCCGGGCGGCTGGCGCGCATTGCCGTGAACGCGCGCGACGTGCCGGGCAACCTGGCCCGCATCACGGCCCTGGTGGCCGAAGCGGGCGCCAACATCAACGAGGTGCACCACCAGCGCGCCTTCACCCTGCTGGCGGCGCAGAACGTGGAGATCGAGCTGGTGCTGCAGACGCGCGGGCGTGCGCACGTGAAACAGGTGATCGACGCGCTGAACGCCGCCGGGTTCGGTGCGCACGAGCAGTAAAGCGCGCGACGTCCGCCCGTCCGGGCGCCTCCGCATAATCGCGCGCCATGGACAACAGCACCCTGCAGGCCGCCCTGGCCGAGTATTTCGCCCCCTGGGTCCAGGCCCTGGGTCTCGTGGTCGACGGCAGTGCGGAAGGCGCCGTCACCCTGCGCCTGCCGCAGAACGACCAGCTCAGCCGCGTGGGCGCCATGCTCTGCGGCCAGGCCATGATGGCCGCGGCCGACACCGCCATGGTGCTGGCGCTGATCCGCCAGTTCGGCGAATTCCGGCCCTGCACCACGGTGCAGATGAACACCAGCTTTCTCAAGCCCCTGTCGGGCCAGGACGCCCTGGTCGAGGCGCGCGTGATCCGCGCCGGCAAGAGCCTGGCCTTCGGCGAGATCGACATCCGCGGCGCCAGCGACGGCAAAAGCGTGTGCCGCGCCACGACGACCTACGCGCTGTTGTAGGGCCTGTGGGCGCCGTAAAGCGCATTTCACCTAAAATCGCTGCTTTTCGAGACCCGACCACCGGAGCACCACATGGCCCACCACGAGCACCCCACCGCCGAACACCCCGAAGACGTGGTCGAGGCCATCACCCCGCTGATGCCCATCGTGCTGCCTATCGCCGGCGGCGTGCTCATGTTCCTGCTGGCCTTCATCGCCGTGTTCATGGCCTGAAACCGCCTTCGGGGCAAGCAGCCGGCCACCCATCGGGCGCCGGCTTTTTTGTGGGTTTCGGCGCCGGGATTCGCCAAAACCCCTGTCAACTGCATCACGTCATGCGGGTTTTGCATGTACCCGCCCTGTAACTCCGAGGGGTAAATCCTAAAATCGACCCAGACGTCGATTAGCGCCCCTCCCCGCGAGACCACCGCCTTGCCGGGTACGCAGCTTGCCCCCATCCACCGATGGCAAGCGGCGCAAACGACCCGAAATTTGCTCGCCCAGACCCACGCCGACAGCCGCTGCCCGCGGCTGTCCCCGTCTTGGGCGACCGCCGGTTATCAATCTCAGGAGTCACTCGATGAACTCTCCCGTGATGCAGGGCCTGACCCTCAACACCCCCGCCTACGTGAAACACGCCCGCCTGATCGCCTGGGTGGCCGACATGGCCGCCCTGTGCAAGCCGGACACCATCGTCTGGTGTGATGGCAGCGACGAGGAATACAACCGCCTCTGCCAGCAACTGGTGGACGCCGGCACCTTCACCCGGCTGAACCCGGCCAAACGCCCCAACAGCTACCTCGCCTGCTCCGACCCGTCGGACGTGGCGCGCGTGGAAGACCGCACCTTCATCTGCAGCGAGCGCCAGGAAGACGCCGGCCCGACCAACAACTGGAAGGCCCCTGCCGAAATGCGCGCCACCCTGCAGCCGCTGTTCGACGGCTGCATGCGCGGGCGCACCATGTATGTGGTGCCCTTCAGCATGGGCCCACTGGGCAGCCCCATCGCCCACATCGGCGTGGAGCTCTCCGACAGCGCCTACGTGGCCGTGAACATGAAGCTCATGACGCGCATGGGCAAGGCCGTGTACGACGTGCTCGGCACCGACGGCGACTTCGTGCCCTGCGTGCACACCGTGGGCGCCCCGCTGCAGGCTGGCGAGAAGGACACCACGTCCTGGCCTTGTAACCCCACCACGAAATACATCGTCCATTACCCGGAAACGCGCGAGATCTGGAGCTACGGCTCGGGCTACGGCGGCAACGCGCTGCTGGGCAAGAAGTGCTTCGCGCTGCGCATCGCCTCCACCATGGGTCGCCAGCAAGGTTGGCTGGCCGAGCACATGCTCATCCTGGGCGTGACCAACCCGCAAGGCAAGAAGTACCACGTGGCCGCCGCCTTCCCCAGCGCCTGTGGCAAGACCAACTTCGCCATGCTGATCCCGCCCAAGGGCTTCGAGGGCTGGAAGGTCACCACGATCGGTGACGACATCGCCTGGATCAAGCCCGGCACCGACGGTCGCCTGTACGCGATCAACCCCGAGGCGGGCTATTTCGGCGTGGCGCCCGGCACCAACACAGCCACCAACCCCAACTGCATGGCCAGCCTCGACAAGGATGTGATCTTCACCAACGTGGCGCTCACCGACGACGGCGACGTGTGGTGGGAAGGCATGGGCGAGGCGCCCGCGCACGCCATCGACTGGCAAGGCAAGGACTGGACACCGCAGATTGGCAAGGAAACCGGTGCCAAGGCCGCGCACCCCAACGCGCGCTTCACCGTGGCTGCCACGAACAACCCCGCCCTGGATCCCGCCTGGGACGACCCCAAGGGCGTGGCCATCGACGCCTTCATCTTCGGCGGCCGCCGAAGCACCACGGTGCCGCTGGTGACCGAGGCCCGCGACTGGACCGAGGGCGTGTACATGGCCGCCACCATGGGTTCGGAGACCACCGCCGCAGCCTTCGGCGCGCAAGGCGTGGTGCGCCGCGACCCCTTCGCCATGCTGCCCTTCACCGGCTACAACATGAGCGACTACTTCCAGCACTGGCTGAACCTGGGCAGCAAGCTGCAGGCGCAGGGCGCCAAGCTGCCAGGCATCTTCTGCGTCAACTGGTTCCGCAAGGACGAGAACGGCAAGTTCGTCTGGCCGGGCTTCGGCGAGAACATGCGCGTGCTCAAGTGGATGATCGACCGCCTGGAAGGGCAGGGTCAGGGCGTGGAACACGCCTTCGGCGTGTCGCCGCGCTATGAGGACATCCACTGGAACGGCCTGGAGTTCAGCGCCGATCAGTACCGCACGGTCACGGCCATCGACAAGGCCGCCTGGTCCCAGGAGTTGGCGCTGCACGCCGAGCTGTTCGAGCAGCTCGCCCACCACTTGCCGCGTGAACTGCAAGACACCAAGGCGCGCATCGAGCAGCGGCTGGCGGCCTGAGGCAGCACCGGTGGCCGGCTCGACCGGCCATGAAAAAGGCCACCCTCGGGTGGCCTTTGTCGTTGGGCGGCAGACTTCAGATGAAGTGCAGCTTCGCGTAGCGGGCGCGGCTGGCGGCCAGGCGCTCCCAGTAGCTGGCTTCGGGCGCAGCTTCGGCCTTGGCGGCCTCGGGCAGACCCAGCGGAGCCAGCGCTTCGGCGAAGTCGGCGGCAGCCGGCTCCTGCTCGGCGCGGTCGCGAGCGGCCATGAGCTCGCCCATCAGGCGCTGGTCGTGACGGGCCATTTCCCACAGGCGCATTTCGGCGCGGGCTTCGGCCAGCGAACGGGACCAGTCGTCGAGCGCAGCCACGGTGCGGCGGGCCAAGCCGCGGGCACTGTCGGCAAACAGGGCCAGACCGGCGAAGACCACGGCCCAGAGCAGCACCCAGGCCAGCATCAGGTTGCCGTCGGCCCAGGTATCGATGAGTTGGTCGGCCACCACGATCAGGGTGGCGATGGCGGCGGCGAGCAGCAGGGCGCTCAGGCCACGGGCGCCTTCGGGCGCGGGGGTGGCGGTTTTGGCACCAGCGCGCAGGGCGGCGGGCAGCGAGGGGGCGGTAAGGGCGGTGCTCATGGTGAACTCCTGAAAAACCACGTCTTGTGGACTGGGTGAGATCTTGTGGACAGGGGTGACTATAGGGATAACCCGTATATGTAGCCACTTTATTCTGATGATGGGTACCATTCCCCGTATAAATGGTTTCCTTGAACTTCCGCACCCTAGATCTGAACCTGCTGCGCGTGTTCGATGAGGTGATGGCCGAGCGCAACCTCACCCGGGCGGCCCACAACCTGTCGATGACGCAGCCGGCGGTGAGCAACGCCCTGCGCCGCCTGCGCGAGCTGGTGAATGACGAACTGGTGAGGCGTTCGGGCTTCGGGGTCGAACCCACGCCAGTTGCTCTGGCCCTGTGGCCCTCGGTGCGCGAAGCGCTCGGCCTGTTGCGAGGCGCCTTGGCGCCCGGGGCCTTCGATCCGGCCACCGCCACCAGCACCTTCCAGGTGGCCATGGCCGACGCCACCTCGGCCAAGCTGATCCCCAGCCTGATCGACATACTGGAGCGCGAGGCCCCGGGCGTGAACCTGCGCGTGTTGCCGTTGACCACGCGCGACCCGCGCCAGCTGCTGGAAAAAGGCGACGCGGACCTCGCCATCGGGCACTTTCCCGCTGTCATCGCCGAGCTGGGCGCGCGCCAACAGCAGGACGAACTGCCGCGCTTCGCCTTCGAGCGCCTCTACGACGGTGACTACGTGGTGGTCATGCGCCGCGGCCACCCGCTGGCCGGGCGGCCACTGTCGCTGGACACCTACTGCGAGGCGCGCCACCTGCTGGTGAGCTTCTCGGGTCGGCCCTTCGGCTTCGTCGACGAGGCACTGGCGGCTCGCTCGCGCCAGCGCCGGGTGGTCATCACCGTCAACCAGTTCTTCACCGCTGGCCGCGTGGTGGCCACCACCGACCTGCTCACCGTGCTGCCGCGCCACTTCCTGTCGGCCACCGGCATGGAAGACGAGCTGGCCATCAGCGAGCTGCCCCTGGCCGTGCCCGAGGTGCACGTGGACACGCTGTGGCACCGCCAGCGCCAGCACGACGCCGCGCACCAGTGGTTGCGCGAGGCGGTGTCGCGCTCCGCCGCCCGCAGCGGCCTGCAGGGCACCGACGCCAGCACGACCACAATCGCCCCATGATGAAGATCCAGTTGTTGAGCGACCTGCACCTCGAGGCCAACCGCGACTTCGAGCCGCAACCCGCGCCCGGCGCCGACCTGCTGGTGCTGGCCGGCGACGTGGGCTCCTACCAGCGCCGGCGCGACGGCAGCGCCATGCCCGAGCCCGACTGGGGCCTGCGCCGCTTCGCCGACTGGCCGGTGCCGGTGCTCTACCTCCCGGGCAACCACGAGTACGACGCGCTCGACGTGGACGAGGCGCACGCCGCCTTGCGCACCACCTGCGAACGGCTCGGTCTGCGCTGGCTGGAGCGCGAAACCTGGGTCTGGCGCGGCGTGCGCTTCGTCGGCACCACCCTGTGGAGCGACTACGACGCCATCCGCCCACCCGGCAGCGATCCGCTGCTGCAGCGCGAGAAGGCCTTTCGCGCGGCCAACCACTACCTGCGCCAGATGGCCGCCACCCGCGACGGCGCGCTGTTCGACGCGGCCGCCATGCGCGAACTCGGCCTCGAATGCCAGGCCTGGCTGCGCGCCGCTCTGGCCGAACCCTTCGATGGCCCGACCGTGGCGATCACGCACTTCGCGCCCACCCTGCACAGCGCCGATCCGCGCTACGGCCTCACGCCCGGCACCGCCGGCTTCTGCAACGCGCTCGACGACCTGCTGCCGCACGCCGACCTCTGGCTGCATGGGCACCTGCACTGCCCCACCGACGTGCGCGTGGGGCGCTGCCGCATCCGCGCCAACCCACTGGGCTACCACGACAAGAAGGAACAACTGGCCTTCGATCCGGTCTGCCTGGTGCCGGTGGAAGCCAAGGCCCAGCCCGTTTGATCCTGCGCAACCCCGTGACGCGCCTCGGCCCGTACACTGGCTCCATTCCTCACTCGATCAACAACCAAGGAGAACCGCGATGAAGATCCTGCTGGCCGTCGATGGCAGCGAGTACACCAAGAAGATGCTCGCCTACCTGACCACCCATGACGAGCTGTTCGGCGCCAACAACGACTTCACCGCAATCACGGTCCAGTCGCCGCTGCCGCCGCGGGCTCGCGCCGCTGTGGGTGCCGACGTGGCCAACCAGTACTACGAGGATGAAGCAGGCAAGATCACCGGCCCGGTCGACAAATTCCTCAAGCGCCATGGCATCAACGCCAAGCTGGTGCACAAAACGGGTGCGGCCGGCGAGGTCATCGCCAAGGCGGCCAATGCGGGCAAGTTCGACATGGTCATCATGGGCTCGCACGGCCACGGCGCGCTGGGCAACCTGGTCCTGGGCTCGGTCGCCACCAAGGTGCTGGCACAGTGCACGGCCCCCGTGCTGCTGGTGCGCTGAAGCGTTCGCCCCGCCAATCGAAAAAGCCGCCTGCGGGCGGCTTTTTCGTGTCCGGCTCAGGCCGGCGAGCGCAGGCTGAGCTTGGCCGCCGCGCGAAGGGCGGCGCTCAGCCCATCCAGCACATCCGAGCTGAGGTTCCAGCAATGCCAGTGCAGCGCCACACCCAAGCGGTGCTTCGGCGCCGCGTTCACCAGCTCGCCGCGCTCGATGAGCTCGCGCACCAGCAACCAGGGCACCACGCTCACGCCCCAGCCCGCCAGCACGGCGCGCACCTGCCCCTCGCTGGAAGGCACGAAACGCTGCTTGAGCAGCACGCGCTGCAGCCCGAAGGCCTCGGAAACGAAGGCGTGCTGCAGGTGGTCCTTGCGGTTGAAGGCGATGAAGGGCAGGCGGTGGAAGTTCTGCGTGTTCAAGCCGCGCGGACAGTGCTCGCGCGCGAAGTCGGGCTGCGCGATCAACACGTAGTCCATCACGCCCAGCGGCTCCATGCGGCAGCCGCGCAGCGCCTGGCCGAGCGAGGTGACGCAGCCCAACACCTGGCCCTCGCGCAGCCACTCGTGCGTGAACTCCTGGTCGTCCGCGATGATTTCGACCGGCAGGCCCGCGCGGGCCAATTCGTTCAGCGCGGGCAGCGCCCAGGTGGCGATGCTGTCGGCGTTGATCGCCACCGAGATGCGCTCCTCGCCACGGCCGGTGGCGGCGCTGCTGGGCGCCAGTTCCTTCAGGTCCTTCTCCAGGTCGGCGCGCAGCAGCCGCATCATCTTGGCGTGCTTGATCATGAGCTGCCCGGCCGGCGTGGCCTTGAGCGGGCGGCTGCGCACGATGAGCACCGTGCCCACCTGCGCCTCCAGCGCGCGCAGGCGCTGCGAGACGGCCGACTGCGTGATCGACAGGCGCTGGGCGGCGCGCTCGAAACCGCCCTCCTCCACGATGGCGGCCAGGCATTCCAGGGCGTCGGGGTCGAAGGTGGACATGGGCTTGCTCCATCAGCAAAACTGATGAACTCGATTTTGCTTGAATCCCGCTTCACTTGAATGCGCGCTTTCCCGACACTGCCGGGATCAGCGATCCGCTGTTCGGAGAAAGCCATGAAAGTCACCGTCCTGGGCGCCGGCATCATCGGCGTGAGCACCGCCTGGCATCTGCTGCAGCGCGGGCACGAGGTCACTCTGGTGGACCGTCAGCCCGACGCCGCGCTGGAGACCAGCTTCGCCAACGCGGCGCAGATCTCGGTGAGCTACTGCGAACCGTGGGCCAACCGCGAGGCGCCGCTGAAGGCGCTGAAGTGGATGTTCTCGCCCACCTCGCCGCTGCTGTTCCGCCCGCAGATGGACCCGGCGCAGTGGCGCTGGGGCCTGCAATTCCTGGCGCAGTGCAACGATGCGGCGTTCGAGCGCAACGTGGCCCAACTGGTGGCGCTGGGCTCGTACAGCCACGCGGCGCTGAAAGACGTGGTGCGCGAGACCGGCATCGACTATCAGCGCCTGGAGCGTGGCATCGCGCACTACTACGTGGACCAGAAGTCCTTCGAGGGCGCGGCCGGCGCGGCCGAGCTGATGGCGCGCTTCGGCGTGAAGCGCCGCGTCGTCTCGCGCGAAGAGCTGTTGCGCATCGAGCCCGCGCTCTCGGCCTTCGCCGATCGCATCGTGGGCGGCACCTTCACCGAGACCGACGAATCGGGCGACGCCCGGGTCTTCACGCAGGCGCTGGCCGCGCTGTGCGCCAATCGCGGCGCACGAATGCTGTTCAACCACGACATCGAACACCTCGGCGTGGCCGGCGGCACGCTGAACACGGTTCGCGTGCGCAGCCGCGCGACCGGCGTGCTCAGCGCGCTCAAGGCCGACGCCACCGTGGTGGCCTGCGGCTCGTACACCACGCCACTGCTGGCGCGCATCGGCGTTCGTGTGCCCATCTACCCCGGCAAGGGTTACAGCGCCACGCTGCCGCTGCTGCGGCCCGAGCGCGCGCCGGTGGTGAGCATGATCGACGACAGCCTGAAGATCGCCATGTCGCGCCTGGGCAATGAGCTGCGCGTGGCAGGCACCATCGAGCTCGGCGGCTTCGATGTGTCGCTGGACACGCCACTCGCGCGCAAGCGTTGCGAAATGCTGGTGCGCCGCATCGAGCAGGTGTTCCCCGGCGTGGCCGACACACGGCTGCCGGCCGAGGGCGGCAACCCGCGCTTCTGGACCGGCCTGCGCCCCGCGACGCCCACCAACATTCCCCTGATCGGCCGCCTGCCGGTGAAGGGCCTGTGGATCAACGCCGGGCACGGCACCCTGGGCTGGACGCACGGCGCGGGATCGGGCAAGGCGATGGCGGAACTCATCAGCGGTGAGCGCCCGGCCATGGCCTTTGGCTTCCAAGGCTTCGACACGGCCGGCGCGCTGCGCCAGCCTCGGGCTCAGGCGTCCTTCTCTCCAGGTTCGTAAAGCGTCTCGCGCCCCATGCGGTCGACGATGAGCTCGGCCGTCCAGGGCAGCATGAGCGAGCCGCAGCGGCTGTCGCGGTACAGGCGCTCCAGCGGCAGGTGCTTCATCATGCTCTGGCCGCCGCAGGTGCGGATGGCCAGCCTCGCGATGTCATTGGCGCCCTCCATCACCGCGTGGTGCGCCGCGTACAGGCGCAGCTTCTCGTCCTTGCCCGGGTTGGGCCGCGCCTCGGCGATGGCGCGCGTGAACAGCGCCTTCATGCCCTCGAGCTGCAAGCGCATCTGCGCCACCGCGATCTGCTTGGTGGGGTACTGGCGGCGCTTCACGGGTGGCTCGCCCGGCACCTCGCCGCGCAGGTATTGCACGGTGAAGTCGTAGGCCGCATTGGCCAGGCCCAGGTAGGTGGGCGCCAGCGTGAAGAACATGGCCGGCCAGGTCTGCGCACCCACGAAGTAGATGCCACGCGGCATGAGCTGCTCGGCGTCGGTGACGAACACGTCCTTGAAGGTGAGGTTGCGGCTCACGGTGCCGCGCATGCCCAGCGGGTCCCACTCACCGCTGATGGTGAGGCCTTCGCTGGTGGCGGGCACGCTGATGTACATCGTGTCGCGCGGGTCCGGATCCTTGCCCTCCACGTCTTCGGTGCAGAGGATGCCGTAGTAGTCGGCCGCGCCCGAGAGGCTGGCGAAGATTTTGCGGCCATTGATGAGCCAGCCACCGTCGACCTTCTTCGCTGTCGTGCCGAAGGGCGCACGCCCGGCAGCGGCGGCCGAGCCTTCGCTGAATGGCTGGGCGTAGAGCGCGCCATCGTTGACGATGCGCTGGAAGTGCAGCTCGCGCCGCGCCGCGTGTTCGGCGCGCTGGGTCTCGGTCATGGCAATGCCGTCGGCCAGCACGCCGGTCCACATGGTGCTGCAGATGTGCATGTTCCAGGTGAGCGCGGTGGCGCCGCAGAAGCGCCCGATCTCGGCGGCGACCATCATGTAGGTGGGGTAGTCGGCGCCCAGGCCACCGTGGTCCTTGGGCACGCACAGGCGCAGGAAGCCGGCCTCGCGCAGGTCCTCGTAGTTGGCGAAGGGAAAGCTCGCCTCGCGGTCCCACTGGGCGGCGCGCGGCGCGAACTTCTCGCGGCCAAGGCGGTTCGCCACGGTGAGCAACTCACGCTGCAGGGGTGTGAAGGCCATGTCGCCCACGGCGGGGGTGAAGTCCAGGCCGGTGTTGAGGGGCTCGCGTTGCATGCTGTCGTCTCCTTGCGTCTCGTTCAGTGCAGGTCGCTCGCGGGCGATGGCGCGGGCTCGGCCAGGAAGTCGAGCAGCAGGCCATCGAAGTCCTCGGGCGCTTCCAGGTTCATCAGATGGCCGATGCCCTTGAGTTCGGCGTAGCGCGCGTTCGGTATGGCCTCGGCCATCTGCTTCATCACCGAGGGCGCGGCCACGCGGTCGAACTCGCCGCCGATGAGCAGCGTGGGCACGCGGATGTCGCGCAGCGCGGCCTGGCGGTCGAAGGTGACAAGGCAGTCGAGCGCGCGGCGGTAGGTGGCGGCCGGCACGCCGCCCATGCAGTGCTCGGCCAGGCGCAGCCCCTCGGGCAGCGCGCCGGGGCCGGCCATTTGCGGCACCAGCACCTGCGCCACCTCGGCCATGCTTTTGCCGGCGTCCAGCGGCGCGGTGCGCTGAGCGACGAACTGGCGCGCCCAGGCGTCGGCGTCGCGCCCGTCGGTGCGCTTGCCGAAGGCGGCCGAGGTACCCGCGAGCACGAGCCGGCTGACCTTGTCGGGCCGGCGCGCGATCACCTCCTGCGCGACCATCCCGCCCATGCTGTGGCCCACCAGCGTCACGCAGTCGCACTGCAGGGCGTCGATGAGGTCGACACAGCTCTGTGCCAGGCCCTTGAAGGTGTAGGGCTCGATGGGCGCGCTGTGTCCGTAGCCGGGCATGTCCCAGGCGATGGCGCGGTAGCCTGCGCCCGCGAGCGACTCGACCTGCGGCGCGAAGGCCAGGTGGCCACCGCCGATGCCATGCAGCATGAGCACGGTGGCGCCGCTGCCCAGAGCTGTGAAGGTGGGCAGCGCATTCATTCCGGCACCACCTTGCCGGCGTCGATGACGACGGTGTCGTCGAGCATCACGGTGCAGCCGCGCAGCGGGAAATCGAAGTGCCCGCGCGTGTGGCGGCCCGCCACTTCGTTGGCGCCGGTGCTGTAGAGGAAGTTGCCGGCGAAGGCGCGCAGCTCGGTGCCGTTGAAGTCGCGCTTGTCGTAGAGCGCCATGCTGTCCCAGCGCGCGCGTTCGTTCAGGCCGTAGCCCACGTGGCTCACGGCGTAGGCCTCGGGTTCGCCCCAGGCGGCGTAGTGGCCGCGCAGCAACTCGGCGTCGACGCCGCTGCCTTCGATGCGCGTGACGGTGTCGGATTCGATGCGCAAGGTGATGGGCCGCTCGATGTAGCGCTTGAAGGTGAGGTTCACGTCGCCCTCGGCCAGCACCAGGCTGCCATTGACCGCGCCCGCCGCGGGAAAGCCCAAGACCATGCCGCCGGGCCAGTGCGTGAGCGTGCCGGGGCGCGTGGTGCTGCCCCAGTTGCCGCCGAGCACGGCGCCGGTGAGGTCGACCGTGAGGTCGGTGCCGGCAGCCGAGGTGACGCGCAGGCGTCTGGCTCCGCGCAGGCGTTTGACGTGCGCCTTCACGCGGGCCTCGGTGGCGTCGTCGGGCAGCAGGCGCATCAACGCCTCGGGGTGCTCGTCGCTCACGTAGACGACGCGCGGCTGCGTATGGCCATTGCCCTTGAGGATGGCGGGCAGCTCGGGCGCGTGCATCAGGCCTTCGGCGGTGCAGTCGATCACGAGCTGGCTGCCGGCGAGCGCGGCGATCACGGGTTGCAGTTGCTGGATCGCCGGGCTCGCGCCGGTGGAGCGCTGCACCGGCGCGTCGCCGCTGAACACCGAGGGCAGCGTGAGCCGGAAGCAACGCGCGCCCAGGCGCGCCGCGGCCAAGTGGGCCAGTTCGACCAGCACCGGCCGGCTCTGGGTCTCGCCGAGAATGGCGACCACTTCGCCCGGTTGCAGCGCGCAGCGCCTCAGCATGGCCTCGAAGGCCTCGATCCAGGCGGGTTCGATCCGCTCTTGCAGCATCCGTGCTCCTGTCGGGGTTGTGAATGGGTCGAGGCCCATTATTCATGAAAATTCATGTAAATTGCAGTCCATGTCTCCCGCCCGTCCAGCCGGCCACGCGGCCCGCCCCCCCGATTTCTCGGCGCACGAGTTCCGCGCCTCGCTGGGCATGTTCGCCACGGGCGTGACCATCGTCACCGCGCGCACGCCCGATGGCTCGCTCATCGGACTCACCGCGAACTCTTTCAACTCGGTGTCGCTGTCGCCGCCGCTGGTGCTGTGGAGCCTGGCGCACCACGCGGGCTCCATGGCCTTCTTTCGCAACGGTTCGCACTACGCCATCAATGTGCTCGCGGCCGACCAGCAGGCACTGGCCGAACGCTTCGCCGCGCGCGGCATCGATCGCTGGGCCGACGTGGCCTTCACCGAGGGGGGCAATGGCGCGCCATTGCTCGACGGCGCGGCCGCCAGCTTCGAGTGCTTCAACCGCAGCCAGTACACCGAGGGTGACCACGTCATCTTCGTGGGCGAAGTGGAGCGCTGCACGCATCGCCCGGGGGCATCGCCCTTGCTGTTCCACGGTGGGCGCTTCTATGCGGAGCATCCGTTGTGAAAGAACGGCGCGATCCGCCGCCGGGCCGCCCCAAGGCGGATCAGCCCCCTCGGGGGGCAGCGACCCGCGAAGCGGCGGAGCGTGGGGGCACACGCTTCACCAACGATTACCTCGGCTACCTGTTGGGGCAAGCCAATCACGCCCTCTTCAAGGAGTTCGACGCCCAGGTGCGCGAGGCCGGCGTGGGCTCGCTCGAGTGGCGCGTGCTGGCCGTGCTCAGCGGCGAATCGCCCATGGCCGTGGGCCGGCTGGCGCACGAGGTGCTGAGCCAGCAGCCCACCGTCACCAAGCTGCTGCAGCGCATGCTGGCGCAGGACTGGGTGGCCCTGCACGACGACCCCGCGGACCAGCGGCGCACCTTGGTGTCGATCACGCCCTTCGGGCAGAAGACGGTGGCGCCGCTGCTGCGCCGCGCCCGCGCGCACGAGGAAGCCATGCTCGCCGACCTGTCGGCCGCCGAGGTCCAGCGCCTGAAATCCCAGCTCCGGCGTCTGGCGCAAGGGCGCTGAGCGAAGAACCCCCGTGACACGCGGGGCGCACGCCGCCGCGCACAATCGCCGGCCATGTCCCCTGCCCTGCCCGTTGCCCGCAAGACCCACCTCGACTCTCTGGCCGTCACGCTGCTCGTGGTGTGCTGCGCCTTCTGGGGTTTCCAGCAGATCCTGATCAAGTTCGCGGTGGCCGAAGTGCCGCCGCTGTGGCAGGCCAGCCTGCGCTTCTGGGGCGCCACGCTGTTGCTGTGGCTGTGGTGCCGCGCCCGTGGCGTGCCGCTGTTCGAACGCGACGGCACGCTCAAGGCCGGCCTGCTTGCAGGCGTGCTGTTCGCGGGCGAGTTCGCCTTCATTTACCTGGGCCTGCAGCTCACCTCGGCCTCGCGTCTTACGGTCTTCCTCTATACCAGCCCCTTCGTGGTCGCCCTGCTGCTGCCGCGCGTGGTGCCGAGCGAAACCCTGCGCCGCGTGCAGTGGGTCGGTCTGACGATCGCCTTCGCGGCCGTGGCCACCGCCTTCAGCGAAGGCTTCACCAGCGCTTCGCCCGTGGCCGGCCAATGGCGCGGCGACGCCATGGCCCTGGGCGCCGGCATCCTGTGGGGGCTGACGACGCTGACCATCCGCGCCAGCCGCCTCGCCACGGCCAGTGCGGAAAAAACCCTGTTCTACCAAGTGGCCGTCACCGCCCTGGTGGCGCCACTGCTCTCGCTTGCACTGGGCGAACCCTGGGGCTGGTCGTACTCGGGCCTGGCCTGGGGCTCCATCGCGCTGCAAACGGCGGTGGGCGCCTTCGCGAGCTACCTGGCCTGGATGTGGATGCTGCGCCACTACCCTGCCACGCAGATCAGCACCTTCACCTTCCTCACGCCGGTGTTCGCATTGGTGTTCGGCGTGCTGCTGCTGAGCGAGCCGCTCACGCTCAAGCTGGTGCTGGCTCTGGTGGGCGTGGCGCTGGGCATCGTGCTGGTCAGCCGGCGCTGAGCGCGGCGGCCAGTGTCCGCACGCTTCAGCCCTCACGCAGGCCGAAGTGCGCCTGCAGCGCCCGCAGGGCGTGGCGCACCTTGGCGGGCTGCTCGTCGCGCCGCGGCGTGACGGCGAACACCGCGGCGGGCTCCAACCGCCACTCGGGCAGCACGGGCACCAGGCGTCCATCGTCGAGCGCGGCGCGCACGTCGTCGCGCATGCCCACGTAAAGCCCCCAGCCCTCCAGCGCCAAGGCCTCCAGCACGGTCACCTGCGAGGCCAGCACGCGAGGCTCCACACGCACCTCGGCACGCACCCCGTCCGCCCCCTGGAACACCAGCGTCGTCACCGCGCCGCTGCGCGGCGGCAGGCCCAGCCAATCGTGGCCCTCCAGTTCACCGGGATGGCGCGGCCAGCCGCGCTCGGCCAGGTAGCGCGGCGCGGCGCAGAGCACGCGTTGCAGCTCGCCCAGGCGGCGCGCCACCAGGGCCGAGTCGGTGAAACGTCCCACGCGCAGGGCCAGGTCCACGCGCTCGGCGATCAGGTCGATGGGTGTGTCGTCGAGCAGCAGGTGCAGGTGCAGCCGCGGGTGGCGGCGCAGGGGCTCCAGCGCGCTGGCCAGCAGGTCACCAAAGCCGATGGGCGCGGCCAGGCGCAGCTCGCCCTCGGGCTCGTCGCGCAGGCGCTCCAGGGCCAGGTCGGCGCTGCGGGCCTGGGCCACCATGGCCGCGCAGGCGGGGTAGTAGCGCTCGCCGGCCTCGGTCAGGGTGAGCCGGCGCGTGGAGCGGTGCAGCAGCACCAGGCCAAGGGAACGTTCCAGCAGGCGCAGCTGCTGGCTCACGGCCGAGGGCGTGCTGCCCAGGCGGCGCGCGGCGGCGCTGATGGATCCGCTGTCCACGATCTCGGCGAACAGGGCCATGCGGCGCAGCTTGTCGGCCAGGGTTTGGGCTTCACTCATTAGATTGGCTACAAGATGAATGCCAATTCTGCCGTCTGGTGGCTTGATCGTGTAGCGGGGACACTCAATCTCATTCCCAACCCTTCAGGAGCACCCCATGAAGATCGCCCTCATCGGCGCCACCGGATTCGTCGGCAACGCCGTGTTGAATGAACTGCTCTCGCGCGGCCACGCCGTGACCGCGCTGGCCCGCCACCCCGAGAAGATCGCCGCGCGCGCCGGCTTGCAAGTGGTGCGCGCCGACGTGCTGGACCCGGCCCAGGTGGCCACCGCCCTGAAAGGCCAGGACGCCCTCGTCAGCGCCTACAACCCGGGCTGGAGCGAGCCGCGCATTTACGAGGTGTTCGGGCAGGGCTACGACGCCATCCTGGCCGGCGCGAAGCAGGCCGGCGTGAAACGCGTGCTGGCCGTGGGCGGCGCGGGCAGCCTGGAGGTGGCGCCCGGCCTGCAACTGGTGGACACGCCCGAGTTCCCGGCCGAGTGGAAACAGGGCGCGCTCGCGGCACGCGACCTGCTGACGCGCCTGCGTGGCGAGAGCGCGCTGGACTGGAGCCTCGTCTCGCCCCCGATCGCGCTGGCGCCGGGCGAACGCACGGGCCGCTACCGCGTGGGCGGTGACCAGTTGTTGCCTGGCCAGGGCGATCAGCCCTCAGGCATTTCGGTCGCCGACCTGGCGGTGGCGATCGTCGACGAGATCGAGAAGCCGCAACACGTGCGGCAGCGCTTCACCGTCGCGAGCTAAGCCCCCGCGCGCTCGCGCGCCAGCTTCACATACCAGTCCAGGCAGCCCGGGTTGGCCATCGCCTCGCGGTTGATGACCTTCTCGATCGGCTGGCCCAGGAGCAGCTTCTTGATCGGCAGCTCCTGCTTCTTGCCGGACAGCGTGCGAGGGATCTCGCTCACCTGGTAGATCGTGTCGGGCACGAAGCGCGGCGACAGCGTCTGGCGGATGGCGCCGCGCAGGCGCTCGCTCAAGGCTTCGTCCAGCGTGTGACCCTCGCGCAGCACCACGAACAGCGGCATCCAGCTCTCGCGGCCCAGGTACTCCAGGTCGACCACCATGGAATCGAGCACCTCGGGCAAGGCCTCCACGGCGCTGTAGATCTCGCTGGTGCCCATGCGCAGGCCGTGGCGGTTGATGGTGGCGTCCGAGCGGCCGTAGATGATGCAGGAGCCGTCGGGCAGCACGCGCAGCCAGTCACCATGGCGCCAGACGGCGCCGGCCTCGGGGCCGAGGTCGCCGCCACCGGGTCGGCGCCCGTGGCCGGGCGGGTAGGCGTCAAAGTAGCTGCCGATCAGGCGCTGGTTGTCCTTGTCGCCCACGAAGTGCAGCGGCATGGACGGGATGGGCTGCGTGCACACCAGCTCACCCACCTCGTCGATCACAGGCTCGCCACGCTCGTTCCAGGACTCCACAGCGCAGCCCAACAAACGGCACTGCATGCGCCCCGGCGCCTGCGGCAACTCGCGATTGCCGCCGATGAAGGCGCCCGCGAAGTCCGTGCCGCCGCTGATGTTGCACCACCAGATGTCCTGCTGCGCTTCGCTCGCCGCGATGGCGGCGAACTGCGCCGTGCCCCAGCGCTGCGCGTCTTCCGACAGCGGCGAGCCCGTGGTACCCAAGGCCCGCACACGCGACAGATCGCCGCACTGCGACAGGTTCACCCCCGCTTTCAAGCAGTTGGCGAAGAACGCCGCGCCCGCCCCAAAGAAGGTGACGCCGGTCTCGGCCGCGAAGCGCCACAGCGTGGTCCAGTCGGGCGCGTCCTTCGAGCCGCCGGGGTTGCCGTCGTAGATGACGCAAGTGGTGCCGTTGAGCAAGCCGCTGATCTGCGCGTTCCACATCACCCAGCCGGTGGAGCTGTACCAGTGATAGCGCTCGCCCCAACTGTTGGGCTCATAGCTGCAGCCGATATCGTTGTGCAGGCTCTTGAGCGCCAAGCCGACCAGCACCGTGCCGCCGTGGCCATGCACGATGGGCTTGGGCAGGCCGGTGGTGCCGCTGGAATAGACGATCCACAGCGGGTGGTCGAAGGGCAGCTCCACAGGTTCGAAGGCGGCAGTCTCGGCGTCGTCGCGCGCCGCCACCGCCTCGAAGTGCACGCACGGCGCCGCGCGCGACAACACGCCGGCCTTGGCGTCGGCGGTCTCGGCCAGATTGGTGTGCATCACCACGTGGCGCACCGTGGGCAGGGCGGCGCGCAGCTCGGCCACCACGCCCAGGCGGTCGATGTCGCGCCGGCCATAGGTCACGCCATCGCAGGCGATGAGGGCCACGGGCTCGATCTGGCGGAAACGGTCCAGCACGGCGTTGGTGCCCATGTCGGGCGCGCACACGCTCCACACCCCGCCGATGCTCACCACCGCGAGGAAGGCGATCGCCGTCTCCGGGATGTTGGGCAGGTAGGCCGCCACGCGGTCACCCGGACGCACGCCCTGGGCCTTCAGGTGCAAGGCCAGCGCGGCCACCCGGCTGCGCAGCTCGGGCCAGCTCAGCTCGGTGTGGCGGCCCTTCTCGTTGCGCGCGATCAGCGCGGGCATGCCGGCCGCGTGCGCGGGCGCCACATGACGGAACACCTGGCTCACGTAGTTGGCGTGACCGCCCACGAACCACTGGGTACCGGGCATGGTGTTGTGCAACAGAACGTTCTCGTTCTTGCTCTCAAAATGCAATCCAAAGTATTCTTCAACGGACTTCCAGAACCCCGAGAGATCGGTGACGGACCACTGCCACAGGTCGTGGTATCCGTCGAAGCGCAGGCCATGGTGCTGCGCGAGCCAATCGGTGTAGCGGCGGATCTGGGGCACGTAGGGAGGCGTTGGCATGGGGTTCCTGCTTGGGTTGCGGGCCGCAGCGTAGCGTCGTCCTGCGGGAATGTCAGTCCCCGCGGCGCACGTGCGCGACGCACTCCCCCTTCGATCTCCGGTCCCCATGCCATCGCCCCGCCCTCCCCAGCTGCCCCCGCGCAGCGACCGCCAGCAGGCCATCCTGCGGGCCGCCGAGCAACTCTTCGCCCAACGCGGCTTCAGCGTGGTGACGATCCGCCAGATCGCCGAAGCGGCCGATGTGCCGCTGGCCCTGGTGGGCTACTACTTCCACAACAAGGAAGGCCTGTTCCGCGCCATCTTCGCGCACCACGGCCACCGTCACCACGAGGCCATGCGCGCGCTGGAAGAGGCCCGTCGCCATGCCGGCGAACCCGATGGCCTGCACCGCGTGGTCGAGGCCTTCGTGCAGCCACTGCTGCGCTGGCGCAGCGACAACGCCAGCGCGCACTACGCCCGGTTGCTGGCCCGTGAGCTCGCCCAAGCCACGCCCGAAGCCGAACCCGCGCTGCAGCAACACGTCGACCCCCTGCTGCAGCGCTTCCTCGATGCCCTGCAGGCGGCGCTGCCCAAGGCCTCGCGCGCCGAGCTGGCCGACGCGCTGCGCTTCGCGCTGGGCGCGGTGCAGGCGCACCTGGGCGAGCACCGGCTCGACAGGGTGCTGCCGGGCCAATGCGTCGAACCGGTCACTGCGCAGCGCCTGAGCGGCTTCATCGCCGGCGGCATCCGCGCGGTGCTGGCGCCCACCGTGTCATCGGCCCTGGCCCCTGCCCTGACGCCGCCCCGCGCGCGGCTGCACGAGAGGACCTGAGCCCGCGCCGCCGACGCGCCGACGCGACGCGTCCCGCGTGGCACTTGCTTGCACAATCGCCTGCCACTTCGGCAGAACAAGGAGCGAGCGAGATGGGCCTCTTCAACTGGACAGAAAAACCGGCGGGCACCCTCACCCAGGGCGGTGTCATCGCCCCCGACGAACGCCTGCCCTGGCCACAGACCACGGTCATGGGCGTGCAACACGTCATCGCCATGTTCGGCGCCACCGTGCTGGCGCCGCTGCTCATGGGCTTCGACCCGAACGTGGCCATCCTCATGAGCGGCATCGGCACGCTCATCTTCTTCTTCATCACCGGCGGCAAGGTGCCCAGCTACCTCGGCTCCAGCTTCGCCTTCATCGGCGTGGTGATCGCAGCCAGCGGCTACGCCGGCAGCGGGCCCAACGCCAACCTGGGTGTGGCACTCGGCGGCATCATCGCCTGCGGCGTGGTCTACACCCTCATCGGCTTCATCGTGCACGCGACCAACGTGCGCCACATCAAGAGCGCGCCCATGAAGGGCATGGAGGTGGAAGAGGTCGAGGAAGGCGTGGCCGTGCACTGGATCGAGCGGCTGATGCCGCCCGTGGTGACCGGCACCGTGGTGGCCGTGATCGGCCTGAACCTGGCGGCCATACCGATCAAGAACATGGCGCCCACGGGCTTTGACGCCTGGATGCAGGCCATCACCTTCGTGAGCGTGGGCCTGGTGGCCGTGTACTCGCGCGGCATGGTGCAGCGCCTGCTGATCCTGGTGGGCCTGATCCTGGCGAGCGTGGTGTACGCCGTGCTCACCAACGGCCTGGGCCTGGGCAAACCGATCGACTTCAGCGGCGTGGCCAACGCCGCCTGGTTCGGCCTGCCGACCTTCGCCGCGCCGGTGTTCAGTGCGCAGGCCATGCTGTTGATCGCGCCGGTGGCGTTGATCCTGGTGGCCGAGAACCTCGGCCACGTGAAGGCCGTGAGCGCCATGACCGGGCGCGACCTCAACCCCTACCTGGGCAAGGCCTTCATCGGCGACGGCGTGGCCACCATCGTGAGCGGCGCCTCGGGTGGCACGGGGGTCACCACCTACGCCGAAAACATCGGCGTGATGGCCGCGACCAAGATCTACTCCACCGCCATGTTCGTGGTGGCCGCGGTCATTGCCATCGTGCTGGGCTTCAGCCCCAAGTTCGGCGCGCTGATCCAGACCATCCCGCTGGCCGTGATGGGTGGCGTGTCCATCGTGGTGTTCGGCCTGATCGCCATCGCCGGCGCCAAGATCTGGGTCGACAACAAGGTGGACTTCTCCGACAACCGCAACCTGCTGGTGGCGGCCATTCCCCTCATCCTGGGCACGGGCGACTACACGCTCAAGTTCGGCCAGTTCGCGCTGGGCGGCATCGGCACCGCCACCTTCGGGGCGATCGTGCTGTACTGGCTGCTGAGCCGCGGCAAGAGGGCTTGAGCATGGCCGCCATCTGGACCCGCCCCATCTCCTGCGAGATCCTGCACCAGCTGCACGAGGGCACCGCTGTGCGGCAACTGGGCATCGAATTCACCGAGGTGGGGGACGACTTCATCGCCGCGCGCGTGCCGGTGGACGCGCGCACGAAGCAGCCCTATGGCCTGCTGCACGGCGGCGTGAGTGTGGTGTTGGCGGAAACGCTGGGCTCCTGCGGCGCGGCCTTCACCTGCCCCGACGGCCACCGCGCGGTGGGCCTGGACATCAACGCCAACCACCTCAAAGGCGCCACGCAGGGCTGGGTCACGGGCGTCACGCGGCCGGTGCACATCGGCCGCAGCACGCAGGTGTGGCACATCGACCTGCGCAACGAGGCGGGCGAGCTCACCTGCGTGTCGCGCATCACGATGTCGGTATTGGCCCCGCGCTGACCTATTGCCGGGTGCAGCGGCCCTCGGAGGTGGCTTGGCCTCTGAAGTCGCTGCGCCAGGTCAGTGTTGCGGTGTCCAGCTGGATGCGCTCGTTGTCCAGCGCGGTGAGCAGTACGGTGTCGAACACCGAGAAGCTGTAGACCGGCACGCCGTCGACCTCCACGCCGCGGATGCGGCGCTCGTCGAGCGTGAAGCGCACCTCGCGCACCCAGGTGCTGCGCGCGGGCAGGTAAACGGCCTCGCAGCTCAGCACGACCTGCTCGCCTTTCACCGGCTCGTCGGCCTGCGCGAACACTGCGCTGAAGGCGAGCAGCGCCGCGGCCGTCAGGGCCTTCACTCGGCGGCTCCGCGCTGCAGCCGCTCGCTCTTCCAGTACACGTCGTCGCCGCCGTGCATGCGGTTGAGCACGCGCGCCAGCACGAACATCAGGTCGCTCAGGCGGTTGAGGTACTGGCGCGGCGCCTCGCGTACGCTGTCCGCTTCGCCAAGTGCCACCACCGCGCGCTCGGCGCGGCGCGCCACGGTGCGGCACACGTGCGCCTGGCTGGCCGCGCGGTTGCCGGCGGGCAGGATGAATTCCTGCAGGCGCGGCAGGGCTGCGTTGTGGTGGGCCAGGGCCTCATCGAGGGCGGCCACGGCCTCGGGCTTGAGCAGCTCGTAGCCGGGAATGGACAGCTCGCCGCCCAGGTTGAAAAGCTGGTGCTGCACCTCCACGAGCAGATCGCGCACCTCGGCGGGTAGCTCCTCGCACAGCAGCACGCCGATGTGGGAGTTGAGTTCGTCCACGTCGCCCATGGCGTGCACGCGCAGGTGACTCTTGGACACGCGGGTGTTGTCGCCAAGGCCGGTGGTGCCGGCGTCGCCGGTGCGGGTGGCGATCTGGGTGAGTCGGTTGCCCATGGGCGGTCTGCTTCCTCTTGTTCGATCGGCGCATTGTGCGCCAGCGGTCCCCACGTAAGCATTTGTCAACGGCGTCAAGCGCCCGTCAAGCGCGCAACGGCGCGCAAAAACACTTTGTCCTGTCATATGCAGGCGTTGCAATCGCCCTCGTCGCCCACATCTAGGGGCGAACAACGGAGACCGAATGAAACTACCGCGAAAGACCCTCGCCTTGTCCCAGCGCTTCGAAGCGCGCAGCGTGCAATTGTTTGCCGCCTGGACCCTCGTCATTGCCGGCGCCGCCGCCACCGGCCCCTTCTTGCAGAAGCCCCGCCAGGGTGCCACGCCCAGCAGCCTGTCCATGCCTTCCAGCCAGGGCGCCCTGCCGGGCCCCGCGGCCCGCGGCCCTCGCCGCTGAACACCCCCGGGCGTAAACTGCGCGGTTCAAAACACCGCGCCGGAGACCGCCCATGAACGCCCCCACCGACCTCGCCCACCTGCTGCCCAACGTGGAGCAGCGTGAGGTGCCCGAGGCCTTTCTGGCCGCGCTGCAAGCACGCTTCGGCCAGCAGTGCTCCACCGCGCTGGCGGTGCGCGAACAGCACGGGCGCGACGAATCCGCCTTTGTCTCTGTGCCGCCCCCGGCCGCCGTGGTGTTCGCCCAGAGCACGCGCGACGTGGCCGACGCCGTGGCCCTGTGCGCGCAGCACAAGGTGCCGGTCATCCCCTTCGGCGTGGGTTCCTCGCTCGAAGGCCACCTGCTCGCGGTACAGGGCGGCATCAGCATCGACGTGAGCCGCATGAGCCAGGTGCTGTCCATCAACGCCGAAGACCTGACCGTGACCGTGCAGCCCGGCGTGACGCGCAAGGCCGTGAACGAGGCGGTGAAAAGCGAGGGCCTGTTCTTCCCCATCGACCCCGGTGCCGACGCCTCCATCGGCGGCATGACGGCCACGCGCGCCAGCGGCACCAACGCCGTGCGCTACGGCACCATGCGCGAGAACGTGCTGGCGCTCGAGGTCGTCAACGCCAGGGGCGAGGTGATCCGCACCGGCACGCGCGCCAAGAAATCGTCGGCGGGCTACGACCTCACGCGCCTGATGGTGGGCAGCGAAGGCACGCTGGGCGTGATCACCGAGGTCACGCTCAAGCTCTACCCGCTGCCCGAGGCGATCTCGGCCGCCGTGTGCTCCTTCCCCACCATCGAAGCGGCGGTGCGCACCGTCATCCAGGTCATCCAGCTCGGCGTGCCGATCGCGCGCTGCGAACTCATCGACGCCAACACCGTGCGCATGGTCAACGCGCACAGCAAGCTGGGCCTGCGCGAGGAGCACATGCTGCTGATGGAGTTCCACGGCTCGCCCGCGAGCGTGAAGGAGCAGGCCGAAACGGTGCAGGAGATCGCCAGCGAGTTCGGCGGCAATGCGTTCGAGTGGGCCGTGACGCCCGAGGAGCGCACCCGCCTGTGGACCGCGCGGCACAACGCCTACTTCGCGGCCATCCAGACCAAGCCCGGCTGCCGCGCCGTGAGCACCGACACCTGCGTGCCCATCAGCCGCCTCGCCGACTGCCTGCTCGACTCCGTGGCCGAGGCCGATGCCAGTGGCCTGCCCTACTTCCTCGTCGGCCACGTGGGCGACGGCAACTTCCACTTCGGCTACCTGATCGACCCCGACAACGCCGAGGAGCGCCGCGTGGCCGAGGAGCTCAACGTCAAGCTCGTGACGCGCGCGCTCAAGCTGGAAGGGACCTGCACCGGCGAACACGGCGTGGGCCTGCACAAGATGGGCTTCCTGCTCGACGAGGCGGGCGCTGGCGCGGTGGACATGATGCGCACGCTCAAGCGCGCGCTGGACCCGGACAACATCCTCAACCCCGGCAAGATATTCGACACCCCCGCCGCGCTGCGCGCGACCCCCTGAAACGGGGCGGCGCCTGCGGCCCGGCGAAGCCGGTTCCGCGGCGCCCTGGGTGGGGCGTCCTCTGGCGCAATGCTCTTCAGTGGCCAGCGCGTAGTCGATCGATCAAACCGTTGAGGGCGTCCAGCGAGCCGAACTGGATCGCCAGCTCGCCCATCTCCTCCAGCCGGCCGTGGCGCTTGACGCGCTTCTTCACGCGCACCTCGACCTCGGCGGTCAGCAGATCGGCCAGTTCTTCCTCCACGCGGCGGATGTCGCGCGATTTTTCCTTGCGTGGCTTTTGCGGCGCCAGGGTGAACTCGGCGGCGAGCTTCTTCACCAGGTTCTCGGCCTCGCGCACCGACAGTTTTTTCGTCGCGACCTGGTTGGCAGCGGTGATCTGCGTGGCCCTGTCCAGCGGCAACAGCGCGCGGGCGTGACCCATGTCGATGTCGCCGGCCATGAGCATGGTCTGCACCGGCTCGGCCAGTTGCAGCAGGCGCAGCAGGTTGCTGGCGGCGCTGCGCGAACGCCCCACTGCCTGCGCTGCTTGCTCGTGAGTGAGTCCAAACTCTTTCACCAGGCGTTGCAGGCCGTGGGCCTCTTCCAGCGGGTTCAGGTCTTCGCGCTGAATGTTCTCGATCAGCGCCATGGCAGCGGCCGACTCGTCGGGCACCTCGCGCACCAGCACGGGCACCTCGTTCAGGCCCGCCAGCTTCGAGGCACGAAAGCGCCGCTCGCCCGCGATGATCTCGTGCTTGCCGGCGTCCGGTCCGCTGGTGAGCAGCCGCACGAGGATCGGCTGCATGATGCCCTGGACCTTGATGCTCTCGGCCAGCTCGTAGAGCGCGCCCTCGTCCATGCGGGTGCGCGGCTGGTACTGGCCGGGAACGAGCTGGTCCAGTGGCAGCGTGGAGGGTGCGCCGGCGGGCGCAGCCTCGACGGCGGGCCTGTCCTCGACCTTGGGACCGAGCAATGCTTCGAGGCCGCGGCCGAGGCCCTTGGGTTTCTTCGTGACCATCAGTGTTTGTCTTTCTTGAGTTCGTCCAGCCAGACCTGGCCTTGCGGCCAGTCGCCCAGGCCCGAGTCGGCGTTGATGTGGCCGGCCTGGCCGAGGTCGGTGAACGCTGCACCCCAGTCGTCGGCGAAGCTCCGGGCGCGCTCGAAGCGGCAATACGGGTCGTCGCGGCTGCCGATCAGGTGGGCCGGGAACGGCAGACGCTGGCGCGCGATGGGTGACCAGCTTGGCAGCAATTCGCGCAGGTCCTCGCGCTCCGAATCGCCCGGCGCAACCAGCAGCGCACCGCGCACGCGAGCGGTGTTCTTCGAATGCGAGGCCCAGGCCGCCGTCAGGATGCAGCCCAAGCTGTGCGCCACCAGCACCACGGGGCCGTCGGCGCCCAGCACCACGTCTTGCAGTCGGGCCATCCAGTCGCCGCGCTGCGGATGCATCCAGTCGTGCTGCTCCACCCGGCGATAGCCGAAGCGCGCCTCCCAGCGGCTCTGCCAGTGCTCGGGCCCGCTGCTCTGCCAACCGGGCAGGATCAGGACGTTCTGCGGTTTCACGTGGAACATCGGTCGCCCGCCCTCACATCGCCTTGATGCGCTGGACCATTTCCTCGGCGAAGGCAATGAAGGCCTGGCTGCCACGCGCAGCCGGATCGAACACCACGCCGGGCAGGCCATAGCTGGGCGCCTCGGCCAGGCGCACGTTGCGCGGAATCACCGTGTCGAACACCTTGTCGCCGAAGTGGGCCTTGAGCTGGTCGCTCACCTGTTGCTGCAGGGTGATGCGCGGGTCGAACATGACGCGCAGCAGGCCGATGATCTGCAAGTCCTTGTTGAGGTTGGCGTGCACCTGCTTGATGGTGTTAACCAGGTCGGTCAGTCCTTCGAGTGCGAAGTACTCGCACTGCATGGGCACGATGACGCCGTGCGCCGAGCACAGGCCGTTGAGGGTGAGCATGCTCAGGGACGGTGGGCAGTCGATCAGCACGAAGTCATACTGATCGGCCACCGCGGCCAATGCCTGCTTGAGCCGACGCTCGCGGCGTTCCACCTCCACCAGCTCCACCTCGGCGCCCGCGAGTTCGCGGTTGGCGCCGAGCACGTGGTAGCCGCACTTCTCCGAAAAGATGGCGGCCTCATTCACGGAGGCGGACTCCAGCAGCACGTCGTAGACGGAGAGCTGCATGGCCCGCTTGTCCACGCCCGAGCCCATGGTGGCGTTGCCCTGGGGGTCCAGGTCGACCATCAATACGCGCTGGCCGACCTTGGCCAGGCCCGCCGCCAGGTTCACGGTGGTGGTGGTTTTCCCAACGCCGCCCTTCTGGTTGGCCACACAAAAGATCTTCGCCATGGGGTCTTCTTATTTGGACAGCGCCAGCTTCACGCCGAAGCCGATAAGGAACACGCCCGCCACCTTCTCCAGGGTGCGGCCGATGCGGGGGTTGGCGCGCAGGCGTTCGGCCAGGAAGTGCACGATAAGCGTCATGCCCAGGCCGTAGGCGAAGGTGAGCGCGGCAATGGTGGCGGCCATGGCGCCGAAGGTGGCCAGGCCCTGGTGGCGGGCGGGGTCGACGAAGAGCGGGAAGAAGGCCATGTAGAACACGATGGCCTTGGGATTGAGCAGGGTGATGGCCGCGGCCTGCTGGAAGTACTGGCGGGGGCGGATGTTGAGGACGGGGGCGTCACCGGGCTTGGCGGTGAGCATCTTCCAGCCGAGCCAGGCGAGGTAGGCGGCGCCGATCCATTGGACGGCACTGAACAAGGTGGGCGTGGCGGCGAGCAGTGCGGCCACGCCGGCCACGGCGGCCCACATCAGGACCTGATCCCCGGCAATGACGCCCATGGTGGCGGCCAAGCCGCCGCGCACGCCGCCCTTGCCTGTGGAGGTGATCAGGGCCAGGTTGCCGGGGCCGGGAATGGCCAGGAAAACAACGATGGCGACGACAAAAGCGCCGTAGTCCGCGATGCCGAACATGGTGGAGGCCCCCCGAAAAAGCAGGGGTCGAGTGTACGTGACGGGGTCTTGTCGGCTTTTGGATTTGGGGGTGATTTGGTGGGTCTGTGGTCGTGGCGCTGCTTGCTGTTGAGCCAGATCCGGGCTTCCCGGCCAATGCGGTTGGTGGCCTGAGGCCACTGGGTGCCCTGCTCCGCGAATGTCCTCCGGACGGCTGCGCCGTCCTCCCCCTTTATTTCGCTGCGCAGGGCACCCAGCGTCCTCGGGCAGCGGAGAGACAGGCACACCAATACCTCCTGCGGTGCACCCACCTTGTTGGGGGATCGGGTGGCAAGGCGCTCTGTGTAGCGAAATAAAGGAGGAGGATCGGCGCAGCCGGTCCGGGGGACATTCGCGGAACAGAGCGCCTTGTCGCCCGATCCACGCGAAGCAGTGGCCCGAAACCCCACCCCTGCAAACACGAGGTGAGCGTCAAGTCAGCCCATCCGCTCCCGCATCCACACGATGCATCGGTCCGCGTTCAAGCCCGGCACCGCCACCGGTTCCACGTGAAACACCTCCACCGAGGGCGGCAGGGCCAGCAGCTCTTCCAGGGGGTGCTTGCCCTTCAGGGCCATCCACATGCCCCCGATCTGCAGCGCCGACCGCGACCACTGGACAAAGTCCGACAAGGAAGAAAACGCGCGGGACGTCACCACGTCGTAGCCCTCCTCCCCTCGCCCCCGGCTCAAGGACTCCACCCGTGCGTGCAGCCCGTGCAGGTTGACCAGCCCCAGCTCCGCCGACACCTGCCGCAGAAACGCCGCCTTCTTGGCCACCGTGTCCACGCAAGTCACTTCGATCTGAGGGCAGGCGATGGCGATCACCACCCCCGGCAGGCCGGCGCCCGAGCCCACGTCGAGCAGCCGCACCGGACGGCCATCCGTCTCGCGCAGCAAAGGGCCAACCACCGCCAGGCTGTCCAGCAGGTGGTGGGTCAACATCTCCGTCGGCTCGCGCACGGCCGTGAGGTTGTAGACCTTGTTCCACTTCTCGATGAGCGTCAGATAGGCCAGCAACATATCGACCTGCTCATCGTCGAGCGACAACTCCAGTGCCTGCAGGCCAATCTGCAGTTCCTGCCGCAGCGCTTCCGTCATGGCGTCTCAGCCGTGGCGCGGGCCGAGGCCAAGCCGCCGTAGCCACCCTTCTTCAAGTAAATCAGCAGCAGCGAAATGCTCGCCGGCGTAATGCCCGAGATGCGCGAGGCTTGGCCCAGCGTCTCCGGGCGGTGCTTGGCCAGCTTCTGCCGCGCCTCGAAAGACAGGGACGTCACCTTGAGGTAGTCGATGTCCGCCGGCAGCTTCAGGTGCTCGTAGTGGGCGGCGCGCTCCACCTCGGCCTTCTGCCGGTCGATGTAGCCGCTGTACTTGGCCGCGATCTCCACCTGCTCGATCACCGGCTCGGCCAACTCGCCCAGGGTTTCACGTGAAACCGTGTCGCTGATGAAGGCACCGCCGTTCATGCCAACCAGGGATGTGTAGCCCACACCCGGGCGGCGCAGCAGATCAAAGAGGTTGTGCTCGTGCTCGATGGCCTTGCCGAGCACGCGCTCACCCTCCTCCGCCGACAACAGTTTGGGGTTCACCCAAGTTGATTTGAGGCGCTCGGTTTCACGTGAAACTGCGTCCCGTTTGCGGCTGAAGGCGTCCCACCGCGCATCATCGACGAGGCCAAGCCGGCGGCCATCGTCGGTGAGGCGCATGTCGGCGTTGTCCTCGCGCAGTTGCAGGCGGAACTCGGCGCGGCTGGTGAACATGCGGTAGGGCTCGGTCACGCCCTGGGTGACGAGGTCGTCGACCAGTACGCCGAGGTAGGCTTGGTCGCGCGACGGCAGCCAGGCCGCCTCGCCCCGGCACTGCAGGGCGGCGTTGAGGCCGGCGAACAGCCCCTGGGCCGCGGCCTCTTCGTAGCCAGTGGTGCCGTTGATCTGCCCAGCGAAGAACAGGCCGCCGATCTGCTGGGTTTCGAAGCTGTTCTTGAGTGAGCGCGGATCGAAGTAGTCGTATTCGATGGCGTAGCCAGGTCGCAAGATGTGGGCGTTCTCCAGCCCGGGCATGCTGCGCACCAGGGCGTACTGGATGTCGAAGGGCAGGCTGGTAGAGATGCCGTTGGGGTACACCTCGTGGGTCGTCAGGCCTTCGGGCTCCAGGAAGATCTGGTGGCTGTCCTTGTCGGCAAAGCGGTTGATCTTGTCTTCAACGCTGGGGCAGTAGCGCGGGCCAACGCCCTCGATCTTGCCGGTGAACATCGGGCTGCGGTCGAAGCCGCTGCGAATGATCTCGTGCGTGCGCTCGTTCGTGTGCGTGATCCAGCAGGAGATCTGGCGCGGGTGCATGGCCGTGCTGCCCATGAAGCTGAACACCGGCACCGGGTCCAGGTCGCCCGGCTGCTCGGTGCACTTGGACCAGTCGATGGTGCGGCCGTCCAGGCGCGGTGGGGTGCCGGTTTTCAGGCGGCCCTGCGGCAGCTTCAGTTCTTTCAGCCGCGCCGACAGCGACACCGCCGGCGGATCGCCCGCGCGACCGGCGCTGTAGTTGTTCAGGCCCACGTGGATCTTGCCGTCGAGAAAGGTGCCGGCCGTCAGCACCACCGTGCGCGAGCGGAAGCGAATCCCCACTTGCGTCACGGCTCCCACCACCCGGTCGCCCTCCACCATCAGGTCGTCCACGGCCTGCTGGAACAGCCAGAGGTTCGGCTGGTTCTCCAACCGGCGACGGATGGCGGCCTTGTAGAGCACCCGGTCCGCCTGGGCGCGCGTGGCGCGCACGGCCGGGCCCTTGCTGCTGTTGAGGGTGCGGAACTGGATACCGCCCTCGTCCGTGGCGATGGCCATGGCCCCGCCGAGCGCGTCCACCTCTTTCACCAGGTGGCCTTTGCCAATGCCGCCGATGCTGGGGTTGCAGCTCATCTGGCCCAGCGTCTCGATGTTGTGGGTGAGCAGCAGCGTGGCGCAGCCCATGCGGGCGGCGGCCAGCGCGGCCTCCGTCCCGGCGTGGCCGCCGCCGACGACGATGACGTCGAATTCCTGGGGGTACAGCATCTTGAAGAACTCCAAAGCCCGCGGCGGCACAGGGCCGGCGCGGGCGGAGCAGCGATTGTCCCATCAAGGGACCGCCCCTGGAGCACGCCAGGGCGCCCGCCCACGGCCCCAGGGGCGGATCACGCAGGAATCCGGCGCGGCGGCGGTGCCAGAATCCGCCCCCATGACCGCCC
>NZ_CCAE010000021.1 GCF_000723405.1 Hydrogenophaga intermedia | reverse complement strand
AGGTCTTCATCGAGGCGGTGGTTGCACAGAACCTCGTGGCGGCAAGGAAGCGGCTGATGCTGAGCCAGGACGGGTTGGCTCAGCAATCAGGTGTCAGCAGGGCCGTCATTGCGCACATCGAACGCCAGGCGCGCAACCCGTCGATTCACACGCTGGCGAGGTTTGCGGTGGCGCTCGATGTGTCAATCGAAGCGCTGCTGAGCAAATAGGGTGGGGCTCGTTCAGACCGGCTGCTATCGATCCGCTCTGGATGTCTTATTTGCAGCGGGTGCAGTCAGTCGACCGTGTGGGCTCAACTTACGCTGACAGTTACCAAGCGGTCGCTCGCTTTGGTCGTTGCCTCAGTATTGTTCGATGTCCAATCGCCTGGACATCTGTCTACATCTTCGTCTTCGCGTTCATGTAGTGAAGCAGACATCGAACGCTGTTGATGAATAGCATCGCCTCTGGCTCCGCCAGGAGATCGGCGTTGGGGTGGGCCACGCTGCCTTGATTGCGCAGCGGATTCAACGTGTCGACAACGTTCGCGAGGGCTCGGAGGATCTTGTCGATCTCGGCTTGGTGAGCCGCATTTACAGCAAACGACGGATGCTGTGCACGGATCAGGCGGAACAGCTCCGTCACCCCGGCTGTGTCCGAGTGACCGAGATTGGCGCTCGACACAAGTGCGCGCAGGTAGCCATGGAACGCGGTATGGATCCGGTCCACACCGCTGGTCGCGCCCTCGGTCGCGAGCAGGCGCTCGGCGTCCCGGAGCGCGCGGTCAACGGTGTCGGAGGTGATCTCGAGCACAGGCGGCGCCACGGCTGCGGGTCCGGTGGCTTGCAGAAGGTCCATGGCGACGAAACGCACATATTGGCCGCTCACTTCCCCGACAGCTTCAGCAGCACGCTTGGCGTTATGGCGCATTTGCAAGTCGTCGGCCATCTCCGCGAGTTCGACGTACTTGTCCATCTCGGCCTGCATGTAGAGCACGCAGAAGTCGTCACCAAAGCCATTGGTCCCGTGGCAGAGGCTGAAGGGATGCTGGGACAGAAATTCGCTTGCCGAAAAGTGGCCGCGGCGTTCGAGGAGCCCGACCGCGGCAGCGCGTAGCTTGGTCCACTCGGCCTGCGTGAAGGCCGCGTCCAATAGCTCAATCTCACTAGAGCCGGACCCTTCATGAAAGCGAATCATCGCACCCACTTTCCCTGATCTGATTCGAAAAGTTGATGCGCTCTTTGAGGACCGCACCGGGGTCGTCGCGGCCCATTGAACTACTGCGCCCCCGAGCGGACCGGCACACGGAGAGGCAGGTCCTGCCGGATCCAGTTGGTGGCGGCCAATGCCTGCAAGCCTTGTGCATGAACGTCCGGGTTGCCGTCGAGTGCTCGCAACGTACAGATGATGTGAACCTGAAGGCCCTCCGCAACCGCCGGCTCAAATGCACGCATGAACATTCTGGCCTGCAGCGCCCAATCGCCCCCGCCGATCCCCTGGGAGAAGCGCTTCCGATGGATTTTCACGGGCGCCCATTTGCCGCCGTGCTCCACCTGCATCGCCTCATAACCGTCAGCCCCGTCTTCGCCCTTCATGGGCACCTTGCTCGCGATTTTGTCGCCGTCCAACGTCCCGAAGCTGAGCTCGACGTTCGCACGCACGTATTCGGCTCCGGCGTCGGGGTCCACAGGCGGCGAGTAGGCCGCGGTGATGATCACCTCGCAGGCTAACCTTCCATCGCGCAACAAGCCGGTCGGTATGGGATACGGGGCCTTTCGCCATCGCATTCCCGGTACGAGACGGGCCTCGAACACAAGGGTGAAGCTGTCTGGGCGGTCGTACAAGCCGGCGATGACGTCCTTTGGCAGACCCGTGCCGTAGTAGCGCCGTTCAACGGGAGAGTAAGCGGGAGATGAAAGCTGCGCGGCGTGGATCATCACTGCCTTGACCAGCGACGGGCTCGGCGTCAACCCTGGCTGACCTTCCATTGCCTGCCAAGCGTGCGCGGCCATGCTGGCAGCGACCGGCGCGGCGAAACTGGTGCCGAAGCCCCGTACCGTCGTATTGCCGGCGGACAGCACTGCGACGCTGGAGCCTCCCGCGTTCCATGGCTGATGTACCCCGCCGCCGATGTGGACGATGTCTGGTTTGGGCGTGAAGACGGGCCCGGGTCCACGCCGGCTATACGCCGCCGGCTCCCCGGCCGTATTCAGTGCTGACGGGTCGGAAAGGTGACATACCGATCCCACGGTCAGCGCGCGCACGGACTCACCAGGGCTCGAGACGCGGTCCAGCAGACCTGGCGAACCGGGCCAGGTACGGCGTGGTTCGTCCAGGTAGTTGCCTGCGGCTACGACAAACAAGACGTTGTACTGATCGCTCAGCCGGTCAAGTGTCTGTGCGAACTCGCTGAACGTCTGTTCGTTGCATGGAACGCGCATCCCGAGCGAAAGATTCCACACACGTATGTCCGGCCTACGCTTCAGTGCCTCCTCGAGCCTTGTCGTCAGATCGCCGATGCGTCCGCCGCCTGCGACTGACTCCAAACCGCACACGTTGTAGACCAGGGAACCCACGTCGGGCAGGTCCTCATGGCTGGCGTTGAGTGCGTGGGCGCCGGCGACCAGGGAGGCCACCATCGTGCCGTGCTGATGGTCGGTCTCCGGCGGCAGGACGAAGGTCTCTGAGCCGACTAGCCAAGGTTGTAGGTCGGACGCCGTTGGAGCTACGCCCGTGTCGAACACCGCGACGGTCGGGAGTCCTGCTGTTGTTGGCAACGGCAAGGAACGCGGCGCGGTTTGCGCCGGCTCTCCCGCCGTTGCGGTCTGGTGATACAGGGGCTCTGGCATCAAACGTCGGACGCCGGGGAACCCGAGCAGCACGTCGAACTTCTCTTCGGCGATGTCCGAAAGTCCAGAGAGACAGAGGTAGAACCACCCATGCCGACCCTGACGAAAGAAGCGGTGCTTGAGCCCGAGTTGGCTCATCAGGGTCTTGATCGACTCGAACAGTTGCGCGTTCGCGGCATCGTTCCCGTAGCGGAAGAGCCGGAGTAGGGCGCTATCCCGTTCGCGCAAAGCATGCGTGCCCTCCGGGTTGCGCCTGGCGCGTGACCATGGGTCGATGCGTCGGATGACGCTCAAGTTCGCCCGAATGGCCTGGATGTCCCTTTCCAGAATGACGCTGCGGAGCGCCGCAATGCTGGCGCGGTGCGCGCCGACGAGCATCTCCTCCACCCGCTCGTGCCCCGCAGGTACAAGACCGGTTTCGTCCACAAGCTTCAGCGGCCGATGAGACTTTGCAATGCCGTCTTCGCGAAGACGGACAACCAATGGTCCGAGCGAATGCGGGAAGGCGACAAGTTCGGCCTCTAGCTCCTGAACGGCGGCGTCGAGAGTGCCTGCGAGTGCCTCGCGGTAGTTGGCATCAACCTCGACGAAGACCTTTGGAGCGCTTCCCCCCGGCTCAACGCCTCGGAGGTCCCGCTCGGCAAACGGGACGTGCTGAAACGGGTTCCGCGTGTCGGGTTGGAGATGCTGTTCACTCTGGTTCGATGAGCGGCTTCCCGTCTTCCTTGTTGCCATCTGCACTCCCTTCTTGCGTTATGTTGGTGACGTGGCGCAACGAGATTTTGTAGAGCTTGGCCAGCGTCCGTAGCGAGAAGATTTTTTGGTCCCAACGACGCAACCAATTGATCTCTGCTTCGCGCGTGCTCAGCGGCACGCTCTCCATCAGTGCCATGGCCAGACCAAGCCGCCTGAACAGTTCATCTTCATCGACATGCGGCAGCCCCGCCAGGACCGCGCTGCGCTTGGCATCCAGTGATACCTGCTCTATCACCGCCCCGCTCACACTTTCGGAGCGACCCACGAGTGTCGCCATGCGAAGATCCTTCGGTGCGTACGAACCCAGGAACTGTGACCAAAGTAGTTCCCTCATGACTGCATCCGGCATCGGCATGGGGATTCGGAAGCTGAAGCGTCGCCAGACGGCCGGGTCGAGCAGTTGATCGTGATTGGTCGATGCCAGCAGAACCGTGCTGTCGGGCATCGCGTCGATATTTTGGAGCAGCGCTATGACTACCCGCTGCAGCTCGCCCACGTCTCGCTCGTTTCCTCGAGCCGAGCCGAGGGCGTCGAACTCGTCTAGAAATAGCACGCACGGCCGCTGTTCCGCGTACTCGAAGACGCGGCGCAAGTTGCGACTGGTCTGGCCGAGCAGGCTGCTGACCAGCGTGTCGCAACGCACGGTGAGAAGGGGGACCGCAAGTTGGGCAGCCAGCCAGCGAGCCAGTTGAGTCTTCCCGGTGCCTGGTGGGCCGTGAACCAGCAGTCTGTTGGCCAACGACGCGCCTGCCTGGGACAGGGCATCGTGGTGGCGAACGCTTTCGAGGAACTCGCGCACCCGCATCTCGATTGCGCTGGGCAGCACCAGCGGAACGGCGTCCGCCGTCGGCTGGCTGACGTCGACGGTGTGCAACCGACTCTCGCCATCCACAGGCAGATTGTCCAGACTGATCCCCCTAGCACCGTCCTGGGCCGTCGCCAGCCCCACAGGCGCGCGCGCGAGGCGTTCACGGATCTGTCGCGCTTGTTGTCGATCGCCAGACAGCTCCAGCTTGTCCGCAAGAAGGCCAGCGTAGTTCGAGGCCATGCTTGCGTTGGCACGAAGTGCGCCATCGAGAATCTTAAGAACTTCCGACAAGTGGTCCACGAGCTGATCCGGATTTTCGGGTGATTGTCGCAGTCTAAGGCTGCTTCGTTTCAATTATCTTCCTGGTTGTTCCAATTTTCGCTTCGATCGTTCCGCTGGCTACCTGATCAATGGTGCGATCTTGTCCCCCTGCCCGCGCCGGGGCATTCATACGTCAAACGAGGTTGACACACATTGGTTCCAATGCTCACGCGATGTCTGTTTTCCAGGCATTTCAGCGTTAGCAACGGGGGCGGCTGTTTCAGGTCGCGCAGGGCAAGCCCGGTCCCGTCGCCACCGGGCCGTGGGCGCTGTACGCCGAACCCACGGCGTGAGACCTAAAACGGTCGTAGACTGCGCCAGCCCGCGAGTGACTGGTGACGGTCGCAGGTGTCGTTCACGCCGTGGGTGGCATGTGACTCAGTTCAGCCTTGAGACGCCCTCCGGAGCCCGGTCTTCGGCTTCGCAGGGATGCAGTCGGCTGAACTCATGCGTCGAACGTCGTTCCACGCTGCAGCCGGCGCAATAGAGCCGTTCACGCCCGAACAACCGCAGTCGTCGGAAACCCATGCGGCCCATTGCTGCCGAACACGTAGGCATTGGAGCGCAGCGGATCGCCGCTCATCACGATCAGGATGTCCTCCGGCCGCTCGACGATCGGCACGCGGCGATCGGGATTGCTGCTTTCGGCGAACAAGGGCGCCGCCTTGCCCGCGTCCACCAATTGCGCAAGGCTCGGTCGGCCCGGCACCAGGTTGGTCCAGGGGCCGATGTAGTCCTCCATCTTTCGCGCCGTCATGCGTGCCTGTTCGTAGAGCATCTGTCGCAGGCGGGCCTTGTCGACACCCGCACGCTTCAGCGTTCGCGCCACCATCGGGCTGAGCACGATCAGTGGCCGGTAGGTGCCGCGCGCGAACCCGACGGTGTAGACCGATTCCCAGCTCATCTGCCGCACCAGTCCATCGGCAAGGTAGGCCACGATCTGCGTCGGGTCCTTGCCATAGATGGAACCGACGACACCGCCAGCGGTGAAGCGGGCCACGGTGATCAGGTTGGCGCCGGGCGCGTGCCCGCGATCTTCCGAGAACAGCGGCCAGCCCAGCGAGCGAGCCGCGTCCTCGTGCTCGGCGAGCACCACGCGCCAGGTGTTGCCGAAGGTGCTCCTGTCGGCCTCGCCGGGCAGGGACCGTGCCACGTTGCGCAGAAGCAGGCGCACGAAGCGCCCCGTGCTGGTGTTCGCCTGCACCCCGTCGCGCAGCACGCCACCAGCGACAGCGAAGCCCAGGCGTTGGGCGATCTCGCCGCTGAGGATCACCAGTGCCTCGCCGCCGGTGGTGTCGCCGCTGTGCTCGACGCCGTACGCCGGATCGCAGAGCGCTTCGGCGATGGCGATCAGGATCGGCATGTACTCGGGCCGGCAGTTGGCCATGACGCCGTTGACGGCGACGTTGAATACCGTCGCAGCCGAACCCGACGGCTTCATCGGGCCGATGATCCTCTCAGGCGGATCTGGGCTGAAGCGCAGGAACTCGTCGACCTTGCTCTGGGTAGGCGGAACGATCGGCAGTCCGTCGCTCAGGCGGTGCTCAAGGAAGAACCGGTTGATCTCATCGAACGTGCCTTGAGCGATGACGACTCCGGATTCAAGTTCCGCCAGCCTCTGCGCGTCCCCGGGCGCTTGCGTCAGTCCCCGCACGACTTCATCCAGCGTGACCGCTTCGAGGCTGGCGCGCAGTTCTTCAACGCTCTGCTCATCGACGTGTCCGACGATCCGGGCGATCGCAAGCTTGGCGATACCGAGCCCGCCTGACACGGCCCGAGCCTGTCCGGTAAAGCCGTCGCACACGAGCGATACGGCAGGCACCCCGGCGTCCTCGGCGACGCTGGCAGCGCGCATGACGGCCGGCGTGCACGCGCCACAGCAACCGACGCCCGCAATCACCGCATCGACGCCCAGTTCCTTCAGCCTCGCCGGGAGGCGGGCGAGCACCTCGATTTCATCTCCGCCGAAGGTCAGCCCGAACGCGCTGAAGTCGAGCCATCGGATGTCGGCATGCCGCTGATCCAGCAATTGCGCCACCATGGGAAAGATCTCTTCGCCACGGAACAGACCGTTCCACAGGAAGCCGATCGTTTTGCCTTGCAGGCTGGTGAGCCGATTCGCCGGATCGATCTGGCGCACGATGCGAGGGCCGAGGGGCGATAGGGCAGCGTAGTGGTCAGGCATGGTGTCTCCAGGGGCGTGCGTTCGATGGACATCAGCGTAGGATCCGTGCGCTGATCAATCAAGATGATTTGGGAAACTTCCATGTTCAATGAAAATGAACTGCGTCGCTTCGACCTGAATCTGCTGTGGATCTTCTCGGCACTGATGCACGAGCGCAGTGCGACGCGCGCAGCCGACCGGCTGGGCATCGGCGGGCCTGCGGTCAGCATGGCGCTGAGACGGCTTCGCGCGGAGCTCGATGACCCCCTGTTCGTTCGCGTCGGAACCGAATTCCAGCCCACGGCGCGCGCCACCGAGTTCATGCGAACGGTCGGACCGACGCTCGAACAGATCCGCCTCGGGCTGCAAGGGGCCGGCTCGTTCGATCCCGCCCACTCGCGCCGCACGTTTCGCGTCGGCTGTTCCGACGACATCGACGTCATCCTCTCGCCTTGGCTTGCTCGCTCGGCACTGTCCACACAGGACGGCTCACGCCATGTCGTTTGCCGAACGGATTTCCTGGTCAACCCGATCCTGCTCGAGCGCGACGAGGTCGACCTGGCGATCGGCGTCGTGAAGGACCTTCCCAAATGGCTGTGCAGCCAGCACGTCGCCAGCGCTGGCCTGCTGTGCCTGGTGGACCCGGCGCACGTAGACCTGTCCAGGAAACTTTCCCGGAAGGCCTACCTGGAGCTGCCTCACGTCATCGTGTCGTTTGGCGGTGGGTTGCGCGGCGTGCTTGACGAGACCTTGTCGTCACTGCGGGTGAACCGCTATGTCGCTCACTCCACGCCCCACTTCTCGGTGGTTCCGTCGATCCTGAAGCAGGGACGCGCGGTGGCGACGCTGCCGGCCTATGTCGCGCGTGAGCTGGCTCACGTGCATGGGCTGCGCTGTGTTGAGCCGCCGTTCGACTTCCAGCGGTTCGAGATCCATGTCGTCTGGCACCGCAAGGACGACAAGGAGGCGGGCCATCAATGGTTGCGCGAGCGCGTCTCGGCGCATTTGGCCGCTGTGATGGGCCAGGCAGCATCGCCGCGCGAAGTACGCCGCCGCAGTCGTGCTCGCAAACAACCGGCCTGATCCCGCGTAGAAGGCGCCGCCCACGCCGGTCAGCACCACGTAGCGCACGCTGTCGTCGTCGGCAATGGCCTTGAGTTCGCTGACCAGGGCCCCGCGCAACGCGATAGACAAGGCGTTCCATGGCCTGCAGCCGGTTCGGGCCAGCGCTTCGGCTAGTGGTGCAACTCTTCGCGCAGGACTTTGCGCAGAACGGCAACGGTCAGGGGTTTGTCCTCGGCTTTCCTGGCCGGCTTCGGCGCGACCGCGTCGCGCAGCGCCGCGTTGATGAGGGTCTGGTAGCCCATGCCTTGTGCCTCGGCCTTCGCGCGGAAAAGCTCGATCAGATCGTCGTCCAGCATGATCGTGATGCGCGTCTTGCCAGGGGATGGGATCACGGCGCCCCGCTTGGCCCGAGAGAAGTCGTATTCCTTACGCACCGTATTGCTCCGATTCGCCTTTGCTGGCCTTGCGTGCCGATATCAGGCGGGTGGCGTACCCGCGCGGCGTGTGAACGACGACCAGTACCCTGCCGAGGGAATCCATGCCCAGCGTGACAAACCTTGCTTCGCCCTCGGAGTCCGGGTCCTCGATGGTCAGCGCAAAGGGGTCACGAAGCGCTTGCTCAGCATGAGAAAAGCTGATCTTGTGTTTGTGAAGGTTGGCCTTGGCCTTGTCCGGGTCGAACTCGAATCGCATGGCCGAAGGATGCATATATTATGCATATAGACGTCCACGTCAACGACTGTACGGTCGAGTTCAGGCCTTCGGCGTCTGAACAGGCGTTCACAACGGGCGCCTCAACCGATCTGCTCCGCCAGCGCCACGATGATCCCCTCGGGTCCGCGCACGTAGGCCAGCTTGTGCGACTCCCCGAACCGCACCACCTCGCCCACCAGCGCCGCACCGCGGGCCAGCAGGCGCGCAACAACCGCGTCGAGGTCGTCGACGGCGAACATGATGCGGCGGATGCCGAAGGCGTTCACCGGCGTGTCCACGGGGCCGGACCTCACGGCGTCGGGTGTGTGGTACTTGTCCAGCTCGATGCGGCCATGGCCATCTGGCGTGCGCAGGAACACCAGCGTGGCGCGCACGTTCTGCAGGCCGATGAGGCGATCGACCGAGGGGCCTTCGACGACCGTCTCGCCCTCCAGTTCAAGCCCGAGGTCGAGGAAGAAGGTCTTCACGGCCTCCAGGTCGTCAACCACGATGAGGATGTTGTCCAGTCGTTTCAGTGTCATGCGTTGTCTCCTTCGCGTTTGTTCTTCGCGTTCTCACCGCGGGGGCCGCCTGGGCTGCGACGGTTCTTTCTCTTTGTCTTTCTCGATGTCCGGCGGCCCGCTGATGGCACCGCCGATCTGGGCGCCGATGGCGGTGCCGATGCCCGGCAGCAGCACGGTGCCGATGGCCGCACCAGCGATGGTGCCCTTGGCGATTTTGAATTCCGGCTGGCGCGTGGGTCCGCTGGCCGCGAACGGCACGCCCACCGCGCCACCCGCGATGTCCAGCCGGCCTTGCGCCGCCAGGCGCTTGCGGTAGATCGTGGCATGGCCCGTGGCGCTGTAGCTGCCGGCCACGGCTTTCACGTCGCTGAACTCGGTCTTCATGCCGTGTTCGGTGTTCTGTGTTTCCACCACGCCCGACAGGCTGTCCAGCGGCGTCTCGCCGGCGCGGTCGTCGCCCAGGGACTTCACGGCCTTGTCCACGTCGATGCGCAGGATCTTCCCGCCGTCCACCGTGAGTTCGCTGCGTGTGTGCAGCGAGCGCGCCAGCGCTCCCCAGGTCTCGCCTTCCGCGCGCAGCTCGGTGGTGCCCGAGGCCCGGCCGCTGATGAACGAGCGGCGGTGGAAGGCGTCGAGCAGCGTCTGCACCTCCACCTGGCGCGGCGCGAGTTGGCCGGTGAGCCGCAGGTGGCCGTCGTCCGTGGTGATCAGTTGCGCCTGGCCGCTTGCCGTGCCGCCAGCGGCCTGCAGTTCCAGGCGGTAGATGTGTGCCCCGTTGTCGGTCCGGCCATCGCGCGTGGCGTCCAGCGCCACGGGCGGCTCCACCCCTGGGCGGTGGATCTGCACGCGGCGCGGCAGGCGGTCGTCGTCGAACCGGATCTCGCCGCTGTAAGCAACCGGAATGCCCGCGTAGGAGGTGTAGGTGAGGTCGGTGAACACCAGCCGGCGCAGCACGACGTTTCCGTCGTCAACCGGCGCGCTGCCGCGCAGGGCGCGCAGCGCATCGCGCGGCACCTGCGCGCCCGCCACCTCCAGGCGGTCAATCACGAGTTGTCGGCGCAGCAGGGGCAGCAGTTGGGGGTGCAGGGCGATGCGGCGCACGCGGATCGGCTCGTCCTGGCGCGTGTGCGCGTCCATCACCTCCACCACGGGCGTGCCCAGCAGGCGCCAGTGCAGTTGGCCGATCACGAGCGCCTGGCCGGTGCGCGCTTCGAACAGGGCTTCCAGCCGACGCGCGAGTTCGTCGTCGCTGGGCATGAAGGCGCGCAGCGCCAGCCACGCGCCGGCCCACAGCACCAGCAGGGCGGCGGTGACGATGGCTGTCCAGCGGCGGGCGCGTGTCCTCATGCGGGTGCTTGGCTCCTCCCCGCATGGTGCGCCGTCTGGCCGGCGCCGTCTGTAGGCGGTGGCCGCGTCCGGTGGTGGGCGCGGCAGCGCTTCAGTCCTGTGCCAGCAGGCGCTCGCGCAAGCGCTCCCGCGCCGCCGCGTCCAGCCCCACCGGCCCAGCCAGGTACGCGTCGATGCCGCCGAACTCCTCGTCGATGCAGCGCCAGGCCGTGTGCAGGAACTCGGGCTGCACCTGCCACAGCACCTCCAGCACCTCGGGCGGCGCGGGCTCTTCCACGCGCGTGTCGCGCCGGTACAGGTGGTTGGTGAGCAGGTAGTCGGTCATCACGTCGTCGCGGTGCACGCCCAGTGCGCCCAGCAGCAGCGCGGCGGCCATGCCGGTGCGGTCCTTGCCGGCGGTGCAGTGGAACACCAGCGGCGCCTCGCGCCCCGCGATGCGCGCCAGCAGTTGGCCGAACACCGGCCCACGCAGGCGCACGAAGTCCTCGTAGGTCTCCTGCATCAGCGCCACGGCCTCGGCGCGGCCCAGCGCCTGGCCCTGCTTCTGGCGCTCGCGCACACGGCGCAGCACGGTGGGGTCGATGCTCAGGTGCTCGATGGTGATGCCCGGCAGGCGGTTGGGGAGGGCCTGGCATTCGTGCGCGCCGCGCAGGTCCACGCAGTGCGTCACGCCCAGCGTGTTCAGGCGCTGCAGGTCGTCATCTGTCAGGCGCCCCAGGTGGTCGGATCGGTAGACCCGCGCGCGCCGCACGCGCCGTCCGGCGTCGCCGCTCAGGCCGCCCAGGTCGCGGAAGTTGGAGGCGCCGTGCAGGGCAATGGAAATGTCGGAACGGTCAAGGGCCATGGCGGGGCAGGGGGTGTCGGGGTTCGACGCCCATTATGCGACGCACAAGACTTTTTATCTGCGCGAACGCGACAGCGCGTCAATGGTCCGATCGCACCATTTTTTGTAGCAGCGATTCACAAAGGGCAGGCCGTTTGCGGCGAACCGGGTCACTGACCATTCATCCTCGCCACGCATCCTTCGGGGCGCTTTCCCCCAACCAGAAGGAGCCCTTCCCCATGTCCGAACAGTCCCACGATCTCTCGCGCCGCCAGGTGCTGATGGGCGGCGGTGCCGCCGTGGCCGCCGCGTTCAGCGGCCCCATGGCTGCGTACGCCGCCACGGTGGACCAGAACTACGCCGAGCGCTGCTCGCCCGCCGACGCCTCCGCGCTGACCGAGAGCCCCTACGGCCCGGTCGCTCCGGTGAACGACCTCACCACCGGCCTGCCGCTGGTGCAACTGCCCGCCGGCTTCACCTACAAGAGCTACGGCTGGGCCGGCGACGTGATGAGCGACGGCCTCATCACGCCGAACGCGCACGACGGCATGGGTGTGGTGGTCTCGCGCCGCGTGGGCCGCAGCCAGGAAATCATCCTGGTGCGCAACCACGAGCGCTCCACCAGCTCCAGCGCCGCCAACATCCTGGGCGCGGGCAACAGCAACGTGGCCAAGTACGACACCGGCACCACCGGCGGCAGCTACCAGATCGGTGGCAACACCAACCTGGTCTGGCGCGACGGCAACTGGGTCGCCAGCTACGCCTCCCTCGGCGGCATCTACCGCCCCTGCGCCGGTGGTGCGTCCACCTGGGGCAGCTGGATGAGCAACGAGGAAATCGGCAGCAACAGCATCAGCACCGACGGCAACAAGAAGCACGGCTACGTGTTCGAGGTGCCGGCCGACACCAGCCTCAACGCCGCCGACCCGACGCCCATCATCGCCATGGGCCGCATGGCGCACGAGGCCAGCGCCATCGACCCGCAGACCGGCTACTGGTACCTGACCGAAGACGCGGGCAACGCCAACACCCTGTACCGCTTCCGTCCGAACAACGTCAACGGCGGCCTGGGCTCGCTGCACGCCGGTGGCCTGCTGGAAGGCCTGGCCGTGCGCGGCGTGCCGGGTGCCGACCTGCGCTTCCCCACGCTGTGCCAGGAGTTCCAGGTGGAGTGGGTGCCCATCGCCGATCCGGACGCCGACCGCGCGTCCATCAGCACCACCGTCGGCACCGTCACCGGCAGCGGCCCGTTCCGCGGCGCCTACGCCAACGGCGGCGCGATCTTCGGCGCCAACGAAGGCTGCTGGGTCGCCAACGGCACGGTGTTCTTCACCGACAAGGCCACCAGCAGTGCCACCTCTTCGCTGCCGGCGCGCAGCGGCGTGGTGTGGGCGCTCGACCTGGCGACCATGACGCTCAAGGCCATCTTCGTGGGCCGCGACCGCGTGGTCGGCAACTCCCCCGACAACATCTGCGTGAGCCCGCGTGGCGGCCTGCTGATGAACGAAGACGGTGGCGACGGCTCGCCCACCAGCGCGCCCATTCCCGCGCAGGACCTGAAGGTGCTGACGCCCGAAGGCGGCACCTACACCTTCGCGCGCCACAACTTCAACTTCAGCACGGCGCAGATCCAGGCCGTGGGCAAGAACTCCGCCTCCGGCGACCGCCGCAACACCGAGTGGGCCGGCAGCGTGTTCAGCCCCGATGGCCGCGTGCTGTTCGTGAACCTCTACACCCCCGGCATCACGCTGGCCATCACCGGCCCGTGGGACAAAGGCCACCTGTGATTCACCCTTCCCATTGAAAGCACTTCCATGAAAAAACTCTTCGTCTCCCTCGTGGCCGCCCTCGGCCTCATGGCCGGCGCGCAAGCCGCCACCTTCCAGAGCGTGGTCAACGGCGACGGCCTCGTCACCGACTACAGCACCGACGGCCTGATCTCCTTCGACCTGGACTTCCAGTCGCTGGGCACCACCACGCTGAGCTACGTGATCGGCGCCGCCGACACCGCCGCGCTGTCCTTCAACGCGCTGCTGCGCAACTTCACCGGTGACGGCATCACCGGCTTCAACTTCTCCATCAGCGGTGGCGAGTTCCTCTACAGCGGCACGGTCACGCGCCAGTTCGACGGCTCCCTCATCACCGACATCGACTTCAACGGCGCGCACGCCAACGTCGACCTGGGCTCGCCCGAGTTCCTCGACGTCGAGATCGGTGATCCGCTGGCCGTGGCCGGTGGCCGGCTGAACTGGGGCCTCACCGGCCTGTCCGCCGGCGACGTGCTCAACATCTCCGTCACCGCCGTGCCCGAGCCCGAGTCCATCGCCATGCTGCTGGCCGGCCTGGGCGTGCTCGGCGCCGTGGCGCGCCGCCGCCAGCGCCTGGCGGCCTGAACTTCCTGCGATCCGCCGCCGGGCCGCCCCAAGGCGGATCAGCCCCCTCGGGGGGCAGCGACCCGCGCAGCGGCGGAGCGTGGGGGCGCTACTGCGCGGCGGGCGCCTGCAAAGGCTCCCGCCGCGCTGACATTTCCGCGAAATACAGCACGCTTACGGTGTCGGCTTCCAACAGGAGGAGCCGCACCGCCATGTCGGATCGCGCCACGCCGATACCCGTCAGCGCCCAGGACAACCTGGTGCGCGCACTGAACCACCTGCGCTGCCGCTACGGCTCGTCGCAGATCACGCTGGAAGGCTTTCTCCAGCACGCCGAGGTGGCGCTCTTCCTCGAGCAGCACAGCATCCGCCTCGACACCCTGTCGCACGCGCTGACGCAACTGCAGCGCATCGAGCACATCCAGTCCGCGGCCAGCCTGCAGGCGCGCGGCCTGTCCGACCACGAACGCCAGCGCATCGACAGCACGATCGACTCCATGTTCGGGGCGCTGGGCGCGGGCGACAGCCACATGGGTTGATGCTCCCGACGAGTGAGATGGTTCCTTCAGGTTCCCTGCCGTGACCTTGCGGTGATCGCAATGGTCTTTTCGGACCAGTGCGCGCAACAGTGTGTGAAGAATTGCCGTGATCCTCGGCCACCATGATTCACGGCGGCTCTGAGGAGGCGCCTGTCCCGGGCGCCCGGAGACCTCCACCGGAATCCCATGAACCTCCTGCGTCCGCCCGCGGCCCTTGCGCGCCTGCCCCAATCCCTCATCGCGCGCGCCTGCCTGGCCTTGTGCGCGAGCGCTGCCTTCACCGCCTTCGCCACCGACGTGCCCCAGGCCCTGCCGTTCGCGCAGGACTGGAGCAACGCCGCCCAGCTGAGCGCCAACAACAACTGGTCCGGCGTGCCGGGCATCGTCGGCTACGTGGTGGCCGGCCCCACCACCGGCGGCGTTGACCCGCAGACCGTGCTGGCCCCCGCCACCACGCCCAACGTCACCGTGAACCAGACCAACCCGGTGAGCTACCAGACCGGTGGCGTGGCCGAGTTCGCGCTCACCAACCCCGTGGTGGCCCTGGCCGGCTCCAACGCGCAGCACGCACCCCACATCGTGCTGCACCTGGACACGCGCGGCTGGCAGAGCGTGCGTGTGAGCTACCTGCTGCGCGACCTGGACAGCTCCGCCGACAACGCCGTGCAGGCCGTGGCGCTGCAGTACCGCATCGGCAACTCGGGCAACTTCATCAACGTGCCCGCCGGCTTCGTGGCCGACGCCACCACCGCGGGCTCGGCCACGCAGACCACGCCGGTGGACGTGGGGCTGCCTGCGGCCGTGGACAACCAGGCCCACGTGCAGGTGCGCATCCTCACCACCAACGCCTCGGGCAACGACGAGTGGGTCGGCGTCGACGACATCGACGTCGCCGGCACGCCCATCGGCGGCACCGTGAACGCGCCCATCGCCACGAGTTGCCCCGCCAACGCCGCGTTCGACACGGGCACCGGCGGCAGCTTCAACGTCTCCGCCAGCGACAGCGACAGCGTGGTCAACGGCGCCACGCTGGGCGCGGTGCAGGCCGGTGTCTCGCTCTCGTCCTTCACCCCCGCCACGCTGGACGGCGGCAGCGCCAGCGCCACCATCACCGTGGCCAGTACGGTGCCCGCCGGCACCTACCCGGTGCAGGTCAACTTCAGCAACAACGAACTGCAGACCGCCAACTGCACGGTCTCGCTCACCGTCAGCGGCCTCATCACCATCCCGCAGATCCAGGGCAACGGCGCCACCAGCCCGCGCGATGGCCAGCAGGTTACCACGCGCGGCGTGGTCACGCGCATCAACAGCAACGGCTACTTCCTGCAAGACCCGGTGGGCGATGGCGACCCCACCACCTCCGACGGCATCTTCGTCTTCACCAGCAGCACGCCGGGTGGCGTGGTGGCCGTGGGCAACGAGCTGCGCGTGACCGGCACCGTGGACGAGTTCGCCGTGGGCTCGGGCGCGCAGGCCGTGGCCCGCCCCGTCACCGAGATCGTCAACAGCAGCGCCACGCTCATCAGCACGGGCAACAGCGTCGCGCCGCTCGTCATCACGCTGCCCGAAATCGAAGAGGGTGAACTCGAGCGCTACGAAGGCATGCTGGTGCACATCGCCTCGCCGCTCACCGCTTCGCAGAACTACTTCCAGGGCCGCTACGGCCAGGTCACGCTGTCCGCCGAGGGCCGCCTGGAAAAGCCCACCAACCGCCACCCCGCGAACTCAGCCGAGGCCCTGGCCATGGCCGACGACAACGCGCGCCGCCGCATCCTGCTGGACGACGGCAGCTCGCTGCAGAACCCCGACCCCACGCCCTACATCGGCGCCAACAACACCCTGCGCGCGGGCGACACGCTGCCCGATGGCGTGACCGGCATCATCGACTACGGCCTGGCCACCAACAACACCGACGGCCTCAGCGACTACCGCATCCACCCGACGGAGCCGGTGAACTTCGTGCGCAGCAATGCGCGCCCGGTCAACCCGCCAGCCGTGGGTGGCAACGTGCGCGTGGCCAGCTTCAACGTGCTGAACTACTTCAGCACCATCGACCAGAGCGGCGCGTCCTGCTTCCCCAGCGGCACGCGCAGCGACTGCCGCGGCGCCGACAGCGCCGCCGAGCTGACCCGCCAGCGCGACAAGATCATTCCCGCCATCAACGGCCTGGGCGCCGATGTGGTCGGCCTGATCGAGATCGAGAACAACGGCAACGGCGCCACGCAGGACCTGGTGAACCGCCTCAACGCGGCCGCCGGTGCCGGCACCTGGGCCGCCGCGGCCCTGCCGCCCACGGGCTCCGGCACCGACGCGATCCGCCAGGCCATCATCTACAAGCCGGCGCGCGTGGCGCTGGTGGGTGGATCGCTCGCCGACAGCAACCCCGTGCACAACCGCCCGCCCATCGCGCAAAGCTTTGCGCTGCCCAACGGCGAGCGCTTCGCGGTGATCGTGAACCACTTCAAGTCGAAGAACTGCGACCCGGCACCGAGCGGCGGCAACGTCGACGCGGGTGACGGCCAGGGCTGCTACAACGCCTCGCGCGTGCAGCAGGCGCAGGCGCTGATGCAGTTCATCGGACAGCTCCAGGCCACCACCGGGGACGTGGCCGTGGTCGGCGACCTCAACGCCTACGGCAAGGAAGACCCGATCCTCGCGCTCACCAACGCGGGCCTGGTCGATCAGATCGCGCGCTTCAACGAGTTCGGCCACTCTTACGTCTTCGACGGTGAGTCTGGCTACCTCGACCACGCGCTCACCACGGCCTCTCTGAGCACCAAGGTCACGGGCGCCGCGCTGTGGGCGATCAACGCCGACGAGCCTTCCATCATCGACTACAACCTGGAGTTCAAGCAGCCCGCCTGCGCGACCTGCGGCCCGGACTACTACAGCTCCACGGTCTACCGCTCCTCGGACCACGACCCCGTGGTGCTGGGCCTGTCGCTGATGAAAGCCATCAACGGCGGCGGCAACCGCGACACCCTGGTCGGCACGGCGGGCGACGACCGCATCACCGGCGGCACGGGGGCCGACACGCTGACCGGAGGCGCCGGCTCGGACGAGTTTGTCTACGCCAGCCTGCGCGATGGCATCGACACCATCACCGACTTCGCGCCGGGCACCGATCGCCTCGACCTGTCGGCCCTGCTGACCTCCCTCGACGCTGACCCCACCACCGCCATCGCCCAGGGCGTGGTGCGTCTGGTGGACACGCCCGCCGGCCTGAGCGTGCAGATCGACAGCGACGGCAGCACCGGCAGCGGCGTGGCCCGCCCGCTGGTGGTGCTGCAAGGCATGACCGCCGCGCAGTTCCAGCCCGCCCGCGACGCAGGCCTTTGAACACCATCCATCCAACGGAGCATTCCATGAAGACCTTCAACCACCGCCTGGGCGCGCTCGCCGCGTCGCTCATGCTCGCCGGCAGCCTGAGCGCCGTGCAGGCCGAGACCCTGACCATCCTGCACCTGGGCGACCAGGAGTCCTGGCTCATCTCCGCGCAGGGCAACCTGCGCGACGACGCCGGCCAGGCCATCTCCTTCTACGGTGGCGTGGACCGCCTCGCCACGGTCGTCGCCAACCGCAAGGCCGCCGCCCCGGGAACCGTGCTCACCCTCAACGCCGGTGACTCCTTCCTGCCCGGCCCGCGCCTGACGGCCAGCTTCGTCAACCTCACCAACGCGCACCCCGACGGTGGCCAGGACTTCTACGACGCCATCGCCATCCGCCTCATCGGCGTGGACGCCACCACCTTCGGCAACCACGAGTTCGACCTGGACAACACCGGCCCCGTGGCCGCGCGCTTCGCCGAGGTCTCGGGCACCACCTACCTCTCCGTCAACCTCGACTTCTCCGCCACGCCCGAGCTCGCCGCTCTGGAGGCACAGGGCAAGGTTTCGGCCTCCAAGGTGTTCACCACCGCGGGTGGCAAGAAAGTCGGCGTCATCGGCGTCACCACGCCGCTGCTGCCCAGCATCTCCTCCCCGCCGGCCGGCCTCATGAAGAACTGGAGCGCCGCCAACAGCGAGCTGCAGAACCTGCAGGCCCTGTTGCCCCTGGTGCAGGCCGAGATCGACGACCTGCGCAACAACCAGGGCGTGGGCGTGGTGGTGGTGATGAGCCACCTGCAGAACGCGCAGAACGAGCGCACCGTGATGATTCCCGGCCTGCGCGGCGTGGACCTGGTCATCTCCGGCGGCGGTCACGAGCTCATGACCGACCCGGACGACCTGCTCATCAACGGCGGCGTCGCGGCCAGTTTCACCACGCACCCGGTCGAGGTGCTGGACGCCGACGGCCAGACCGTGCGCCTGGTCACCGGCCACTTCGGCAACCGCTACGTGGGCGAGGTGCAGCTCGACGTGAACGACAGCACCGGCCGCGTGGCGGGCCTCATCGGCTCGAAGATGATTCGCGTCAGCGGCGCCGCCGCCGACGCCGACCGCGTCACGGGTGATGCCACCATCAACGCGCAGGTGGTCACCCCCGTGCTGGGCTACATCGCTGCGCTGAACGCGCAGGTGCTCGGCACCACCGGCGTGCAGCTCAACGGTCCCACGCACGCCGCCTGCCCGGCCGCTCCCTGCCAGTACGTCGAAGGCGTGCGCAACGCCGACATCAACCTCGGCAACCTGGTGGCCGACGCCATGCGCTTCCAGGGCAATGCCGACGTCGCCATCCAGAACGGCGGCGGCATCCGCACCAACATCGGCGGCCCCGGCAATGTCACCACCGGCGACACCTTCAACGTGCTGCCCTTCACCAACCTGGTCAAGCGCGCGCCGGTGATGAACGCCACCCAGCTCAAGGACCTGATGGAGCACTCGGTGGCCGCCTCCACGCCCACCGGCTCGCCGCAGGGCCGCTTCGCCCAGATCTCGGGCATGCAGGTGACCTACGACACCACGCAAGCCGCGCGCACCACCCTGGGCACCGGCCAGCGCATCCGCCGCATCGTGCTGGACGACGGCACCGTGCTGGTGGACAACGGCGCCGTTGTATCGCCGCGCACCTTCTCCTTCGCCACCATCGACTTCACCGCCAACGGCGGCGACGGCTACCCCTTCGCGGCCAACAACGTGGTGTTCGAGAACGCGGTGAGCACGGTGAGCTACCAGGAAGCCTTCGCCAACTTCATCAAGGCGCCCAAGGCCCAGGGCGGTCTGCAGCGTGACAACGCCGCCGACGGCGATGAGATCACCGCCAACCTGTACGGCGCCGAGAACGCCTTCGACCGCCATGGCCGCCTCATCGACCTGGCGGTGGCGCAGGCCACACCGGGCATCGCCATCAACGGCACCGGCGCGCGCGACACCCTGGTCGGCACGGCCGGCGACGACGTGATCACCGGCGGTGCCGGTGCCGACACCCTCACCGGCGGCGCCGGTGGCGACGTGTTCCGCTACACCAGCGTGCGCGACGCGGGCGACACCATCACCGACTTCACACCATACGAAGACAAGCTCGACCTCAACCCGCTGCTGGTCAGCCTGGGCGTGACGGGCAGCAATGGCGTGGCCAGCGGCCATGTGCGGTTCGCCGACGTGATCGGTGGCGTGCAGGTGCTCGTCGACAACGACGGCAGCGCCGGCCCCGCCGTGGCGCGGCCCCTGATCACGCTCAAGGGCCTGACCGCCGCGCAGATCGCTCCCGGCCGCGACCTCGTCGCCACGCCCGCGCCCTGATTCCCTTCTCCTGTTTCCTCCTCATATCCGCTTGAAAGGCAAGCCATGACATCCGTTCGCCAACTGATCGCCGCCGCCGCCTTGTGCGTGGCCGGTACCGCCCCCGCATTCGCCCTCGTCACCAACGGCTCGTTCACCGACGGCCTCACCGGCTGGCAGACCATCGGCGACGTGTCCGTGCAAGGCGTGGCCAAGCGCGCCACGCTGACCACCGCCTACATGGACGGTGATCTCGAGGAATTCTTCAACCACTCTGGCGTGTCCGCCGTGGACGTGAACGACCTGGCGCCCTTCGCCGGCGTGAACGTGGCCGACCTGGACGTCGGAGGCTGGGCCGCGGAAGGTTCGGCCATGAAGCAGGTGTTGAACGTGGGCGCGGGTGACACGCTGTCGCTGGACTTCTGGTTCGGCCTGACCAGCCAGGACATCGGCGTGAGCGGCTTCGAAGACCTGGCCTTCGTTGCCATCGACGGCCAGATCGTGCAGACCTTCGCCCTGGGCCTGCTGCCCAGCGTCGGCCAGTTCAGCTACCAGTTCCTCACCGGCGGCCCGGTCACCCTGGCCTTCGGCATCGTGGACATCAACGACTACGCCGGTGTGAGCGAGTTCCGCCTCGACAACATCAGCGTGAGCGCCGTGCCCGAGCCCGAGACCATCGCCATGCTGCTGGCCGGCCTGGGCGTGATCGGCGTGACGGTTCGCCGCCGCCGCGCCACCAACGCGTCCGCCTGAGCGAACGCGGGCCTACCCCGATCAGACCGCCAGAGCCCGAACCGCGCGATGTTGACCGCGACGACGACGCAGCCAGCCGCCCAGGCCCACCAGGCCGGCGGCCCACATCAGCAGCGTCTCGGGTTCGGGCACGGGCGTGATCGCCACGTGGATCACCATGTCGTCGAAATCGACGTCGCCCAGGTAGGCGTCGTTGAAGACGAGCAGGGCGCTGCGCTGGTCCGCGGCGAGCAGCAGACCCACGCGCAGGCTGCCGCTGGCGAACAGCGTGCCCCAGCCGTTCGACAGGAAGCCGAAGTCCACCGAGCCGGCGCTGGCCTGCGCGTAGGTGAACGACTCGCCCAGCGTCAGGCCGCCGTCACCGAGGCTGTCGATGCGCTGGCCGCCCGCCAGGAAGGCGTTGTTGTAGGTGGACTCGCCACCCACGAAGCTGAAGCTGAGCGAGGCCGGGCCGCTGAGCAACAGCGAGGCGCCCTGCCACATGCTGTCCAGGTCGAACTGGCCCAGGTCGAACGAGGCGTCGCTCCACCAGCTCGGGTTGAAGTCGGCGTCGAGCGCGGCGGACACGCCGCCGCTGGCGCCCAGCGTCTGCGCGCCGGCACCGGCCATGGAAACCGCCAGACCCAGCGAGAGGGCGGCGGCGCGTGCGATCGATCGAAGGCGTTGCATATCGGTTTCCTTTCTTTCGGTGCGTACCGAGGGGGGAGTCATCAGATGGCCATCAAGGAGCGCTACACCCGAGCCATGCCCTGTGTTTGAGTTCAGGCGCCTGTTGGCGGACACGGGTAACGAACCATGTGCCGGGATTGTCCCGGCCGTGATTCGTTTCTGTGTGTCCGTGAACGCCATTGCAAGGGAATGAGCATGGTCCGATCGGATGATGTCGGCGGCGAAAGTGTGGCCGTCTGTAACGTGGCCCCGCGCCGCCGCCAGTTGTTGTTGCGAGGCCTTGCGGGCTTCGCCGCGTGCTGCTGGACGCCCTGGAGTGCCGCACTGGAAGGCGGGGCCGGTGTGTCAGACCCCGCGCCCGACACGCCGGCCGCGGCCGTGGGCAGCCTCTCGGCCGGCAACCGGCTCGTGTCCGCGGTGGTGATCCAGCGGCAGTGGCTCATCACGGCCGCGCACGTCGTCAACGGTGCGGTGCCCACGCCGCACGAGGTGGTGTTCCGCACGCCGCTGGGCGGCGGCTTCTCCAGCCGCGCGAGCGCGGTTCACGTGCACCCGGAGTTCATCTCGCACAAGATCGACCTGGCGCTGGTGAAGCTGGAAACGCCGGTGCCGCGCGAGATGGGTGCCGCGCGCGTGTACACCGGCCCGCTCTTGGGACACACCATCCGCCTCGTCAGCCACGGCGGCAGCACCACCCTCATCGGCACCGGCGAGAACCGCGTGGACGCGGTCACGCCCGACCCGCAGGGTCGGCCCTGGCAGTACCTGTTCGACCACGACGGCCCGGACCTGTCGAGCAACGTGCTGGGCCCCGCGCTGCCGGTGAACGGCACGCTGGGCGCCGCGCGCGAGGCCACGCTGGTCTCGGGCGACTCGGGCAGCGCCGCCTTCGTGGTGATCGACGGGCAATGGGGCCTGGCGGGCATCAACACCTTCCAGGCGACGCTGAACGGGCCGAACGGCGCGAACGGCAGTGGGCGCGTGGCGGGGGGGATGGTGCTGGTGGCGCATGCACGGTGGATTGCGGAGACGCTGCGGACGGCGGCGGGTGGGAAGCCTGCTTCCTGAGCAGAAGCATCGCCCACAGGGCCGGGTGCGCCGCCAGTGGATGGTCCAGCGAACCGCGAGGCGTTTAGAGGTTACCCACGCCGCTTCGCCCAACGCCATCGCCAAGTCCGATGTCGCTGGTTCACCCCTGGATACCCGACTCCCCATGGCCATTCGGAACTCATTCCCCACTCCATCCCAGACCAGTGGCTCCAATCACACCACGCTGTCGTCCACGCGATTCATGACGCCTGTCCATCCGAAGCGGGCTTCGGGCACGGTGCCTCCCGCCGCTCGGGGAACACCCGCGATGAATGTCGAGCGCACCATCGTGGTCGGCGGGCCGGGTGGCACAGCGTTCACCGCTGATGACACCCGGTCCATTGCGAAGGGACTCGCCACCCGTCTGGAGAATACGCAAGCCATCGTGTCCGGCGACAAGTCCCTGGTGGGGCAGGAGCCGGTCAAGGACGGCCTTTTGCTGGCCCTGGCGAAATCCCCCGTGGAACGCACCTTGCTCTTCGTCCAGGCCCACGGAGATTATGAGAAAGGTGTCTTCTGCATCCAGTTGGACATGGGCGTCTGGCTGCCGGTGGCCGAGCTGTTCCAGGCCATCACCGAATGCCACGAAGGACCCGTCGAGATTTTTTTGACCAGTTGCTATGGGGCTGGGGCACTGAAGCATGCCCACCTCTTGCCCAGGGGCTCCGTGCTGGTCGTTTTGTCGCCCGCAGAGGAGACAACCGCCGGAGCTCAAGTCGATTGCCTGAGCGACCATTTGCCCATGCTCGCCGGGGTGAATGCTTTCGGCCTGCTGCTGGCCTACTGCGCAGTGACGGAGGGCGGAGGCATTCCCCCAGCTGTGGTGGCAGACGATGGCCAGGTGGTCCTGCTGGACGACGCCCTGCAATGTCGCAGAGGCCGAGTATTGAGTGACATGGAGAAAGCACTGCTTCACGAGCAACTGGATGGCTACGTGGGCTGGGAGCGGGTGAATGAAGTGGCCGCACAAGTTGAAGGGGATGGCGTCATTGACGCTCGTGACCGAGACATGGCCATGGCGATCGCGGCGGTGCTGAGCGGCGTGACGACGCTCGTACAGGAGCCAGCAACGACAGCAAGGTGCGCACCCGCCTCGGCAGCGTTGACCAATGTCCGCATGCGTATGAACACTTTTGAGGTGGCACGCATGTTCTCTGAAGCACCCGGGTCTTCCTTCCGCCTGTCGCTGAAGGTGAGGGGCCGTTGGAACCCAGTGGGGAACACCGTGGTGCTTCGGGTGGAGGATGAAAACGTGACGATCGTGTTCACGGGAGAGCCATGGAATGGCACCCTCGCCATCGTGTCGCTGGAAGGGTCGAAGAATGCGCTGGACTCACTGGAAAAGCAGGGCTTCCTCGAGCAGGCCCGCGGCGACAAGCCATTGCCGCCAGCTGCGGCCACATGCGTTGGCGTGCGCCTCGACACCTCGCACAGCTGGGTGGCCGCCATGTACAGGGAGCGTGGCGGGACAGTGCAGCTGTCCGAGCTACTGACGGGCACGTGGAGCGGGATCTCTGACACCCTCTGTCTTCGGGACGGACACGAAGAGGTCAACGTCGTGCTGAAACGTCTTCCGAACAGTGACGTCGTCCATGTATTGACCGTGGATGGCTCGAAAGCCGCCATGAAGAAGCTTCAAGCAATGGGCATTTTCACTGGCAAGCCTTTGCCGACCCCCGTGGCGGTGAGCAGTGGTGTCGCGCGTGAGAGTCAGATTGCTCAGGTCCCGGCGATTGCTGTCGCCTCACCAGGGATGCCAAACACGCCCACCATCGGCGGGCCGGAAAGGGTGATTCACCCGCGCATCGACGAGATGTTCAAGTGCCGAGGCGGCAAGCCCTTGGATCTGTCTAAAGACGGATCGAAGCGGATTCAAGGGTACTGGAGCCAAGTCTCCAACGCGCTGTATCTGCGCGTGGGCGGTGAGGATGTCGTGCTGCGATTGGCCGGCGAGCCGGTTGACGGTTCGGTGGTCGTCGTGAAGGCCGAGGGTTCATCGCGGGCGATCAACACGCTGCGGGAACATGGTGTGCTGGTTGGGACACCGGTGGACCCACTCTGAGGTAGCCAGGGGGGCACTGCATCGGAAGGCTCCGCCGCGGGGGAGCCTCAAGTGATGCCTGGTACGGGCGATGGGCTGGCAGTTGTTGACAGCAAGCCCGTCTAGCCACGCCGGTCTCAGGCGACTCTGGTAGCGAAGGCCGTGCGCGAGTCCAGGCCTTGGTCAATTGGCCTACGACCCTGGTGGTCGGGTATGTAGTCTCGGTCATCTGTTTGGGGACCCGGACAGACCGGGTGATGCACTCAGGGCGATGTTCGAGGTGATGCCGATCACCCGATGCCCGTATCCAACCCGCCCTTGGGGCCAACGCACCATGTTCAATCCCGTTCGCTACTACCAGAAACGCCTCGAGATCAAGCGGAATGTTTTCGATGCCGATAGGAATACGCTGAATCTCCAGGAACTGAACCGCTTCGTGAATGGCAGTTCCAAGAAGCCGAGGACCGCTCCCACGTACCTGCGGGCGAAAACGAGGGATCTTCTGGCGAACACTCTCGTGGAGGACATGAATCACCGCAAATTTGGCGGGCAACTGCAGCAGGTCGCCGACAACCTGCTCAATTGGTGCCGGTCCCCTGGTGGTGCCGAGAACAAAAAAGTTCGAGAGTGGCTGAAGCAGTTGACCGAGGCCAAGCCAGCGGGCCGTCCTGCGGTCGAGTCGGTCGAGGTCGAGTCGGTCGAGGTTGAGTCGGTCGAGGTTGAGTCGGTCGAGGTTGAGTCGGTCGAGGTTGAGCCGGTCAAGATACCTACTTGGACGTTTGCCCAGCTCATCAAAGACTTCGGCGGCGATGTGCAATCGGGTGTCTCGTCCAAGGACGTTGCGCCATCGCATCGCACGTCGGAGGAGGAGTTCGACTGGAGCGCTGCATGCCACGATGCAATGAATGGGATCGAGTTCCCGATTCCGAACCAGGCCAAACCCGGGACAGAGGACGTGAGTGGGAGCAATGAGGAGAATGCCCCGATCGACGGCGTGTCGGAGCGCGAGAGCGACACCAACGATATGTTCGAGAGGGTCGACAAGAGGATCGAGAATCAAAGGCGGCGACCTGCGCCCATACTTCGCCCGAGGCAAGACTCGACGCAGCCGCGAGACCATCGCGTCATGCACCTGCTCGACAATGGGCAAATCGCGCCAGTGAAGCAGTAGGCACAGGCATTCGCCCGGCGCGTTACCCCGCCGGGCACAACTCCACGACGTAGCCGGTGCTGGATCGAAACAGGCGGCCGGCCGTTCTTTCCAGCCAGGGCGGCAGCGCATTCACCGCGTGGCGCTGGCATTCGGTGACGCGGGCATGGTTCGCCATCGCCGTGGCGGCGACCAGATCCACGCCCCCTTGCGCCGGGCAGGTGCGCAGCACCGGTTGGTGGTTCGGCTCGAACGCATCGGCGGGCAACAGCAAGGTGAACCACGACGGCACACCACACACCCCTTGAGGCCGTGCCTGCGCGGCTTGCAGGCTGGCCAGGGCTGTTTCAGGTGGTGCGTGCTGGCGCCAGACACCCACTGCATCGCGCGCGACGGATTGCGCCAGTCCCAACGCGCCCAACGCGGCCGTGAGCGTCAGCACCATCAGCGCATGCCGGCGAACGCCGGCCTGCACGGGGGTGTGGCTCTTGTCCAGCAGCCCCATCAACAAGGCCACGAACAACGGCACCAGGTTGTAGAACGCCGGCGGCACGCGCAGGCCGAAGTACACGATCAGGGGCAGCAGCAAGAGCAGCGCGGGTCGTCGCCACGCGGCCAGCGCGAACGCGGCGAGCATGGCCAGGCCCAGCGCGGGAAAGAAGTCGCTGCGCAGGTAGTAGATGAAGAGGCTGCCATCGTCGCGCGACGCAAAGCTCTGGCCTTGCAACGACAGGCCGTGCAGCAGGTCCGCCAGGGGGAAGGGGTAGGCCGCCGCGATGGCGCCGTGCAGGGCCAATGCCAGCCCCAGGCCCGGGATCGCGTCGCGCCACAGCGTTCGCCAGCCCGCCCTGTCCAGCGCCAGCGCGGCGTGCGCGGCGGCGATGAGGAACACCGTGGGCTGCACCCAGGCCAGCAGACTCAGCAGCCAGGCCCAGGACCACAGCCGCTCGCGTGCGCGCAGGGCCTCGGCCGCCACCACCAGCGCGATGGCCAGCACCTCGGGGCGGAACATCAGCTTCGCCTGCAGCGCGAACACCACGAGCGCGAATGCGGCGCACACCAGTCGGCCATGCGTGCGCGCGAGTGCCCACCAGGCCAGCGCCGCTGTGCCGGCCATCACCAGCGACAAGGACAGGAAGCTGCCTTCGATGGAGCAGGTGGGGTTGAGCAGCGACAGCAGCCAGGGCCAGCCGATGCCGTGCCAGATGTAGCGGTACGCGCCCGTCGGGTCGAGCGGGAAGATCGGCGTCTCGAAGCGGCCCGTGCCGCAGTGGTATTGCGCCACCGAGGCGAACAGCACGCCGTCGCCCACCGGCGCGGGCAACTGCAGGCCCAGGTAGAGCAGCAGCCGGGCCAGCACCAGGGTGGGCGCGAGTGCAAGCGCCAGGGCCAGGGGCAAGCGCCAGCGGGAGCGCCGCACCGCGTGCCGCGGCCCGCCATGCGGGGGCTTGCTCAGGGCGCTGGCATCGGCTGCGCTCACCATCCCAGTGTCTCGATGACGTCGTCGGCCCAGGCTTGCATGTCGGGCAGGGCGGGCAGCGGCTGCGCGAAGAAGCCGTCCTCGCGCACGCGGCGCAGCATGGCGCGCAGCGCGCCGGCGAAGGCGCGTTCGCCCGCCTCGGCGATCAGCACCCAGGGCGTGCCTTCCAGAATCTCCGACACGCCCGATTCGCGGTTGAGCACCACCGCGCTGTGCCGGTACAGCGCCTCGATCGCGGGCAGGCCGAAGCCCTGGCGCGCGGGCATCAGGAAGATGTGCGCCTGGCGGTACAGGGCCTCGAGTTGCTCGTCGCTCACGAAGCCGTGGAAGCTCACGCGATCGTGGATGCCCAGTTGCAGCGCCAGCGCCTGCAGGGCGTCGCGCTGCGGCCCGGCACCGGCCACGTGCAGCCGCCAATCGCCCAGGTCGCGCTGCCCGTCTTCCTGCGCCAGGGCACGCAGCATCCAGTCCACGCGCTTGCTCGCCTGCAGGCGGCAGACGCTGAGCAGGTGCACCAGGCGCTGGTTGCGCGCGGGGGCCTCGGCCGCGGTGTGGCCGTGGCCGCCCAGGTAGTGCACGCGCGCGGACCGGCCGTAGAGCTGGCCCATCTCGCGTGAGAGCGCCCGGGTGTTGGTGAGCAGTTGTTCGGCGCCGCGCACGCCGCGGCCGGTGGCCCAGTCGCGCAGGGCCAGGCGCAGGTCCAGCGGGTCCCAGAACGGCGTGCGGGCGGGCGTGAGCAGGCTGTAGGTGTCGGGGATGCGCAGGTGGTAGCGGCGCGCACCGCTCAAGCCCGCGTGCAGGGCCGACTGGATGTTGAACAGCACCGGCGTTGGCGAGCCCATCGCGTGCAAGCGCTGCAGGGCCGCGCGCAGGGCCAGCGCGCGCGCCAGGCCGGGGCCCGAGGGGCGCAACTGGTGCACGCGCAGCGGCAGCCGCGCGTGCCGCGCGAGGTCGATGTGGTCGCGGTAGCACAGCACGCTGTGCGGCAGGCCGCGGGCGTGCAGGCCTTCGCTGAGCGCGAGGATCACCCGCTCTTCGCCGCCGAATTCGACGAACTCGGGCTGGAAGATGACGGCTTCGCCGGGGGCGGGGAAAGAGGTGCTGGTGTGCGGCCCCTTCGCCCCGGCCCTCTCCCCGGGGGAGAGGGGGGCGATGCCCGGTGTGATGAAGGGCGGGTCGGCTTTCATGGCGTCACGCGCGTGGCGTCGCCGGCCTGGCCGGCGAGCAGTTGCGACTCCAGCGTGCGCAGCACGGCCTCGCGGTCGATGTGCCGCTCGGCGTGCTCGCGCGCGCGCCGGCCCAGGGTTTCCCGGCGTGCCGGGTCGTCCATCAGCGCCTCGATGGCGCGGGCCAGCGCGGACGGATCGCCCGGCGGCGCCACCACGCCGCAGTGGCCCACCACCTCGGCCAGCTCGGTGCCGGCGCGGCAGGTGGCCACCACGGGGCGCCCGCTCGCCAACATGTTGGTGAGTTTGGACGGCAGCACCAGGTCCTCGGCTTCCACGCTTTGCGGCAGCAGGTGCGCGTCGGCCAGGCCCAGCAGCTCGCCCAGGCGCTCCAGGGGCTGCAGGGGCAGCAGGCGCAGGTTGCTCAGCTCGCGCGCGGCGGCCTCCAGCTCGGCCTGCAGGGCGCCCTGGCCGCAGACGACGAAGACGATGTCCGGCCGGTGCCTCAGGGCGCGCGCGGCCTGCACCACGGTGTCCAGGCCCTGCTTGGCGCTCCAGCTGCCCGAGAACAGCGCCACGCGCGCGCCGCCGGGCAGGCCGAGTTCGGCGTGGTAGGCGCTGGCGCCGCGCAGCGGGCGAACCGCCTGCACGTCGGCCCAGTTGGGGAAGCGCTGCGCGCGCTCGGGCGACACGCCTTTGCGCAGCAGGTGCTCGTGCATGCGACCCGAAATGGTGGAGACGGTGTCGAAGCGGCGCAGCAACCAGGACTCGACGCCCAGCGCGAGCCGGCGCAGCAGGCCCTGGCGCAGCAAGCCCATCTTGAGCGCGACGTCGACCTCGAAGTCCTGCACGTGCAGCCAGGCGCGCGCGCCGGTGGCGCGGGCCGTGAGCCAGCCCATGGGCGCGCACAGCAGCGCGGGCGCCACCACCATCACCACCTCGGGCCGCCAGGCCCATTGGCGCAGCAGGCTGGGCAATGAGGCGAGGGCGAAGCTGGCCAGGTGCAGCACGCGCTTGAGGCCACCCGGCCGCGCGGGCACCCACAGCGGCGCGCGCCACACGCGCACGCCGCGCCAGACCTCGTGGCGGTACGGTGGCCAGCGCCACGCGGCGTCCACGCGCCAGGTGGGGTAGTAGGGCGGGGCGCAGACCACGCGCACCTCGTGCCCTTGCGCGACCAGCCACTCGGCCATCTCGCCCGAGTACTTGCCGATGCCCACGGGCTCGGGGGCGAAGTTCGCGCTGACGATCAGCAGCTTCATGGCTGGCGCGCGCCCAGGCCATCGGGCGCCGTCGGCGCGTCGGGCCCTCCGGGGGCCTGCTGGGCGGCGCGCGTCATCTCCCGGGTCTTGAGCTGGATCATGTACTCGTACATGCTTTGCAGCACCGCGTAGGTGAAGCCCGCACGCCCGTCCAGAAAGCCCGCGCGCGCCACGTAGAGCAGCGTGAACTTGACCAGCGGGCGCAGCGGCAGCCGATAGAACAGCTCCTTCTGGTGAAAGCGGCGCTCGTGGAAGTCCTTCGCGGTGAAGGCCTTGGCGATGGAGAAGCCCTCGTGCTGGCGGCGGTTCTCCACGATCTGGCGTGCCTCCAGCGTGCTGTAGCTGTTGTGCCGTTCCAGCCAGTGGCTGATGCCCTTGCTGAAGGGGTAGTGGTCGAGAAAACCCGGCACCTGGCCGACGGGGCCGTCGGGCAGCGACACGGGGTTGACCAGGCGCTCGTAGCGCATGCGCTCGGGGCGGAACAGGCGCAGGTAGAAGGGCGAGGTCTGCACGTGCTGCAGCCAGGTGCCCAGGAAGAAGTCGCGCCGCTGCACGCGAAAGGCCACGTGCTCGCCGGGGCTGGCCACCGCCGCGCGCACGGCGGCCACCAGCTCGGGCGTCATGCGCTCGTCGGCGTCGATGTAGAACACCCAGGGGTGCTTGAAGGGGATGTTCGCCAGGCCCCAGTTCTGGTGCGTGGCCCAGTTGTCGAAGGCGCGCGGCGTGACGGTGGCGCCGAACTCGCGCGCGATCTCCTGCGTGCGGTCGGTGCTGAGCGAGTCGTAGACGTGGATGTCGTCCGACCAGGCCACGCTGCGCAGGCAGCCCGGCAGGTCCTGCTGCTCATTTTTGGTGAGCACGAGGATGGAGACCTGGGTCATGGCGATGCCTCTCGTTGGCGTGCGCTGATGCGTTGCGCGGGGTGCCCGGCCCACACGGACCAGGGCTCGTCGATGCTTTTCATGACCACCGAGCGCGCGCCCACCACGCAGCCCGGCGCCAGGCGCACGCCGGGGCCCACGAAGGCGTCGGCGCAGACCCAGGCGTGGGGGCCGATGTCGATGGCGCGGGCGACCAGTTGGAAGTTGTGCGAATGGATGTCGTGCGTGCCGCCGCACAGGTGCGAGCCTTGCGAGATCACGGCGTCGTGGCCGATGCGCAGCGGGCCCATGTTGTAGAGCGTGGCGCCATCGCCCACGCCCACGCGGTCACCGATCTCCAGTTGCCAGGGCGCCCAGATGCGCGCGCCCGGGTAGACGTGCACGTGCGCGCCCAGGCGCGCGCCGAACAGGCGCAGCAGCGCGCGCCGCCAGGCGTGCGCCGGGCGCGGGCTGGTGCGGAACAGCAGCAGCCACACCACGCCCCAGGTGGCGCGCGCCACCCGGTTGCCCAGCGTGAACGAGGGCTGCGTGGCGGGGTCGTTGCCGGGGAGGATCATGAGACGCGTTTGGCCACCAGGACCATGCTCTTCCACAGGTAGGGCAGGCGGCCCACGCCGCCGAAGCGCACCAGCTCGAAGCCGTGCTGGCTCAGCAACTCGGTGAGCGTGCGCCGGCTCCAGAACTTGATGTGCCCGCCGTGCCACAGGGCCGTGTGGTGGTGGTCCCACTGGTCCAGGACGGCGAGCGCCAGGTTCTTGAGGTAGCCGTGGTACGGCGTGGTGAGCACCAGGTGGCCGCCGGGCTCCAGCACCGCGCGCGCGAACGCCGGCAGCAGGTGCGGCGAGTACAGGTGCTCGATGACCTCGGTGGAGACCACGGCCTGGAAGTGACCCTCGGCGTCGACCAGGCGCTGCGGCTCGTCCTGCACACCCAGGCGGTGAAAGCGCAGCGCGGGGTGGCGCTCCTGCGCCAGGCGCACGCCGGCCTCGTCTTGGTCAACGCCGCAGACCTCGTAGCCGCGCCGCGCGAGTTCGCCGCAGAGGGTGCCGTTGCCGCAGCCCAGGTCGAGCACGCGGCGCACGCGCAACGCGTCCAGCTCCTCGATCACGCGCGGGCCGATGTAGCCGCACGAGGTGGGCTGGTCGGCCGAGTCCCAGCCGTAGTGGTCGACGACGTTGGTGTTCATGGTGAAGCGTGCGTGGGTGCGTGGGGGCCGTGCTGGGCGGCCAGCGACAGGATGGACTGCGCCATGGCGTCGACCGTGTAGCGGCTGGCGAAGAGATCGCGCGCCGCGGCGGACATGGCCTGGCGGTGGTCGGCGTCGAGCGAGAGCCAGCGCAGCAGCAGCCGCGCGGTGCCGCGCGCATCGTCGTCATCGACGAAGCCCGCGCCAGCCTGCTCCACCTCGCGCCAGATGTTGACCTTGTTGGAGATGAGCACCGGCAGGCCGCAGCCCAGGGCCTCGGCCACGGCGATGCCGAAGTTCTCCTGGTGCGAGGGCAGCACGAAGGCCTCGCAGGCGTGCAGCGCGCCCCATTTGTCGTCGCCCTGCACCATGCCGAGCCAGTGCACGCGGTGCGCCACCGCGCGCTCCTTGGCGCGCGCCTTCAGCGCGGCGAGCTGGCCGTTCTGGTCGGGGCCGGCCATCACCAGGTGCAGGCCCGGGTGGCGGTGCGCCAACTGGCCGAAGGCGTCGATCAGCAGGTCGCAGCCCTTCTTCTCGTGCAGGCGGCCCAGGAACAGCAGCAGGCGCTTGCCGCGCAGTTCGGGGTGTTGGTCGAGGAAGCGCTGCGCCAGCGCCGCGCCATTGGCCGGTGGCGGGCGCGTGCCGTAGGCCACCACCTGCTCGCGCGCGCGGTACAGCCAGAACGATTCGCGCGCGAGGCGGCGCTCTTCCTCGCTGGTGAACAGCACGGCCGAGGCGTCGCGCAGCACGCGGTACTCGGCCCAGGGCCAATAGAGCCACTTCTTCAGGTGCTTGAGCGGGTAGGCCTGTTTGAACCAGGGGTCGAGCATGCCGTGCGTGAACACCACGTAAGGCCGGCGCAGCGCGCGGTACACGCGCCAGGTGGCCAGGCTGTGGTACTGCCACAGGCCGTTGACCACGGTGAGGTCATAGTCGCCCGCGTGCGCGCGCAGCCAGGGCGCCAGGCGCGGGTTGAAGCCGTAGTTGCCGCCCGTGGGGCCCAGGGCGTGCACGCGCAGCGGGTGCCCCGTGACGCTGGGGGAGGCGGGGTCGTCCAGCGTGACGAGGTCCACCTCGTGGCCGAGTTCGCGCAGGCGGATGCCGCGCTGGCGAACCCCTTCCATGGGGCCGCCGCCGTGGGCGTCGACGGTGGGGAGAACGTGCAGGAGTTTCATGGGATCAGCCCCGCAGGGCGGCTACGGCCGCCTGGTCGATGCCGTGGTGCGCGAGCACCTGGGTGTAGACCTTGAGGTAGGCGCGGATCGCGACTTCGGGCAGGAAGCGGCGCGACCAGGCCACGCAGGTGGCGCTGCGGCGCACGGCCTCGGCGGGTGGCGCGTCCAGCACCTCGGCCAGCACGCGCGCGCCGTCTCGAGCCCAGGCGCCGATGTCCTCACCGGCGTGCAGGCGCGGCAGGTAGCGCGTGGCCGGGCCACCGATCTCGTTCATCGGCGCGTCGTCGGTGGTGATGACGGGGCAGCCGCAGGCCTGCGCTTCCACGATGGGCCAGCCGAAGCCTTCGGCGTGGCTCGGAAAGAGCAGCGCGCGCGCCATGGTGTAAGCGGCCTGCAGGCTGTCGTGGTCGAGCCCGCTGGGAAAGAACACGCGGCCCTGGGTGGGCACCTCGGCCAGCGCCGCGCGCTCGGCCGCGCCGGTTTTCACGCCCACCAGCCACAGGGGCAGCGGGTCGGTGCGCTCGCGCGCGTAGGCCGCGTAGATGCGGATCACGCCGGCCACGTTCTTGTACCACTGTCCCCCGCTGATGTGCAGCACGATGCCGCGCGACGCATCGGGCAGGCCGGCGCTGTAGAGCTGGCGCAGGGCCATGGCCTCGGGCATGGGCGCGAAGCTGGCGTTCAGTCCGTTGTGCACCACCTCGCAGCTCAGCGGGTCCACACGGCCCAGGCGCAGCAGCTCGTCGTGCGTGCGCTGCGAGATGCAGATGAAGTGACGCGCCTGCGAGAAACCCCAGCGGATGTAGCGCTGGTACACGCGCCCGGTGAAGCGCGTGGGGTTGCGCGGCTCTTCGCCGAGCGCGCTGCGCAGGGCGAGAAGGTCGTGCACGTGCAGCACCAGCGGGCGCTGGCGCAGCGCCGGCACCCAGGGGCCCAGGGCCTGGTCGGTCAGCACGAACAGGGTGTCGGGCGGCTGGCGGCGCACCTGCTGGCGCAGCCAGCGCGGGAACAGCAGGTACTGGTCCACGTAGCCCGCCCACTTGGCCAGCGGCGTGCCGGCGAAGCGGCGGTGCCAGCGCGGCGCGGGCGACCACAGCTCGACGTCGTGGCCCGAGGCCTCGTAGGCGCCCTGCAGCATGCGCGCGAAGCGCGGCATGCTTTGAGAGGCCATGAACGGCGGGTGGGTGATGAGGACGATGTGCATGGCCTCAGGCTTTGCTTGCCCGCATGGTGGACGGCATGGATGACACGGCGGTGGCGCGTGGCTGCACGTGCAGCCCGCCGAACAGCCAGGCGTTGAAGCGGCAGAAGGTGGCGACGATCAGGAAGATCACGATGCCCTGCGGCAGGTAGCGCAGGTACCAGACGATCCAGCCGTGAACGGACTCGCCGGTGATGCCGCCGAGGAACAGTTCCCACAGCGACAACATGCCCACGGCCGACACCAGCACGGTGCCGTCGGCGCGGCGCGCGGCCAGCAGGTCCAGCACGGCGAAGGCGGCCAGGCACAGCAGGGCGTAGACCGCCAGGTACGCCGGCCCGAGCAGCGCGACGCCATGCGCCACCATGGAGCCGGTGCGGTAGCCACCCAGCGGGCCGCCATGGGCCAGGTGGGCCAGCAGATCGCCGGTGGAGTACTGGTGGTCGCGCTTGTCCAGGCCGAAGCCGAGCTTGTTGATGAGGGGTTGCGGCAGCGTGAGCACGAACAGGTCCAGCGTGCGGCGGGCGAGTTCGGCGCGGTCCGAATCGGTGAAGGTGGCGGCGAAGGTGAACGAGTTGTCGTGGAACTTGGTTTCCACCACGCGCGCGAGCAGCGGGTTGTCGAAGTAGCGCTCGTCGTATTGCTGGCGCACGCGCGCGGCCCGGTCGGCGCGTTCGGCTTCCAGCAGCTCGGGTTGGCCGAAGGCGCGCCAGGTCTCGCTCACCATCTCCACCGCGTTCACGCCGCCGCGCAGCTTGCGCGCCACCACCATGGCGGTGGCCAGGTCGCTCACGGGAATGGCGATGGCGCCCAGCAGGGCCAGCACCACGGCCGTCTGGCCCACACGCGCCCAGCGCACCGGCTCGCGGCTGCGCAACAGCAACAGCAGTGCGAACAGCGACACCGTCATGAAGCCCGAGAGCATGACCCCGCGCGAGTTGGCCGCCAGGCCCAGCAGCACCACCAGCAGCGCGAAGAACACCAGATGCACGGCCTGGCGGTGCCAGCGACAGTAGGCCTGGCCGAACTGCAGCACGTACATGGGAATGAGGAAGGGCGCCCAGGTGAGGAAGGCCATGCCCTGCAGCGTCTTGGCGAACACGCCTTCGCGGCCGGCGCCGATGACGAAGGCCATGAGGCCGAGGTAGCCCATGAACCACAACGTGCCCGTGCCGGGCGGCGTGTACAGGCCCATGCGGTCGAGCCAGCCGCGCAGGCTGGAGGGGTGCGGCGCGCCCGCGGGCGCCAGCACCCAGCGGTAGAAGGCGTGCATGCCGATGGCCACGAGCAGGAAGGCCGCGAGCCACAGGAAGGTGGCCACGGGCTGGCGCAGGTTCTCGCTGATGGGCACGAGGAAGGCCGACTGGCCAATGAGTGCGCCCGTCTGCGTGGTGACGCCGAAGCCGAGCAAGGCGAAGCTGGACACGGGGTGCGTGTGCAGGGCAGGCGTGCTGGCCAGGTAAGCCAGCAGCGCCAGCGAGGCCGCGAACACGGTGCAGGCCGAGGCGAGGTTGGTGGTGTCGAAGCCGATCGCCATCTGCACCAGCAGGGCCAGCGTGCAGGCGCAGAACAGGCCGATCTGCACGAGGCCGCCGTAGGTGAGCGTCGCACGTTGCGCGTTCACACGGCCCCCCGGTCTTGTCCGCACAGCCGCGCGGTGTAGCGGCCCAGGCGCTGCGCCAGCCAGGCCCGGTGCCCGGGCGGCAGTTGCATCACGAAACCCGCGAACAGCAGGGCGCTGAGCGCCATGGTGGCCGACACGGTTGCCGCGCCGTCTCCTGGGTGCGCGGCGATCCAGGCCATGCCGGCGGCACAGACCAGCACCTGCGCCAGCGCGAAGCGAAACAGCGCCGAAGGCCAGGCCAGGCCCTGCGCGCTCAGCCACGCCGCGGCGCGCGACACCGTGAGGGCCATCACCGCCAGTTCCACCGCCACCAGCACCGCGGCGATGCCCATCAGGCCCGCGCGGCCGTCCAGCGCCAGCACGCCGAGCACCGTGGCCAGCGCCGCGAAGGCCGCCAGCGCGAGTTGCGTGTGCAGGCGGTTCTGCCCGAGCAGGATCGCGTCCGCCGGGCGCGCGATGGCGAACAGCAGCAGCGCGATCGAAAACCCCGCGAACACCGTCGCGTCGAAAGCCAGCTTGCCCTGCGTCCACCACCCGAACAGCGTGGGCGCCAGGGCCTGCAGCACCACCAGCGCGGGGCCCAGAAGGAAGACCAGCGTGAGCCACAGGAAGGCGAAGGTGCCCACGGTGGCGGCCTGCTGGCGGTCGCGCAGAAAGCCCATGAACTCGGGGAACACCGGGTCGGTGACGGTGGCGATGCCCTGCAGCGAGAGGTTGCTGGCCGTGCGCAGCGTGGTGAAGGCCACCGCCGCGCCCACGCCCAGCAGGCCGCCCACCAGCACGCGCAGGCCCTGTTGGCGCAGCAGGCCGCAGGCGTAGCTCAGCCCCAGCAGGGTGGAGCCGCGCAGGTTGCGCCAGCCCAAGCCCCAGTCGGGCGATTGCAGGTGCACGCCGTGGCGGCGCGCCAGGCGCCACAGGTCGGCCTGGTACAGCAGGTTCACCGCCAGGTGAGCGCCGGCCAGGGCGCAGGCCGTGGGCCACAGGCCCGCGCCCAGCAGCACGGCCGTGGCCGGCGCCAGGCCGCTCACGGCCTGCACCGCCACGCCCCACCAGGCGCCGCGCGCGAAGTGGCCCAGCGCACTGGCCAGGCGGCCGTAGAGGCCGCTGGTGCTTACGCCGAGCCAGATGGCGGTGCTGACCAGCAGCAGGCTGGCCAGGGCTTCGTTCATGAGCCCCGGCGGCAGCGCCTCGGGCGCCGTGAACAGCACGGCCAGCGCCCCCAGCGCGGCCAGTCCCGCCAGCACCAGCAGCTCCAGCAAACCCAGCCCCAGGCTGTACGGCAGCGCGGCCGACAGCAGCCGGCCCAGGCCCGCGCCGTCGCCGCGCGGCACCTGCAGCATGCGGTTGCCCACCACGTTGTGGTGCGCCAGGCTCAGGATGTTGACGAAGGCTGTGGCGGCCAGCACCACCAGCCAGCAGCCGTACTGCTCCAGTGTCCAGTGCGACAGGTACAGCGGCACCAGGCCGATCTGCACCAGCACGGTCAGGCCGATGCGCGTCCACGACGCGAGGCTGCCGGACAGAACGCGCCTGGCCAGACCCATGATCAGCCCCCCCGCAGGCGAGACAAGGCCTGGGCGTACGCGCTGGCCACGCCCAGCGGGTGGTGGCGCCGGGCCGCGCGTTCGCGCGCGCGCAGCGCCAGCGCGAGCAGTTCTTCGCGGTCGTCCAGCAGGCCCATCAGGGCCGCGCCCAGCGCGGCGGCGTCGCCGCTGGGCACCAGGGCGCCGCAGCGTCCGCCATCCAGCATCTCCTGGCGCGGCAGGTCGTCGTCGGCCAGCACCGCGCAGCCCGCGGCCATGGCCTCCACGAACACCAGGCCATAGGACTCGTGGTGCGGCACCATGCAGTAGAGGTGCGCCTCGCGCATGAGGGCCTGCACCTGTTCGCGCGGCAACTGGCGTTCGTGGCGCAAGGCCTTGAAGCGCTGGCAGCCGGGTGTGTCGCGGCTCACGATCACGGCGCGCACGCGCCGCGCGTGCAGTGTGTCGGCGTGCGCATCCAGCGCCTCGCACAGGGTCTCGATGCCCTTGCGCTTGCCGTCGGCGCCGACGAAGAGCAGCAGGGTCTCTTCACGAGCGAACTTGTCGCGCACGGCCGCTTCGTCCAGCACGCGCAGGTGCGGCAGAAAGAAGGGCAGGGTGAGGGCGCGGTGGCGGTCATGTGGGCGCCGCTCCAGGTAGAGCTCGCGCATGGTGTCGGTGTGAAAGTGCAGCAACGCCGCGCGGCCCGCGCTGGCGTCGACGATGCGCGCCTGCGCCTCGAGAAAGTCCGCGCCGCGCGCGAGCACGCGGCGCAGGCTGGGGAAGCCGGTGGTGGCCATCAGCGGCGGCGCGCGGCGCCGGCTGGGCAGCACGATGCCACGCAGGTCACTGCCGTACTGGTAGAGCACGTCGCTGCCGAGCTGCGAATTGGCCAGTCGGATGCGCGGAAACGGCAGCGGTGCGCCGAGGCGGCGCGCCACGAAGTTGGCGTTGCAGCGCAGGCTCTGCCAGGGGCCGGGCACGAAGCCCACCTCCAGCGAGGCGTCGAAGGCGCTCAGGCTCGCCATGTCGAGCACGCAGCGGTGGTCGGTGTTGTGGCGCTGCACGTTCCAGGCGGCGTTGAGGATGCCCACGCGAAGCGGCGTGTCCAGCACCAGCCCGGGCGCGGTGGCCGTGTCGACGAAGCCGTTCACGCCGCCACCTCCAGCCCACCCCGTCCGTTCGACGCGCCGACCGGCTCGGCGTCCAGCGCGGCGTCCACGATGCGCTGCATCACGCGCTCATTGCGGTGTCCGTCGCGCAGGAAGCGCTCGTGGCCGGCGCGGGCGATGCGCGCGCGCCGGTCCTCGTCGGCCAGGGCGGCCAGACACACCTCGGCGCACTCGCGCGCGTCGCCCCAGAACAGGGCCTCGGCGCCTTCCTGGTACATCGCCTGGTGCTCGGCCGTGCGCTCGGCGCACAGCAGGCCGCCCAGCGAGGGGATCTCCAGCGAACGCGTGGTGTGGCTGTCGCGGTTGTCGCGTGAGAGCAGGCCCAGGTTGAGCCGCGCGCATTGCAGAGCCTTGGCGTAGTCGTCGCCCCCCACGGCGCCACCCGCCCAGTGCGCGCGCAACCGGTCCCACTCGGGCGCCTTGTGCCAGTTGGGGCCGCGAATGGTGAGCGGCACGCCGCGCGCCGCGAGGTCCAGCAGGAAGGGGCCGCGCTCCGGAAACCACGAGCCCAGGAACAGCACCTCGCTGGCCCAGGCCAGTGCGTCGATGGCGCTGATGCGGCGCGGCGCGTGGTTGACCTCGTCGGCGCTGCGGAACAAGCGCATCACGCGCCGCGCGCCCAGGCGCTCCAGTTCGGGCAGGTTTTCTTCTCGCACCACCACCAGCAGGTCGTAGTGCGGGGCGGCCTGCCGATAGGCCTCGAAGCGCGGGCCGTCGCGCGGGCCGGTGGGGTCGTCGATGTTGTAGTTCACCACGCGGCGCGCGTGCTGGCGCAGCCGCTCGATCACGGCCGGCGTGACCCATTCGCCCCCGTCCACGTGGCACAGGTCGAAGGCGCGGCCGTGCAGGGCTTTGGCCAGGGCCGCGTCGATCCAGCGGCCGAACCAGTGGCCGCCCACGTGCCAGGTCCAGCGGTCCACCCAGCGAGACGGCGGCAACAGCTCGCGCAGGCTCAGGTGCTCGACGTTCGCGCCCAGTCGGCGCAGGGCGTTGGCGCGGTCCAGGCAGGTGCCGCTGCGCGGGCCGAGGTAGAGCACGTCCATGGCATCGGCCTCAGGCCGGGTCCGCTTGCGACGAGGTGAACACCACCTCGTGCACGTGACGCAGACCGTCCTTCAGTTCGATGCGCGCGCGAAACCCCAGCGCGTTCAGGCGGCTCACGTCCATCAGCTTGCGCGGCGTGCCGTCGGGCTTGCTGCGGTCGTGCTCGATGAGGCCGTCGTAGCCCACCACCTCGGCAATGGTCTCGGCCAGTTCGCGGATGCTGATGTCCGCGCCCACGCCGATGTTGATGAGCGGTGGCTCGAAGCGGCCGGTGAGGGCCTCGTCGCTGCCCAGCAGGCCGTCGAAGCGTTCGTCGTCCAGGTTCATCAGGAACAGGCAGGCCTGCGCCATGTCGAAGCTGTGCATGAACTCGCGCCGCGGCTCGCCGCTGCCCCAGATGCTCACGCTGGGTGCATCCGCGACCCGCGCCTCGTGGAACTTGCGCAGCAGGGCGGGGATGACGTGGCTGCTGTCGAGGTCGAAGTTGTCCTCGGGGCCGTACAGGTTGGTGGGCATGGCCGCCAGGAAGCGCGTGCCGTGCTGGCGGTTGTGGGCCCAGCACATCTCGATGCCCGCGATCTTGGCCAGGGCGTAGGCGCGGTTGGTGGCCTCCAGCGGGCCGGTGAGCAGGTACTCCTCGCGCAGCGGCTGCGGTGCCAGGCGCGGGTAGATGCAGCTGGAGCCGAGAAACAGCAGGCGCTGCACGCCGGTGCGCCAGGCCTCGTGGATCACGTTGGTCTGGATCTGCAGGTTGTCGCGGATGAAGTCCGCCGGTTCGCGCTGGTTGGCCAGGATGCCGCCCACGCGGGCCGCGGCGAGGAACACGTAATCCGGCTTCGCCTTCTCGAAGAAGGCCGCCGTGGCCACGGGGTCGCGCAGGTCCAGTTCGTCGCGCGTGCGCAGCAGCAGGTGGGTGTGGCCGGCGGCGCGCAGGGCGCGCACGATGGCCGAGCCCACGAGGCCACGGTGGCCGGCGACGAAGATGCGGGCGTCGCGGTCCATCACATCACTCTTCGTAGGCGTAGGAGGGGAAGCCCGCGAGCTTGACCATGGCGTCGCGGCGAGCGATCTGGAAGTCGGTGAGCACCATCTCGCGCACCAGCGTGGCCAGGTCGGTCCTGGGCACCCAGCCCAGCTTCTCGCGCGCACGGGTCGGGTCGCCCAGCAGGGTCTCCACTTCGGTGGGGCGGAAGTAGCGCGGGTCCACGCGCACGATGACGTCGCCCTCGTTCACGCGCAGGTCGGTGCGGTTCACGGAGGCCACCACGCCGGCTTCGTCCACACCTTCACCCACCCAACTGAGGGTGATGCCCAGTTCGCCGGCGGCCATCTCGACGAACTGGCGCACGCTGTGCTGCACGCCGGTGGCGATGACGAAGTCCTCGGGCTTGTCCTGCTGCAGCATCAGCCACTGCATCTCGACGTAGTCGCGCGCGTGGCCCCAGTCGCGCAGGGCGCTCATGTTGCCGAGGTAGAGGCAGTCCTGCAGGCCGATGGCGATGCGCGAGAGTCCGCGCGTGATCTTGCGTGTGACGAAGGTTTCGCCGCGCAGCGGGCTCTCGTGGTTGAAGAGGATGCCGTTGCAGGCGTACAGGCCGTAGGCCTCGCGGTAGTTCACCGTGATCCAGTAGGCGTAGAGCTTGGCCACCGCGTAGGGGCTGCGCGGGTAGAAGGGCGTGGTCTCCTTCTGCGGGATTTCCTGCACCTGGCCATAGAGCTCGCTGGTGGAGGCCTGGTAGAAGCGGCAGGTCTTCTCCAGCCCGTGCAGGCGGATGGCCTCGAGCAGGCGCAGGGTACCCATGGCGTCGGTGTCGGCGGTGTACTCGGGGGTTTCGAAGCTCACGGCGACGTGGCTCATGGCGCCGAGGTTGTAGACCTCGTCGGGGCGGATCTGGCCGACGAGGCGGATGAGGTTGCTGCTGTCGGTGAGGTCACCGTAGTGCAGCACCAGCTTGCGGTCGGCCTCGTGCGGGTCCTGGTAGAGGTGGTCGATGCGGTCGGTGTTGAAGGACGAGGCGCGGCGTTTGATGCCGTGCACGCGGTAGCCCTTGGCGAGCAGCAGCTCGGCGAGGTAGGCGCCGTCCTGGCCGGTGATGCCGGTGATGAGTGCGGTTTTCTGGCTCATGTTCTGCTTCGTTGTGTCTATTGCCTGCGTGATTGGCGTGTCAGGCCTGGGCCCACGGCTGCTCCGGCTTCAAATGCGGCGCCCTTCGCTTCGCGAAGGGTTCCCTGCGATGCTCGGACGGACGGCCCGCGGCAGAACTCACTGCGCTGGCGTCGCCAGCTCCGTTCAAACAGCTGCCGCAAGTCAGAGCACGAAGCGCGCTGCGCGCGCGGCCGTCCGTCCTGCGCTTCTCGGCGCCGCATAGGCGCCTGCGCAGCCGTGGGCCCAGGCCTGACTGAGACAGGGCTGGCGCTCAAGCGTGGGTATGTCGGTGTCGCGGGGGCTGAGGCCAGGTTGGCACTCAAGCGCTGGTGTGCTGGCACCTCGCTGGCCTCGGGCTTGGGGCATGGGCTGGCGGGCGCCTGTGCGCTGCCGAGAAGCGCAGGGCAACCGGCCGGCGCGCGCAGCGCGCTTCGTGCTCTGACTTGCGGCGGCTGTTTGAGCGGAGCGCGCGAAGCGCGCGCAGCGAGTTCCGCCGCACGGTCGGTTGCCCGAGCATCGCAGGGAACCCTTCGCGAAGCGAAGGGCAGCGCAGTGAAGCCCGCCAGCCCATGCCCCAAGCCCGAGGCTCGCCAACCAGGCGACGAGCGCCTCACGGTTGAACTCCATGAAGTCCCGCGAACCGAGACCGAACCGCCGGATCGATCGCTCCCACCAGGGCGTTCGCGAACAAGGCCTGCATGCCATGCGCCTTCGCCGTGTCGCGGTCGATGGAGGAGACGCGCACGAGCATGCCGTCGGGGATGCGGCCGCGCAGGCCGTAGCGCAGTTCGGTGAGCTTCTTGTCGAGGCCGCCGGCGGTGATGTGGTCGCCGACGACGGTCCAGTAGGTGACGGGTTCGAAGCGCTGGCCCAGGTGGGTCTGCATGCGGCGCGCGGTGATGGTGTCGCTGCCGAGGGTCAGTGGCACCTTCTCGATGCGTTCGAGCTTGAAGCCCTGGGCGGGGTAGCAGACTTCGGGCAGATGGAGCTGCAGGTTGTCGGTTTGCGCCTTGCCGTAGGCGATGGAGAGCATGACGCGGTAGCCGCTGGCGTGCATGTAGGTGCGGGTGAGGACCTGGGTGTAGATGGCGTCGATGGTTTGCTGCATTTCAGGATCGACGATCTGCACGGGGACGCTGGTCTGTTCACGCCATTCACCGAATTGGGTGGGGACCATGGCCTCAAGATCGATGGGGGCGCGGTCGTCGGCGAGGCTGCCGGTGGGGCGCATCACGGCGGCCATGGCGGCTGAGGTGAGCATCAGGGCCATGAGGACCAGGTGTTTCCAGCTCTGTTTCATTTTTGGTTCTCGTTGCGTTTCGCGCCTGCGCTGCTTCCTTGCCTGCGGCCACTGGGTGAACGGCTCCGCGAATGTCCCCCGGACCGGCTGCGCCGGTCCTCCTCCTTTATTTCGCTGCGCCGTCCACCCAGTGTCCGCAGGCCACCAACCAAGTTGGCGCGCAAACGCCGGCGATCCAACGTGCAGGCAGATGGCGGTGACACGGCGCCCTGCGCAGCGAAATAAAGGAGGAGCCAAGGGCGCAGCCCTTGGCGGGGGACATTCGCGGAGCAGGGCGCCGTGGCGCCGCCATCCGGCGAGGTGTTAGCGAGCAAGGTACTCATCACGCCGCTGCCGCCGAAGAAGTGGAGGAGGGAGGTGGCGGAGGTCCACGGCGCAACCCTTCGACGAACTGCAGGAAACTGTCGAAGGCGATGATCAGCACCAGCGCGCTGAGGAACAGCACCATCCCCGCGAAGCCGTGCAGGAAACCCTGGCCGGCTTCGTTGCCGAAGTGATAGGTGATGAGAGAGAGCGCGATCACGCGGATCACGTTCGCGGTGAAGGAGATCGGCACGATCAGCACCGCCAGCGTCACGTTGCGGAACAGCGAATCGCGCCGCACCAGGTTGAGGTACAGCAGGCCCAGGGCCTCTAGCGTCAGCAGCGTCTGCAGGCCCGCGCAGGCGTCGGCCACCAGCAGCATGTACTGCCCGATCTGCAGCACCACGCCGTTGCGGCCGATGGGGTAACCCACGGCATAGAGAATGTTCTCGGCCGCGTAGGACACGGCCATCTTCATCGGCATGGTCACCACGTCCACCACCTGCGGCGGCAGGGGCACCATGAACAGCATGAAGAACAGCGCGAACCACTGCGCCTTCAGCGCGGCCCAGCCGCGCAGCAGCACGATCAAACCCGCCAGCAGCCAGATCACCGAGCCGGACTCGAACACGCCGATGCCCTGCGAGCGGCCGATGGCGTACAGGAACAGCCCGAACACCACCAGCACCCAGCCGAAGGGGTTTCCCTTGCGCCCCTCGGCGGCCGCTTCCATGGCCTGCCAGTTGCGGTGCAGCAGCCACAGCGAGATGCCCAGCACGATGGGACCGTGGTACTGGTCGTCCTGCGCCCAGGGGCCGGTGAACAGGCCCACCAGGGTTGGCACATAGAGGACACACAAACCCAGCAGAATCGGTGCCCATTCAAGCAACTGACGCGCCAGCGTGCCGCTGGCCGCACCGGGAGAACGACCGATCGTGTTCACATCAACCTCGCGAAATCCGACGGCGCGCCGCGCCTTGAAGTGGGTGGCCGCCGTGGCAGGTTGCCTGGCGGTCTGGGTCGGGGGTTCCCGCGTTCACGCCGCGGTGCTGCACGTGCTGGTGTCGCCGTGGGACAAGCCGGTGCACATCGTGCTGTTCACCGTGGTGTCGCTGTGCGTGGGCTGGCTCATCGGCGTGCGCCGCGCGCGCGACCTGTGGCTGTGCTTCGGCCTGGCGCTGCTGGTGGGTGCCATTGACGAAGGCCTGCAGGCCTTCGACCCCACGCGCTCGCTGGACATGGACGACCTGCTGGCCAACGCGGTGGGCGCGGCCATCGGCACGGCGGTGCACGCGGTGCTGTGGCATCGGCGTGAGATGAAGGCCTTGCATTCCGAGGACTCCCTCAGCCGTCATTGAGCACGGCGCCCACGAGCGCCACACCCGTGTCTTGCAGGCGACGCGTGAACTCGCTGGCGCCGCGCAGGGGCGTGCGGTGGCGCCGCGTCACCATCAGTGCCGCGCCGGTGCGCGCGGCCATCATCTCGGCGTCGGCGCAGGTGCTGGCGTCGGGGGTGTCGATCAGCACCACGTCGCTCTGCTCCATGGCGTGCTCCAGCAGGTCGGCCAGGTTGGGCATGCCCACCAGCTCCTGCGGGTTGGGAGGAACCGCCCCGGCGGGCAGCACGCGCAGGCCCGGCAGACCCGGCACGTTCTCGATGACCTCCAGCCCGGCGCGGCCCGCGAGGATGCCGGCGAAACCCGCGCTGTGGCTGGTGTGGAAGAGCGCGTGCTGGCGCGGCTTGCGCAGGTCGCCGTCGATGAGCAGCGTGCGCTGGCCCTGCTGGGAGAAAGCCACGGCGAGGTTGGCCGCGAGGAAGCTGCGGCCGTCGCGCGGCTGGTGGCTCACCACGGTGAGCACCTTTTGCAGCGGGTCGCCGGTGAACCAGCGCAGCATGAGCTGGCCACGCAGCGCGCGCATCTGCTCGGCGACTTTGGAAAAGGGCTTGTAGGCCGTGACCAGTTCGCGAGAGAGCGTGCCTTGTCCGTCGCGCAGGTAACCGTAGTTGAACTGGGTGGACAGCGCGGCGTCCAGGTCGGGCCGCGCGATGAGCTTGAGCGCGATGGCCGCCTCGCCGAAGGGCTCGCCCTTGCTGCGCTGGCGCTCGATGATGGGCTCGATGTCCTGCTCGCGCAGCAGGCCGCGCGAGACCAGGATCTCGCCGATGGCGCTGGCCGGCTGGATGCGTTCGGGCGCGTTCATGCGGTGGCTCCCTTGCCCAGGCCGAAGCGCAGCGGGCGGATCATGCCGCGCGCCGAGCCCACCTGGCCCAGCAGTGGCAGGTCGCCCAGCGCGCTGAGGTCGTCGATGGAGCGCACGCGGCGGCGCGCGAACTCGAGCGCGGTGGCCAGCAACACGCCCAGCAGGCCGCCCAGGAAGATGGCGATGGCCACGTTCAGGCGCGTGCGCGGGCCCGAGGGCTCGGTGGGCGGTACCGCCGGGTTGAGCACCGAGATGTTGGTCTGGCTGGCCTGGCTCTCCAGCGTGCTTTGCGAGGCGCGCTGGCTCAGGGTGTCGAACAGGCGCTGGGCCGATTCGATCTCGCGGCGCAAAACGGCCATCTCGTCGCGCTGCTGGTTGAGTTCGAGCACGCGCGTCTTCTGCTCCTGCAGCGCCGCGCGCAACTGCGCCTCGCGCTGGCGGTTCACCTCGTAGGTGGTGGTGATGGAGCCGGTGATGCGGTCGGTCTCCGAACGCAACTGCTCGCGCAGCGCGTTCAACTCGGTCTGCATGCGCTGGTGCTGCGGGTGGTTCGCGCCCAGGTTGACGCTGGCCTCGGTGAGCTTGGCTTCCTGGCGCGCGATGTCGGCCTTCAGACCGTTGATCAGTGGGCTTTGCATTACCTCCGAAATGGAGTCGCCGTCCCTGTGCTGGCGCTTGCTCTGGCTGTCGGTGGTGGCGGCCTGGATGGCGGTGAGCTGGCTGCTGGTCTCGTTGAGCTTGGCGGTCTCGAAGTCCAGGCGCTCGTCGGTGGAGGTGATGCCGTGGCGCTGCTGGTAGTCGGAGAGCGCGCGCTGGGCGCGTTCCAGGCGCTCGCGCGCGCCGCGGGTCTGCTCGTCGAAGAAGCCGGCGTACTGGCGCGCCGGCTCGGTGCGCAGGTCCAGGTTGACGTCAACGTAGGCCTGCGCGAACGCGTTGGCCACGGCGGCGGCGAACTTCGGGTCGGTGCCGATGTATTCGATGTTGATGACGTTGCTCTCGCGCGAGGGCTTCACGTCGAGGTTGCGCTTGAGCAGCTCGGCCAGCCAGTCGATCAGGCTGCCGCGGCTGCCGGTGGCCTCGGCCCACTGGGCCTGGATGGCGGCGCTGCTGTCCATGCGCAGGTTGCGCACCACGCGTTTGGCGACGCGGTCGCTCTTGATGATGTCGACCTGCGTGGCCATGTAGCCCGGCGCCATCAGGCCCGCGAGCATCATGCCGCTCACCGGGTCGGGGGACTTCACGTCCAGCACCACGGAGGCGGTGGCGGTGTACTGCTTGTCGGCCATGAAAGAGACCACGGCGGTGGTGCCCACCACCGCCACGAAGGTGAGCAGCAGCACGAGCCAGCGCGCGCGCAGGATGAGGAAGAACTGATGAGGGGTCATGGCGCGGTCCGCTTCAGAAAAGGCTTTCGCGCACGTAGAGCACGTCGTTGGCCTGCACCTTGTCGTTCATGGCGGGCTCGATCTCCAGGATCGATCCGTCGGCCTGCTGGCGGTGCAGGCGCAGGCGGCTGAGCGAGCCGCGCGGCGTGGGGCCGCCGGCCTGGGCCAGGGCCTGCATCACGGTCATGCCGCGGTCGATGCGGAAGGAACCCGGGCGCTGCGCTTCGCCGAACACGTAGAAGGTGGGCGCGCGGTGCACGTAGACCACGTCGCCGCCGTGCAGCACGATGTCCTGCGCGCCGCCCGCTTTCAGGAAGAGGGCGGGCAGGTCGATCTCGGCGCGAAAGGGCTGGCCGTCGCGCTGGCCGGTGACGATGACGATGTCGTCGCCGGCGGGGCTGGCGCCGCCCGCGTTGGCGAGCATGTCGCTTAGGCGCGTGTTGGGGCTTTCCAGCGGGAAGCGCCCGGGGCGGCCCACCTGGCCCAGCACCGACACCTGGCTGCCGCGGATCTGCGTGAGCAGCACGGTGACCTGCGGGTTCTGCAGGAAGCCACCCGTGCGCAAGGCCTCGGCGATGCGCCGCTCGGCCGTGGCCACGGTGAGCCCGCCCACGCGCACGCTGCCGATCAGCGGGTAGCTGATGGTGCCGCTTTCGGTGATGCGGGTTTCCAGCGCGAGGTCGGGGTTCTGGAACACCTGGATGCGGATCACGTCGCCGGCGGCGAGCGGGTAGTCGCCGGAGGAGGGCGACTGCGCCCAGGCCGGTGCGCAGACCAGCAGCAGCGCGAGCAGGCGGAGCAGCCGGGTCATTTCAAGCCCTGGATGCCGCGTTCGAGAACGTTGGATTCTTCCTTCTTCGGATCTTCGGTGACCGAGGCCGGTGCGGTCGCCGCGGTCTCGCCGGGCGCGGCAGCGGCCTGCTCGAACTCGCCCACGTAGGTGACGGTGGTGGCCGCGCGCAGGCGCTTGATCTCGTTGTTCATGACCTCGACCGCGGTGCGGTTGCCCAGGTACTGGGCGATGCCGGCGCTGGCCTGGTCCTCGCCCACGGGCATGCTGCGCGAGGCCACCACGCGAATCACGGTGGCGTTGTCGCCGACCGGCACGACCAGGCTCTGGCCGTCCTGCAGGGCATGCAGCCTGGGCAGCAGGTCCAGCGGCACCTGCTCGGCCGAGCGTGTCGCACTGCCACCGGTGAAGGCGATGCCACGCTCGCGCAGCATGGCCACCACGTCTTCCATGCGGCGGCCTTCCTTGGCCATGGTCTGCAGTGTGTCCATCACGGGCGTGGCGTTGCTGATGCGCAGCTCCTGCAGGTTGAACACGCGGCGTTCGGAGAAGAGCGCGGGGTTGTCCTGGTAGTACTTGCGGATCTCCTCGGGCGTGGGCTTGGGCGCGGCCGACGTGACCTGCTGCAGGTACGCGCGCGCCAGCACCTCGCGGCGCGCCGCTTCCAGTTGGGCCACCACGTCGGGCGAGCGGTGCAGCTTCTGCTCGGTGGCCTGGTCCACGGCGAGCTGCTGGTCGATCAGGCGTTCCAGCGCCTGGCGGCTGGCGGCCTGCACCGCTTCCTTCGAATTGGCATTGACCGGCGTGCGGCTGAGGACCTGGTTGATCTGGTGCACCGAGATCTCGTTGCTGCCCACCTTGGCGGCCACTTGCGAGGCCTGCGCGGGCCCGCCTTCGTCGGCGTTGCCGCAGGCGGCCAGCAGCAGGAGGGAGGCGGCGCACAGCGCGCTCAACAGATGGCGCGACGGCGCCGGGGTGTGGCGAATGGTGTTCATGGGTAGGACTCCTGAAGGGAGATGGCGCGGCGCCAGTCGCGCCGTGGAAAGGTGTCTCAGGGCTTGAACAGGGGCTTGCCGTCGGCACCGGTGATGCCTTCCCAGCGCGTGACCAGCGTGGAGGCCACGGCCGGCGGCAGGGCCGCGTAGCCCAGTGACTGCGCGAGCTCGGCACCGTTCTGGAACGCCCAGTGGAAGAAGCGCAGGCTGTTGGCGGCCTGCTCGGGACGCTCGGGCTTGCGCGGCATCAGCACGAAGGTGGCGCCGGTGATGGGCCAGGCCTCGGGCGAGGTTTGCTGGGTCAGCATCTGGCCGCTGGAGGCGTTCCAGTCCACGCCCGTGCTCGCGGCGCGGAAGGCCTCGGTGCCGGGCGCCACCCACTGGCCCGCGGCGTTCTGCACGATCGCGTGCGTCAGGCGCGATTGCTGCACGTAGGCGTACTCCACGTAGCCGATGCTGTTGGACACGCGGGCCACCAGCGCGGCCACGCCCGGGTTGCCGCGGCCACCCGTGCCCAGCGGCCAGCCCACGGTGGCGCCTTCGCCGATGCGCGAGCGCCAGTCGCTGCTGACCTTGGACAGGTAGTTGGTGAAGATGAAGGTGGTGCCCGAGCCGTCGGAGCGGTAGACCGGCGCGATGGTGGCGTCGGGCAGCGGCAGGTTCGGGTTGAGCGCCTTGATCGCCGGGTCGCTCCAGCGCGTGAGCTTGCCCATGTAGATGTCGGCGAGCACGGCGCCGGTGAGGCGCAGCTCGCCCGGCTTGACACCGCGCAGGTTCACCACCGGCACCACGCCACCGATGAGCGCGGGGAATTGCAGCTGCGATTTGCGTTCGAGTTCCTCGTCCTTCAGCGGCGCGTCGGTGGCACCGAAGTCCACCGTGCGGCTGTCGATCTGGCGGATGCCGCCGCTGGAGCCGATGGCCTGGTAGTTGACCTTGATGCCCGTCTCGCGGCTGAAGGCCTCGGCCCACTTGGCGTAGGCCGGCGCGGGGAACGTCGCACCGGCGCCGGTGATGTCCTGCGCGTTGGCGCCGATGGCGGCGGCCGCGCACATCGCCAGCAACAGGGCCCGTGTCGTGTGGATCGGAGTCGCGAACATGGGACTGTCTTCTTTCATGCGGTGGTGCAGCAGGTGGGCGGCAGTCTAGGAATCCAGTACGTCAAATGTGTGACCGGGGCCGCTCCCCCATGGTCCATACGGCTCATGCCGGCACAGGCTGCGACAGCGGTGCATGCAATCAAAACGTCACCCCGGCTTCCTACGATCGCGCCACTTTCGAACGAACCCCTACATGGCTGCTCAAATCCTTGTGGTCGAAGACGAGCCGGCCATCCAGACGCTGCTCACGGCGAACCTCGTGCGGGCTGGCCACGCGGTGCGCTGCGTGGGCGGGGCCGAGGAAGCGCGCGAGCTGCTGCTGCAGTGGCGTCCCGACCTGCTGCTATTGGATTGGGAGCTGCCCGGCATGTCGGGGGTGGACCTGATCCGCGTGCTGCGCAGCGACCCGAAGCAGCGCGAGGTGCCGGTGATCCTGGTGTCGGCGCGCAACGAGGAGCGCGACAAGATCGCGGGCCTGGAAGTGGGCGCTGACGACTACATCACCAAGCCCTTCTCCACGCGCGAGCTGATCGCGCGCATCGGCGTGGTGCTGCGCCGGCGCGCGCCGCAGGCGAACGCCGAGGTGGTGCGCCTGGCCGGCATCGTGCTCGACCCGGCGGCGATGACGGTGAGCGCGGCGGGCCGGCCGCTGAGCATCGGCGGCACCGAGTTCCGTTTGCTGCACTTCCTCATCACGCACGCGGACCGCGTGTACAGCCGTTCGCAGCTGCTCGACCACGTGTGGGGGGCGGACTTCGTGGGGGACGACCGCACGGTGGACGTGCACATCAGCCGCCTGCGCAACGCGCTGCTGCCGGCGGGTCTGGATCGCATGATCCGCACGATTCGGGGGAGTGGGTACAGCTTTGCGCTGGCCGAGGGCGGGTAAGGCTCGCTGTGGCGGATCGCCGTTGCCTGGGTCTACTGAACAAGGGAACCCGATCGGGGGAAGTCACACCCAGATGCCGTTTTGGATGGGGATCGACCATGCTGATGGGCTTGAGGGGAAAGGGCTGGAACAACAAGAGGCAAGGGCTTGGCGGAACGCAGACGACCGCGCAGGCACATGCAGAACCAGGTGGCGGTGATGCGAGCGCGGACGCGCCGAAGGCCATCTGGGATCTCCTGAACGCAGCTCAGGCGAGTTCCCGGGAAGAGCTGGCAGCCGCGCTGCGCCGAGTGCCGGATGGCCGACTGGACCTCTCACAGCAAGGCCCTTTGACGCAGGAGGCGCTGACCCGATTGCTGTCCACATTGAGCGCGTCCTGCGGCCTGTCCGATGAACCCCTCATGAAGTGTTTGGTCCTGGGGCGCATCGACGACTTCGAGGCTCTCTGCCGGCACTTGCCGAAGCTGCGTGTCCTGGCATTGGACGTGTCGCGCATTCGCGTGCGGCGGGGCGAGCAGTATGTGCCGCCGTCCTTCGCTCAGATGGACTTGCTGAAAGAGCAGGTTTTGGCGTGCGATCGCCACTCGCCGCTGCAGACCCTGTATGTCGGCCGCCAAAACATGTTGGAGGGACAAACGGCGGAGTGGGAAGCATGGGTGTGGTACGACGACACGCCCAAGGTGCAGGTCGAACTCGTGTTCAGCTGCCTCCTGGCTGGGGAGCGAGAGGACATGCACCAGCACGCTTTCCACGATCTGCTGGTCAGCCGCGGCCTCGATCAACGCCGGGTAGATGCCTTTCTTGCTGATATCGGGTTCGCGGACATGCGCAAGCTGGACCTGGCCGACATGGCCGCGGACTCAGAGGGGTGGCCCGGACTCCAGCGCGTGCTGGCGAGTCCCGCCTGCCCCGTCCGGACCCTGGTGCTGCCACCGCCCGGCCATCCTGCCGTGGCGCGTTGTTTCGGGCTGACTCGGTTCAGCTGCGAGCCGGTTCCCTGTTACCTCGAGTCGCTCTTTGGCCAACCAGGCAAGGGGCAGTCGGGGCGCGTGCCGCTGGAGGTCCACCTCAAAGGCTGGGGCCAATCCGATTTGAATCGCCTGCCGCAGAACAAGGCCCTGGGGATTGCGGTGTCCTGCTACGTCATCTCGGAACCCGTGAACACGACGTTCGATCAGTTACTGGACATCGTGGACTGGCATCGCCCCACGCGCCTGGAGGGTCCGCTGGATGACGTTCAGTTGGCGCGTTACAGCGCCATGTGGTGGCAGCAACTGATTCGATCTGATATGAACCTTCGCGTGGACCTGCGCACCTGGCGCGAATTCAGCAACACCCGCCTGGAGTTCACGACAGCGAGGCATTCGTATTGCGACCGGCAGTCCTGGCTCCGTTTGCGCCAGGTGCTGAAGCAAGAGGGATGCCGTCTGGAGGTGGTGGCCTTCCAGCGCACCGAGGTGTCGCCAGCGCACGGTGGCAGGAAGGAGTTTCTGTCGGCATTTGTTGGCAGCAAACGCCTGCTGAAGCTCGACCTGAGCGAGTGGGGCGCCGAGCCGCAGGAGCGCGTGATCACAGGCTCGTCGGGCAACTTCCAGTACACCGGATTCGGACCGGAGGACATTGATCACTTGTCGTCCCTGCCGGTGCCGGTGCCGCCGGTGGTGATCGTGCTGAGTCGGGAGAGCCTCAAGGAGCTGAGGCCGCGGCTCGAGCCCTTGCTTGAGAAGGGCTGGGTGTTCGAGGATCCGTTCGGGCAGCGGGAATGGCTGGCGCATCACTGACAGGGACCCGGGCACGTTCGGGCCCTCACCGACGGGCCGGTCCCTGGCCTCAGGCGACGCCGCCGGCGTAGTCCGTTCGGACCATCCCCGACCCAAGAAGCGGCAGAAGCCTCCACCAAAGGCCCCGGTGTAACCCCATCTTCACGAGCGGTTCGTACGCTTGGATGAGCGGCGCAGCTTTGCGCACGACATCGCTTCGGAAGGTGTACCCATGTTTCACAACTTGCGTGCGCGGGCACGACACACCCGCGCCGTCGCCCGAGGCTTCACACTGCTCGAGCTGCTGGTGGTCATGGTCATCATCGGCCTGCTCGCCGGCTTCGTGGGGCCGCGCTTCTTCTCGCAGGTCGGCAAGTCCGAGGTGAAGACCGCGCAGGCGCAGATCACGGCCTTCGGCAAGGCGCTCGACCAGTTCCGCCTCGACATGGGCCGCTACCCCACCAGCGACGAAGGCCTGGGCGTGCTGGTGGAGCGCGTGGCGGGCGACCCGCGCTGGAACGGCCCCTACCTGAGCAAGGTGGCGCCGCCCGATCCCTGGGGCCAGGCCTACGTGTACCGCTCGCCTGGCGAGCATGGCGAATACGACCTGATGTCCTACGGCAAGGACCGCCAGGCCGGCGGCACCGGTGAGAACCAGGACATCGTGAGCTGGTGAGCGTTTCGCTCAGCACTGCCATGCGCTTTCGCATCAAGTCCTTCCAGCCCGACCTTCGGCTCGTCACGCAGACGGTGGACGCGCTCGACGAGGCCGAGGCGCGCCGCCTGATGGGTGAGCGCGGCCACGAGGTGGTCTCGGTGCGATCGGGCGAGGGGGCGCTGGGCGGTGGCCGTCGCCGCGCGGCGTTTCCCTTGGTGCTGTTCAGCCAGGAGCTGCTGGCGCTGCTGCGCTCGGGTGTGGGCATCGTGGAAGCGGTGCAGACGCTGGTGGAGAAAGAGAGCAAGGCCGCCACGCGCGAGGTGCTGGAGCGCATCCGCGCCGCCTTGCGCCAGGGCCTGACCTTCTCGGCCGCGCTGCAGGCGCAGCCGCACGCCTTCACGCCGCTGTACGTGGCCACGGTGCGCGCCAGCGAGCGCACCAGCAGCCTGGCCGAGGCGCTGGAGCGCTACGTGGACTACGCGCGCCGCGTGGACGAGATCAAGGGCAAGTTGATCAACGCGGCCATCTACCCGGTGATGCTGGTGCTGGTGAGCCTGTTGGTGATCGGCTTCCTGATGGTCTACGTGGTGCCGCGCTTTGCGAACGTGTACCAGGACATGGGCGACAAGCTGCCCTGGGCCTCGCGCTGGATGCTGCACTGGGGCCAGGCGGTGGAGCAGAACGGCATGGCGCTGGTGGTGGCGCTGGCCGGCGTGGTGGTGCTGGCGGCGTCGCCGCTGGGGCGTGGTGCGTGGGCGACGTTGTTGCAGAAGCTGTGGACGCTGCCCGCGATCGGTGATCGTCTGCGGGTGTTTCAACTGGCGCGGCTGTACCGCACGGTGGGCATGCTGCTGCGCGGGGGCATTGCGGTGGTGCCGGCGCTGGAGATGGTGCAAGGTCTGCTGTCTCCGGGCCTGCGCGAGAACCTGGCGGCCGCGAGTGCGCAGGTGCGCGAGGGTTTGCCGTTGTCGGGGGCGTTGGCGGCGCACGGGCTGACCACGCCGGTGTCGTTGCGCATGCTGAGTGTGGGCGAGCGCACGGGGAACATGGGCGAGATGATGGAGCGCGCGGCGGCTTTTCATGACGAGGAGCTGGCGCGCTCGGCGGAGTGGGCGACGCGGGTGGTGGGACCGGCGCTGATGCTGGTGATGGGGGTGTTGATCGGCGCGATCGTGGTGCTGATGTACCTGCCGATCTTTCAACTGGCGGAGTCGATTCAATGACTCGCTGCGGTTTTGGTGGTCGTGACGGTTTCATGCCGGCACCTCGCGGGATCGGGCGCCAGGGCGCTCTGCTCCGCGAATGTCCCCCGGACCGGGCACGCCCGGTCCTCCTCCTTTATTTCGCTACGCAGAGCGCCCTGTCACCCGATCAGCAAGCAACGGCGGCCAACAAGTCGTTGGTGTTCTTGTGCGCGGGCGGACCGAGGACGCTGGGTGGACGGCGTAGCGAAATAAAGGAGGAGGGCCGGCGCAGCCGGCCCGGGGGACATTCGCGGAGCCGTCCACCCAGTGGCCTCGGTCAACAAACCAAGCCGACGAGAAACAGGAAGGCAAAAAACAAATGAACGCCCCCGCCGACCTGCAAGCCCTGATCCCCGCCTTCGACCCAGAAAACTTGCGGCGTGCCAAGAAGGAAGCAGCGCAAAAAAACCTGCCTCTATCGGCCGTCCTCGAAGCCCAGGGCGAACACGCCGACTCGATCTCGCAGCGACTCGCCCGCACCGCCGGCCTGCCGTTCGCCGACCACCAACGCCTCAACGCGATGGTGCCCGCCTTCGATGCCTTGCCCTACGCCGAGGCCATGCAGCACGAGTGCCTGTTGATGCGAGAAAGCGAAGGCCAAGGCGTGCTCGTGGTCGCCGACCCCTTCGACAACGACCTGCTCTCCTGGGCGCAAGAGCGTGTGCGCCGGCCCATGGCGATCGTGGTTGCCTCGCGTGGTGACATCGAGGCCTACCTCGCGCGGCACGAAGAAGACCTGCGCGCCATGGACGGCCTGTCCACGATGACCGGTGAGGCCGATGAAGGCCATCGTGTCGAGGACATCTCGCTGCGCAGCATCAACGAAGACACCAGCCCCGTGGTGCGCCTGGTCAACTCCACCCTGTACGACGCGCTCAAGGCCGGCGCCAGCGACATCCACCTGGAGACCGGCCCGGGCGGCATCGCCATCAAGTACCGCATCGACGGCGTGCTCGCCACCGTGGGCTCCATCTCGGGCAGCGACACCGCCGACCAGGTGATCTCGCGCATCAAGGTCATGGCCGAACTCGACATCGCCGAACGACGCGTGCCGCAGGACGGGCGCTTCAAGGTCGCCGCGCGCGGTCGCGCCATCGACATCCGCGTCTCCATCATGCCCAGCATCCACGGCGAAGATGCTGTGCTGCGCGTGCTCGACAAGGAGCGCCTGGCCGGCGACATGAGCGGCCTGCGCCTGGACGTGCTGGGCTTCGACGCCACCACCATGGCCACGCTGCGACGCCTGTGCAACGAGCCCTACGGCATGGTGCTCGTCACCGGCCCCACCGGCAGCGGCAAGACCACCACGCTCTACGGTGCGATCAACGAGATCCACCACGGCCACGACAAGATCGTCACCATCGAGGACCCGGTGGAATACCAGTTGCCCGGCGTGCTGCAGATTCCGGTGAACGAGAAGAAGGGCCTCACCTTCGCGCGCGGCCTGCGCTCCATCCTGCGGCACGACCCGGACAAGATCATGGTCGGCGAGATCCGCGACGCCGAGACCGCGCAGATCGCCGTGCAGGCCGCGCTCACCGGCCACCTGGTGCTCACCACCGTGCACGCCAACAACGTGTTTGACGTGCTGGGCCGCTTCACGCACATGGGGCTGGACCCGTACAGCCTGATGGCCGCGCTCAACGGCATCGTGGCGCAGCGCCTGGTGCGCGTGCTGTGCAACGACTGCGCGGAAGAAGAGACGCCGGATGCCGACACCCTGGTGGCCCTGGGCGCGAAGGAGGGCGAGTACCTGCGCCTGCGCGCCGCGCGCGGCTGCGCAAGTTGCCGGGGCACGGGCTACAAGGGCCGCAAGGCCGTGGCCGAGCTGCTGGTGCTCGACGACGAGCTGCGCGAGGCCATCGTGCAGCGCGAGCCGGTGCGCCGCGTGAAGGAACTGGCCTTCGCCAAGGGCACGCGCGAGTTGCGCGACGCCGCGCTGGACCTGGTGCGCCGGGGCGAGACCACCTGGCAGGAGATCCAGCGTGTGGTCCGCTGAATCACGCCACCTGCGCGTGGCGCTGCTGGAGGATCGCCTGGTGTGCTCGCTCGGCGGCGCGGCCGCGCGCGAGACCGGGACCGACGCACCGGCCAAGGACGAGCCCGCGTGGCGGCCCGCCGTGGCGGCGCTGGTGCAGCAGTTGGCGCAGCAGCCAGGCCAGGTGGGCCGCGTGTCGGTGGTGCTGGGCTCCGCGTTCGTGCGCTGGCAGCTTGTGGACTGGCCGGCGCAGGCGGGCTCCGACAGCGAGTTGCAGGCCTTTCTGCGTTTGCGTTTTCGGGGCGTGTACGGCGCGGCCAGCGCGGCCTGGCGCCTGGCGCACGCGGTGGCCAGCCCGGGGCAGGCGCTGCCCGCGTGCGCGGTGGACGAGGCCTTGCCCGCGGCGCTGGCGCAGGCGGCGAAGGGCGCGAACGCGCGGCTCGTGTCGGTGCGGCCCTACGTGTCCTCGGCACTGGACCACTGGCGCGGCCAGTGGCGCGGCCACGCGGCGTGGGTGGCCGTGGTGGAGCCCGGGCATCTTACGCTGGCCCTGCTCGACGCGCGCGGCCACTGGCTGGGCCTGGGAACGGTGCGCTGCGCCGAAGGCGCCGCGTGGCGCGAGGCCCTGGCGGGCCTGCAGTCGCGACTCGCGCTGCAAGCCGCGACGCCCGTGCCCCGCGAGGCGCCGCTGTTCGTGGCCGGCACCGGCGCGGACACGGCCGGCGCGCCGGGCTGGCGCGCGCTCGTGCCCACGGGACGGGCGGCGCCGCAGGGCCTCGCGCGACTCGCCATCGGCATCTGAACCCGACAAGACCATGAAGCCGCTTCACATCGACTTCGCGCGCGCGCGCCCCTCCACCTCACCCTGGGCCTGGCTGGTGCTGGCCCTGGGCGCCGTGGGCCTGGCCCTGGCCCTGGGCGAGTACCTGGGCGCACAGGCGCAGTGGCAGCAGGCGCGCGAGGCGCACGAGCGCGACGCGGCGCCGGCGGGCGCCGCGCGCACCGGGTCGCGCGCACCGGTGGCGCCGGCCTCGCCCGAGGCGAGCCGCGCCGCGGCACGCGCGCAACTCGCGCTGGATCAACCCTGGGGCCGTCTGCTGGCGGAGCTGGAGTCGCGCGCCGACGCACCGGTGGCGCTGCTCACGGTGGAGGCCCCGGGTCGCGCGGCACCGATGCGCCTGATCGCCGAAGCGCGCGAGATGAACCACGCGGTGGCGTACGTCGAGTCCTTGCGCGGCTCGCCGCTGGTGAGCACGGCCACGCTGGCCAGCCACGAGCGGCGCGAGGCCGACGGGGTGCCCGTGATCCGCTTCACCGTCGAGATCGTGTGGGGAGGGGCCAGGCCGTGAAGCAGGGCGTGAACGATTGGTGGACCCACCCGCGCGCGCGCGCCTGGCGTTACCGGCTCGGTCGCCTCGGCTGGCCGATGTGGGCCGGGCTGGCCGCCATGCTCGCGGCCGTGGCCGCCGGGCCCTTGGTGACCGACCCGATGCGCGAACAAGCGGCCGTGTGGGAAGCCCAGGCGCAGCAGGCGCGGCGCGAACGCGCGAGCCGTCCGGCCGATGCCGCCGCCACGGCGCAGCGCCAGGCGCAGGACTTCGTGGCCACGCTGCCCGCCGGCGACGCGGCCCTGGCGGCGGTGCAGGACCTGCACCGCCTGGCGCAGCAGCACGGCGTGGTGCTGGCCTCGGGCGAGTACCGCCTGGTCGACGAGGCCTCGGGCCGCTGGCAGCGGTACCAGATCACCCTGCCCGCGCAGGCCGGCGACATGTCGCTGCGCCTGTGGATGGCCGAGGCCCTGAACCGCTGGCCCACGCTGTCCCTGGACGACTGGAGCGCCACACGCGACCAGGCCGGGCAGGAACTCGTGCAGGCGCGCGTGCGCTGGTCGTTCTATTTGCGGGCGCCTTCATCATGAGCCGCAACAAGTCTTCCCTCGGCCTGTGGGCGGCGCTGGCCGCCACGCTCGCGGCCACCTGGTACGCGGCGGACATGGAATCGACCGAGTCATCCGATGAGGCCTTGAGCGTGCCCGAGCGAGCGGCGCGTCCGCTGCCCACGGGCGTGGTGCCTGCGCCGGTGATGACCGGTGAGCCCGTGGCCGTGGCCGCGCCCACTGCGTTCAGCATGCCCCGCGGCGAACGCATGGCGCCGCCGCGCGAACCGCTGATGGCGCCGCGCGGCTGGCAGCCGCCCGCACCACCACCGCCCGTGGCCGTGGCCCCGCCCCCGCCCACGGCGCCGCCGCTGCCCTACCGCTACCTCGGCCGCCTGGAAGGCGGCGAGGGCGGCACCACCGTGTTTCTCGCCGAAGGCGCCAGTCCGCAGGCCCGCCCGCTGGCGGTGCGCGCGGGCGACCGGATCTCGCAATACCAGGTCGAAGAAGTCAGCGCGCGCGGCATGACGCTGATCTACCTGCCCCTCAACCAGAAGCAGCAACTGCTGTTCGGAAGCACCCCGTGAATGCCGTGTCGATGAATGCCCCGTTGAACGCTCCTTCTCACCTTGCGTCCCCGCGCGCCTGGTCGCTGCTGGCGCCGCTGCTGTTCGTGCTCGCGGGCTGCGCCGCGAACCCCGCCATCGAGGAAAGCGAGGCGCTGCTCGCCTCGGGCCGGCTCGACGAGAGTGTGCTGCGCCTGGAAAGCGCCATGCGCGAAGCCGGCAACGACCGAGAGCTGCGCGCCGCCTACTACCGCCAGCGCGATCTCGTGTCGGCGCAACTGGTGGCGCAGGCCGAGACCGAGCGCCTCAACGGCCGCCTCGCCGACGCGCGCGCGCTGTTCGAGCGCGCCCAGCGAATCGACCCCAACAGCCCGCGCGTGCGCGACGGCCTGATCGTGCTCGACAACGAAGCCCGCGTGTCCAGTGGCCTGGACGAGGCGCGCGCGCTGATCGGCAAGCAGCAGAACGAGGCCGCCGAGCGCAAGCTGCGCGAGGTGCTGCGCATGGCCCCCAGCCACGCGCAGGCGCGCCGCCTGCTCGATCGCCTGCGCGCCGAGGCGCCGCGCCCCAGCCTGCCGCCCACGGCGCTGTCCGAGGCCCTGAGCAAGCCCATCACGCTCGACTTCCGCGACGTGCAGATCAAGGCCGTGTTCGACCTCATCGCGCGCACCACCGGCCTGAACTTCGTGTTCGACAAGGACGTGCGCGCCGACACCCGCGTCACGCTCTTCGTGCGCGACACCAGTGTGGAAGAGGTGATTCGCCTCGTGCTCACGACGAACCAGCTCGAGCGCAAGCTGCTCAACCAGAACACGCTGATGATCTACCCGGACACGCCAGTGAAGAAGCGCGAGTACCTGGAGCTCGTCACGCGCAGCTTCTTCCTGGCCAACGCCGACGTGAAGCAGGCGCAGACGCTGATCCGCACCCTGGTGAAGACGCGCGACATCTTCATCGATGAAAAGCTCAACCTGGTGATGGTGAAGGACACGCCCGACGCCGTTCGCCTGGCCGAGCAGCTCATCGAGTCGCTCGACATGGCCGAGCCCGAGGTGATGCTGGACGTGGAGGTGCTGGAGGTCACGCGCAACCGGCTGCTGGAGCTGGGTCTGCGTTTCCCCGACCAGATCAGCTACGGCCGGCTCACGCCGGACCTGAGCACCACCATCGTCAACGAGGGCGTCACGCAGAGCAACGTCACGCCCGGCGGCAAGCTGGCCGAGGGTTTCGTGGATCTGCGCAACCGCACCGGCCTCACGTCCTTCGTGGCCAACCCGGCGGTGGTGCTGAACCTGCGCAGCGAAGCGGGCAGCGGCAACACCCTGGCCAACCCGCGCATCCGCGTGAAGAACCGCGAGAAGGCCAAGATCCACATCGGCGACAAGCTGCCGGTGTTCACCACCACCTCCACCGCCAACGTCGGTGTGTCCTCCTCGGTGTCCTACCTCGACGTGGGCCTCAAGCTCGACGTGGAACCCAACGTCTACCTGGACAACGAGGTGGGCATCAAGGTGGCGCTGGAGGTGAGCTCGGTGGTGCGCGAGATCACCGGCCCGGCCAACGCGCTGGCCTACCAGATCGGCACGCGCAGCGCGGGCACGGTGCTGCGCCTGCGCGACGGCGAAACGCAGGTGCTCGCGGGCCTCATCAGCGACGAGGAGCGCAGCGCCGCCAACCGCCTGCCGGGGCTGGGCGACCTGCCCGTGGTGGGGCGCCTGTTCTCCAGCACGCGCGACAACAACGGCAAGACGGAGATCGTGCTGCTCATCACCCCGCGCGTGGTGCGCAACGTGACGCGTCCCGAGAGCGCGGACGCCGCGATGCCGGCCGGCTCCGAATCGAGCGTGGGCACGCTGCCGCTGCAGCTCAAGCGCACGCCGCCGCGCAATCTCTCGCTGTCGAGTTCGAGTGGCGGCGCGCGTGGGGCGCCACCGGCCAGCGAACCGCCCGCAGCGCAGGCCGCACCGGCGCCAGCTCCCCCGGCCGGCGACGGCACGGGCCGTGAGGTGCGCGACGCGCCCGCCGGACAGCCCGCGCAGGGCCAGTCAGGCCAGCAGGATCCGGCCGCGCAAGGGCAGGGCGATGCGCCCGCCGCCGACGGAGCCGCGGCACCGCCGCCCGCCGTTGCCGAGCCCGCCGCTCCGGCCTCTCCGCCCGCGACGCCTTCATCCATCACGCTCACGCCGGTGGCGCCACTGACACCGGCCCCGCCCGCCGGGCAATCGCCATGAACCGGCCCGCGCGCGGCTTCACGCTCATCGAACTGGTGGTCACCGTGGCCATTGTGGCGGTGCTGGCCAGCGTGGCCGTGCCCCTGGTGGAGGTGCAGGCCCAGCGCGCGCGCGAGGTGGAGCTGCGCGGCGCGCTGCGCCAGATCCGCGAGGCGCTGGACGCCTACAAGGCCGCCTACAGCGAGGGCCGGATCCAGAACCGCGTGGGCGCCAGCGGCTACCCGCGCTCGCTCGACGAATTGGTCAACGGCGTGCCCGACGTGCGCAGCGCCGAGGGCGCCAAGCTCATCTTCCTGCGCCGCGTCCCGCGCGATCCCTTTGCGGCCGAGGGCGACACGCCCGCCGCGCAGACCTGGGGCCTGCGCGCCTACGGCAGCCCGCCCGACGCACCCATGGCCGGCGAGGACGTGTTCGACGTGTACTCGCTCTCGCCGCGCCGCTCGCTGCGCGGCGAACCCTACCGGAACTGGTGATGAAAGCGCGCGGCTTCACGCTCATCGAACTGCTGGTGGTCATGGCCATCATCGCCACGCTGCTCACGCTGGTGACGCCGCGCTACTTCGCCCAGGTGGACCGCGCCCGCGAGGCCGCGCTGCGCGAGACCCTGGCCGTCACGCGCCAGGCCATCGACCGCTTCCATGGCGACCACGACCGCTACCCGTCGAGCCTGGAGGAACTGGTGGAGAAGCGCTACCTGCGCAGCCTGCCGATGGACCCGGTCAATGAACGCAACGACACCTGGCAGATCCTGCCGCCGCCGGGCCGCGCCGATGGCGAGGCCGTGGCCGGTGGCGTGTGGGACCTGCGCAGCGGCGCCGAGGTGGAGGGCAAGGCCTATGGCGAATGGTGAACACCCTCTGTGGCGTGCCGCGTTGGCGTCGCGGGGCAGACAGCAGCGCGGCGTCGGTTACCTGCTCGTGCTGTTTGCGATCGCGGCCATCGGCATCGGCCTGGCCAGCACCGGTGAGGTGTGGTCCGCCAGCGCGCAGCGCGAGCGAGAGACGCAACTCCTCTTCGTGGGCCACCAGTTCCGGCTGGCCTTCGCCTCGTACCGCGACCGCAGCCCACCCGGCACGCCCACCGCGCCGACCACGCTGGCCGAGCTGCTGGAGGACCGGCGCTTTCCCACCCCGGTGCGCCACCTGCGACGGCTCTGGCGCGACCCGATGAGCGACAGCACCGACTGGGGCCTGGTCGTGGCGGCCGGACGCATCGTGGGTGTGCACAGCCGCGACGAGCGCGAACCCCTGCGCACCGCCTTCGCCAAACGCGACGCCGAGCTCGCGGGGCTTGGCTCGTACTCGCAATGGGTCTTTCGGGCGGCCGATGCGGCGCCGCCCGTGGCCACACCCGCCAACAACACCAACACGCCGACCACACCCGGAGGACCTTCATGAACAGCAGCCCGACCCCGTTCTTCCGCCTCAAGGCCAGCGACCTCGAGCACCTGCTCATCACCATCGAGAAATCGCTGGAGGTGCAGACCCGAACGCAGTTCTATCTTTGGGCACAGGGTGCCTTGCAGGGCTTCGTGCCGCACGAAGCCTTGTGGTGCGCCTGGGGCGACGTGGACGCCATGCGCCTGAAGGTGCAGATGTTCGCGCGTGGCGTGATCAACCCCCGCGTGGAAAGCCAGATGACCAACCCCACCGACGGCGTGCTGCCGCGCATGGTGGACGACTGGCTGCGCGGCGGGCGCGCGCCGCGCCTGCTCAGCAGCGAAGGCGGCGAGCAGACCGGCCGGCGCCAGCTCATCGGCGACCTCCAGCGCTGCGGCTTCGACCACGTGGCCGCGCACGGCGTGCGCGAGGTGCAGGGCGACTACGGCAGCTTCTTCGTCTTCGCCGGCCTGGAGCGCCAGCCCGACCAGCGCACCGCCTACCTGCTGGAGTTGTTGATGCCGCACATGCACCTGGCGCTGCACCGCATGCGCCAGCGCGAGGCCGATGAAAGCTCCACCGAAATGGCGCCGGTGACCATCCTGTCCAAGCGCGAGATCCAGGTGCTGCATTGGGTGCGCCACGGCAAGACCAACTTCGAGATCAGCCAGATCCTGGGCATCAGCCCGCCCACGGTGAAGAACCACGTGCAGAAGATCATGCGCAAGCTCAACGTCAACAACCGCGCGCAGGCAGTGGGCAAGAGCGCCACGCTGCGCCTGGTGACGCACACCGACCTGCAAGAGGTCGCACGCTGATCGATCACCTGTCATCAATCACCATCTGAAAGAACTATTGGCGCCGCGGAACCCGCGCGGCGGGTCGCAACCTTCGGTTCCTAAAGTCCATCTCGTTCAACGAAGAACCTGCACGCAGCGGTTTTGAGTTGGCACCGGCAAGAAGTTCCTTCACTTCCACACCCTCAGGACAGGACCCGACACATGAAACTGAAACTGATTGCGGCCGCGGCCGCCCTGGCGCTCTCCGGCGCTGCCAACGCTGCCATCGACGTCGGCACCGACGGCGCTGGCGATTTCTTCCTCACGATGTGGGACGGCTCCAGTTCCTACACCATCGACCTGAACCTGCAACAGAACACGCTGAACACCGACCTGGCCAACCCCGCCGGCTACAGCTTCAGCCTGAACCTCGCGTCTGACGCCCTGTTCAACAGCTTCATCGCCGGCGCCAACCTGGGCAGCCTGTCGTGGAACCTGACGGCCGTCGAGACGCAGGGCGCCGACACGGTGACCCAGACGTACTCGGTGCTGCCGCCCACCGGCATCTCCAACGACAACGGCCGCACCATGGCCGCGGGCGTCGGCGCCTTCGCCGGCCTGGTCAACAACGGCATGACCGCCCAAGGCAGCGCCAACTCGGCCGTCTTCGCGGCCAACACCCCCGGCTACGCCAACAACCCGCTGGGCCAGAACCCCTTCGGTCCCAACAACGGTGGCCTGCTGAACTTCAACAACAGCGGCTCGCTGGCGAACAACAGCTTCGAGTCGGGCCTGGGCCTCGTGAGCATGGCCTTCCTGGCCACCGGCACCGCCAACTCGATCTACTCGCCCCTGTCTGGCGCCCTGAGCCCGGTGCGCGTTTACATCGGCCCCGACTACACCCTGCACATCGCCGCCGTCGCCGCCGTGCCCGAGCCCGAGACCTACGCCATGCTGCTCGCCGGCCTGGGCCTGATGGGCGCCATCGCCCGCCGCCGCCGCCAGCAGCAGGGCTGAGCCCCTCCCTCCTCGTATCCCCCCGAAGGCCACGACGCGGGCCTTCGGTGGGGTGCGATCGCCTCCGCATTTTTCCCTTACCCCTGGAGATTTCCATGAAACTCAAGCACCTGAGCCTTGCCTGCGCCGTGGCCTGCGCCGCCGTTTCCGCCCAGGCCGTCGGCCTGAACGACCCCGCCAACGCCGCCGCCAAGGCCATCGTGGACGACGCCGTGGCCAACGGCCGCGTGATGTACATCTCTGGCGCCTCCGCTGTGCAAGGCGGCCTGGGCCAGATCGCCAGCTCGCTGTTCACTGGCACCAACTACTTCTTCATTCCGTCCGCCGCCACCGGCCGCAGCAACAGCGACTACCGCGCCTACGCCGGCAAGCTGACCACCGCCGCCGGCACCTGGGCCGCTGGCACCAATGTGATCATCGTCAACCGCGCCCGCGGTGGCTCGGTCTGGGGCGTGAACCCCGTGGCCCGCGCCGAAGTCATCGAGACCCTGGCCGTGACCTCCGCTTCCTGCTCGGGCGGCTCCGGCACCTCCGCCGCGCCCTTCACCTGCGACACCCTGACCACGCAGAAGCCTGACGCCGGTGTGTCCGACGTGGCGCCCTTCCTGTTCGATGGCGCCTTCAACACCGAAGGCGAACCCGCCGAGCCCGCGCTGAGCCCGTCCGAGCTGGCCACGCTGACCGCTTCGCCGCTGTACGCCCTGGCCTTCGGCCTGCCCGTGACCAGGAACGTGCCCACCACGGTGTCGTTCAACAAGGCCAAGGTCGCCGCGATCATGACCGGCAACGTCGGCACCTGGAACCAGATCGACGCTGCGCTGCCCGCCGACGACATCCTGGTCTGCCGCCGCGTGAACGGCTCGGGCACCCAGGCCGTGGCCAACATGTACTACGGCAACTACCCCTGCGACACGGGCACCCGCCTGAACGTGCCGGCCGACCGCGAAGCCGGCGCCGCCTGGGACTTCGTGAACAAGTTCGTCGTCGAAGGCGACACGGGCGCCCTGAACGTGGTCGAGAACTCGTCCTCGGGCAACGTGCGCACCTGCCTGGACACCGCCGCCGTGTCCGCAGGCAAGCCGTTCAACGCCGCCGCCAACCCGGCCACGGAAGCGGGCTACACCGCCTACAACACGGCCGACCGCGCCGGCAACACCGTGCGCGTGCTGTTCCGTGACGGCCGCCCGCACAAGGCCGTGGGCGTTCTGTCGATGGACAGCCTGAGCAGCTCGACCACCACCAGCAACTGGAGCTTCCGCTCGCTGGACGGCGCTGGCGAGATCACCTGGACCGGCGCCATCGCCACCCCGCCCGTGGTGAGCGGCACCGGCAAGCACCCCACGCTGGCCAACCTGATCGACGGCACCTGGGACATGCAGGGCTGGATCTCCTTCAACCTGCCCAGCTCCACCACCGGCAACAAGGCCGCGCTGGCTGCGAACTTCATCGCCGCCGCCCGTTCGCCTGCGGTGCTGAACGCTCAGTCCGGTCTGCGCTGGGTGGCCGCTGGCATCAACGGCACGCCTGACCCGACCGGCACCGGTCAAGTCCAGCGCGTGGCCTACGTCGGCAACGACCAGTGCGCGCCGCTGAACCTGAAGTGATGGCTGTTCCCTCTCGGCCGCGAGGCTGAGGGGTGTTCAAAGGCAAAACGCGGGCGACCGCGTTTTGCCTGTTTTTGTTTCGCAGTGTTGTGTTGACCCATCCGGTGACGAGAACAACGATGACGAGGAACAGCAAACACCGGTGGCTGGCCTGGGCCCTGGGATTGGCCGCGCTCTGCGGCATGGCTCGCGCGCAGGACGCGCGCTTCGACGTGCTCGAATTCCGTGTCGAAGGCGCCACCCTGCTGCCCGCGCAAACCATCGAGCGCGCGGTGTACGCCCACATGGGCGAGCAGAAAACCCTGGCCGACGTGGAGCAGGCGCGCGAGGCGCTGGAGAAGGCCTACCACGGCGCCGGCTACCTCACGGTGCTGGTGAGCATTCCGCAGCAGCGCGTGGACGACGGCGTGGTGCGCCTGCAGGTGACCGAGGCGCCGGTGGACCGGCTGCGGATCACCGAGTCGCGCTTCTTCAGCCCCGAGGACATCAAGGCCGCCGCCCCATCGCTGGCCGAAGGCGAGGTGCCCAACTTCCAGGACATGCAGGGCGAGCTCACCGCGCTCAACCGCAGCCCGGACCGTCGCATCACGCCCGTGCTGCGCCCCGGCAAGACGCCTGGCACGGTGGAGGTGGACCTGAAGGTGCAGGACCGCTTCCCGTTCCACGGCAGCGTCGAGCTGAACGACCGTTACAGCCCTGACACGTCGCGGACACGCGCCAGTGCCAGCCTGCGCTGGGACAACCTCTGGGGCCGCCAGCACAGCATCGGCCTGACCGTGCAGACCGCGCCGGAGGAACCCGACGAAAGCCAGGTGTTCTCGCTCAACTACACCTGGCCGCTTTCTGGTGGAGGCTTTCTGGCCTTGTACGGCATCCGCTCCGATTCGGACGTCTCGGCGGTGGGCACGCTCAACGTGCTGGGCCGAGGCACCATCCTGGGCGCGCGCTACATCCGCCCGCTGCCCGGCAGCGACAGCTTCTTTCACAGCGCCAGCTTCGGCATCGACCACAAGGACTTCGACCAGTCCGTCAACCTCATCGGCAGCGGCGGCTTCAACACGCCCATCGCCTACACGCCGTTCACCATTGGCTGGGACGGCACCTGGCTCGCCGAGCAGCGAACCACGCGCGCGGGCGTCTCCTTCAATTTCCACACCAGTGGCCTGGGCGCCAGCGAACAGGAGTTCGCCGACAAGCGCTTCAAGGGAAAACCGTCCTACGTGTACCTGCGCGGCAACGCCTCGCAGGAGCGCAGCTTCGAGAACGGCTGGGGCCTGAACTGGCGCGGCAGCTGGCAGCTCTCGGGTGGCCCGCTGATCTCCAACGAGCAGTTCGCCATCGGCGGCGCGGACACGGTGCGCGGCTACCTCGAATCGGCTGCGCTGGGCGAGGAGGGCTACGCATTGAGCCTGGAGGCCCTCACGCCGAGCTTGCACAGCCGCCTGGGTTCGGTGGCCGAGGCCTTCAACGAACTGCGCGCGCTCGCCTTCGTCGACGCGGGCCATGTGCGTGTGATCGACCCCATCACCGAGACGAGCAAGTACGGGCTGTCCAGCGTGGGCCTGGGCCTGCGCGCCAAGGGCAACAACGGCCTGCAGGCCGCGCTGTGGTGGGCCTACCCGCTCAAGGCCTTGGGCAACACCGCGCGCGGCGACCACCGATTGCATTTCAGCCTCGCCTACGAGTGGTGAGCAGGAGAACCCGACCATGAACCGCCAACGCTATCGAATCGTCTTCAGCCGGCACCTCGGCGCGCTCGTGGCCGTGGCCGAGTGCGCGCGGGCGCAGGGCAAGGCCGCCAGCGGCGCGCGCGGCGCGGTGGCGCTGGCCGGTGCGCTGCTGTTCGCCGCACCGGGCTGGGCGCAGAACCTGCCAGTGCCCAGCGCCGGAGGGGGCACCCCCAACTTCGTGACGGCAGGGCAGGCGGCTTACCAGGTCACGGGCCACCAGGCCTTCGTGAACCAGATCGGCAACAAGGCCATCCTGAACTGGCAGAGCTTCAACGTGGGCGCGGGCCATGGCGTGCAGTTCCGCCAGGTGCAGGACCTGAACACCAACCAGCTGGTGCAGGGCGCCAACTTCACCACGCTCAACCGCATCTGGGACATCAACCCCAGCGTGATCGCGGGCGCCATTTCGCAGGCAGACGGTCAGAAGGCCAACATCATCCTGGTCAACACCAACGGCATCGCCTTCCTGGGCGGTTCGCAGGTGAACCTCAACAGCTTCACCGCGAGCACGCTCAACATCGCGGACAAGTACATCATCAATGGGCTGCTGGGCGATCTCAACGCGCCGCAGTTCGAGCGTGGACTGGACGGCGGCGAGGGGCGCGGCGCGATCCAGGTGATGGAGGGCGCGAAGATCAGCGCCACCAGCCAGGGCCGCGTCATGCTGATCGCACCGCGGGTGGAGAACCGCGGCAGCGTCGGCGCGCCCGATGGCCAGGTGATTCTGGCGGCCGGCTCGCGCGTGTTCCTGCGCGCCGACGACAGCGCCGACCTCAACCTTCGCGGCCTGCTGGTGGAAGTGGACAGCCCGGCCGGCGGTGGCAGCGTGGCCAGCAACTTCGGCCAGCTCACGGCCGAGCGCGGCAACGTCACCATGGTGGGCTACGCGGTGAATCAGATGGGCCGCGCCACGGCCACCAGCTCGGTGCTGGCGAACGGCTCGGTCTACCTGATGGCCAAGGACACCAGCGTCTCTGTCGGTGGGTCGCGTTCGTCCAGCCGTGGTGGCGAGGTGGTGCTGGGCGCGGGCAGCGTGACCGACGTGCTGCCCGACCTGAGCGACAGGACCACCGTGCAGGATGGCGACACCGGCACGGGCCTGGCCGATAAATCGCAGGTGCGGGTGCTGGGACAGAAGATCTACATGGACGCCGGCGCGGCCATCGTCGCGAACGCGGGCGACGTGGCGTTCACGGCGGTGGACAACCCCACGACACTGGTCACCGGCGGTTCGCTCAACGGCGCGGGCAGCGCGCCCTCGACTCAGGCCAGCATCCACATCGCCCAGGGCGCGCGCATCGACGTGTCGGGTTTGCGTGACGTGGAGGTCTCGGCCGCGCGCAACACGGTCGAGGTGGAACTGCGTGGCGACGAGTTGAAGGATTCTCCGGTCAACCAGAACGGCCCGCTGCGCGGACAGAAGGCCTGGGTGGACATCGAGCAGGCCCTGGCCAATTCGGACGCCGGCAAGGACACGCTGATCGCACGCGACAGCCTGCTGGCCTACCGCGCGCGCCTGGAGCGCGGCATCGCCGAGCGCTCCACGCATGGCGGCACCATCAGCCTTCGCTCCGAAGGCCAGACCATCGTCGAGCAGGGCGCCAGCTTCGACCTCTCGGGCGGCAGCGTGAAGTACACCCAGGACGTGGCCAAGACCACGGTGCTCTCCAGCCGGGGCAAGCTCACCGACCTGGCGGACGCCAGCGCCAGCACGCGCTACGACGCGATCGTGAGCCGTTATGTCGTGAATTACGACAAATGGAACGAGCAGGAGGTGATCGAACTGCCCAGCGCCCAGCGCGTGGTTCAGGGCTACACGCAAGGACAGGACGCCGGGCGCATGAACGTGCAGAGCATGGGTGCGGCGTACTTCGGCGGCAGCGTCGAGGGACGCACCGTGGCCGGCGAACGTCAGCAGCTCTCTGGCCATCTGCCCCGTGGCGCCACGCTCACGTTCGGTACGCAGGGCGTGGGCGACGCCTTGAAGGACCACAAGCTCAACCAGAACGTGGTGATCGCCAACGGTGGCCCGCTGCCGGGCCAGTTCGCGCGCCACGAGGCACTGGTCGATCCGCTGAAGGACACGCTCACGCTGGACGCCACCCTGGTGGGCGAAGGCCGCGTGGCGCAGCTCGAGGTCTTCACGAACCAGGCCGCCGAGGTGCGCGACGCGCTGCGCACGCCGCAGGGCGGTGGGGTCACCATCGCCGGGCGCCAGGTGAACGTGAACGCCGACATCACCGCGCAAGGCGGGCATATCGACATCACCGCCCGCAACAACGCCATGAACGTGGTGGCCGACACCACGCTGAGCGTGCGCGACGGCGTGGCGCTGCAGGTGCAGGGCGCCTGGGTGAACCAGCGCCGCGGCGTGCCTGGCGGCGCCGGTATGGCGCCGGTCATCGACGGCGGCAGTGTGTCGCTGGTGGCAGAGGGCCAGGCCTCCGGCGGCCTGGTGTTCTCGCGCGGCACCGTGGCGCTGGGTAAGGGCGTGCGCATCGACGCCGACGGTGGCGGCCGGGTGGGCCAGGGTGGCGCGCTGCACGCGGGGCGTGGCGGCGACATCACCATCGGCGGCAACCACGTGCAGGGCCTGGACGGCGCCACGCTGCAGGCGCACGGCATCGAGCAGGGTGGTTCTCTGGCGCTCACCAGCGAGCGCGTGCAGATCGGTGGCTCGGGGCAGGGCGATGGCCTGCTGGTGTTGGGGGCGGACGCCTTCCAGCGCGGCGGCTTCGCGCAGTACGACATCCGCGGCCTGCAGCGCCTGGACGTGGTCGACGGCGCGCAGGTGGACGTGCGTGTGCAGCAGATCGATCCGGACACGGACGCGCTCACGCGGCCCACGGGCAGCGCGCTGGCGTCCATCGGCACGCCGGTCACGCGCGATGCCTGGGAGCGGCCGGCGGCCTCGATCGCCTTGAGCGCCGGGGATTCGGGCGCGGGCACCGGCGAGCTGCGCATCGGTGAGGGCGCGCGGGTCAATGTGGACCCGGGGGGCCTCATCGAACTGGAGGCGCGCAACAGCATCGAGGTCGAGGGGGCGCTGGTGGCGCGCGGTGGCACCATCGACCTCACCCTGGACCGGAGTTCGGGGTTCTCCTCGGGCTCGCTCGAGACCAACACCCTCTGGTTGGGCGCCAACGCGCGCCTGGACGCCAGTGGCACGCCCCGCATCACCACCAACGACCAGGGCCTCACGCAGGGTGAGGTGCTGGCCGGCGGTACGGTCAAGCTCGATGCACGCACCGGCTACCTGGTGGCCGAGCAAGGAGCCACGATCGACGTGTCGGGCAGCGCGCCCGTGGCCTACGTGTCGCGCGACGCGCGTGGCGTGCACGTCGAATCCGTGGGCAGTGGCGCGGGCCAGGTGAACCTGTTCGCCGAGGAGGGCCTGCTGTTCGACGCCACGCTGGCCGCGCGCGGCGGCGCGCCCGACTACCAGGGCGGCGCCCTGTCGGTGACGCTGTCGAAGAACGCGCGCGTGGAGGGGCAGACCGGCTACGACAGCCTGGCGCGCGCCATGGTCCTGTCCAACACCGTGGCGCCGCAGACGGCGGGCCTCGACTTCGGCGATTCCGTGCCGCTCACGGGCGAGGTGCGCGCCAGCATCGGCACCGATGCGCTGGAGGCCGCGGGCTTCGAGCAACTGCGCTTTTCCAGCCGCGACGGCATCGTGCTCGAGCAGGGCCTGGCGCTGGGCGATGGCCGCGCGGTGCCGCTGCGCGAGATCCAGCTCGACGCGGCGCGCATCGAGACGCGCGGCGACGCCCACTTGGTGGCCGACGCGGTGCGACTGGGCAATTGGGACGCGAGCAACCGCGGCCGCGTGGGTACCGAAGGCAGCAGCGCGAACAACGGCGTGCTGCGCGCCGACGCGCACCTGCTGGAGCTGGCGGGCAACGTCCGCCTGCGCGGCATGCAGCGCAGCGAGCTCACCGGCAGCGAGCGCGTGCAACTGGCGGGCGTGACGCGCCTGGACGCCGCTGGCGCCTATGAACACAGCGCCACCATCGCCACCACCGGCGATCTCACCCTGCGCGGCGGTTCGGTCTCGCCCACCAGCTTCGCCGATGTGAGGATCCAGGCCACCGGCCGCGACGTGCGCTTCGAGAGCACCGGCGTGGCGGCGCCGGTGTGGTCGGCCGCCGGCAGCCTGCGCGTGGAGGCGCAGAACATCACGCAGGCCGGCCGCGTCATCGCGCCGCTGGGCAGCATCGACCTGGTGGCGCAGAACGAGCTCAAGCTTGAAGCGGGCAGCCTCACCTCGGTCGCGGCGGACGCGGGCCAGGTGCTGCCGCTGGGTCAGATCCAGAACGGCACGCAGTGGGTGGTCAACCTCAACCCGGCCGACGTGCCGGGCGGTCAGCTGGAACTGGACGCGCTGCCCGAGAAGGCGGTCAATCTGTCCGGTGGATCGGTGCAGGTGAAGGAGGGGGCGACGATCAACGTGGCCGGCGGCGGCGACGTGCAGGGCTATGAATTCTCCGTCGGCCCGGGCGGCTCGCGCGACATCCTCGGTGCTGCGAACACCTACGCCATCGTGCCGGGTTACGCGGGCGGCTTCGCGCCGGGCGATCCGCAGGAAGGCATGAACCGGGCCGTGGGCACCACGGTCTACCTGTCGGGTGTGCCCGGCCTGCCCGCGGGCACCTACACCCTGCTGCCCGCCCACTACGCGCTGCTGCCGGGCGCCATGGCGGTTCGCCTGGGTGAGAGCGTGGCCGTGCGCCCCGAGGCCTTCACGCGCCAGGACGGCATCCAGGTCACCTCGGGCTACCTCACCGACAGCCGCGCGGGCGCCACGCGCGAAGGCGGCTGGCGCGCCATCGACGTGCTCACACAGGACCAGGTGCGCGCGCGCTCGGAGTTCACGCTCGCGCGCGCCTCCGGCTTCTTTGGCACCGACACGCTGCGGCCGCAGGACGCCGGGCGCCTGTCCATGCTCACGCAGGGCCAGCTCGAACTCGACGGCCGCCTGATCGGCTCGCCGGCCGCCGGTGGACGGGGCGCGGCGGTGGACATCGCCGCGCCGAACCTGGTGATCGCCGGGGCCAACGCGACCGGCATCGATCCCACCGCCACGCGCCTGAACGTGGACGACCTCAATGCCCTGGGTGCCGAGAGCCTGCTGCTGGGCGCCACGCGCGAACGCGGCGGCAACACCACCACGCTGACCGTGCACAGCGAAGACCTGACGCTGGCCATTGGCGGCGCGTCCGCGCTGCGCGGGCCCGAGGTGATGCTGGCGGCGCGCGACACGCTCACGCTGGCCGAAGGCAGCGCGATCGACGCGCAGGGCGCCGATGGCGACGCGGGCCACTACACCACCGCGGGCAACGGCGCCTTCGTGCGCGCCTCATCGAGCGCGGCCACCTTCTCTCGCACCGGCTCGCCGGACCGCAGCCAGGGCACGCTCAACGCCGCACAAAGCGCGGTCGTTCAGGCGGCGCGCTCGATCAACCTCGACGCCACGCGCGACAACGCTTTTGCGGGCGAAACGCGCTTTTCGCGCAAGGGCCAGCCGGTGGCCGGCGAGCTCGCGGTAGGCGCGGCGCGCGTGAACCTGGGCTCGCCCGTCGGCGCCGTGGAAGGCATCACGTTCTCGCAGGACGACCTCGACGACCTGTTGGGCCTGCGCAGCCTCACGCTGTCCAGCTACACCACCTTCGACATCTACGGCAGCGTGGACGTGGGCGGTCGCGATCCGAACGGTGAGCCCACGCTGCAGCGCCTGAGCCTGCAGGGCGGTGGCATCGCGGGCGCGGGCGGCGCGGGCGACCAGGTGCGTCTTGCCGCGCGCGAACTGAGTCTGAGCAATCAGGCCGGCGCGGCCTACAACCCCGGCACTGCGGCGGGCACGGGCACGCTCACGCTGCAGGCGGACACGCTGACTCTGGGCGTGGGCGACAAGACCATTGGCGGCTTCTCGGGCGTGGCCATCGACGCCAACACCCTGAACGCCTCGGGCGCGGGCACCACACGCCTGGACACCGCCACGACAGTGACCACCGCGCGCCTGACGGGCGAGGCCGGTGCGAAGCAGACGCTCGAACTGGCGGCCGGTCTGGGCACGCTGGCGCTGAGCGACGGCGGCGCTGCCGCGCCCACCGGTGCGGCCGGTGGCCTGGGCGCGAGCTGGACGCTGCGCGCCGACGCGATCGATTTCGACACACGCGCGCAACTGGCCAGCGGCTCGCTGGAGCTGCACGCGCGTACCGGTGACGTGCAACTGGGCGATCGCGCCGACGTGAACGTGGCCGGCCGCGAGGTGGCCTTCTTCGATGAGAAGCGTGGCACCTGGGGTGGCCAGGTCACGCTGCGCAGCGACAGCGGCAACGTGGCCCTGGACGCGGCGTCCCGCATCGATGTATCGGGCGCGGCGGGCGCCGACGGCGGCACGCTGAACGTGTCCGCCGTGAACGGCACGGTGAGCCTGCCCACCGGCACGCTGCGCGGCGAGACCGTGGCCGACGCGCAAGGCAAGACCGGCAAGGGGGCGGTGGCGCGTATTGACGCACACACCCTGGCCAATGCGGACGCCATCAACACCGCCCTGGGCAACGGCTTCACCGGCGAACGCTCGCTGCGCGCGCGCACTGGCGACCTGAGCATCGGCGCCGGCCAGACCATGCGCGCCGAGCGCATCGCGCTGTCGGCCGACGCGGGCTCCATCGACATCCTCGGCACGCTGAACGCGAACGGCGTGGACGGCGGCCACATCAGCGCCTATGCGGGCGACTCGCTCACGCTGCGCGGCGGCGCGCGCCTGGAAGCCTCGGCCACGCAGGCCGGCGGCGACGGCGGGCGCGTGGAGCTGGGCACCGGCAGCGGCGGCGCACTGGACCTCGCGGCGGGGGCGACGATCGACGTGCGCGCTGGCGCAGGTGGCGAGGCGGGGCGCGTGAACCTGCGCGCCATGCGCACGGGCAACGACGTGGCCGTCACCGCGCTGGACAGCGCCATCCTGGGCGCGGGCACGGTCGACATCGAAGCCGTTCGCGTCTACGAGGGCATCACCACGCTCAACGCCACGGGCGGCAGCAGCGGCAGCACCCTGAGCCTGACGTCCATCAACGCCGACAACACGGCCTACGCCGCGAACCACGGCGCGATCAAGACCCGCCTGGGTCAGGACGGCAACCCGGCGGTGCACATCGTCTCGGGCACCGAGGTGCGTTCCAGCGGCGACCTGACGGTGGCCAACGACTGGAACCTGGCCAGCGCCACGGCCGGCGATGAGCCAGGCGTGCTCACGATGCGCGCGCAGGGCAACCTGCAGGTCAATGGCCACCTGTCCGACGGCTTCACCAACGCGGCGCCCATCACCGGCACCACGCCGTCCACGCTGCTGCCCGACACCGTGCGCGGCGGCCGTTCCTGGTCCTACCGCCTGGTGGCCGGGGCCGACGCCAGCGCGGCCGATCCCCTGTCGACGCGCGCGGGCGTGGGCGACGTGACGGTGGCGGCGGGCAAGGTGGTGCGCACCGGCACGGGCCACATCGACGTGGCGGCGGGCCGGGACATCAAGCTGGCCTCGAACTCCTCGGCGATCTACACCGCGGGCAGGCTCTCGCCCGCGCTGGATGGTTTCACCCCACCGATCACCTTGCAGCGCGCCTACTTCACGCAAGGCGGCGGCGATGTGTCCTTGCAAGCGGGGCGCGACATCACCGGCGTGGCCTCGTCGCAGCTCTACTCGGAGTGGCTGTTCCGCCAGGGCCGGCTGAACGCGGATGGCAGCGGCTACCTCACCGGCCAGCAGGGAACCCCGGCGTGGTGGGTGCGCTTCGATCAGTTCGCGCAGGGCGTGGGCGCGCTGGGCGGCGGCGACGTGTCCCTGCGCGCCGGGGGCAATGTGAACAACGTGTCCGCCAGCGCGCCCACGCAGGGTCGCATGGCGTCCGGCACGCCCGACGCGGCCGCGCTGGTGAAGACCGGCGGCGGCCATGTGACGGTGGAGGCCGGTGGCGACGTGCTGGGTGGCCAGTACATGGCCGACGAGGGCTCCGTGCGCGTGGTCGCGGGTGGCGCGATCGACAGCGGCCAGACCGTGCTGACCGGCAAGGTCTATCCGGTGATCGCGCTGGGCAATGCATCGGCCGAGGTGCGCGCCACGGGCGATGTGAACCTTCACGGCGTGATCAACCCGCAGCTCGTCATCCAGTCTTATGGCGCCAACGACAACTTCAACGTGCGTTCCAACGCCCAGGGCGCGCAGCGGGAATCGGTCTTCTCCACCTATGGCAGCGACAGCGCCGTGCGCGTGAGCAGCCTCAACGGCGACACCGTGCTGCACGACCTCGCCGGCAGTTCGACCGACGGTGTCTCCGCCCTGTATCGGGCCTACTCGCTCTATGGCGATACGGTGCAGATCACCGACCGCGAGGCCTATCGCAACCTGCTGGGCTACCTGCCGCCATCGATGAGCATGACCGCGTTCAATGGCGACGTGGTGCTGTCCAGGACCGCGGTGAGCAGCGAGCGCACGATGATGCCGTCGACCACCGGGCAGCTTGAGTTGATGGCGCAGGAGTCGGTGCTCGTCAACGTGAACCTCGTCATGAGCGACAACGATCCCTCGCAGGTGGCCAGTGCATGGCGGCCGACGAACCTGCCGGGGACGGTGCTGTCGCCCACGGTGGGCCAGCGCCATGCCAACACGCCCGTGCACACCGGCGACAGCAGCACGGCCAAGGTCTATGCGGTGCAGGGCGACGTGCGCGGCGTGTCGCAGTCCGACGGACAGAACATTTCACTGGACCTGGCCAAGTCTGCCGAGGTACGTGCGGGCCGCGACGTGGTCAACCTGAACCTGGCGGTGCAGCATGCCAACACCAGCGACCGCAGCGTGGTGGAGGCCGGCCGCGACATCCGCTACGCCGATGGCGGTCTTCGCTCCGATGCAGATGGCCTTCGCGTTGCCGGCCAGGGCCGCATGACCGTGGCCGCCGGCCGCAACATCAGCCTGGGCACCTCGGGCGGCATCCTGAGCCGCGGCGACCTGGACAACGCCAACCTGCCGGCCACCGGCGCGGATCTGGCGGTCTTCGCCGGCCTGGGGCCCAAGGGCTTCGACGTGGACGGCGCGTTGGCCCGCTTGCAGCAGCGCCTGGCCTCTGGCTCGCCGAGCGAGACCGATCTGGCGCTGGCGCGCTGGCTGACGGGAGACGCTTCGCTGACGGGCGGCAGCGCCGCCGCCGCCGTGGCGGCCGTGGCCGGGCTGCCGGACGACCAGCGCCACGACCGCGTGCGCGAATTCGTGTTCACCGCGCTGCGCACCACCGGTCGCGACGCCAACGACGCCAGCAGCGGCTTCGCCGGCGACTTCGCGCGTGGCTACGCCGCGCTCGAGCTGGTGTTCCCCGGCATCGGCACCGACGGCACCTACCAGGGCGATCTGAACCTGTTCGCCAGCCGCATCAAGACCGAGCGCGGCGGCGACATCGACATCATGGTGCCGGGCGGCGGCATCGTGGTGGGCCTGGCCAACACGCCGGCCAATCTCGTCAACGTGGGCAACAACGTGCTGGGCATCGTCGCCGCGGCCGAGGGTGATGTGCGCGCCATGGCGCGCGAGGACGTGCTGGTGAACCAGTCGCGCGTGCTCACCGTGGGCGGTGGCGACGTGCTGCTGTGGTCGAGCGAGGGCGACATCGACGCGGGTCGGGGCGCGAAGACGGCTTCGGCCGTGCCGCCGCCGATCGTCAAGGTCGATCCGAGCACGGGGACGGTGACGCAGGAGCTGGTGGGCGCCGCCTCGGGCTCGGGCATCGGCGCGCTCGAGAGCCCCGGAGTCGAGGCCGGCGACGTCGACCTGATCGCGCCCAAGGGCACGGTGAACGCGGGCGACGCGGGCATCCGCGCGGGCAACCTCAACATCGCCGCGCAGGTGGTGCTGGGGGCCGACAACATCTCGGTGAGCGGCACCAGCACCGGCACGCCGGTGGCCGACACGAGCGCCGTCACGGCGGCCTCGTCCGGCGCCACCAGTGGTGGCAACGACGCCGCGGACGTGGTGGAGTCGCTCAATCAGGCCGCTGCCGAATCGGCCAGGGCCGCGCAAGAGCTCGCCAGCTCGCTGCGGCCTTCCGTTGTTCGCGTCGAGGTGCTGGGGTTTGGAGAGTGAACGGACGCTTGCCATCGGGTGGCGCTTCGCAAGTTTGGTGCGTTGCACCTCGCGGGCTCGCGGACGCTGGGTGCCTTGTTCCGCGAATGTCCCCCGGACGGCTGCGCCGTCCTCCTCCTTTATTTCGCTACACAAGGCACCCAGCGTCCGCGAGCCAAAGAAGCGGTGGCGCGCCAACAGACGAGTGCCAACGAGGTCGGCGGTGATCGGGTGTCCGGCGCAGCGACATAAAGGAGGAGGAGCGGAGCGCGCCAGCGATCCGCTCCGGGGGACAGTCGCGGAGCCGGACACCCGATCACCGCCGACCGGAGCCACCCGAGAAGGAGCCCCCCATCTGAATAGTCCGATCGGGTGATGCCTTCGTTCTGACACAAGCCCGCCGCCATCCCTTCGTACCTTCTTCGTTTTTCCGCCGCACGGCGGTTCTGTTTCGCACGACCATGAAACGCCTTTTCGCCCTGTTCGCGCTCGCGATGCTGCTCCCCCTGTCCGCCCACGCCTGGTGGAACGAGGACTGGACCGTGCGCAAAAAGATCACGCTGGACACCCAGGCCGCCGGTATCAACGCCGAGTTGACGGACCTGCCCGTGCTCGTGCGCCTGTCCACCGCCGGCTTCGATTTCCTCAGCGCCAAGGAAGATGGCAGCGACCTGCGCTTCGTCGCCGAAGACGACAAGACCGTGCTCGCGCACCGCATCGAGCGCTTCGACTCGCTCAACGAACTGGCCTTCGTGTGGGTGCGCGTGCCCCGCGTGGCCGCTGGCAACGCGGCCCAGCACGTTTGGCTGTACTACGGCAACGACGCGGCGCCGCCCGCGCAAGCCATGCCGGTGTACGCCGAGTCGCAATGGGCCGTGTGGTCAATGGCCGAAGAGACCGGGCTGCCGCAGGACAGCGCGAGCGCCGGCAACCACGTGAGTGGTGGCACCGTGAGCTTCGTGCCCGCCGGTCTCATCGGTGGCTCGGCGCGCCTGGCCGGTGACGGCGGCCTGCAGGCCGGCGCGCCCACGCTGGCCGCGGGCAATGGTTTCACGCTGTCGGCGTGGATCAAGCCCGAACAGATCGATGGCCAGTTGCTGGCCTATGGCGGCCTCACGCTCGCGCTCGCGCAAGGCACGCCCGTGGTCACCGTGGGCAGCGCGCGCGCCGCCGCGCCCACGCCGCTGTCGCTCAACGCCTGGCACCACATTGCGTTGAGCTGGGACGCCGCCGCGCTCACGCTGTACGTGAACGGCCAGCCGGTGGCCACGGCCGCCGCGCCTTTCGCCGCCGCACCGGCGCTCACGCTCGGCGCTGGCCTGGTGGGCGAGATCGACGAGGTGCAGGTGTCCACCGTCGCTCGCCCCGCCGCCTGGGTGGCCGCGCTCGTGGACAACCAGGGCATGGCCACGAAGCTCGTGCGCCAGGGCGAGGAGGAGAGCACCGAAGGCGGTGCCGAGACGGGTTACTTCATGGCCACCATGAACAACCTGACGGTGGACGGCTGGGTGGTGACCATCATCTGCGTGCTCATGCTGTTCGTGGCCATCTACGTGATGTGGGCCAAGGCCATGCTGCTGTCGCGCGTGGAGAAGAGCAACCCGCGTTTCAACGAGGCGTTCCAGCAGCTCAGCGCGCAACTGCGCTCGCTCAACGCCAGCGCGAAGGAACACGCCAGCCGGCTCGACGGCCTTGCCGCGCAGGCGCCGCAGTACCGCCACTCGCCGCTCATGCGCATCTACGAAGTGGGCGCGAAGGAACTCAAGTCGCGCTTTCACCTGGGCGAGGCGAACACCGCCACCGTGCAGCACGACGGCGTGGTCGCGCCGTCGGTGAGCGAGCGCGCCATGCTGGCCGTGCGCGCCGCGCTGGACGCGCAGATGACGCGCGAGCGCGCGCGCCTGGACAGCGGCATGGTGCTGCTGACCATCGCCATCTCGGGCGGCCCGTTCCTGGGCCTGCTGGGCACGGTGGTGGGCGTGATGATCACCTTCGCGGCAATTGCCGCGGCCGGCGACGTGAACGTGAACGCCATCGCACCCGGCATCGCGGCCGCGCTGGTGGCCACGGTGGCCGGCCTGGGCGTCGCCATCCCCGCGCTGTTTGGCTACAACTACCTGCAGACGAAGATCAAGACGCTGTCGAACGACATGACCGTCTTTGTCGACGAGTTCGTCACGCGCATGGCCGAGACCTACGGAGACTGAGATGGCCAAGGTTCAGGACGACGGCGCGGTCTACGACGACATCAACATCACCCCGATGCTGGATCTGGCGTACGTGCTGCTGGTGATCTTCATCCTGATGACGACCGCCTCGGTGCAGGGCATCAAGGTGAACCTGCCGCGCGCGAGCAACACGCCCAGCCTGGCCAAGCCGGCCACGCGCGCCATCACCATCACCGAGACCGGCGCGCTCTACCTGGACGCCTACCCCATGGCCACGCTGGCCGACCTGGAAGCCAGGCTGCTGCAGTTCAAGGCCAACACGCCCGAGTTTCCGGTGGTCGTGAAAGGCGATTCGGCCGTGCAGTACGAAAAGGTCGTGCAGGTGCTGGACTTGCTGGGCCGGATCGATCTCAACCAGATCGGCCTCGTCACCCAGCGCTCGAACCCCTGAGCGAGCAAGCGATGTCCGAAGGACCCAGGCGCTACGCGCTGATCGCCCGTGTGGCGCTCGTCGCGCTGCTGGCGGCGCTGCTGATCTCGCTGGCGGTCTGGCTGTACCAGCTGTTTTCTTCGCCTGCCGAGGGGGCGAAGAAGCGGGCGGTGCAGCAGATCGAGCTGTTGAAGCCCCCGCCACCGCCGCC
>NZ_CCAE010000020.1 GCF_000723405.1 Hydrogenophaga intermedia | reverse complement strand
CGGTCTACCCAGACCACCCCCGCGCCAGTGCTAGCTTTGCGTACCGTCACTTATTGCACTGAAAACGAGGAGACCCCGTTCCTCACCACCATCCAGAGCCTGAGCCGCGCGCCACCGCCCCTGCCCAGCGAGCCCTTCACACCCATCGTGCAGCGCATGCGCGCCTCGCTCGACGGCCTGATGCGGCTGCTGGACATGCTGCTCGGCGCCTCGCTGCGGGACGCCGGACACCAGATGCTCACGCCGCGGTCCCTGGCGCTGCAACCGGCGTTCGATGCACTGGTGTCGGAGTTCGCGCCCCTGGCCGCCGAAAAAGGTCTGGTGCTGCACGTGGTACCCAGCCGCGCCTGGGTGCTTGGCGACCCCACGGTGCTGCACCGCGTGCTGGCCAACCTGGTGAGCAACGCCATCCGCTACACCGAGCGCGGACGCGTGGTGCTGGGCGCGCGTGCCCGTGGCGCCGACCTCGAGCTGCAGGTCTGGGACACGGGCATCGGCATCGCCCCCGAACAGCTCGACACCATCTTCCAGGCGTTCTACCGAGGCGAGACGCCGCGCGCGGTGCCAGGCGACCGCGCCGAGGGCCTGGGCCTGTCCATCGTGCGGCGCGCGGCCGCCGACATCGGCGCCCGGCTCGATGTGCGGTCCACGCCGGGACGCGGCTCGATGTTCTCGGTGCGCCTGCCGCGTGGCAAACCGCAGGGACAGGAGCGTCCAGGCGAGACCGCCGCGCAGGCGCCCGGCGACTCGGGCCGCCACATCCTGCTCATCGAGGACGACGAGCAGGTGCTGCTGGCCACCGCCAGCCTGCTCGAGTCATGGGGCCATCAGGTGATCAATGCGCGCAGCGCCACCGAGGCGCTGCTCTTGTTCGAGGCCGATCCCCGGCACATCGATGCGCTGATCTGCGACTACATGCTCGACCCGTCCATGGACGGGCTGGCGCTGCTGCTGCGCCTGCGCGCCCAGCACCCCGGCCCGCTGCCGGTGTGCATGATCACCGGCGACATGTCGGCCGAGCGCATCGAACAGGCGAAGCGGCACGGCTTCACGCTGTTGCACAAGCCCGTGGGCGCGGCGAGCCTGCAGCGCTTCCTGCAAGGCCTGGACTGAGGTGGCGCCCCGCCCCCGGGGCGGCTTTCACTGCTTCGGAATGCCGGCGCGCTCGATCACCGCGCTCCAGCGCTTGATGTCGTTCACCAGCAGCGCCGACGTCTGCTCGGGCGTGGACGCGCGCGGGTCGATGTTGAGTTCGCGCAGCTTCTTCTGCACCTCGGCATTGGCCACGGCGGCGGCGATCTCGCGCTGCAGCCGGTCGATCACCGGGCGCGGCGTCTTCGCGGGCGCGGCGATGGCGTTCCACGACGAGGCCACGAAGCCCGTCACGCCCGCTTCGGCGGCCGTGGGCACGTCGGGCAGCACCACCGAGCGCTTCTCGCCCGCCACGGCCAGGGCACGAAGCGCACCGCCGCGGATCTGCGTCAGCACCGGCGAGAGGATTTCCACGCCCACGTCCACCTGCCGCCCGCGCAGGGCGCCAATGAGGTTGGGTGTGCCGTTAAAGGGCACGGTCTGCGCGTCGATGCCGGCGCTGCTCTTGAACAGCTCGGCCGCCAGGTGCTGGGTGCTGCCGACGTTGATGCTGCCGATGTTGAGCTTGCCCGGGTTCGCTTTGGCCCAGGCCAGCAGCTCGGCGAAGGTCTTGAAGGGCGCCTCGGGGTGCGCCACCACGGCGATGTCGAAGAAGCCCAGGGTGGAGACGGGCGCGAAGTCCTTCACCGTGTCGAACGGCAACGACTTGAACAGCCCGGCCGTGACGGCCGTGCCGTTGGACATGAGGAACAGCGTGTGCCCGTCGGGCTCGGCGCGCGCTACCGTGTCGGCCGCCACCACGCCGCCCGCGCCGGGGCGGTTCTCGATCACCACCGGCCGGCCGAGCTGCTCACCCAGTTGCGCCGCGACGATGCGCGCCGTGAGATCGCCCACGCCGCCCGCTGCGAAGGGCACGACCAGCCGCAGGTTCTTAGACGGAAAGGTTTGTGCCAGCCCAACTGGCAGCGCGCCCAGGGCCAGCGCGCCCAGCAAGAGCTGGCGGCGCGCCATCCAGAGATGCCGCGGTACCGGCTTTGCCGGGCCGCAGGCATCGCCCCCTTGAGTGGGTCGCGCGAAGCGCGGCGGGGGTGGTCTCATCTCGCTACAACACGAATGTGACGATCACCGGGAACGCCACCAGGATGGCGGTGCGCACGAAGTCGCTCAGCACGAAGGGCAGCACGCCACGGTAGGTGGCCAGGATGGGCACGTCCTTGGCCATGCTGTTGATGACGAAGAGGTTCATGCCCACGGGCGGCGTGATCAGGCCCACCTCGACCACGATCAGCACCAGGATGCCGAACCAGATGGCGAAGTGCTCGGGCGACATGCCGAAGTCCAGCGCCGTCACCACCGGGAAGAACACCGGAATGGTCAGCAGGATCATGGACAGCGAGTCCATGAAGCAGCCCAGGATGACGTAGATGACCAGGATGGCGATGAGCACGACCGTCGGGCTCAGGCCCGAACCGGCCACCATCGTTGCGGCCTCTTGCGGCAGTTGCGACAGGGCCAGGAAGGTGTTGTAGACACCCGCGCCGAGCACGATCATGAAGATCATGCCGGTGGCCACGGCGGTGCCCAGCACGGCGCCGGCCAGGGTCTTGCGGTTCAGGCCGCCGGCCGCCCAGGCCGCCACGCCGGTGCCGAAGGCGCCCACGGCCGCGCCCTCGGTGGGCGTGAAGATGCCGAGGTAGATGCCGCCAACCACCACCAGGAAGATGGTGAGCACGGGCCAGACCTTGATGGTGGCCTTCCAGCGCTCGGCCATGGGCACGGGCGGCATGGTGCCCATTTCCTTCGGGCGAACGCGCGCGTAGATGGCGATGACGATGACGTAGCCGATGGCCGCCAGCACGCCCGGCACGAAGGCGGCCAGGAACAGCTTGGCGATGTTCTGCTCGGTGAGGATGGCGTAGATCACCAGCACCACCGAGGGCGGGATCAGGATGCCCAGCGTGCCGCCGGCGGCCAGCGTGGCGGTGGAAATGCCGCCCGCGTAGCCCGCGCGCTTGAGTTCGGGCAGGGCCACCTGGCCCATGGTGGCCGCGGTCGCCAGCGAGGAACCGCAGATGGCGCCGAAGCCGGCGCAGGCGCCCACGGCCGCCATCGCCACGCCGCCCTTGCGGTGGCCGATCCAGGCCTCGGCCGCCTTGAACAGCGCGCGCGACAGCCCGCCGAGCGCGGCGAACTGCCCCATCAACAGGAACAGCGGAATGACCGAGAGGTTGTAGTTGGAGAAGGTGCTATAGGTCAGCTGCTTCATCTGGTTGAGGATCGGGTCGGCGGTGCCGTAGATCAACCAGGCGCCCACGAGGCCGCAGACCAGCATGGCGAGCCCGATGGGCACGCGCACGAAGATGAGCAGCAACAGGATGGGGAAGGACCAGGCGGCGAGTTCGATACCGGACATCAGTGCGCTCCCGCTTCGGTGGTCCAGCCCTCGGGCTCCTTGCCCAGGCCAAACATCGTGGCCGTCTTGGCGATGTAGGCGAGGCAACCGATCACCGCGCCCACCAGGCAGGCCGCGTAGGCCCACCAGATCGGCATCTGCAGGATGAAGGTGGTCTCGAAGTACTCCTTCTTCTCGACCATGCCCTCGTAGAGCTTCCAGGTGAGCATCAGCCACACGATCAGCATGACCACGTCGGACACCAGCACGATGCCCTTCTGCGCCCACGTGGGCAGGTGCATGTAGAGCAGGTCCACCGTGGCGTGACCACCCTTGAGGTAGGTCCAGGGCAGGAAGAAGAACACGGCGATGGCGGTGCCGACCTCGACGAGTTCGAAGTCGCCGGGCACGGGGCCCAGGCCGAGGTTGAGCATGGCGCGGCCGCTCACGCTGGCCACGATCATCAGCGTGAGGGCCACGAGGGCCAGCCCGCCGATGATGGCCGCCCATTGGGACAGCCGGTAGACGAATGCAATCATGCGAATGCCTTTCTGCGAGAGAAACTGAGACGGGCGATTATCCAACATCGGACAAGCACACCCCTCAACAAAAAGGCCGCCCTCTCTCGAGGACGGCCGTCGGCCCCCCTGGGCCGGATCACTTGCTGTGCTTGGCGATCAATGCGCGGGCCTCAGCGGCCAGCTTCGCACCGTCGATGTTCTTGCCCTTGACTTCATTGACCCAGTCGGTCTCCACCGCCGCGGCGGTGCGCCGCCAGCGTTGCGTTTCCTGCACGTCCAGCGCCACGATGTTGTTGCCCGCCTTCTCGGCAATGGCGCGCCCGGCCTTGTCGCCATCGTCCATGGCGCGGCCGAACATGGCGGCGGTCTCGACGCCCGAGTTCTTGTCGATGATGGCCTTCAGGTCGGCCGGCAGCTTCTCGTAAGCGGCCTTGTTCATGGAGAAGGCGAAGGTCTGGGTGTACAGGCCTTCCTTGCCGGCGAAGGTGGTGTGGTTCTTCACCAGTTCGCTCACCTTCAGCGCGGGCGTCACTTCCCAGGGAATGGTGGTGCCGTCGATGACGCCCTTGGACAGCGCCTCGGTGACGGCCGGCACCGGCATGCCCACGGGCGTGGCGCCCAGCTTGGTGAGCATGTTGTTGATGATGCGCGAGCCGCCGCGGATCTTCATGCCGCGCAGGCTTTCCAGGCCGGTGACGGGCGCCTTGGTGTGAAAGAGGCCCGGCCCGTGGGTGTGCACGGCGATGAGCTTGACGTCCTTGAACTCGTCGGCGGCGAACTTCTCGACGTATTCCTGGATGGCGCGCGAGGAGGCCTCGGCGCTGCCGCTCATGAAAGGCAGTTCGAAGACTTCCGTCTTGGGGAAGCGGCCGGGGGTGTAGCCCAGCACCGTCCAGGTGAAGTCGACGACGCCGTCCCTGGCCTGATCGAACAGTTGCGGCGGCGCGCCGCCCAGTTGCATGGCGTGGAAAAGCTGCACCTTGATGCGGCCACCCGATTCGGCTTCCACCTTCTGCGCCCAGGGCGTGAGGGCACGCGCCGGGATGGTGGCCTGCGGCGGCAGCATCTGGTGCAGCCGCAGCGTGACCGTCTGCGCCATGGCGTTGCCCGCCATCGTGGCCGCGGCCACCGCGCCCAGCACCGCCATCGCGGTGCGTCGCTTCAAGAGTTTCATCGATGTCTCCGATCGGGTTGTGCCCGGCCCTCTTGTTCGGGGGTGCTCATTGGCACGGGCGTGTGACGGGAACTGAACACCCACACTGTGCATGCGGCTTTGGCCAGCAGCCAGTCCGATGGCGGACTTTCAGCTATGCCGTTATGTTATGAAACCAGTGACAACCCTCGGAAGGTGTGAGTGAGCCCGGCGTGACCGAGCAGACCGCCCAAAGGCGCCCAATCAAGGCGCAAAGCGCAGCCGTAGCTCGGGCTACGGCGAGCATTTGCAACGCCGAGTGGGCGCCTTTGGGCGGGATGAGCGGTCATGACGGGCTCACTCACACCTTCCCGGGTTTGTCACCGGGCCAAGGCCTCGGTCTCGGGGCGCCAGGCGCTGTCCAGGGTGATGCGCCCCACCACGCGCGAGACGCAGGCGCAGATGCGCTGGTTGCCCTGCTTCTCGTGCTCGCTCAGGAACACGTCGCGGTGGTCGATTTCGCCCTCGACGGACAGCACATCCATGGCGCACAGGCCGCATTCGCCACGTTTGCAGTCGCTCATCACCTCGATGCCGGCGGCCTCCAGTGCGTCGAGCAGGGATTCACCGGCGGACACCGTCAGCGATGCCCCATGCCGGGGCACGGCCACGGCGAAGGCCTGCGTGGGCCGCTGCCCGCCGCTGCCGAAGGTTTCGAAGCGCAGGCCGCTGGCGGGGCGGCCTGCCTGCGCCCACAGCGCCCGGGCCGCCCCGAGCAGGCCGGTGGGCCCGCACACGTAGCACGGCGCACCGGCCGGCAGCGCGGCAATCTCGCCCGCCAGATCCAGCCGTTCGCCCTGCCCCGACACCGCCAGCACCAGGCCATCGCCCAGGGTGTCGCGCAGGCGCTGCGCGTAGGCCAGTTCGTCGGCGTTGCGCGCGGCGTAGAGCAGGCGCACCGCGCGGCCGCGCCGCGCCAGGGCCTGGGCCATGGACACCATCGGCGTGATGCCGATGCCGCCGGCCACGAGCAGGCTCGTGGGCGCGTCGATCTCGAGCGGGAAGTGGTTCTGCGGCGCGCTCACCGACAGGGTGTCGCCCTCGGCCAGCGACCACATCGCCAGCGAGCCGCCACGCCCCTGGTCGAGGCGCTTGACGGCGATGCGGTAGGCGCCGGGCGTGTCGGCCGGCTGGCCCACGAGCGAGTAGGAGCGGGTCTGCTCACGGCCCGCCACCGGCACACGCACCTGCAGGTGCGCGCCCGGCGGCCAGGCGATGGCCGCGCCGTCCAGCGGCTGCAGCAGGAACTCGCGCACGGTGGGGGTGAGGTCGCGCAGCGCGGCCACGCGCGCGGTCTGCCAGAGCGGGTTGCTTTTCATGATGGGATCAACGTCGGCGGATGAGCCTGAGGGCGGGAGCGTGGACGGCGCTGTCGGCATGGCCGGCGAGCACGGCGCGCAGGTTGCGCTGGGCCAGGCGCGAGTGCTCGCGCAGGATGGCCTCGGCGCGCGCGCCCTCGCGGCGTTCGATGGCGTCGAGCACCTGGCGGTGCTGGTCCTGCGCCACCACGAGCATGTCGCGCGCCTCGCGCGAGCCGGCCTCGGCCAGCACGAAGCCCGAGGGCGAGGCGAAGGGCAGCGCGCACACGCGCTCCAGTTGCCGCTCCACCGTGGGGCTGTCGGCCATTTCGGCCAGCAACTCGTGCAGGCGGCTGTTGAGCGCCACGTAGTCGGAGAAGGCCTCGGCGTCCAGCGTGGGCGCGGCCAGCACGGCGTCGATGCGTTCGAGCACGCCGCGCGCTTCGGTGAGCACGGCGGCCGGCGCACCGCGCTCGGCGGCCAGGCGCGCCAGCAGGCCTTCCAGCGTGCCGCGCAGCTCGATCGCGTCGGCAATGTCGCGCTCGGTGAAGGTCTGCACCACGTGGCCGCCACCGGGCAAGGCGCGCAGCAGGCCTTCCTGCTCCAGGCGCTGCAGCGCGGCGCGCACCGGTGTGCGCGACACACCCAGGCGCTCGACGATGTTGAGTTCGGCGATGCGCGAGCCGCCGGGGAGTTCACCGGAGAGGATGAGCTCGCGCAACTGCAGCAGGGCGCGGACCTGGGCGCTCTCGGGGGCAGCGTCGGCCATGGCGTTGTGGGTGGCCATGGTGTCAGCCCGCGCGGCGGATGGGAATGACGCTGGAGCCAGCGCCCGGCGTGCCGCGTTCCGCCTCCACCATGCGGTCAATGAGCCGCCTCGCCCACATCGCGCCCGCGTCGATGTTGAGGTTGTAGAACCGGTGGTCCGGGTGTTCCTCGATGGCCTTCTGCTGCGCCTCGAGCACCAGCTCGTCCTCGCGGAAGATGCCGGCAACGCCCTCGCGCAACTGGTGCGTCAGGCGCTGCTCGCCCAGGCAGTAGTTGCGCGCGAAGGCCCAGAAGTAGAGGCAGGTGTTGTCCGTCTCCGGCGTGATGGTGTTGAGCACCATGCCGTTGACGCCGTGGCTGCGGTCGCCTCCATCGCGGGGAAGCGCGCCCGTGCCGGTGGGCGCCACGCCCACGTCGATGGCCACTGTGCACGGCGCCTCGAACCGGATGATCTGCCAGCGGTCCACCGGCCCCGTGTAGCCGCGCGCTTGCCGGATCTGCCCGGCCCAGAACGGCGGTGCCTCGATGTTCTCCATCCAGCGCGTGACGGTGGCGGTGCGCTCGCCGTGCGTGGCCACGAAAGGCGCCTCGGCCACCGCGCGGTTGCCGATGCTGCTGCCGTGCACGAAGGTCTCGTGCGTCAGGTCCATCAGGTTGTCCACCACCAGGCGGTAGTCGCACTTCACGCGGATCATCTTGCCGTCGCCCGCCCACTCGGGGTCGTGGTTCCAGTGCAGGTCGGGAATGAGCGCTTCGTCCGCCAGCGCCGGGTCGCCCGGCCAGATCCAGACGAAGCGGTGCTTCTCCGCCACCGGGAAGCGCCGCACGCAGGCCGCCGGGTTGATGGTTTCCTGGCTGGGCATGTGGGTGCAGCGGCCTTCGGCGTTGTAGACCAGGCCGTGGTAGCCGCAGACCACCTCATCGCCCTCCAGCCGGCCCAGGGACAAGGGCAGCAGGCGGTGCCAGCAGGCGTCCTCCAGCGCGGCCAGTCGGCCATCGGTCTGGCGGTACAGCACCAGCTTCTGGTTGCAGACCGTGCGCGCCAGCAGGCTGCGGCCCACCTCCACGTCGTAGGCGGCGGCGTACCAGGCGTTCAGCGGAAAGTGGTTGGGCGCGGTGTTCATGGATACGCAATGTATACATAAACCGAATTTTTCCCAATGAAATCCTTCAAGTGCAGTCGGATTCGGCGATTCATGTATTCAATGAATTCAGGTGTGTTGCCATCCGGCGGGGCTTCGGCTACCGTCGGCGCCGTCCATTTCCCAACCCTCCGGAGACAAGAACATGAGCCTCAATCCCCCCTTCCGCGCCGACCACGTCGGCAGCTTCCTGCGCCCCGCCTACCTGCTGCAGGCGCGCGAGCAGAAGGCCAAGGGCGAGATCACGGCCGCGCAACTGCGCGACGTCGAAGACCGCGCGATCACCGAGATCGTGAAGTTCCAGGCCGACGTGGGCCTGCAGTCCATCACCGACGGGGAGTTCCGCCGCACCTACTTCCACATCGACTTCCTGGAACAACTCGGCGGCGTGAAGACCGACATCCCGGTCACCATCAGGAAACCCGATGGCACCGAAGAGCTGGCCCCACCGGTGATCCGCGTGATCGACAAGGTGCGCCACGCGAAGAACATCCAGCTCGCCGACTTCCAGTACCTGCAGGCGCAGGTGAAGGCGCTGGGCCAGCCAGGCCTCACGCCCAAGGTGACCATCCCCTCCCCCACCATGCTGCACTTTCGCGGCGGGCGCGCGGGCATCAGCAAGGACGCCTACCCCGAGCTGGACCCGGTGTTCTACGACGACGTGGCCCAGGCCTACGCGGACGAGCTGCAGAGCCTGGCCGACGCCGGCTGCACCTACGTGCAGATGGACGACACGAACATGGCCTACCTGTGCGACGAGAAGATGCGCGAGGCCGCCCGCCAGCGCGGCGATGACCCCAATGAACTGCCGCACCGCTACGCCGCCTTCATCAACAAGGTGGTGGCGAAGAAGCCGAAGGGCATGACCCTGGCCATGCACCTGTGCCGCGGCAACTTCAAGAGCACGCACGCCGCTGCCGGCAACTACGAGCCCGTGGCCGAGGCCCTGCTCACCGAGATGAACCTCGACGCCTACTTCATGGAGTACGACGACGACCGCTCGGGCGACTTCCGTCCGCTGCGCTTCCTCAAGCCCGGCAAGACCGTGGTGCTGGGCCTGGTGACCACCAAGTTCGGCCAGCTCGAAAGCAAGGACGACCTCAAGCGCCGCATCGACGAGGCCGCCAAGTACGCGCCGCTGGAGCAGTTGTGCCTGTCGCCGCAGTGCGGGTTCTCCAGCACCGTGCACGGCAACAACATCGCGGTGGAGGACCAGCGGAAGAAGCTCGCTCTGGTGGTGGAAACCGCGCGCGAGGTCTGGAAGTAAAGAAGGCGGCCGAGTGGCCGCCTTCCTTCGAGGGCGCCGCGGAACCGGCTTTGCCGGGCCGCAGGCGCCGTCCCCCTCTCAGGGGGAAGCGCCGTCAGGCGCGCAGGGGGTTACTTGTATTTCGCCAGCAGTGCGCGGGCTTCGGCGACGAGCTTCGCGCCGTCGATCTTCTTGCCCTGCACTTCCTTCACCCAGTCGGCCTCCACCGCGGCGGCGGTGGTCTTCCAGCGCTGGGTCTCGGCGGCGTCCAGCGTGACGATGCTGTTGCCCGCCTTCTGCGCCACCGCCAGGCCGTCCTTGTCGCCCTCGTCCATCGCGCGGCCGAACAAGGCCGCCGTCTCGACGCCCGAGTTCTTGTCGATGATGGCCTTCAGGTCGGCCGGCAGCTTGTTGTAGCTCCCGCGATTCATCACCAGCGCGAAGGTCTGGGTGAACAGGCCCGTGGGGCCGGAGAAGCTGGTGTGGTGCTTCACCAGCTCGGCGATCTTGAGCGAGGGTGTCACTTCCCAGGGGATGGTGGTGGCGTCGATGACGCCCTTGGACAGCGCCTCCGTCACCGCCGGCACCGGCATGCCCACCGGCGCGGCGCCCAGCTTGGCCAACAGGTTGTTGATGATGCGCGAGCCGCCGCGCACCTTCAGGCCGCGCAGGCTGTCCAGGCCGGTGATGGCCGACTTGCTGTGGAACAGGCCTGGGCCGTGCGTGTGCGCGGCCAGCAGGTGCACCTGGCGGAATTCGTCGGCGGCGTGCTTCTGCACGTACTCGTGGAAGGCGCGCGAAGCGGGCTCGGCCTTGCCGCTCATGAAGGGCAGCTCGAACACTTCCGACTTGTTGAAGCGGCCCGGGGTGTAGCCGAGCACGGTCCACACGATGTCGGCCACGCCGTCGCGGGCCTGGTCGAACAGCTGCGGCGGCGAGCCGCCCATGGACATGGAGTGGAACTGCTGCACCTTGATGCGGCCACCCGATTCGCTTTCGATCTTCTGCGCCCAGGGCGCGATGGCGCGCGCCGGGATGGTGGCCTGCGGCGGCAGGAACTGGTGCAGGCGCAGGGTGACGGTGGGCTGGGCCAGGGCCTTGCCGGCGAGGGAGGTGGCGCCCAATGCAGCGGCGGCCACGATCGCGCTGCGGCGACGGATGAGGGTCATGGAGAGGATCCTGTCGAGAAAGGGGTCAGGTGCGGCACCCAACGAGGCGGGTGCGCCAGGACATGTGCCACGTCAGACACAAGCGCCACCACTGTGCCGCACAGGCGCGGGGCGGCGCCAGCCCCTTTCCCCACTTCCTGCTATCGCGTTTTGGCATGAAACCAAGGGGCCGATGCGGCATCATGCTCGCCACCATGACCGAGCCCCTGCACTGCCACCTGGACTTCATCTCCCCCTACGGCTACTTCGCCTCGCTGCGCATCGAGGCCATCGCCGCGCGCCACGGCCGCGTGGTGGCCTGGCACCCCATGCTGCTGGGTGTGGCGGTGATGAAGGTGATGGGCTTGAAGCCCCTGATGGACACGCCGCTGAAGGGCGACTACGTGGAGCGCGACGTGCGCCGCTACGCGCGCGAACACGCCGTGCCCATGAAACGCCAGCCGCGCGACGCGGTGATGAACCCGCTGGCCTGCGGGCGCGCCCTGGCCTGGGCCAACCGGCACGCACCCCAGCGCGCGGGCGAGGTGGTGCACGCGATCTACGGCGCGTACTGGGGCGAGGGGCTGGACCTGTCCACGCCAGCGTCGCTCGAGCCGGTGGTGGGCGAGACGATCGCCCGCGCGGCCGGCGGCGAGGAAGCGGCGGCGCTGTTGCGCGCCGAGGTCGACGCCTCGCTGGCGCAAGGTGTATTCGGCTCGCCCACGGTCATCGTGGACGGCGAGGCTTTCTGGGGGGTGGACAAGCTGGAGCAGGTGGAGCGCTGGCTGGAACGCGGCGGTTGGTGAGTGATCCGGGCGCGCGAACGGTCCCCAAGGGTGAGAACTCCGGTGCTGAGTCCGTTACCTACCGGCCCCTTCACCCGCAAATCCACCATGGCCGTTCGAACCAGCACCGCATCTCCCTCCACATCGCGCACCTCGTCCACAGCGCCGGGCCCTCGGCCCAAGCCCAATACACCTTGTATCCCGAACTCAACGCTTGGCGGGCTCACCGACATCCCGACACCCGGCACACGGCCGGACAAGACCACAGGCAGCGAGTTGGAGAAGCAGATCTTCGGCAAGCAAAGCGATCGTCCGAAAAAATCGGACATTCCGTTGGCCCCGTCCACTGGCTACCGGGACCCACGCCCGACACCACGTCCGAAGAACAATGGTCGCGATCGTGAGGCGCACGCCCGCCATGTTCGCCGCCAGCTGGGTATCCCGGAGCACGCCACCAGCCAAGCGGTCTACAAGAGCACCACCATGAGGCAGTTGCAAGCCTGGGCCAATGGCCTGGCCCAAGCCGCCACGCAATACCTCTGGCCCGAGCCTCCCGGTCCGGCGGCGCAAGGTGTGGTCGTGTTCGACCACGACTTCGGCAACGACGGCCTGAACCCGCCAGGCCACACGCGAGGCAGCCTGCTGAACGCGCTGAAGAAGATCTATCCCGTGGATGTGATCCATTTCGTGGCGCTGGACCCGGCCTGCGAATACCCTTTCCCACGCAACCTGGCCGGCAACGCGCCAGACGGCGTCATGCTGCTGGCCGACGACCCGAACGACGAGCCTCGGCGCTGGGACTGCGCCCGGGAGGCACTGATCGAAGGCTTCAAGCAGCTGAACGTTCCGTATCGGGTCGTTCCGTTCAACATCAATTTCGCCGACGTGACATGGGAAGGAGAAGCCATCTTCTTCGTGAACGGCGAAAAGCAGCAGGGCTTGCTGTTCATCAGCAACGCCCATGACCTCCAACACTACGAGCAGATCCGCCAAGCCTTCGGTGCCCCACCCTACACCGTGTACGCCAACACCAACAAAGACCAGCGCACGATGCCGAGGACCCCTGCTGGCCAGCCCGGCTGCTACGACGCCGACCTGGGACGCTCGGCCGTGATGACCGACGCGAAGAACGAACGCTCAACCGTCGCGATTCATGAACCCTGCTTCGATGATGGCGCTGCCTTGAATCTCCAACCCGACGGTCGATCCCTGCACAAGACCCGCACCCTGTCGGAAATGATGGACTACCTCGGCATCGGCGTGGTCTCAGTCGATGAGAACGATCACCTGCGGATGGTCCCCAACCTCATCGTCTCGTCATACGAGCCCGACAAAGTGTTGTTGCCCGATCCGGACACCAGCAAGACGATGCGACACCAGCTGCGCACCAAGGCGGGCCGGATGCCGGTATTCGGCGAAGAACTGCTGGGGCATCCGGGCGTCACCGAACCGCCTTTCGCGACTCACTGCACGACGCTGGAGCTACCGAAAGCACCCCGCACAACGAGCGAGACACTCCAGCTGGAGAACGATCCGGCGCCGCGAGACAAGCGCGAACTCTGATCCCGCTCAGAGCGCGGCAACCGGCTCAAACACCACCTGTGTGGGCACGGCGATGGCCGCGAGCGCGGCCTTCAGCTCATCTGCCAGTGCCGCATCGGCTGGGCCATCAAACCGCACCGTGGCGCGCTGGCGCCCGCCCTCCTCCACCGCGTCCACCCGCACCGCCCGATCCGGCGCCAGTTCACGCGCCAGGTCGGCCAACTTCAACTCGATCGCGCGCAGCCGCAGCTCGGGCTTGAACACCTTGCCGATGGCGGTGAGCGGCAGGGCCTCGACGACCACCACGCGCTTGGGCACGGCGGGCCTTTCGTACACCTGCGGCGTCACCTCGCGCAGCAGTGCCTCGGCCTGCACGGCCGCGCCCGCGCGCAGCACCACGAAGGCCGCCGGCACCTCGCCCGCGTAGGCGTCGGGCTCGGCCACCACGGCGCATTGCGCCACGGCCGGGTGCGCGAGGAAAGCGTCTTCCACCAGCCCGGGGTCGATGTTGTGCGAGCCGCGGATGATCACGTCCTTGGCGCGGCCGGTGAGGTGCACGCGGCCTTCGCCGTCGAGGTGGCCGAGGTCGCCCGAGACGATCCAGCCCCGCTCGAACATGCCCGCATTGCGCTTCGCATCGAGGTAGCCCGGGCTCATGTGCGGGCCGCGCAGCACCACCACGCCGGTCTCGCCGGCGGCGCAGCGTTCATCGAGCTTCGCCTCACCGTCGCGCCAGGGCACCGCGTGCACCTCGGTGAAAGGAAGACGCCAACCGGCCGAGCCCGCCACGCGCGGCGCGAGCAAGGGCTCGATGCTGACCAGCCCCGCGCACTCCGTCATGCCCAGGATGTTGCGCACGGGAATGCCGGTGCCGGCCTCGAAGCGCTGCGCGAGTTCGGTGGGCAGCGGTGAGCCGCCCGTATAGGCCGCGCGGATGCGCGAGATGTCGGCGTCGATGGGCACGGCGAGCAGGCTGGCCAGCACGGTGGGTACGCAGGCCAGGTGCGTCACGCCTTCGCGTTCGCAGAAGCGCCAGTAGCGCTGCACGAAGGCGGTGTTGCGCATGCCGCTGAGCGTGGGCAGCACCTGTCGCGCACCGATGGCCAGCAGCGCCAGACCATAGACGAAAGCGCCGGCCACGTGGAACAGCGGAAAGCCGTTCACCTCCACGCTGTGTTCGTCGCAGTCGTAGAAGGCGTGCGCAAACCAGGCGGTGTGCGCCTCGTTGCCGGCGGTGTGCTGCGCAAGCTTGGGCGCGCCGGTGGTGCCGCCGGTGTGGAACAGCGCGACCACGCGCTCGGGGTTCAGGTCGGGCGCAAATGTCAAGGCGTCGGGCTGCGCGGCCATCAGGTCCTGCAGCGAGGCCAGACCCGGCACGGGCTCGTCTACCTTCATCGGCACCAGCGCACAGGGGTGCAAGGCCTGCACCTTCAGCGCCGTGGGCCAGACGGCGAGTTCGGCGTTCGGCCCCAGCGCGACCAGCACCTTGGCGTTCGCGGCCTGCATGAGCGAGGCGATGTGGTCCGGTTGCAGCAGCGTGTTGATGGGGCACACGCGGCCCGCGAGCTGCGCGCCCCACAGCGCGGCGTGCGCCTCGGGCGTGTTGGGTACGAGCAGGGCCACGCTGTCCTCGGGCCCGATGCCCAGCGCGCGAAAGGCGTTGGCCGCACGGTGCACCATCGCCAACAGCTCGCGGTAGCTCACGCGGCGCGGCTCGCGCGCCAGATCGGCGTCGTGCAGGAAGGTGAAGGCCTCGCGATCGGGGAAGCGCTCGGCGGCGGCGCGGATCAGGCCGTAGGGCGTGCGGTGCGGCGCCACCTCGGCGAGCGGGCGACGCTCCAGGGCCTCGATGTCGGCGAGCGAGCTGAAGGCCTTCATGCGAGTCCGAGCAGGCGAACCGCATTGCCCTTGAGGATGCCGGGCATCACCTCCGGCTTGAACCCCGCGACCTCGAAGTCCTTCATCCAGCGCTCGGGCGTGATGAGCGGGTAGTCGCTGCCGAAGAGGACGCGGTCTTTCAGCAGGGTGTTGGCGTACTGCACGAGCTGCTTGGGAAAGTACTTCGGGCTCCAGCCGCTGAGGTCGATCCACACGTTCGGCTTGTGCGTGGCCACGCTGAGCGCTTCGTCCTGCCAGGGAAAGCTGGGGTGGGCCATGACGATCTGCATGTCGGGGAAGTCGATGGCGACGTCGTCGAGGTGGATGGGGTTGCTGTACTCCAGCCGCAGCCCGCCGCCACAGCGCATGCCGCTGCCGATGCCGCTGTGGCCGGTGTGGAAGATGGTGGGCATCTTGTGCGCGTTGATCACCTCGTAGATCGGCCAGGCCATCTTGTCGTAGGGGTGGTAGCCCTGCACGGTGGGGTGGAACTTGAAGCCCTTGACGCCCTCTTCCTTGATCAGGCGCTCGGCCTCGCGAGCGCCCATCTTGCCCTTGTGCGGGTCGATGCTGGCGAAGGCGATCATCATGTCGCTGTTCTCTCGCGCGGCCTGGGCGATCTCTTCGTTGGGGATGCGGCGGCGACCCAGTTTCGACTCGCTGTCCACGGTGAACATCACCAGGCCGATCTTGCGTTCGCGGTAGTAGGCGATGGTCTCGGCGATGGTGGGGCGGCGGTTGCTGCCGAAGTACTTGTCGGCCGCGCGGTCGTATTCCTCGCCGTAGTTGTCGAAGGGGTTCCAGCAACTCACCTCGGCGTGGGTGTGGATGTCAATGGCGATGAGATCGTTGTGGTTCATGGATGGGTCTCCTGGGTACGGGGTATCGGGTCTGTGTCGGTGCGCGGGATTCAGTCGTCGCCGAAGTGGACTTCGGTGGGCACGGCGATCGCCGCGAGGGCGGTCAACAGGCGGTCGGCCAGCGCCGCGTCGGGCGCGCCGGTGAAGCGAACCGTGGCGCGATGCGGGCCGCCCGTGTCCACCACCGACACCCACGCCTGCCGGTCCGGCGCGAGTTCGCGCGCCAGATCGGTCAGCTTCAGTTCGATGGCGTGCAGCCGCAGCGCGGGCTTGAACACCTTGCCGATGGGCGTGAGCGGCAAGGCGCTGATGATCACCACGCGCTTGGGCACCGCGGGCCGTTCGTGCATGCGGGGCGCCACCTCGCCCAGCAAGGCGTCGGCCGCGATCTGCACACCGCCACGCAGAACGACGAAGGCCACGGGCACTTCGCCCGCATCGGTGTCGGGCTCGGCCACGACGGAGCATTGCTCCACCGCCGGGTGGGCGAGAAACACCGCCTCCACCAGGCCGGGATCGATCTTGTGGGCGCTGCGATTGATCACATCTTTGGCGCGCCCGGTGATGTGCACACGGCCTTCGCCGTCCAGGTGGCCCAGGTCGCCCGAGACGATCCAGCCGTCCTCGAACGTGTCGGTGTGGCGGTCTTCGTCAAGGTAGCCGGGGCTCACGTGCGGGCCGCGCACGACCATCATGCCCATCTCACCCGGTGCGCAGGGGTCGTTCAACCAGGCTCGTCCGCCGCGCCAGCGCACGGCCTGCACGCCGGTGAAAGGCAGGCGCCAACCGGCCGAGCCCGGCACACGCGGCGCCAGCAGCGGCTCGATGCTGATCAGCCCGCCGCACTCGGTCATGCCCAGCAGGTTGCGCACCGCGACGCCGGTGACCTCCTCGAAGCGCTGCGCCAGTTCGGCGGGCAGCGGCGAGCCGCCCGTGTACACGACGCGAAGCCGCGAGATGTCCGCGTCGATGGGTACGCCCAGCAGGCGGGCCAGCAGCGTGGGCACGCCGACGAGGTGCGTGACGCCTTCGCGCTCGCAGAAGCGCCAGTAGCGCTGCACCAGACCGGTCTTGCGCCTGCCATCGGGCGTGGGCAGCACCTGGCGCGCGCCCACCGCCAGCCATGACAGGCCGAAGACCAGGGGCCCCGCCACATGGAACAGCGGAAATCCATTGAACTCCACGCTGTGTTCGTTGCAGTCGTAGAAGGCGTGCGCGAACCAGGCGATGTGCGCCTCGTTGCCGGCGGTGTGCTGCGCGAGCCTGGGCTCGCCCGTGGTGCCGCCGGTGTGCAACAGGGCCACCACGCGGTCGGGGTTCAGGTCGGGATCGAAGCTCAGCGTGTCCGGCTGCGCGGCCATCAGCTCTTGCCAGGGGATCAGCCCCGGCACGGCCTTGTCCATGGTGATGGGCACCACGGTGCAAGGGTGCATCACCCGCACCGCCAGGGCCCTCGACCAGACCGTGGATTCGGCGTAGGGGCCCTGGGCCACCAGCACTTTGGCCTTCGCCGCCCGCATCAGCGAGGCGATGTGCTCGGGCAGCAGCAGCGGATTGATGGGGCACACGCGGCACACGAGCTGCGCGCCCCACAGCGCGGCCTGCGCCTCGGGCGAGTTGGGAGCCAGGACGGCCACGCAGTCGTCGGGGCCCACGCCCAGCGCGCGCAGGGCGTGGGCCGCGCGGTGCACCATGGCAAGCAGTTCGCGGTAGCTCACGCGCCGGGGTTCGCGCGCGAGGTCGGCGTCGGGCAGCACAGTGAAGGCCTCGCGATCCGGGAAGCGTCCGGCGGCGGCGCGGATCAGTTCGTACGGCGTGCGATGCGGCGCCACCTCGCCCAGCGGGCGGCGCTCGAGCGCTTCGATGTCCGCCAGCGAGGCGATGGTCTCCAACGTCGTGCTCGGGTGGTCCATGGGACGACCTTAAGGGTAAACCCGCACCCATTTTCAGAGGGAAGCGGTTGAATTTGGTTATCGTTTATAACAATAATCGCCCACCCTCACAAGAAGCCCCGAAGCCGTCATTTCCATGCCCATCCAGACCAACGACCTGACGATCGAACTGCGCGGAGACCAGCAGCAGATCGCCCTCATCACCCTCAACCGCCCGAGCAAGCGCAACGCCCTCAACGACGGCCTGGTGCTCGCCCTGCGCGACGTCTTCCAGGGCATGCCGCACAGCGTGCGCGCCGCCGTCATCCACGGCAACGGCGACCACTTCTGCGCCGGCCTGGACCTGTCCGAGCTGAGCGAGCGCAACGCCGCCGCCGGCCTGCACCACTCGCGCATGTGGCACCACGCACTCGACCAGGTGGAGCGCGGCCCGGTGCCCGTCGTCGCGGCCCTGCACGGCGCCGTGGTGGGCGGGGGCCTGGAACTGGCCAGCGCCTGCCACATCCGCGTGGCCGATGCGTCCAGCTTCTTCGCGCTGCCCGAAGGCTCGCGCGGCATCTTCGTGGGCGGCGGTGGCTCGGTGCGCATCCCGCGCCTGATCGGCACCGCGCGCATGGCCGACATGATGTTCACCGGCCGCGTACTCAGCGCCGAGGAAGGCGAACGCTCCGGGCTGGCCCAGTACCTGGTGCCGCAAGGCACGGCCCTGGACAAGGCGCTGGAGCTGGCCACGCGCATCGCCGCCAACGCGCCGCTCACCAATTACGCGCTGATGCAGGCGCTGCCGCGCATCGCCGAGCAGCCGGCCGACCACGGCTTCTTCACCGAGGCACTGATCTCCGCCATCGTGCAGGACGCGCCCGAGGCCAAGGCGCGCGTGCGCGAGTTTCTGGAAGGCCGCGGCCCGAAGGTGAAGAAGCAATGAGCGCAGCGGCCCCGCGCTACCGCGCGCTCGACTTCGGCGTGACGCAGGCCAGCGTGCGTCACGCCGCCGACGGCACCACCTACCTCAGCGCCACGTTGCCGCTGCAGCCGTACGCGCACCGCATGACGGACTACCTGGTGCATTGGGCCAAGCAGGCGCCCGAGCGCAGCTTCATGGCCCGCCGCGCGAAGCGCGCCGACGGCAGCACCGGCGACTGGGTGCACCTGAGCTACGCCGACGCACTGGACGCTGCGCGCTCCATCGGACAGGCCCTGCTCGACCGTGGTCTGAGCACCGAGCGGCCCGTGCTGATCCTCAGCGAGAACGATCTCGAGCACGCGCAGATCGCGCTGGGCTGCCTGTACGCGGGCATCCCGTGGTCGCCGGCCTCGCCCGCGTATTCGCTGGTGAGCCAGGACTTCGAGAAGCTGCGCCACATGGTGAGCACGCTCACGCCAGGTCTTGTATTCGCGTCCGACGCGGCACGCTACGAGCGCGCTCTGCTCGCGGCCATCCCCGAGGGCGTGGAGATCGCCACGGCCAGCGGCAGCGTGCCAAGCCGCGCCACCACCTCGTTCGCCAGCCTGCGCGCCACGGCGCCCAGATCCGAGGGCGACGGCGCCGTGGACGCGGCCATGCAGGCCACCGGCCCCGACACCATCACCAAATTCCTGTTCACCTCGGGCTCCACCAAGCTGCCCAAGGCCGTCATCAACACGCAGCGCATGTGGTGCGCCAACCAGCGGCAGATGGCGCAGAGCATGCCGGTGCTGGCCGACCCCGACTCACCCCCCGTGCTGGTGGACTGGCTGCCCTGGAACCACACTTTCGGCGGCAACCACAACGTCGGTCTGGCGCTCGTGCACGGCGGCACGCTCTACATCGACGACGGCAAGCCCACGCCTGCGCTCATCGGCGAGACGCTGCGCAACCTGCGCGAGATCGCGCCCACCGTGTACTTCAACGTGCCCACGGGCTTCGAGGCCATCGCCAACGCGATGAAGACCGACGAGGTGCTGCGCAAGAACCTGCTGAGCCGCGTGCGCATGTTCTTCTACGCCGGCGCCGCGCTGGCCCAGCCGGTGTGGGACACGCTGCACGAGGTGGAGGAGCAGGAGATCGGCGAGCGCGTGGTGATGGGCACCGGCCTGGGCATGACCGAATCCGGCCCCTTCGGCCTGTACATCACGCGGCCCGAGGTGAAGTCCGGTGACCTGGGCCTGCCCGCGGCCGGGCTGGAGCTCAAGCTCGTGCCCAGCGGCGACAAGACCGAGGTGCGCTACCGCGGCCCCAACATCACGCCCGGCTACTGGCGCAGCCCCGAGGCCACGGCCGAGGCCTTCGACGAGGAAGGTTTCTTCTGCACCGGCGACGCCGTCGCCTGGATCGACCCGGCGAACCCCCACCTGGGTCTGCGCTTCGACGGCCGCATCGCCGAGGACTTCAAGCTCGCCACCGGCACCTTCGTCAGCGTGGGCCCGCTGCGCGCAAAGATCATCGCGGCCGGCGCGCCTTTCGTGCAGGACGCGGTCATCACCGGTCTGAACGAGAAGGAGGTGGGCGCGATGCTGTTCACCACCGGCGCGGTGCGCGGCCTGGCCGGCCTGGGCAGCGACGCGCCGCTGGCCGAGGTGCTGTCGCACCCGAAGGTGCTGTCGCACTTCCAGCAGGTGCTCAATGACCTGGCCGCGCAGGCCACCGGCAGCGCCAACCGCGTGGCGCGCCTGCTGCTGCTGGCCGAGCCGCCGAGCATCGACAAGGGCGAGGTCACCGACAAGGGCTCCATCAACCAGCGCGCCGTGCTCAAGCACCGCGCCGAACTCGTCGCCGCGCTGCACGCGGGCACGGCGCCGAACACCCTGCTTCCCCAACCCACCGAACAGAGGAGACACGCATGAAGATCGAAGGACAGGCCGCACTGGTCACCGGCGGCGGCTCGGGCCTGGGCGAGGCCACCGCGCGCGAACTCGCGCGCCTGGGCGCCAAGGTCGCCGTGCTGGACGTGAACCTGGAGGGCGCGCAGCGCGTGGCCAAGGACATCGGCGGCGTTGCCTGCAAGTGCGACGTGACCGACACCGAGAGCGTGCAGGCCGCGCTGGACGCCGCCGCCGCCGCGCACGGCCCGGCGCGCATCCTCATGAACATCGCCGGCATCGGCACCGCCAAGCGCGTGGTGCAGAAGGACGGCAGCGCCGCGCCGCTGGAGGATTTCGCCAAGGTCATCAACGTCAACCTCATCGGCACCTACAACGCCAGCCGCCTGTTCGCCGCCGCCTGCGCCAAGCTGGACGCGCTGGAAGACGGCGAGCGCGGCGTGATGCTGTTCACCGCCAGCGTGGCGGCCTTCGACGGCCAGGTGGGCCAGCAGGCCTACAGCGCGTCCAAGGGCGGCCTGGTGGGCATGACGCTGCCCATGGCGCGCGACCTGGCGCAACACGGCATCCGCGTGTGCACCATCGCGCCGGGGCTGTTCTCCACGCCGTTGATGCGCCAGTTGCCCGAGCCGGTGCAGGCCTCGTTGGCGGCGAGCATCCCCTTCCCCTCGCGCCTGGGCAAGCCCGAGGAGTTCGCGTCGCTGGCCGCGCACATCGTGACCAACACGCACCTCAATGGCGAGGTGATCCGCCTGGACGGCGCCCTGCGCATGGCGCCGCGCTGAACACGCGCCACCCGACAAACAAGAAGCCACCGGCCACCCGAGGAGACAAGCGATGAAGACCCGAACCGTCCATGGCGGCGCCGCGCTCGGCGCGGCACTGCTGCTCGGCGCCTGCGCCATCACACCCGGCACGCCGCCCGCACGCCTGTCACCGGCTGCCGGCGCCACGCTGAAGCAATGCGAGGCCCTGGCCGCGCAGTTCCAGCACCCGGCCACGCGCATCGAGTCGGCCGCGCCGGTGGCGGCGGGGGAGCTCAAGCTCGCCGGCCAGCCGGTGGCAGCGCACTGCCTGGTCAAGGGCCGGATGCACGAGCGCAAGGGCAGCGACGGGCGCGACTACGCCATCGGCTTCGAGATGCGCCTGCCCCAGGCCTGGAACGGGCGCTTCTACTACCAGGGCAACGGCGGCCTCGACGGCGCCGTGCGCCCGGCCGAGGGCGCCCTGGGCGGCGGCCCGCTCACCGGGGCGCTGGTGCAAGGCTTCGCGGTGATCAGTTCCGACGCCGGCCACACGGGCGCGCAAACGCCGTACTTCGGGCTGGAGCCGCAGGCGCGCCTGGACTACGGTTACCAGGCCGTGGCCAAGCTCACGCCCATGGCCAAGGCGCTGATCCAGGGCGCCTACGGCAAGGGGCCGGACCGCTCCTACATCGGCGGCTGCTCCAACGGCGGGCGCCACGCGCTGGTGGCCGCCAGCCGCCTCGGCGACCAATACGACGGCTACCTCATCGGCGCGCCCGGCTACCGCCTGCCCAACGCGGCGCTGGCCCAGTTGTGGGGCGCGCAGAAGTGGGCCGCCATCGCCACGCCCGGCACCACGGTTCGCCACCCGCTCAACCCGAACGCCAGCATCCCCGACCTGGGCAGCGCGCTGACCGCCGCCGAACGCCAGACCGTGGCCCGCGCCGTGCTGCAGCGCTGCGACGCGCTGGATGGCCTGAGCGACGGTCTGGTGCAGGCCACGCAGGCCTGCCAGGCCGCGTTCCAGCCGGCGCGCGACCTGCCCGCCTGCAAAGGCGGCCAGGCGCGAGATGGCCAATGCCTGACGGCACCGCAGATCGACGCGCTGGCCCAGGTACACGCCGGCGGCCAGACCGCCAATGGTCGGCCCATCTACAGCGCCTTCCCGTGGGACGCCGGCATCGCCGGCAGCAACTGGGCCACCTGGAAGTTCGTCAACTCGGTCGCGCTCGACCCGCTCTCGGTGGGCACGGTGTTCACCGCGCCGCCCGCCGCGCCGGTGAACTTCGCCAGCGCCGACATCGACGCCCTGCTGGGTGCCGTCTCGGCCACCACCGACACCTACCGCGAATCCGGCCTGTCGCTGATGGGCCCGCCCGGGCACGACAGGCCCGACAACCTGCTGCCGCTGCGCGCGCGCGGCGCCAAGATGGTGCTGTACCACGGCGTGAGCGACGCCATCTTCTCGGCCGAGGACACCCGCCAGTGGGTGGAGCGCGTCAACGCCAGCCAGGGCGGGCGCGCCGCCGACTTCGCGCGCTACTTTCCCGTGCCGGGCATGAACCACTGCAGCGGAGGCCCCGCCACCGACCAGTTCGACCTGCTCACGCCGCTGGTGCGCTGGGTGGAACACGGCGAGCCGCCGCAGGCGGTGAAGGCCACTGCCCGCGGCACCGGCAACGCGGGTGGCGTGAACAATGAACTCCCCGCGGGCTGGTCCGCGCAAAGAAGCCGCCCGCTGTGCGCCTATCCTTCCGTGGCCCGTTACCAGGGCGGCGACGCCGACAGCGCCGCCAGTTTTTCCTGTCAGTGAATACCTAGATGAGCCAAACCCAGATCTATGAAGTGGAAGTCATGTTCGGCGACTGCGACCCCGCCGGCATCGTCTTCTTCCCCAATTTCAGCAAATGGATGGACGCGTCCTCGCTGAACTTCTTTGTCAAATGCGGCGTGCAGCCCTGGCGCGAGCTGGTGAAGACGCGCGGCATCATCGGCACGCCGCTGCTGGAGATCCACACCAAGTTCATGAAACCCGCCACCTACGGCGAGCGCCTGCAGGTGCACACCAGCGTCATCGAATGGGGCGCCAAGGTGTTCAAGCACCAGCACCGCGTGATGCGTGGCGACACCCTGCTGTGCGAAGGCACCGAGGTGCGCGCCTTCTGCGAGCGCGACCCGGCCGACGCCTCGCGCATTCGCGCCATCCCCGTGCCCGAGGACATCAAGGCGCTGTGCAGCTGAACCCGCCCAACGCTGGATGACCGACACCTCCATCGCCAACGCCATGCGCCGCCCCCGGGGCGCGCGCAAGGGCGCCACGCCCGCCGACGAGGCCGCCAGCGCGGGCGACGGCCTGCCCGACACCCGCTTCCTGGAAACCCTGGTGGGCTACAACGCGCGGCGCGCGGCGCTCACGGTCATCGCCGTGTTCCTGCGCCGCATGGCGCCCTACGGCCTGCGGCCGGTGGATTTCTCGGTGCTCAGCGTGATCGCCCACAACCCCGGCGTCACCTCGCGACAGATCTGCGCGGCGCTGGACATCCTGCCGCCCAACCTGGTGGGCATGGTCAAGGCGCTGCAGGCGCGCGAGCTGGTGGTGCGCAAGCCCCACCCCAGCGACCGCCGGGCCCAGGGCCTGCACCTCACCGCCGCCGGCCAGAAGCTGCACCGCCAGGCCCAGGCCACGGCCACCGAACTCGAAGGCGAGGCCACTTCCGCGCTCACGCCCGACGAGGTGCGGACCCTCATCGGCCTGCTGCGCAAGGTGTACCGCCGCGGCCCCGCGCAGGGCCTGGGCGACGACGCCATCTGAAGCGCCGCGCCGCGCACGCCCATCGGGGCAAACCCGGGTGAACGCGGCGCCACAATGCTGCGCCGCACACAGCTAGCAACTTGGTAGCGGGCGCGTTGCTGCCTATAGTGCTGACACGAGTTGACACAGCGCGACACGCCTTGTGCAGGCCGCCAGGAGACCGCCCATGAGCAAGGACCAGGAAGCCGTGAACCAGCTGTTCGAACTGCTGGAATCGCGCTACGCCATGCGCGTGCTCTGGGCCCTGGCCGATGGCCACCCGCAGACCTTTCGCCTGCTGCAGGACAGCGTGGGCGGCGTCACGCCCAATACGCTCAACACCCGCATCAAGGAACTGCGCGCCGCGCGGCTCGTCGACCACAACGGCACGGGCTACCGCCTCACGACGCAAGGCGCCGACCTGGTGCGCCGCATGGGCGAAATGCGCGGCTTTGCCAGCCGCTGGCACCAGCGCCAACCGTCGGCGCGCGCCCGGGCTTAAGAAGCCGGGCTTTTCACCACCACCTGACGCTGCTCGCCCAGCGCCCGCCCGCCCAGCACCATCACGTCGCCCGCCTTCAGGTACAGCGGCGGCTTGTGCCCCATGCCCACGCCGGGGGGCGTGCCGGTGGCGATCACGTCGCCGGGCTGCAGGGCCATGAAGCGGCTCAGGTAGCTCACCAGCGTGGCCACGCCGAACACCATGGTGCGCGTGCTGCCGTTCTGGCGGCGCGTGCCATTCACCTCCAGCCACAGTTCCACGTCCTGCGGGTCGCCCAGTTCGTCGGGCGTCACCAGCCAGGGGCCGATGGGGCAATGCGTGGGGTAACTCTTGCCCTTCACCCATTGGCCCTCATGTTCGATCTGGTAGGCCCGCTCGGACACGTCATTGAGCAGGCAGTAGCCGGCCACGTGCGACAGGGCCTCCCCCTCGCCCACGTGAAAGGCCCGCTGGCCGATGACCACGCCCAACTCGACCTCCCAGTCGAGCTTGAGCGCGCCCGGCGGCAGCCAGACATCGTCGTTCGGCCCGCTGAGGGCGCCCGCGTGCTTGTTGAAGACGATGGGCTCGCCCGGCACCTTCAGGCCCGCCTCGGCGGCGTGGTCGGCGTAGTTCAGGCCGATGCCGATGACGTTGCCCACCCCGCCCACGCAGGGCCCCAGGCGGGTGCCCGAGGGCACGGGCGGCAGCTTCAAAGGGTCGAGCGCGGCCAGTCGGGCCATAGAATCCGGGCCCAGCGTGGCCGGCGCGATGTCGGCCACTACCCCCGAAAGGTCGCGCGGCGTGCCGCTGGCGTCGATCAGACCGGGAGACTCGGCGCCGGGCAGGCCGTGGCGGATCAGTTTCATGCTGAGGTTCGTTGGCGGTAAAAACCGCCGATTCTGCCCCGCGAACCCCTGGCGCACGGGCGCCCCTTGAATTCCGCCAAACCGGCCCCATGTGCCCGACTTGTCGGGCAAACCGCCCCCAGACACCCCTGTTCACGAACCGCAAGAACCACCGCAACGATGAGCCAGACGCCCCCCAACGCCCCGCCGCCCCAGGACAACACCGCGCCACAGATGCCAGTGAGCCCCGAAGAGGCCGAAGCCGCCCAGGCGGCCGGCGAGGCCGAGGCACAGGCCGGCCTGCAGGCCGAACTGGTCACCCTGAAGGCGCAGAACACCGATCTGGCCGACCAGTACCTGCGCGCCAAGGCCGAGGCCGAGAACGCCCGCCGCCGCGCCGAGGAAGAAGTCAGCAAGGCCCGCAAGTTCGCGGTGGAGAGCTTCGCCGAGAGCCTGCTGGCCGTGGCCGACAGCCTGGAAGCCGGCCTGGCCGTCCAGGAGGCCACGCGCGAGCAGTTGCGCGAAGGCACCGAGGCCACGCTCAAGCAGCTCAAGAGCGCGCTGGAGCGCCACAAGGTCGTGCAGATCGCGCCCGTCGCCGGCAGCAAGTTCGACCCCCACCAGCACCAGGCGATCAGCATGGTGCCAGCCGACCAGGAGCCCAACACCGTGGTCACGGTGCTCCAGAAGGGCTACCTCATCGCCGATCGCGTGCTGCGCCCGGCCCTGGTCACCGTGGCGGCGCCCAAATAACTTGTCCACATCCGGACTTGAAAAGCCCACCGCTTATCCACACCTTTCGCACATCGCTTTCACAAGCATTTCCACATTCGGACGGAGAAACCCATGGGACGCATCATCGGCATCGACCTCGGCACCACGAACTCGTGCGTGGCCATCATGGAAGGCAACAACACCAAGGTGATTGAGAACAGCGAGGGTGCACGCACCACGCCATCGATCGTCGCCTACCAGGAAGACGGTGAGGTGCTGGTCGGCGCCTCGGCCAAGCGCCAGGCCGTCACCAACCCCAAGAACACGCTGTACGCCATCAAGCGCCTGATCGGCCGCAAGTTCGCCGAGAAGGAAGTGCAGAAGGACATCGACCTGATGCCCTACTCCATCGTGGCCGCCGACAACGGCGACGCCTGGGTGGAGGTGCGCGGCAAGAAGATCTCGGCCCAGCAGGTCTCGGCCGACATCCTGCGCAAGATGAAGAAGACCGCCGAGGACTACCTGGGCGAGCCGGTCACCGAAGCGGTGATCACGGTGCCCGCGTACTTCAACGACGCGCAGCGCCAGGCCACCAAGGACGCCGGCCGCATCGCCGGCCTCGATGTGAAACGCATCATCAACGAGCCCACCGCCGCGGCCCTGGCCTTCGGCCTGGACAAGCAGGACAAGGGCGACCGCAAGATCGCGGTGTATGACCTAGGCGGCGGCACCTTCGACGTGTCCATCATCGAGATCGCCGACGTCGATGGCGAGAAGCAGTTCGAGGTGCTCTCCACCAACGGCGACACCTTCCTGGGCGGTGAAGACTTCGACCAGCGCATCATCGATCACATCATCTCCGAGTTCAAAAAGGAACAGGGCGTCGACCTGAGCAAGGACGTGCTGGCCCTGCAGCGCCTGAAAGAAGCCGCCGAGAAGGCCAAGATCGAGCTGTCGTCTTCGGCCGCCACCGACATCAACCTGCCCTACATCACGGCCGATGCCTCGGGCCCGAAGCACCTGAACATCAAGCTCACGCGCGCCAAGCTCGAAGCCCTGGTGGAAGAGCTGATCGAGCGCACCATCGCGCCCTGCCGCACGGCCATCAAGGACGCCGGCGTGAGCGTGGGCGAGATCCACGACGTCATCCTCGTCGGCGGCATGACGCGCATGCCCAAGGTGCAGGAGAAGGTCAAGGAGTTCTTCGGCAAGGAGCCGCGCAAGGACGTGAACCCCGACGAAGCCGTGGCCGTCGGTGCCGCCATCCAGGGCCAGGTGCTCTCGGGTGACCGCAAGGACGTGCTGCTGTTGGACGTGACCCCGCTGTCGCTCGGTATCGAGACCATGGGCGGCGTCATGACCAAGATGATCGCCAAGAACACCACGATCCCGACCAAGTTCTCGCAGGTGTTCTCCACCGCCGACGACAACCAGCCGGCCGTGACCATCAAGGTGTTCCAGGGCGAGCGCGAGATCGCCGCCGGCAACAAGCTGCTCGGCGAATTCAACCTCGAGGGCATTCCCGCCGCGCCGCGCGGCCTGCCGCAGATCGAGGTGACCTTCGACATCGACGCCAACGGCATCCTGCACGTGGGCGCCAAGGACAAGGGCACCGGCAAGGAAAACAAGATCACCATCAAGGCGAACTCGGGCCTGTCCGAAGCCGAGATCCAGCAGATGGTGAAGGACGCCGAGCTCAACGCGGCCGAGGACAAGAAGAAGGTCGAGCTCGTGCAGTCGCGCAACCAGGCCGAGGCCATGGTGCACAGCGTGAAGAAGAGCCTGGGCGAGCACGGCGACAAGCTCGAGGCCGGCGAGAAGTCTGCCATCGAGGACGCGATCAAGGCCCTGGAAGAAGCCGTCCAGGGCGAGGACAAGGACGCGATCGAGGCCAAGACCACCGAGCTGATGACCGCCAGCCAGAAGCTGGGCGAGAAGGTCTACGCCGCGCAGCAGGCCGAACAGGCCGGTGCCGAGGCGGGGGCCGCCGACGCCCAGCCGCAGGCCGCCAGGCCGGCCGATGACGACGTCGTCGACGCCGAGGTGAAGGAAGTCAAGAAAGGCTGATCGCGCCGCGACATCCGCCACACCGCCGCGTCCGCGCAAGCTGACGCGGCGTTCGTGTTCAAACACAAGCCCCAGAGACCATGGCCAAACGCGACTATTACGAAGTGCTCGGCGTGCCCAAGAACGCCTCCGACGAGGAGATCAAGAAGGCGTACCGCAAGCTCGCGATGAAGCACCACCCCGACCGCAACCAGGGCGATGCGGCCAAGGGCGCCGAAGAGAAATTCAAGGAGGCCAAGGAGGCCTACGAGATGCTCTCGGACGCGCAGAAGAAGGCCGCCTACGACCAGTACGGCCACGCCGGCGTCGACCCCAACATGCGCGGCGGCCCGGGCGGCGCCGAGGGCTTCGGCGGTTTCGGTGACGCCTTCGGCGACATCTTCGGCGACATCTTCGGTGGCGCGCGCCGCGGCGGCGCAGGCGGCCGGCAGGTGTACCGCGGCGCGGACCTGTCCTACGCCATGGAGATCAGCCTGGAAGAGGCCGCCAACGGCAAGGAAACGCAGATCCGCATCCCCAGCTGGGACGACTGCGACACCTGCCACGGCAGCGGCGCCAAGCCCGGCACCAGCGCCAAGACTTGCGGCACCTGCCACGGCCAGGGCGTGGTGCAGATGCGCCAGGGCTTCTTCAGCGTGCAGCAGACCTGCCCCACCTGCCAGGGGCGCGGCAAGGTCATCCCCGAGCCCTGCACCACCTGCCACGGGCAGGGCAAGATCAAGCGCCAGAAGACGCTGGAGATCAAGATCCCGGCCGGCATCGACGACGGCCAGCGCATCCGCTCCACCGGCAACGGTGAGCCCGGCCAGAACGGCGGCCCGGCGGGTGACCTCTACATCGAGATCCGCCTGCGCAAGCACGACATCTTCGAGCGCGACGGCGACGACCTGCACTGCCAGGTGCCCGTGAGCATGACCATCGCCGCCCTGGGCGGCGAGATCGACGTGCCCACGCTGCAAGGCAAGGCCACCATAGACCTGCCCGAAGGCACGCAGAGCGGCAAGACCTTCCGACTGCGCGGCAAGGGCATCAAGGGCGTGCGCAGCAGCTACCCCGGTGACCTGTACTGCCACGTGGCGGTGGAGACGCCGGTGAAGCTCACCGAGCACCAGCGCAAGCTGCTGAAGGAACTCGACGAGTCCTTCAAGAAGGGCGGGCACAAGCACAGCCCGAACGACAAGGGGTGGTTCGAGAAGGCGAAGGATTTCTTCAGCTGACTGCACCCGACCCCAAGAAAAAGCGACGCCCAGGCGTCGCTTTTTCTTTGCCCCTGTTCACGGCGCCCGAACAGGCGTACAACGGCGCTATCGAACGGTATAAATCGTATGAACCGTATACGTCGTTTCATGGAAACGGTTCTGCTGCTGGCAGGATGGGGAATCGCCTGGCCGACCGCGGCGCAGCCGGCCTGCCACGACGATGCGCAACGCACCGCCGAGCAGCGCGAACTCGACGAGGAACAGATCGCGACCCTGATGCGAGACCGCCCGGCATTGCCCGTGCCACCACGCTTGCAGACGATCCTGGACCAGCTCGTGGCCGCATCGCCGAGCCTGCGCGAACGCCCGCCGGTGAAGTTGCTGGTGCTGAACGACCGCGAGCTCAACGCCTTCGCGGCCGATCACGGCGTGGTCATCCTCGCCAACGCCCTGTGGGACCCGCGCCACGGCCTCAACGAGGACGAGCTCGCAGCCGTGATCGCGCACGAACTGGCCCACGTCGAAGTGCGAGATGGCCTGGCCGAAGCCTGCGATATGCAACTGCGTGTGGGCATTATGCAGACCGGCATCGCCCAGGTGCGCGCCCGCCTGGCCACGCTGCGGCCCGATTCAAGCGTGGCGCACGACGCCATCGAGCTGCTGCACGAACAGGAATTGCTGGCCGACGCGCGCGGCATCGCGCTGTTGCGGCTTGCGGGCCGCGACCCGCGGGCCATGCCGCGCGTGCTGGCCAAGCTGCACGCGCCGGCACTGCCGGGCATGGGCCTGCCGCCCGAGCCCACGCACCCCGCCCTGCGCGACCGCCTGGCGCGCGCCCACGCGCTGGCGGACCGCGCGGCAGCGCAGAGGATCATGAGGTGATCGAGTTGGAACGACAGGGGGGGTGCGGTGTTTTCACACCTTCTCAGGCGCTCAGGCCCTTGTCGCGGTGCCATTCGGCCAACGACATGTCGGGATACTCGTCGAAGCGCGGATCGTCCATGCCACCTTCCACGCGTACCCAGGGCGCCCGCGAGCCGACCATGCAGTGCACGTTCTCTGGCGGCACGGGCAGCGGCGTATCGATGGCGCTGGCGTGCGGGTGCACCAGCTCGGGCCAGGTCGGGTCCCACAGCCACAGCGCGCTGCCGCAGAGGCCGCAGAAGTAGCGCCGCGCGCTGCTCTTGTGCGTGCCCTGGCCGTCGTCCGCGGGCAACCGGGCCCGGTAGATGCGCAAGTGGCGCTTGCCCTTCACCTTCATGCCCTGCACCGCCGCCCCGAGGTTGATGGCGTAGCCGCCCGCGCCCGCGGTCTTGCGGCAGATGGAGCAGTAGCAGCGCATGAAGGGAACGGGCTCGTGCGATTCCACGGTGAAGCGGACCTTGCCGCAATGGCAGGAGCCTTTGAGTCGCATCACTTGTCCTTCCTTGTGTCGAGGGGGGGTCGCGAAGTCCTATGTGCGCGATTGTCAACATCGATTGGTCATCTTCGATAGTTTTTGCCAAACTAACCGCTCATTTTCATCGAGCCATCCCATGTCCACCCTCATCCGCCAGATCCAGCCCGTCTGGGCCCAGTTGCAGCAGCTCGAGTTGCCCGTGCCCGCCCACGCCCTGCGCAACGCGCTGCTGGCGCTGGCGGCTGGCCTGCTGGTGATGGCCGGCATCGCGGCCGGCTCCACCTTCTGGGCGCCCACGCGCGCCTGGTGGTTGGCGGTGGAGGGTGGCAGCGCCCTGGTGGCGGGCGTGCAGGCCTCGCTGCTGGCGGCCGTGGCCACCGCCGTGGGCGCGCTGCCGGTGTTCGTGGTGCAGCGCATCGGCAAGCGGCAGGAATCGGCCTTCATGGCTTTCTCGGCCGGGGTCATGCTGGCGGCGGCGGTCTTCGCCTTGCTGCTGCCCTCGCTGGACGCCAGCCGCGCCCTGGTGGGCGATGGCGGCTGGAGCGCCCTGCTCAGCGGTGCCGGCCTGGCCCTGGGCATGGGAATGATGCTCGCCATCGACCGCGCCCTGCCCCACGAACACGCCGTGCTGCCGCCGGCCGCCAACACCCACACCAGCGCCTGGCTGCCGCGCGACGCGGCCTCGCAGCGCGCCTGGCTGATGGTGCTGGCCCTGATGATCCACAACGTGCCCGAAGGCCTGGCCGTGGGCGCGGCCTACGCGGGCCCGGCCGGCGACGACGCCGTGCACGACGGCGCCGCCGTGGCCCTGGCCATCGGACTGCAGAACATGCCCGAAGGCCTGATCGTGGCCATGGCCCTGCGCACCCTGGGCCTGAGCGCGGGCAAGGCCTGGGGCGTGGCCGCCCTCACCGGCCTGGCCGAACCGCTGGGCGCCTTGCTGGGCGTGGTGGTGCTGGGCAGCGTGCCGGTGTTCTACCCGCTGGGCCTGGCGCTGGCCGCCGGCGCCATGATCTTCGTGGTGAGCCACGAGATCATTCCCGAGACGCACCGCAACGGCTTCGAAGGCGCGGCCAGCGCAACGTTGCTGGCGGGCTTCATCTTCATGATCTGGCTGGACAGCGCCCTGGCCTGACGCGGTGTGAATCGGCCGCCCACGAGTGCGCGGCTAAGATGCCCCGCATGGGCGTGAGCATTCGTTTTCTCGGCGGCGCGGGCACCGTCACCGGCTCCAAGTACCTCGTGGAGCACAACGGCCAGCGCTTGCTGGTGGATTGCGGTCTCTTCCAGGGCTACAAGCAATACCGTTTGCGCAACCGCGAACCCCTGGCTGTACCGCCGGGCGACATCGGCGCCGTGCTGCTCACGCACGCGCACATCGACCACAGTGGCCATTTCCCGCTGCTGGCCAAGCAGGGCTTCAAGGGCAAGGCCTGGTGCACCTCGGCCACGCGCGACTTGCTGCACGTGATGCTGCCCGACAGCGGGCACCTGCAGGAAGAAGAAGCCGAATACGCCAACCGCAAGGGCTTCAGCAAGCACCACCCGGCCCTGCCCCTGTACACCGAAGACGATGCACGCCGCAGCCTGAAGTTGCTGCACACGGCACGCCCGCACGAGGCTTTCCAGCCCCTGCCCGGCTGGACAGCCCACTTCAGCGGCGCGGGCCACATCCTCGGCGCGGCCAGCGTGTTGCTGGAAGTGGGTGGGCGCCGCCTCCTGTTCTCGGGCGACCTGGGCCGGCCCGACGACGCACTGATGCTGCCACCCGAGCCGCCGCCCGCGGCTGACGTGGTGGTGTGCGAGTCCACCTACGGCAACCGCCTGCACCCGACGGAAGACCTGCTCGCCGAACTGGGCCCGGCGCTCGCGCGCGCGGCCGCGCGCGGCGGCACGGCCGTGGTGCCGGTGTTCGCGGTGGGCCGCGCGCAGGCCGTGCTGCTGGCCATTGCGCGCCTGAAGGCCCGTGGCGATCTGCCGCACGGCCTGCCGGTTTACCTTGACAGCCCCATGGCCGTGGCGACCACCGAGCTGTACGAGCGCCATGTGGGCCAACACCGCCTGGACGCCGCGCAATGCCGCGAGATGGAACGCACCGCGCACCTGGTGACCAGCGTGGAGCAGTCCAAGGCCATCGCGCAACGTCACGGACCCAAGGTGATCCTGGCCGCCAGCGGGATGGCCACGGGCGGGCGCGTGCTGCATCACCTCACGCAGCACCTGCACGACCACCGCGCCATGGTGGTGCTCGCCGGCTACCAGGCCCCGGGCACGCGCGGCGCACTGCTGGCCGGCGGCGTCAAAAGCCTGCGCATCTTCGGCCAGCAATGGCCGGTGCGTGCCGAGGTGGTGCAACTCACCGCCGGCTCCGCACACGCTGACGCCGATCAACTCATGGCCTGGCTGCGCTCCCTGCCGCAGGCGCCGCGGCGCACCTTCGTCACGCACGGCGACATGGATGCCGCCGACGCACTGCGCCTGCGCGTCGAACATGAACTGGGCTGGCCCGCGCTGGTGCCCGAGCACGGCAGCACCTGGCCGGCCTGATCCGACGCCCACCTGAACTTTTCCGCCCCCGGGTGACCCCATCCCCATGCAACGACTCAGCACCCTCTGCTTCACGGCCGCACTGGCCACCCTGGCGGCCCCCGCCTTCGCCCAAACCAACGACAGCGATTTCCGCCAGTGCCTGAACGGCCTGCGCCCCACGGCCCAGGCCAACGGCGTCAACGAGACCACCTACCGCGCCCACACCGACACGCTGCAACCCATGATGTCGGTCATCGGCAACCTGGACGCGCAACCCGAGTTCAAGACGCCGATCTGGGACTACCTCACCGTGCTGGTGGACCCGCAGCGCGTGGACGAAGGCGCGCAGCGCCTGCAGGCCAACACCGAGTTGTTGCAACGCGTGCAGCAGCGCTATGGCGTGGACCCGGCCACCGTGGTGGCCGTGTGGGGCGTGGAGAGCAACTACGGCCAGGGCTTCGGCAAGACGCCCATCGTGCAGTCGCTGGCCACGCTGTCGTGCTTCGGCCGGCGCCAGGCCTACTTCCGCACCGAGTTCTATTCCGCGCTGCGCCTGCTGCAGGCCGGGCACTTCCCGCCCGAGCGCTTGCAGGGCTCCTGGGCCGGCGCCTTCGGCCACACGCAGTTCATGCCCAGCACCTATGAGCGCCTGGCGGTGGACTTCGATGGCGATGGCCGCGCCGACCTGATCGACAGCATCCCCGACGCGCTGGCCTCCACCGCGAACTTCCTGCAGCGCGCGGGTTGGCGCAACGACCTGCCCTGGGGCTTCGAGGTGAAGCTCCCCGAGGGCATGTCCGTGCTGGGCGAAGGCCGGCGCACCAAGCGCCCCGGCACCGAATGGGCCGCGCGCGGCGTCACACGCATCGACGGCACGCCTGTGCCGCCCGAGTTGAGCCTGGGCCTGCTCACGCCCGCGGGCGCCAAGGGCCCGGCTTTCCTCGTCACGCGCAACTTCGACGCCATCTACAGCTACAACGCGGCCGAGAGCTACGGCCTGGCCATCGCCCACCTGGCTGACCGCCTGCGCGGCGGTGGCCCCTTCGTGACGCCCTGGCCCACCGACGACCTGGGCCTCACGCGCGCCGAGCGCCGCGAGTTGCAGACCCTGCTGCTCGCGCGCGGACACGACATCGGCGAGGTGGATGGTCTGCTGGGCGAGAAGACGCGCACCGCCGTGCGGGCCGAACAGACGCGGCTGGGCTGGGAGGCCAATGGGCGCGCGGGGCAGAAGTTGTTGAAGGCGCTGCGTGGGGGGTGAGGCTCAGCCCGGCCCTCCCGCCGACCGCGCCAGCGCCCGCGCCACGCGCGCGTTCGCCTTCTCCAGCAGGGCCTTGAGCGTGGGCGGCTCCAGCACCTCGAACTCCACGTCCAGCGCCATCAGCCAGTAGGCCAGCGACTCCAGGTGGTTCGCGCCGCTGTGCATCACGCAGCGCGCGTCGTCCAGCGCTTCCAGCCGCGCCGCCGTGGGCGGAATCTGCCGCGCCATCTCGGCCAGGGGCTTGTGCAGCACCACGCGCGCCTGCTCCACGTAGGCCGACACCCCGATCGAGCGCGACACGTAGGCGCGCAGGTCACCGCCCTCGGGCCCCGCGCGCGGCGCGAAGTGCGGGCCTGGCGTCGGCGCGCCTTCGATGCGGTCCAGGCGAAAGGTGCGCCAGTCCTCGCGCGCCGGGTCCCAGGCCACCAGGTACCAGCGGCTGCCGGTGTGCACCAGGCCTTGCGGCTCCACCGTGCGCGCCGTGTCCTGGCCCCGGCTGTCGCGGTAGGCGAAGGCAACGCGCAACTGGTCTCGGCAGGCCAGCGCCAGGCTGGCGAGCGCGCCCGCGTCCACAGTGGGCCGCAGGCTCTCCAGCGGCAGGATGGTCGACCGCAGCGCCTCCAGGCGCCGGCGCAGGCGCGCGGGCATCACCTGCTCCAGCTTCACCAGCGCGCGCAGCGAGCCCTCCTCCACCCCGCTCACCGTGCCGGCCGCGGCGGTCTGCAGGGCGATGGCAACGGCCTGCGCTTCCTCGTCGTCCAGCAGCAGCGGCGGCAGCGCCTGCCCGGCGCGAAACGCGTAGCCGCCGGCCACGCCGCTGCTGGCGTGGATGGGGTAGCCCAGTTCGCGCAGGCGATCAATATCGCGACGCAAGGTGCGCGGGTTCACCGCCAGCCGCTCGGCCAGTTCGGCGCCGCTCCAGTGGCGCCGCGTCTGCAGCAGAGAGAGCAGCCGCAGCAATCGGGAAGACGAACTCAGCATGGAACGCACTCTAGCTCTTATCGAGGGCGGATTCTGTCCGCAATGGCTGAGACAGTCCGTCCCACGGATCCGGCGCCTGCCGGCCCGGTTTCAACCCCTTCATTTCAGGAGCCCGCCATGTCCCTCGTCCTCTACTGGCACCCCATGTCCAGCGCCACCCCCATCGCCTGCGCCCTCGCCGAACTGGGCGTGCCGCACGAGCGCGTGAAGGTCGACATCACCACCGGCGAACAGCGCCGTCCCGAATTCCTGGCGCTCAACCCCAACGGCAAGGTGCCCACGATGACGGTGGACGGCGCACCGATGTTCGAGGCCCTGGCCATGGAGCTGTGGCTGGGCGAGCGCTACGGCGTGGAGCGCGGCCTGTGGCCGGCCGCGGGCACGCCGGCGCAGTTGCAGGCGTTCTCGTGGTGCACCTGGGCCTACGTCACCTACGGCGCGCAGCTCATCCGCCTGCAGGCCGCGCGCGACATGGGAACACCCGACGACGCCCACGGCCAAGCCGGCCACCAGGCCATGGACCAGTTGCTGGCCCTGATCGACGCGCGCCTGGCCCGCCAGCCCTGGATGCTGGGCGAGGCGTACTCGCTGGTGGATCTGTCGGTGGGTTCGGTGATCGGCTACAGCGCGTACATCGGCGCGCCGATCGACAAGCACCCGAACGTGCAGGCCTGGCTGGCGCGGGTGCAGGCGCGGCCGGCGATGCAGATCGAGGCTTGAAGCGATGCCCCCACGCTCCGCCGCTGCGCGGGTCGCTGCCCCCCGAGGGGGCTGATCCGCCTTGGGGCGGCCCGGCGGCGGATCGGTCGTGCCCCCACGCTCCGCCGCTGCGCGGGTCGCTGCCCCCCCCGAGGGGGCTGATCCGCCTTGGGACGGCCCGGCGGCGGATCGATCGTGCCCCCACGCTCCGCCGCTGCGCGGGTCGCTGCCCCCCGAGGGGGCTGATCCGCCTTGGGACGGCCCGGCGGCGGATCGCTTCCGCGTCCTCAGCGAGGCGTGTGCAGGAAGTCCTGCATGTCGAACGCCAGTTGCTTGTGGTGGCGAATGGCCAGCAGGTCGACGCCCTGGTCGTTCACGCGATAGAGCAACAGGTGGTCGTCCATCACGTACTCGCGGATCTGGTCACCCGGCGACAGGCGCCGCGTGATGGCCTCATGCAGACGCTGCGCTTCGACGCTGTCGGGCACGCGCTCGATAAACAAGCGGCCCATGCGCGGAAACCGTTGAAGGTTGGGCAGCACGACGTCCTCCAGTTCCGCCAGCAAGCCGTCATGGCCGTAAGGGTTTCCGTTCTCGATCAGAAAAGCGTCGATGGCGTCCAGATTGGCCAGGACGTTGGCGGTGAAGCGGATGCGCATCAGGCCTTGGACCCGCGACGGCGCTGGCGCAGCATCTTCATGGCCTCATCAGCGGGCAGGGTGCGTCCGGCATCCACGTCGTCCAGGCCCTTGACCACATCTTCCAGCAACAGCAGGTGGATGCGGGCCCGCTCCAGCCGGTGGTAGTGGTCGAGCCGGCGCGCGTCGATCAACGCCACGGCCGGTTCACCGTTCTTGGTGATGATTTTCTCGGCGCCCTGCTGCACCTCGTCCACCAGGCGGGACAACTGGCTTCGGGCTTCCGAGAACGGCAGGATGTCACTGACATGTAGCGGCATGAAATGCTCCTGGAAGTACTGAAATCTGCACAAAATTCAGTGCAATATAACGCACACAGTCACAGCTTCACCGCCGTCCCGCTCACCGCCACCATCATCATGCCGTTGGCCTCGCCGAGCACCTCGTAGTCGAAGTCGATGCCGATGACGCCGTTGGCGCCCAGTTCCTTCGCGGACTCGATGAGGTCTTCGACGGCCGCGTCGCGCGCGCCCGAGAGGGCACGCTCGTAGCCGCCCGCTCGGCCGCCCACCACGTCGCGGATGGAGGAGAACATGTCGCGGAAGATGTTGGCGCCGATGATGGCCTCGCCGTGCACCACGCCCAGCATCTGGCCGCGTTCCACGCCCGGGGGCGTGGTGGTGCTGAGGAAGAACCCCGTGGGTGCCTTGGAAAACCAGCCCATGCGCGTGCTCCGGTGACCACCCCGATCGGGTGCGGGCACAGCTTAGCTCACCACAGCGAGCGCAGCTTGCCCTCGTGCAGTCCCCAGCCCTGCTGCGCCATCGCGCGCGCCTCGGCCTCGTCGTGCGTGACGAGGATGGCGGCCATGCCGGCCTCCGCGATGCGATCGCGAAACTCGGCGCGCAGTTGCTCGCGCAGCGCGGCGTCCAGCGCGGAAAAGGGTTCGTCGAGCAGCAGCGCGCGCGGCTGCGTGATGAGCGCGCGCGCCAGCGCCACACGCTGCTGCTCGCCGCCCGAGAGTGTCCACACCCGCGCCTGGGCGTGCGCACCCAGGCCGAAGCGCGTGAGCAGGGCCTGCGCGCGCTCGCGCGCCTCGCGCCGGGGCACGCGCTGTTCGACGAGCCCGAAGGCCACGTTGTCGCGCACGTCCAGGTGCGGGAACAGCGCGAAGTCCTGGAACATGAGCGCGAAGCCGCGCCGGTGCGGCGGCGTGCGCGTGATGTCCTCGCCGTCGAACCACACGCTGCCACGCTCGGGCGTCTCGATGCCGGCCACGATCTTGAGCAGCGTGCTCTTGCCACTGCCCGAGGGCCCGAGCAACGCCACGGTGTGGCCCGCGTCCACGCGCAGGTTCACGCCGTCGAGCAGCGGGCGCCGGTCCCAGCGCAGGTGGATGTCACGCAGTTCGAGCATGGGGTGGTGCCTGGCGGCGCGTGCCGCCTTCAATGAGCACGAAGGCCGCAAGGGCGAGCGCCAGCAGCAGCAGCGCCAGCACCAGCGCGGCCTGCAGGTTGGTCTCGCCCGGGCGGCCCAGGCGTTGGTGGATCAGGGTGGTGAGCGTGAGCCATTCGGGCCTCGACAAAAAGAGCGAGACCGCGAATTCGCCGAGCATGGTGGCGGCGGCAAAGGCGGTGCCGCGCCGCAACGCGGGTGCCACCAGCGGCAGGGTGACGCGCCAGGCCACACGCGCGGGCGAGGCGCCCAGCGTGGCCGCCGCCTGCGCCAGCGACGGCGGCAGCGCATCCAGCGCGGCGGCCAGGGCGCGCGCGATGAAGGGGTAGGCGATGAGCGCGTAGGCGGCCACCAACAGCGGCAGGCTGGCGGTGAATGCCGGGTAGAGCAGCAAGAGCCCGAAGGCCACCGTGACGGGCGACACCACGAAGGGCAGGAAGGCCGCCGCGCGCCAGGCCAGGCCCAGGCGCCGCAAGCCCTGCGCCGACAGCGCGTGCGCCACGCCCAGCACCAGGGCCAGCGCGAGCGCCATGGCGCTGAAGCGCAGCGTGTTGAACAGGGCCTGCAGCGTGGCAGGATCGCGCAGCACGGCCCAGGCCGCGCCGTCGAGCAGCGCGGGCGCGGTGCGCAACAGCAAGGCCAGCAGCGGCGCCCCGGCCAGCGCGAACAGCGTGGCATGCAGCGCCGCCACGGCCAGGCGATCGCCGCGTGAAGCCACCGCGCGGAGCGGGATGGGCACCGCACGCGCGGGCGCGGCCAGGCGCTGTTCGATGAAGGCGTAGATCAGCGCCACCGCGCCGTTGAGCAGCAGCATCCACACCGCCAGCACACCGGCCTGGCCCAGCGCCAGTTCGTGCGCCACCAGGGTGTAGATCTCCACCTCGGCCGTGGCCCAGCGCTGCCCGCCCAGCACCAGCGCCAGCCCGAAACCCGAGAGGCAGTACAGGAACACCAGGCAAGCGGCTGAAGCGAGCCAGGGCCGCGCCTCGGGCCATTCGACGCGCCGGAACACGCGCCAGGGCGAGGCGCCCAGCGTGCGCGCGGCGGCCACGCGCGTGCCGCTCACGTGCTCGAAGGCCTCCACACCCGCGCGCACCACCAGGCACAGGTTGAAGAACAGGTTGCCGTACAGCAGAAGCCAGGGCGTGCCAGAGCCGTCGACGCCCAGCACGCCACGCGGCCCGGCCAGCGCCAGCACGCCCATGGCCGCCACCAGCGTGGGCACCACGAAGGGCAGCATCAGCGCGCGCAGCACCAGGGCGCGGCCGGTGAACTCAATGCGTGCGAGCACCCAGGCCAGCGGCACGCCGACGAGCAACGCCGCCACCGAGGTGATGCCCGCCTGCGCCAGCGACCACAGCACGCGGCCGCGCAAGTAGTCGTCGGCCCACAAGGCCCAGAAGCCGAGTTCGCCCGTGCCCCAGCCCTCGGCCAGCAGGCGCGCCACGGGCGCCACGGCGACGAGCGCCAGGAACAGCAGCGGGATCAGGGCGAGCGCGAAGCGCATGAAGGTGTCAGCGCAGAACCGTTCGAACCCAGCGGTCCTGCCAGGCGCGCAGTTGCTCGCTCGCGCGATCGGCCGGCGGGTTGTCGAAGCGCGTGGGCTCGGGCGCGTGCTGTTTCAGCACCTCGGCGCGCGCCGCGCCGGGCTCGGCGGGGTACATCCACATGCTGGTCTGCAGCGCCTGTTGCACCGGCGCGGAGCGCAGGAATTCGATGAAGCGACCGGCAGCGTCGCGCGCGGCGGGGTTACCACCCTTGACCAGGGCCACGCCCTCGACCTGGCGGAACACGCCACCCGGCAGGAACAGGCTGGCCGTGGGCGATTCGGCGAGTGGTGTCTTGCTGAAGAAGACCTCGGCCGCCGGGCTGGTGGCGTAGCTCACCACGATGGGCCGCGCGCCGCCGTTGCGGGTGAACTCGGTGTAGTAGGCCTCGCTCCAGCCCTTGACCACTTTGAGGCCGTTGCGCCGCAGGCGCGCCCACCAGTCGAAGGCGCCCTCTTCGCCCAGGCCGGCGATGGTGGCCTGAAGAAAGGCCTGGCCAGGGCTGGAGGTGGCCGGGTGCGGCACCACCAGCAGGTCTTTGTAGGCGGGTTGCGCCAGATCGTCGAGCGAGCGCGGCAGTGCCAAGCCCTTCTGCGCGAACCAGGCCTTGTCGATGTTGAGCGCGACGTAGCCGTGGTCCACCGGCACCACGCCGTCACCCAACGCGGCGGCACTGGCGCGCTGCGCCGCCGGGCCGCCATAAGCCTCGATCACGCCGGCCTGCCGAGCGCGCGGCAGCAGCGCGTTGTCGATGCCGAAGACGAGGTCGGCGATGGGCCGGGCGCGCGTGAGGATGAGGCGGTTGAGCATCTCGCCCGCGTCGCCGCCCTTGATGAGCTGCAGCTTCACGCCGGCCTCGCGCTCGAATTGCGCGAGCAGCGGCGCGGGGAGTTCGAAGGAGTCGTGGGTGAGCACGCGCAGGGACGTCTGCGCGACGGCGAGGGACTGGCTGGCGGCCAGGATCAGGAGAAGAAGGCTTCGACGGAGCATGTGCTTACCTTAACGGTTCTTGTTGTCTGCCTGAGTTGGCCGGTTCGCTCCATGTCCTCGCGCTGACTTCTCGTTGAGACCTCGCGCTGACGGCTGGCGTGGTCCGCGTTCTCCGGCCCACGCTCGCGCAGAGGCGCCCGAGCGCTCCACAGGGCCTGCGTCACCACCGCTGTTGGCACGCCCCCTCTGTGGCAAGCGCGAATGGGGCCTGCGCCCGCGAACCCAACCATCCGTCGAGAGTGACGCCCGAGCGCTCCACCAGAAATCCGGGCCCCCTTTAATTGGGGTCAGATTCCATTTATTCGCCGAGTGCCGAGTGACGGGAAGTCCGGTCTTCTTTGGCCAGCCCATCCGCCACTGGGGTCGATGGTGTGGGTGTCCGGGCGCAGGCCCCATTCGCGCTTGCCACAGAGGGGGCGCGCCAACCACGGCGGTGACGCCAACCCTGCCCGAGCGCTCGGGCGCTTCTGCGCGAGCGTGGGCCGGAGAACGGGCACACGCACCAGCGGCCCTCGCGAGGAAGAGGCGAGAAACGCAACGCACGCCCCTCAGCCCCGACCGACGTCAAAACACCAACTCGACACAGGCACCCGGCTCGATGACGTGCTCTGGCCACTCGTGCACGCCCGCGATGACACGCGGCCCATGCGCCCGGAGGTAGTGCGCACCGCGAATGACCCCCGCGTGCGTGACCCAGGCCGCCTCGCGGATGCCGGCCGTGTGCAGTTCCATCACCACGGCGGCCACACGCTCGATGACCCGCTGCGTGCACTCCTCGCCGCCGAAGCGGTGGTGCGCGAAGTCGGCCATCCAGGCGTCGAAGGCCGCGCGCGGAATGGCGTCCCAGGCCTGCATCTCCCAGCGGCCGAAGTCCATCTCGTTCAGGCGCGGCTCCACGCGCGCGGCACCCAGGTCGGGCCGCCGGCGCTGCAGCGCGGCGGCCAGTTGCTGCGCGCGCGCCAGGCCCGACACCCACAGCGGCACGTGGCGCGGCAATGTGGCGGTAACGGCCTCGGCGGCGGCCAGCGTGGCGTCGGCGCGCGCGGGCGCGTCGGTGATGCCGTAGCACAGCCCCGGTGGCAGGGCGACGGCGGCGTGGCGGATCAACCAGAGCTTCATCGGCGCGTCATCCAACAACTCATTCGAACGGCAAGGCGATGGCGACGCCCAGGTAGAACAGCACTTCGGCCACCTGCTGCGTGGCGCCCAGGCCGTCGCCGGTGAAGCCCTGCAGGCGGCGCCACAGCAGGCGCCCCACCCAGGCGGTGCCCAGCGCGGCGCCCAGCACGCCGGCCCACCAGGCCATGCCGGGCATCAGCGCCACCACCAGCAGCAGCGCCAACGCCATCCACAGCAGCCCCGCCAGCAGCGCCGCGGGCGACAGCGCGTCGGCCAGTGGCTTGCTTTTCGAGCCGGCCGCGTCGCCCACGTGCGACAAGGTGAAGATGAGCGGCAGCGGCGCGGCGCGCGAGACCACCTGCGCCAGGAACAGCGCCGCCACCGCGTGCAGCGGGTCGATCTGCGCCAGCAGCGCGAGCAACGCCACCTTGCACAAAAGCGCAAGCACGAGCGCGATGGCGCCGAAGCTGCCGATGCGCGAATCCTTCATGATCTCCAGCGCCCGCGCGCGGTCGGCGCTGCCGCCCAGGCCGTCGGCGAGGTCGGCCAGACCGTCTTCGTGGAAGGCGCCGGTCATGAGCACGCCGGCCACGGTGGCGCCCAGCGCGGCCACCCAGGGAGCGGCGCCCACGCCGGGCAAGACCCACAGCAACGCGGTGAAGACCGCCGCCACCCACAGACCCACCAGCCAGCCCACGCCGGGAAAATGCGCCGCGCTGGCGCGCAGCATGGCCGGGCTGTAGCCCACCCAGGCGGCCAGCCGGCCCGTCACCGGCACGCGCGTGAAGAACTGCAGCGCGAGCAGGTAATGACGAATGAAGCGGCTCATCGCGCCGGCTTGTCGGCCGCATCGGCCTCTGGGGCCGCTTCGGCCAACCCGGCGCTGGCGGTGGACACGCCCGCGCTGGCGAAGCTGGCCATCTCGCCCAGCAGCGCGCAGGCGCTTTGCAGCAGCGGCCAGGCCAGGGCCGCGCCCGAGCCCTCGCCCAGGCGCAGACCCAGGTCGAGCAGCGGCTCGGCGCGCAGGTGGGCGAGCATGAGCGCGTGGCCGCGCTCGCCCGAGCGGTGGGCGAACACACAGCGCTGCAGCACGTGCGGGCGCAGCTTGCTGGCCACCAGCACGGCGGCGCTGGCGATGAAGCCGTCCACCACGACCACGCGCCGCTCGGCCGCGGCCTGCAGCACCGCGCCCACCAGCGTGGCGATCTCGAAGCCGCCGAACGCGGCCAGCGCGGCCAGTGGGTCGCGCGCGTCGGCGTGGCGGGCCAGCACGTCGCGCAGCACGCCGATCTTGCGCACCACGGCGTCGGCGTCCAGGCCGGTGCCGGCGCCGGTCACGTCGCCCACCTCGAAGCCGCCCAGGCGCGCCAGCAGCAGCGAAGCGGCCGAGGTGTTGCCGATGCCCATCTCGCCGAGCAGCAGCGCGTTGCCCGGCAGGCCACGCACGGTGGCCACGCCATTCGCGATGGCCTGGTCGCGCTGCACCTCGCTCATGGCCGGGCCCTCGAGCGCGTCGGCCGTGCCCGGCGCCACCTTGCGCACCAGCAGGCCCGCGCGCGGCGCGAAGTCGTGGCGCACGCCGCAGTCCACCACGGTGAGCGCCAGGCCGTGCTGGCGCGCCAGCACGCTCACCGCCGCGCCGCCGGCCAGGAAGTTCTCCACCATCTGCCAGGTCACGTCGCTCGGGTAGGCCGAGACGCCGCGCGCCGCCAGGCCGTGGTCGGCCGCGCAGACCAGCATCTGCGGCTGGTGCAGGCGCGGCGTGGCCGTGCCCTGGATGGCGCCCAGGCGCTGCGCGAGCGCTTCGAGGCGCCCGAGCGAGCCCAGGGGCTTGGTCTTGCTGTCCATGGCGGCCTGCAGCGCCGCGGCCAGGGGCTCGTCGTGCAGGTCGGGGACTTCAGGGAGGTTCGGGAGGTTCGGCAGGTTCATGGTGCGATGAGCGCGTCCAGCGCGCCGGGAATGAAGTGCTCGCGCAGCGTGTCGGCCAGGCGGTCGAACACCGTCTCCAACGTGGGCGCGGCGGCGCCGAACAGGGCCCGCAGCACGCGATCGTCCTCGAACAGGCCGTGCAGGTACAGGCCCAGCACGTTGCCGTCGGCGTTTTGCCAGGCCAGGCCGGGGATCACCTCGTGCGCCAAGGCGCCGGCCGCCACCATGGCGGGGTGCGGCGCGGTCTGGCCGTGGTGGATTTCGTAGCCGCTGACGGCCACGCCCGACAAGGCGGCCCAGGGGCCGCGCATCGTGGTGAACGCGGCCTCGGTGCGGCGCACGGTCTTGTCGCGCGCGAAGGTGGTGACCAGGGGCAGCAGGCCCAGGCCGGGCGCATTGCCGTCGATGCCCTCGGTGTCGATGAGCGCCTCGCCCAGCACCTGCAGGCCGCCGCACACGCCCAGCACGCGGCCGCCGCGCGCGGCGTGCTCGGCCACCCAGCGGTCCAGGCCCTGCTCGCGCAGCCAGTCCAGGTCGGCGGCCGTGGCCTTGCTGCCGGGCAGCACGACCACGTCAGCCCCCGCGCCGTCCGCTGGCGAGCGCACCCATTTCAGGCGCACGCCGGGCAGGTTCTTCAGCGGCTGGAATTCGTCGAGGTTGCTGATGCGCGGCCAGGCGACGACGGCGATGGTGGTGTGCACCGGGCCGGCGGCGTGGCTGCGGTCGTCGAAAACTCCATCCTCCTCTGGCAGGCCGTGGCGCCACTGCATGGGGATCACGCCCAGCATGGGCACGCCGGTGAGGTCCTGCAACTGTTGCGGGCCCGGCTGCAGCAGCGCGGCGTCGCCCCGGAACTTGTTGAGCACGAAGCCACGGATGAGCGCGCGGTCGGCCTCGGCCAGCAGCGACCAGGTGCCGTACAGGTGGGCGAAGGCGCCGCCACGGTCGACGTCGGTGACCAGCAGGCAGCGCGCGCCCGCCTCGCGCGCCACGCGCAGGTTGACGATGTCGTTCGGCATGAGGTTGATCTCGGCCGGCGAGCCTGCGCCTTCGATCACCACCACCTCATGCTCGGCGATGAGTTCGTGCAGCGCGCGCCGCACCGTGGGCCAGGCGCGTTCGCCGCGCTCGCGCCAGGGCAAGGCGGTGAGCTCGGCGTCCACGCGGCCCATCAGCACGTACTGGCTGTGCGTGTCGGCCTCGGGCTTGAGCAGCACGGGGTTCATGCGCACCTCGGGCTCGGCGCGCGCGGCGAGCGCCTGGAAGTACTGGGCACTGCCGATCTCGCCGCCCTGCACCACCCTTGCGTTGTTGCTCATGTTCTGCGCCTTGAACGGCGCGACCTTGAGCCCTTGCCGCGCGTAGTGGCGGCACAGGGCGGTGGCCAGCCAGCTCTTGCCGGCGCCACTGCTCGTGCCGAGCACCATCACGCAGACGGCGGCCATGCGCTTCAGCCCCTTCGTGTTGTCAGGCCCAGCTTGTCCAGCAACGCCTGGTCGGCCGCCACGTCGGGGTTGCCGGTGGTGAGCAGCTTGTCGCCGTAGAAGATGCTGTTGGCGCCCGCCAGGAAGCACAGGGCCTGCACGGCCTCGCCCATCTGCTGGCGCCCGGCCGACAGGCGCACCTTGGCGCGCGGCATGGTGATGCGCGCGACCGCGATGGTGCGCACGAATTCGAAGGGGTCGAGGTCGGGCTCATCGGCCAGCGGCGTGCCGGCCACCTTGACGAGGTGGTTGATGGGCACGGACTCGGGGTAGCTAGGCTCGAGGTTGGCGAGCTGGGCCACCAGGCCCGCGCGCTGGCGCCGCGATTCGCCCAGGCCGACGATGCCGCCGCAGCAGACCTTCACACCCGCGCCGCGCACACGCGCCAGGGTGTCCAGGCGGTCCTGGTAGTCGCGCGTGGAGATGATGTCGCCGTAGAAGCCGGGGTCGCTGTCGAGGTTGTGGTTGTAGTAGTCGAGCCCGGCGTCGCGCAGTTGCTCGGCGTGGCCCTCGGCCAGCATGCCCAGGGTGGCGCAGGCCTCCAGGCCTTCGGCCTTGACAGCGCGCACCAGTTCGGCCACGGCCTCGACGTCGCGGTCCTTGGGCGCGCGCCAGGCCGCGCCCATGCAGAAGCGCGTGGCGCCGGCCGCCTTGGCGCGCTGCGCGGCCTCGCGCACGGCGTCCACGGCCATCAGCTTGCCAGCCTGCACGCCGGTGTCGAAGTGCACGGACTGCGGGCAGTAGGCGCAGTCCTCGGGGCAGCCGCCGGTCTTCACCGACAGCAGCGTGGCCAGCTCCACCTCGTTTGCGACGTGGTGCTCGCGGTGCACGGTCTGGGCGCGATGCATCAGGTCGGCGAAAGGCAGATCGAACAGGGCCTCGATGGCGTCGACGCTCCAGCGCTCGGCCGTGGCGGGGACGGTGGGCGCAGTGGGCGCGCGCGGGATGAGGTGGATGGTCTGTTCGGCGGTGTCTTGCATGGGTGTCCTTGTCTCTCGTGGGTCGATGGCGTGGGGCCATCACCGCGCGGCATTGTCGCCGCCGCCGGTGCGGGGCCAGGCCGCGCGCAGGGCTTCTTGATCGGCGGGTGAACGCACGCCCAGACGCACGTGGCCCGGCAGGCCGAAGGAGGCACAGTCGCGCAGCTTCACGCCGTGTTCTCGGCGCAGTGTGTTCAGGCGCTCGACGTCATGCGGATCGGGCAGGCGGGCGACGAAATGGTTGGCCTCGCTGGGCAGCACCGTCCACCCCAGGGATTCGCACAAGGCGGTCTGCTGCGCTTTCCATTCGAGCAAGGTGGTCAGGCTGTCCTGCAGCCATTGCTGCGTCGCGGGCTGCGTCCAGGCCATCAGCATGGCCTCGGCGTGCGCACCCAGCGGCCATGAGGGCGCCAGGGCCTCCAGGCCAGCCATGGCTTCGCGCGCGGCCAGCGGCGCGATGGCGTAGGCACCGCGCACACCCGTGAGGCCCAAGGCCTTGTTGGGCGAGACCAGGCGCCACACGCGGTCCAGCGTCGTTCCGCTCAGCGTGGGTTCGCCCTGCAGGCGCAGCGGCGCGTAGGCCTGGTCGAGCACCAGGGCCTGATCGGGACGCAGCGCGTTCACGCGATCGGCAAGGCCTGCCTCTGCCTGGCCCAGCGGCGCCGAGGGCTCGCAGGACCACAGCAGCCGCGCCCTGCCGGGCTCGTTCGTGCGGACCAGGCCCCAGGCGTCGGCCGCGCGCGCGAGGTCGCCGTAATGGTGCGGCGGCAACCACGCCGTGGCACCGAGCGAACCGGGCGATCGCGCGGCCCAGGCCGAGAAGCGCTGGATGCCCTCGCTCGCGCTGGCCAGCAGCAGCACACGATCGGGCGCCACGCCATGGAACGCGCCCAGCGCGGCTTTCAGGCGCGTGCCCGTGGGGTCGGGGTAGCGCGAGGCGTCGGCCTGCGCGATGGCCAGCAGCGTCGACGGACAGGGACCGAGGGCGTTGGCGTTGGTGGAGAAATCGTTCGCGGGCGCGCCGAGGGCGTCGGTGCCGCCGTGCTGGGCCATGGTGTTCATGCCATGGCCCAGGTGAACAGCGCCATGGCCCCGAGCAGCACCAGGCCGACCGTCAGCGCGCGCCCCGCGAGCACGATGGCCGCCGTCGTGTCGGCCGGCTCCGGCGCGCGGCCCTCGGCGTTGAGCGTGTACACGCCCGGCTTGCTCAGCCGTAGGTTCAGCGCGAGCGCGAGCGCGGCCATGGGCCAGCCCGAGTTGGGCGACGGCGTGCGGCGCGCCTCGCGCCACAGGCTGCGCAAGGCGAGGCAACCGCCCGCGAACAGCAGCAAGGCCGCCGTGAGGCGCGCGGGCACCCAGGACAGCACGTCGTCCACGCGCGCGGCCCACTGGCCGGCCCAGGTCCAGTCGCGCGCCGTACCGTCCGCGTCGCGGCGCAGGCCGTCGTAGCCCCACATCGCGTCGGCCGTGTTGGCCCAGCGGTAGAGCGCCGCGCCTGGCAAACCGGCCACCAGAAACCAGAGCAGCGGCGCCACCACCGAGTCGTTCAGGTTCTCGGCCAGGGATTCGATGGCGCTTTCGCGCACGGCCGACGCGTCGAGCGCGCGCGTGTCGCGGCTCACCAGCCACGACAGGCGCTCGCGGCCCTGCTCCAACGACTGCGACAGCGCGGACTCGACGGCGAGCACCTCCTCGCGCAGCAGGCGCCAGGACATCAGCGGCTTGAGCAGCAGCCCCGTGAGCAGCGCCGCCCACCAGGGGTTCAGCGTCGACAGCGCAGTCTGCGCCGCCCAGGCCACGGCGACGACCACGAGCGCGCCCGCGCCCCAGCCCAGCACGCCCAGGGTCCAGCGCACGCCGTCGAAACGCGGCTCGGCCTGTTGCCGCACGGGCGCGATGCGATGGCCCATGGCGCCGAGCGCGCGGCCCATCCACACCACCGGGTGCCAGGGCGCGCGCGGTTCACCAACGACGCGGTCCACGGCCAGCGCCACGAGCAGCGACAGCGCCGAGCCGAGCATCAGTCCTCGATGCCGCGCTGCGCCGGCACACCGGCGTTGAACGCGTGCTTGACCTTGGTCATCTCGGTCACGGTGTCGGCCAGTTCGATGAGTTCGGGCGGGCAGCGCCGGCCCGTGATGACCACGTGCACATGGGCGGGGCGGGCCTTGAGCGTCTCCACCACCCACTCCAGCGGCAGCCAGCCATAGATCAGCGGGTAGGTGAGTTCGTCGAGCACCACCATGAAGTTCTCGCCGCCGAGGATGGCCTCGCGCGCACGCAGCCAGCCGTCGCGCGCAAGCTGGGCGGAATGCTCCAGGTCCTGGCTCTTCCAGCTGAAGCCGTCACCCAGCCCCTCGATGGGCAGACCGAGCTGCTCGAACATGCGGTGCTCGCCGAAGCGCGCGGTGGGCACCTTCATGAACTGGAAGATGCGCACGCCCTTGCCATGCACGTGCGTGCGGCCGAAGGCGCGCAGCGCCAGGCCGAAGGCGGCCGTGCTTTTGCCTTTGCCGTCGCCAGTGTTCACGATGACCAGGCCGCGGCGTTCGCCCTCGGGCTTGTCGTAGGGTTTGGCGCTGGGTGGGGTTTCGATCTGCATGCGGGGCTCCGTCCGGAGGAAAGAAGTATCAGCGAGGCAGCGCGACCCACTGCTCGCCCAGGGGGTGGATGGCGATGCGGTGGTCGAACACCGCTTCGAGCGCACGGTGGGTGGCGCTGTCGTCGCAGGCGCCCTGGTGGCGCACGCGGCCGCCGGCCACGATCACCATCTGGTCGGCGTGCAGGGCCACGCCGATCTCGTGCAGCACGCTCACCACGGTCTTGCCCTGCGCCACCAGGTCGCGCACCAGTTGCAGCCAGTCGGCCTGGTGCGGCGGGTCCAGGTTGGCCAGCGGCTCGTCCATCAGCAACACGTCGGCGTTGACGGCCAGCAGGCGCGCCAACAGCACGCGCTGGCGCTCGCCGCCGGAGAGCGCGCCAAGCGCGCGCTCGCGCCAGTCCCAGGCCTGGGTGGCGCGCAGGGCCTGCTCCACGGCGGCGCGGTCGGCGTCGGACGGCGGCGCCAGCCAGGGCTGGTGCGGCAGGCGGCCGAGCATGGCCACGTCCCACACGCTCAGGTCTTCGGCGCCGGTTTCGCCCTGCCCCAGCCAGGCCAGGGCGCGCGCGCGTTCGCGGCCGCGCCAGGCGCTGAAGGGGCGGCCCAGCAGCTCGGCCTGGCCGCTGTGCGGCAGCAGGCCGGCCAGGGCCTTGAGCAGGGTGGACTTGCCCGCGCCGTTGGGGCCGACCACGCTCGTCCAGCGGCCGGCGGGCAGGTTCAGGTCGACGGCGTGCAGCACCTCGACGCCGCCGAGCGAAACACCGATGCCTTTGGCTTGCAGTGCCTGGATCACTTGAAGCCCCCCGATGCGCCGCGCCGGTGCATCAGCCACAGCAGGTAGCTGCCGCCCAGCACGGCCGTGAGCACGCCCACGGGCAGTTCCTGCGGCGCGATGACCCAGCGCGCGAGCACGTCGGCCGCCATCAGCAGCAGCCCGCCCATGAAGGCCGCCAGCACCACCAGGCGCCCGTGCGTCGTCTTGACGATGGAGCGCACCAGGTGCGGCGAGGCCAGGCCCACGAAGGCGATCAGGCCGGTCTGCGCCACGGCCGCGCCGGTGGCCAGGGCCAGCACGCCCACCAGCACCGCGCGCACGGCGCCCAGCGGCAGGCCCAGGCTGCGCGCGGTGGCTTCGCCCAGGGCCAGGCCGTCCAGCACGCGGCCCAGCGCCGCGGCCACCAGCACGGCGATCAGCAGCATGGCCGCCATCACGCCGCAGGCGGCCCAGCCCACGAAGCCGGTGCTGCCCAGCATGAAGCCCTGCATGGCTTGCAGGGTGTCGGGCTCGGCGATGGTGATGAGGTCGCGCGCGGCGCCCAGCACCACGCCCACGATGACACCGGCCAGCAACAGCCGCAATGTCTGCTGCACGCCCTTGGCCAGCGTCAGCGTGAGCACCACACCCAGCACCGCCCCCAGGAAGGCCGCGCCCGTGAGGCCCAGGCGAACCACCCATTGCGTGGCCATGGTGGACGCGCCGAACAGCATCAGCGCGCCGGCCACGCCCAGCGCCGCGCCCGAGGCGCTGCCCAACAGGTACGGATCGGCCAGCGGGTTGCGGAACAGGCCCTGCGCCACCGCGCCCGCCAGGCCCAGCAGCGCGCCGGCCAGCCAGGCGCCCAGGGTGCGCGGCAGGCGGATGTCCCACAGGATCTGCCAGGCCACGGGGTCGCGGTGCGCGTTGAGCACGCTGTCGAAACCGGTGCTGCCGACGCCCGCACCCAGCAGCAGCACGAGCAGTGCGGCCAGCAGCAATCCCACGCCGAGCCACAGGCTGTGCGCGCGGCCGTTCACTTCAATCCTTTGTCGGTGATGCACTTCGCCATCAGCCGCGCCGCTTCGGCCATGCGCGGGCCGGGGCGCACCAGCACGTCGGACTCGTCGGCCGTGAACACGCACACGCGGTCTTCGCGCAGGGCGCGCATGCCCCGCCAGCCCGGGCGCTGCTCCAGGCCGGCGACGTTGCGCTTGCCGATCATGATCAGGTCCGGGTTGGCGCGCACCACGTACTCGGGGTTGATGCGCGGAAAGGGGCCGAGCTCGGGCGTGATGATGTTCTGCACACCCAGGCGGTCCATGAGTTCGCCGATGAACGACTGTGGGCCCGCCGCGTAGCCGCCGTTGCTGACCTCGTAGTACACGCGCAGCGAACGCGCGGTGGCCGGCAGCGACTGCGCGGCGGCCGACACGCCCGCATCGATGGCGCGCCAGATGCGATCGGCGTCGGGCACTTCCAGCACCTGGCCCAGCACGCCCATCACGCGCTGCGCATCGCGCGTGGTGCGCGGCTCCAGCGCCAGCACCTTCAAGCCGAATGACTCGAGCCGCGGCACGCCGCGCGAGGACGTGGCGGCGAGCACCACGTCGGGCCGAAGCGCGACGATGGCCTCGATGTTCGGATCGACGCCGCCGCCGGTCTGCGGCAGCGCGCGCACGGAGGCGGGGTGGTTGGAGTAGCGGTCCACGCCGACCAGGCGGTGGCACTGGCCCAGCTCGCACACGGTCTCGGTGAGCGAGGGCAGCAGCGAGACGATGCGCTGCGGCGAGCGCGGCAGGGTCACGCTGATGCCGCGGTCGTCGGTGACGCGGATCTCGGTGGCTTGCGCCGCGCCCGAGCACGCGAGCCACAGGCCCAGCGCCAGGGAGAACAGGAGTCGGGTCATCGAGGCGCTTTCAAACTGAGCGGCAGGCCAGCCGCCATGAAGGTGACGCGCTCGCACGCGCGCGCCACGGCCTGGTTCAAACCGCCGAGCGCGTCCACGAAGGCGCGCGTCTCGCGGCCCATGGGGATCACGCCCAGCCCGATTTCGTTGCCCACCAGCACCACCGGGCCGCGTGCGGTGTCGATGGCGTGCAGCAGGGCCTGCGTGGGCGCCTGCGGGTCGGCAGGCTCGCCCTGCGCGGGCATCAGCAGGTTGGTGAGCCAGAGCGTGAGGCAGTCCACCACCACCAGGGTGTCGGGCGCCGTGAGGTCCCCCAGCGTTTCGGCCAGGGCCAGCGGGGCCTCCACGGTGGCCATGCCGGGGACGCGCTCGGCGCGGTCGCTCTGGTGTCTGGCGATGCGCGCGCGCATTTCCTCGTCCCAGGGCTGGGCGGTGGCGACCAGCACGGCGCGGTGCGTGGCCTCGGCGTCCAGCCACTGGCGCGCGAGCGATTCCGCGCGGCGCGACTTGCCGCTGCGCTGGCCGCCGAGGATGAACTCGCTGCGTGCGATGGTCTCGGGCGTGCCGCGTGCCTCAGCCATGGCGGGCGCTCCAGTCCAGCACGATGCGGTGCAGTTGCTCCACGCCGTCGGTGAGCGCGGCCGGGCCGGGCTGCAGGATGTCGGCCGACTTGATCTCGTGCATTTCGCCGTCGCGCACGGCCGGCACGTCCTGCCAGCCGGGCCGCGCGGCCACGCGTTCGGGCCGGAACTTCTTGCCGCACCAGGAGCCGACCACGATGTCGGGCGCGCGCTCGACGATGCGTTGGGGCTCGCCGATGATGCGGTCCTTGCCCAGCGGCATGGCGGCCAGTTCGGGAAAACAATCGTCCCCGCCCGCGATGCCCATCAGCTCCGACACCCAGCGGATGCCGCTGATGCAGGGATCGTCCCATTCCTCGAAGTACATCCCCGGGCGGCGCGGCAGCGCGCGGCCCGCTTCGGCGATCTCGCGCAGACGGGCCTGCGTGCGCGAGATCCAGGCCTGGCCTTGCTCCGCCTGGCCCACCATGGCCGCCACCTGGTACAGCATGTCGAGGATCTGCGCCACGCTGCGCTGGTTGAAGACGGTGACCTGCACGCCCGCGCGGATCAGCGCCGACGCGATGTCGGCCTGCAGGTCGGAGAAGCCGAACACGCAGTCCGGCTCCAGCGCGAGGATCTTGTCGATCTTCGCGCTCAGGAAGGCGCTGACCTTCGGCTTCTCCTCGCGCGCGCGGCGCGGGCGCACCGTGTAGCCCGAGATGCCCACGATGCGCGCCTCCTGCCCCAGCAGGTAGAGCCACTCGGTGGTCTCCTCGGTGAGGCAGACGATGCGCTGCGGGCCGGTGGGCGCGCGGGAGAAGTCATGGGCCATCGGGCGAATTTACTTCGGTGCCCAGCGCAGGGTCACGAAGACGCCCCGGCCCGGCTGGTTGTAGCCGCGCACGGTCTGGTAGTCCTCGTCGGTGATGTTGCGCAACTGGGTCTGCACGGTCCAGTTCTTCGACACCGCGTAGTCGGCGTGCAGGTCCAGCGTGGTGTAGGCGTCCAGCTTGAAGGTGTTGTTGGCGTCGTCGAAGCGGTCGCCCACGTGCAGCAGGGTGCCGCCGAACTTCCAGGCGCCCACGCCATAGTCCGCGCCCAGCGTCGCTTGCGTCTCGCTGCGGCGCGGCAGCAGCCGGCCTGTCACCTCGTTGCGGGGATCGATGCTCTCCAGCGAGGCGCGCAGCGCCCAGGCGCCAACGCTGCCGTCGTAACCCAGGGTCCAGCCGTTGATGCGCGCGCGCGGCACGTTGGCCGGCAGCGGGCCCGAGGGGATGAAGCCACGGATCTTGTTGTCGAAATACACCGCCTTGACCGTGTGGCCGCCCTGCGTCCAGCTCAGCCCCAGGTCGGTGTTGCGGCCTTCCTCGGGCCGCAGCGTGGACGTGCCGAAGCCGGGGTAGTAAAGCTGATTGAACGAGGGCGCCACGAAGCTGGTGCCGTGCGACACGTGCGCGCGCAACGAGGGCGTGAGGCGGTAGCCGTAGCCCACGAAGCCGGTGGTGCTGTCGCCGAACTGCGAGTTGCGGTCGTTGCGCACATTGAACTGCCAGCTGTGCGAACCGGCCTCGCCGTTGAGACCCAGGAAGGCGGAGTTGATGCTGCGCTCGGTCACGTCGTACACCGTGGCGCTGTCCACCTTCTGCTCCAGACGCTCCACGCCGGCCAGCACCACGCCGATCGGCGTGTCGATGTCGTTCTGCCAGAGCACCTGGTTCTGCGTGGTGCCGAAGTGGCTGGGCAGGAAGGACGCGACGATGGACTTGGCGTAGTCCTCGCTCTGCGACACCTGGACCTGCGTCTTCCAGCCAGGCAGCACCTTGCCGCTCACGCCCGCGCGCAGCACCTGCGAGCGGAAGTCGTCGCGCGTGTCGCGGCCCGGGCCATCGTCGTAGTGACTGGTGCCTTCGGAATACAGCGCGCCGGCGTCGAGCTTCCAGTCGCGCGTGAGTTCGATGCCGACCGAGCTGTTGAGCGAGCGCTGGCGGAACGGGTCGCGGTCGGGGTTGTGGTTGCCGAACTGCACCGTGGGGTTGGTGGCCGAGAAGCCGCCATCGTTGAGGGTGGAGACGTCGATCGAGTACGTCACGCCGCCGCTGCCGCCGCTCAGGCCCGCGCCCACCTGCGAGAAGCTGTCGCTGCCGAGGGTGACGAAGGCGCTGGGGTGGAAGCCCTCGCGACCCTTGCGCGTGAAGATCTGCACCACGCCGCCGACGCCGTCGCTGCCGTAGAGCGAGGAGCCCGGGCCCTTGAGTACTTCGATGCGCTCGATCGCGTCCAGCGGCAGGCCCGTCCACACCGGCGTGCCGGCCGTGGCCGAGCCGTAGCGCACGCCATCGATCAGCAGGATGGTGTGGCGCGACTCGGCGCCGCGGATGAAGATGTTGCCGCTCTTGCCGCGACCGCCGTTGGTGGCCATCTGCACGCCGGCGGCGCGCACCAGCACCTCGGTCAGGGTCTGGCCGGCCATCTTCTCGATGTCGGCGCGCTCGATGACGGTGACGTCGCTCACCAGGCTGTCCACGCGGGTGGGCGTGCGGTTGGCGGTGACGACGGTTTCGGAAAGGCTGGGGGCGGTGCCCTGAGAGAACGCCGGAAAAGCGGCGGACAGGGACAGCGTCAGGGCGGCCAGGCGCCAGGACGGAACACGGGATTTCATGGTTGTGGAAACAGAAGGGCTGCCCTCACCGCCTTCCCCGACGGTGCATGGGCGTCACGGTGGCGCGCCTTGCGACGCACCACCACCGTGCTGGCCGGTATCCGGGCTGACAGACCAACCCCCCTCGCCTTCCCAGCCGGTGCACGAGGCACCGGCCAGTGGCGGTGTGAGGGGGGCAGAGCATCCGGCGGCTTGGAGCCGCCGGCCATCTCGTCTGCTTACCGTTGCGGGGGCAGCGCAGGTTAGGTTCGCCGCCGCTGGCAGCGCGCCCTCCTGCTTCCCGTTTAACCGCGGCGTGTGAACCACGCCGCGAGCACCAACGCCGGCGATTCTAAGCAAAGCCTTTGGTGACGCCTACAATGCCCCACGCCCTTCGCCACGCAAAGACCATGGCCGCGCCCACGCCCATCGACCAGATCACCGACAAGGTGGAGCGGCTGCTGCTGCGCCACGAGGAGCTTCAGCGCACCAATGCCCTGCTCGTCGAGCAGGTGCACGCGCTGCAGGCCGAGCGCGACTCACTCAAGTCGCGCCTCATGGCGGCGCGCGCGCGCATCGACGCGCTGCTGGAACGGCTGCCCGGCGCCAGCGCCGACGAACGCAAGGAGCGCACATGAACCGGCCCGGCTACAAGCAGATCGAAGTGCAGATCATGGGACAGAGCTATCTGCTGTCCTGCCCCGACGGCGGCGAAGCCGCGCTGCTCGACGCCGTGGAGCGCGTGGACACCGCCATGTGCCGCATCCGCGACGCGGGCAAGGTCAAGGCGCGCGACCGCATCGCCGTGCTGGCCTCGTTGAACCTGGCGTTCGAGCTATCGCAACTGGAGCGCAAGGAAGCCGAGCGCGAGGCCGAGGCCCAACAGTTCCAGGCCTCTTCCTTCGCGCAGGCCGAAGGCAGTGCCTTCGCAGAAGCCGGTGGCAGTTTCGAGCAGGACCCGATCGATCCGCAGACGCTCTCGCGCGTCGAAGACCTCATGCGCCGGCTCGATCAGACGTTGGACAAAGACGGTCGTCTGCTCTGATGAAATCCGCGTGACCGCGCGCCGCCCATCAGCACGCGCACACGCACCGACCGATGGTCCGCAGGGGTTTCGCACTGCTCCTAAAATTGCATCCGTCTGCAGTGTGTGCCGGGTTCTAATGTCCTTGAACCAATGCTCATTGAGCCCGGGCTTGGTACATTGCGCGGCTGGTGCGAGCGTCTCGCGTCAGACGAACCCGAAGCCGCGCTGCCCTTGCCCACCTGAACCCCGGTTCAGGCTAACGGCCCGGCACTCACTTGCAGACACCTTTTCATGCCACTTGAACCCCTGTTGATCGCCGAGCTCGCACTGCTCGGCGTGGGGACCGGATTCCTCGCGGGCCTTCTCGGCATCGGCGGCGGAATGCTGATGGTCCCGTTCATTACCCTCATCCTCAACGGCCGCGGCGTCGCGCCCGACCTGGCCGTCAAGATGGCCATCGCCACGTCCATGGCGACGATCATCTTCACCAGCATTTCCAGTGTGCGCGCGCACCACAAGCGCGGCGCGGTGCGCTGGGACATCGTCAAGCGCCTGGCACCCGGCATCGTGCTGGGCGCCATCGTGGCCAGCATGGGCGTGTTCGCCTTGCTCAAGGGCTCGTGGCTGGCGCTGTTCTTCGCGCTGTTCGTGGGCTTTTCTGCCACGCAGATGCTGCTGGACAAGAAGCCGAAACCCACGCGCACCATGCCGGGCACGGCGGGCCAGCTCGGCGCGGGCGGGGCCATCGGCTTCCTCTCGGGCCTGGTGGGCGCGGGCGGCGGCTTCGTGTCGGTGCCGTTCATGACCTGGTGCAACGTGCCGATCCACAACGCGGTGGCCACGAGCGCGGCACTGGGTTTCCCGATCGCGCTGGCCAACGCGGCGGGCTACGTGGTGTCGGGCCAGGGCGTGGAGAACCTGCCGCCCAGTTCGGTGGGCTACATCTACGTGCCGGCGCTGGTGGTCATTGCCTGCGCGAGCGTGTTGATGGCACCTCTCGGCGTTCGGGCGGCGCACGCGCTGCCCATCGCCTCGCTCAAGCGGGTGTTCGCGGGGATCCTCTATCTGCTGGCGGCGTACATGCTCTGGAAGGGGCTCGCGGGCTGAGCTTGCGGCTTCGGCCGTCGAGGCTTTTTCTCTCGGCGGGTCATGGGGTGGTCGTTTGCTTGCTCCGGTTGCTCCGGTCATCGGTGCTCGGGCGTCCGGCTCCGCGACTGTCCCCCGGAACGAAGCGCTGGCGCGCTCCGTTCCTCCTCCTTTATGTCGCTACGCCGGACACCCGAGCACCGACGACCTCGTGGGCACTCGGTCTGTTGGCGCGCCCAGGTGCCTGTTGCTCGGGGACGCTGGGTGCCCTGCGTAGCGACATAAAGGAGGAGGACTGGGCGCAGCCCGGTCCGGGGGACAGTCGCGGAGCAGGGCACCCAGCGGCCCCGAGCGACCGCGAGGTGCAGGCAGGCAACCGCCCCAACCACCAGCCGAACAACTCAAAGCCGAACAGCGCTCACCACGATCCCGTCCTCGTCCGCATAAAGCCAGTCCCCCGGCCGCACCCACACGCCCTGCACACGCACCGCCACATCGCGCTGCCCCTCACCCCGCCGCTCGGTCGGCAATGGCACCGGCGCCAGCGCGCAGATGCCCACCTCGCACGCGGCCAGCTCGGCCACGTCGCGCACGCAACCGTCGATCACCACCCCCGCCCAGCCGTTGCGCGCTGCCGCCGCGCCCAGGTTGCCGCCCAGCAGTGCTCGTCGCAAGGAGCCACCGCCGTCCACCACCAGCACCCGGCCCTCGCCCGCGCTCTCCACCGCCGCCTTCACCGCAGTGTTGTCCTCGAAGCACTTCACCGTGCTCACCGGCCCATGGAAACTGCGGTGGGCGCCGAAGTGCCGCCACACCGGTGGCAACACACGGAAAGCGCCGCTGTCGTCGGCCTTGTGCGCGTCGCAAAGGTCGCAAGTGGCGGGAGAAGTAGAGGTCATCGCAGGCTCCGCAAGGGTGGTTTCGGCACGCGCGCATTGTCGAGACAAACACCGACCGAACGCGCCTGCGTGCGCCCTCTGGGGCACTCTCTCGAGCACACACCCCCGAGGAGTGTTGTTTTCCGCGCCAAAAAGCGCCGTTTCCCCCTTGTCTTCCCTCGCAAAACCGCGTGTTCCTTATTGGAAGCCGCGTGCAACTCAATTAGCATCATGACGCTTGTGAGAGAGCGCGTTCTCCACAAGCGATACATCAACTTCTAGAAGGACATCAACCATGGCAACTGCGAAGAAAGCCGCCGCGAAGAAGGCTCCGGCGAAGAAGGCCGCCCCGGCCAAGAAAGCCGCCCCGGCGAAGAAGGCCGCTCCGGCCAAGAAGGCCGCTCCGGCGAAGAAGGCCGCTCCGGCCAAGAAGGCCCCGGCGAAGAAAGCCGCCCCGGCCAAGAAGGCGCCTGCGAAGAAAGCCGCTCCGGCCAAGAAAGCCGCCGCGAAGAAGGCCCCCGCCAAGAAGCGCACCCCCAACGCCGCCTTCATGAAGGCCCTGACCCCCAGCGCCGCCCTGGCCGCCATCGTCGGCAGCAACCCGCTGCCGCGCACCGAGGTGACCAAGAAGGTGTGGGACTACATCAAGAAGAACAAGCTGCAGGACTCGGTCAACAAGCGCATGATCAACGCCGACGCCAAGCTGAAGGAAATCTTCAAGAAGGCCCAGGCCTCCATGTTCGAGATGACCAAGCTGGTCAACGATCACCTCAAGTGATCCCCCAGCCGCCCTTCAAACGGCGGTGAACCCGACAAAGCCGACGTCCCGTCGGCTTTGTCGTTTCTGCACTTTCATCGGCCATTGGCCCCGTCGCGCGATATCGATTGTGCGAAACTGAATCGTTTGGTCACATTTGCCCGCATGGTCCCCTCTCCCGCACCCTTCTCTTCCGAGCCTGCATCACCCCCCAAGGGCCAGGCCGTGGAGTTGCCGCCGGTGCAGCACAAGACCGTGCTCGTGATCGATCTCGTCGAGTCCGTGCGCCTGATGGCGCACAACGAAGAACAGGTGGTGCGCCTGTGGCGCGGCTTCGTGCACCACGCCACCACCGAGGTCTTCCCCCTGCACGGCGGGCGCCTGGTCAAGAGCCTGGGTGACGGCCTGCTCGCCGAATTCGAGCACCCGGCCCAGGCCGTGCGCGCCGCCATGGCCCTGCACCGCCACTTCGACGCGGCCAACCAGAACCTGCCGGCCGCGCAGCAACTGCACCTGCGCGCCGGCCTCAACGCCACCCAGCTCTACGTCGACGACCACGACATCTACGGCCAGGGCGTGAACCTGGCGGCGCGCGTGGCCGATCTGGCCACGCCCGGCGAGACCGTGGTCACCGCCAGCGTGTACGACGCCATCGTCGTCGGCATCGACGCCGAGGTGCAGGACCGTGGCGAGAGCTACCTGAAGCACTGGCCCGAGCCGGTGCGCACCTGGACGGTGACGCCCGTGTCGGCGCAGGGCGCGGTGCCGCGCATGCCCGCGCCCGAGGCCGCCACCAGCGACTTCCGCCCCAGCATCGCCGTGGTGCCCTTCGAGACGCGCAGCCACTCGCAGGAGCAGTACGTCATCGGCGAGCTGCTGGCCGACGGCGTGATCACCCAGCTCTCGCGCAGCCCCGATCTGCGCGTGATCTCGCGCCTGTCCACCAGCGCCTTCCGCGGCCGGCAGGCCACGGCGGCCGAGGTGGGGCAGCGGCTGGAGGCGGCGTACACGCTCAGCGGGAGCTACGTGAGCTACGGCGACAAGGTCGTGATCAACGCCGAACTCTGCGACACCCGCCGCGGCGAGGTGGTGTGGGCCGAGCGCCTGGCGGGCGACGTGATGGACCTGCTGCAGAGCGACAGCCAGTTGATCCACCAGTTGAGCGAGGCCTGCGCCGAGGCGCTGCTTCAGCACATGGTGCAGCGCACGCTGGTGCTGCCGGTGCCGCAGCTCGACAGCAACGCGCTGATGCTGGGCGGCATCACCCTGATGCACCGCTCCACGCCGCGCGACCTGCAGCGCAGCCAGCAACTGCTGGAGGCGGTGGTGGAGCGGCACAAGCGCGTGGCCACGCCGTGGGCGTGGTTGGCGAAGTGGCACATCATGCAGGTGGTGCAGGGTCTGGCGCCCGAGCCGGCGCAGACCTTCCGCGCCGCGATTGCGGTGGCCGACCGCGCGCTGGATCTGGAGCCGCACAGCTCGCTCGCGATGGCGATCAAGGGGCATGCGCTGTGCCATCTGGGCGCCGATGTAGAGGCGGCGCGGCAATTGTTGTTCGAGTCGACGCTCAACAATCCCAACGACCCGATGGCGTGGCTGTACCGCAGCGTCTGGTCAACCATGTGGGGCACCGCTCAGGAGTCGGTGGTGGAAGCGGAGACGGCGCTGCACCTCTCTCCGCTCGATCCGCAGAAGTACTACTTCGAGATGATGCTGGCGAATTGCTACCTCTCGATGGGCCAACACGCTCAGGCGGCAGAACAATGCCGAGCGTCCCTGCAGAAGAACTGCTATCACCTACCGACGCTTCGCGCGTATGTCATCGCTCAGTACGAAACCGGCGATGTCGAGGGTGCTCGCAAGACGCTCGACACGATTCTCAAACTTCAACCCGACTTGACGCTGGATCGGTATCTGGCGTCAGGTCGGGAGAGTCGTCTGCGCCAGCATGGCGCAAGAGTGCTCAAGGCCTTGGGCCTGCCCATTCACTAGTTCACATCAATCGCAAATTTCAAGGAGGACAGCATGAGTGGTGGATACAGCGGTGGCTATAGCGGTGGATACAGCGGCGGATATAGCGGTGGCTACAGTGGCGGTTACAGCGGGGGCTACGGCGCGCCCGCCGGCGCCGTGCCCTACCTCGCGTCCGCCGACGCCTTGACCCTCTCCAGAGCAGCCATCGTGGGGCCCTACGACGGCCCGACGCTGAAAGTCAAATGGCCCGCCTTCAACGACCCGACCAACCTCAAGCGCTGGGCCGACGGCCCTCGCGTACAGGCCATCGGCTCCGAGCTCATGGAAGGCCTGAGCTTCGGCACGAACGCCCGCCAGTACCGCGCCGAGCTTCAGTACTCGCGCCAGGGCACGCCGCACACCCTCGTCACGCTCAAGGGCCCCGACGAAGCACTGCTGAAGAAGCAGCTCTCGCTCGTCGCCGCCTACGCCGACCTGCGCACCGACCGCTCGCTGGAAATCACCGAGCAGATGGGCTACCCCATCGCCTTCTGGAGTTCGGTCGTGGGCCTCACCGCGCACCGCCACGGCAAGACGCTGCAACTGCTGGAGGTGGCATTCAACCTCGCCGCCAGCGTCACCCAGCGCTTCAAGTTCATGTTCTCCACCACGCGCCCGGTGGAGTTCTCGCCGCAGATCCAGCCCATGATCCCGACCCCGGGGCACGGCGCCTGGCCCAGCGGCCACTCCACCGAAGCCTTCCTGGCCGCCACCTTGCTGCAGGCCCTGCTCGACGCCGGTTCGCCCACCACCGCGCGCCACCCCGGCAACGGCGTGGCCAGCCGCGAGCAGTTGCAGCGCCTGGCGGCGCGCATTGCCATCAACCGCACCGTGGCCGGCTTGCACTACCCCGTGGACAGCGCCGCGGGCCGCCTGCTGGGCACCGCACTGGCCGAGTTCATCGTGGCGCGCGCCACGGGCGGCAAGGTTCATGCGCGCGGCTTCAACTCTTCGCTGTTCCACGAGCCCGATGGCGCCCCCAAGGACTTCAGCCTGAACGACCCCATGGACCACGCCAGCGGCTACCCCTACACCCGCGACCCGCGCGCCCGCGCCGTGGGCGAAGCACCGTTGCTGAACTGGCTGTGGGAAGAAGCCGTGAAGGAATGGCCATGAGCGGCGCGGCGCGTTGCGCGGAGGTCATCCGATGACCTGGCGCCCGCTGCCCACGGGCGAATTCACCGGCATCGACTGGTCCGCCCCCGGGGCCATCGACGGCATGGACCCCTACCTGGCCTGGGCCGAGGCCGACGGCTTCCTGGGCTACCACATACCCGGCCGCGAGCCGGTGCCCATCAAGTGGATGCCCATCGTCATCGGCCTGCGCGAGGGCGTGGACGTGCGCCAGCTCGTGGACGCCACCTCCACCCAGTGGCTGCGCATACCGCTTGCCTACCTGCTGGTGCCCGGTCTGCGCCACTGCAGCGCGCGCGTCTCGCGCGAGTTCTTCCGCCACTGGCGCAACCAGCCCGCGCTGCGCGATCTCATCAAGCGTTTCGAGCTGGGCCTGCCGGTCGAGCAACTGCCACTGGGCCTCACGGAGTTCTGCACACCACACTGCCGCCCGCAGCCGCCGCGCCAGCGTGTGCGCGGGTCGGTGCTGGGTGTCATCGACGGCGGCCTGGCCATCGCCAATGCAGCCTTTCTCGATGCGCGCGGCCACACGCGCGTGCGCCACTTCTGGCGGCAGGACAACTTCTATGGCGGCCGCTGGCCCGGCTCGCCCGACAACCGCCGCGTACCGCTGGACCCGCGCCGCGCCGGCCCCCGCCCGGCCGACATGGGCTACGGCCATGAACTGGACCGCGAGGCCATCGACCGCGTGAGGGCCGAGTTCACGCGACGGGGCCAGGTTGACGAAGAGGCGGTGTACCAGTACGTGCAGCTCTGGGATCTGTCGCACCCCGTCAACCACGGCACGCACGTCACCGGCCTGGCCACGGCGCCGGGTGGGCTGCTCAACCCGGGCCTGGACGACGCCGCGAGCCGCAGCGCCATCGTGGCCGTGCAGCTCGACTGGGCCAACGTGCTCGACACCTCGGGCGGTGCCATGAACGTGAGCGTGCTCGACGGCCTGATGTACATCGTCTCGCGCTGCGCGGACGACGCCGACATCGTGGCCAACGTGAGCTGGGGCACCCTGGCCGGGCCGCACGACGGCAGCTCGCTGCTGGAGGCGGCAATGGATGAGCTGGTGGACAAGCTCGGCGGGCGCCTGCGCATCACCCTGCCCGGTGGCAATGGCTACCAATCCCGCACGCACGCCAACGCCACGCTCGCACCGGGCGAATCGCTGCCATTGCACTGGCGCATCCAGCCTGACGACCACACGCAGAGCTTCCTGGAGATCTGGCTGCCCGACGGCGCCGAGGGCGTGAGCCTGAGCGTCGCGCCGCCGGATCGGCCGGAGCAGGCGGTGACGCTAAGACAAGGCCAGTCAGGCATGTGGACGGACGCGCAGGGCCAGCCATTGTGGTCGCTGATCTACCCCACGCGCAGCGCCCTGGGCGAGCGCGGCACCTGCGCACTGCTGGTGCTGGAATGCACGGCCAGCCGCGAAGCCGACCACCCGCTCGCGCCTTGCGGCGTGTGGACGGTGACGCTGCGCAACCGGGGCCGCAGCGCAGTGGTGTTCGACGCCTACGTGGAACGCGACGACATCGCCCTTGGCCTGCACACGGGCGGGCGGCAGTCGTATCTGGAGGACCGGTTCTACGACACCCAGGGCAACCTGAACGGCTGGGTGGACCAACCGGGCAACCCCACGCCCATCCGACGCAGCGGTGTGTTCAACAGCCTGTCCACCGGGCAGCGCACGGTCAGCGTGGGTGGCACGCGCGTGGCCGACAACGGGCCGCAGAACCTCTCGCGCTTCGCGCGCTATTCGCCGCAACGGCCCGACCCGGGCCCGGCGCGCGCACAGCGGCCCGACGTGAAGCTGGTGCCCGAGACATTGGCGGCCTGCGACGACAACCCCGCGTTGTGGGGCGTGCGCGCCACGGGCAGCCTGAGCGGCAGCACGGTGCGGCTGGCGGGCACGAGTTCGTCGGCGCCGAAGGAGGCGCGGCGTTTGCTCAACAGCTTGGGTTGATGTTTGTGAAGACTTGCCGGCTCACCACCGCGCCGGCAGGTTCTTCAGCAACCAGATGCGCCGCTCCCGCACGGCGATGTAGCCGCCGTTCTCCAGGTCCTTCAACAGCCGGCTCACCATCTCGCGTGAACACGCCAGGTGCTGGGCCATCTGCTGGTGCGTCAAGCGCTCGCGCAGCGGGCGGGCGCCGTCTTCTTCCTGCGGCTCCAGCGCCCAGCCGTTGAGCAGCTTCACCAGGCGGCCATAGACATCGATCAGCGCCACGCTGCGCGCGCTCTCGGTGGCCAGGCGCGCGCGCCGGATCAGGCGCGCCATGAGTTCGAAGGCGAATTCGGGGTGCTCGGCGATGTAGGCCAGTAGCCGGTCGCGCGTGACCACGGAGCAGGTGCTGGCCTCGGCCGCCTCCACGTTGGCCGAGCGCGGGCCGCCGTCGAGCGACATTTCGCCCACGTATTCGAGCGGGCCGTACAGACCCAGGGTGAGTTCGCGGCCAGAGGCATCGGCCACGTAGGCGCGCAAGCGGCCTTGCAGCACGATGTAGAGGGTGTCGCCGGTTTCGCCTTCCTGAATGAGCAAGGCACCGCGGCGGTAGCGGCGGTGGATCCCTTGCGCGGCCAGTGCTTCGATGTGCTGCGTGTTCTGCGAGGGGAAAGTCGAAGCGCTGGCTAAGGGCATCCGGTGGTGGCTACGGGTGGGAGTAGGCCACCGGATTGTGCGCGACCGGCGTGATGATGCGCAAGGCAGGCACCACGGGCGGCAGACTGTTCACGCGTTGCAGCAGGCGGCGCACGCTGCTGGCGCCGGCCTTTTCGCGCAGGGTCTTGACCTGGCTGCGCACGGTGGAGATGGCCACGCCGTTCTCGGCGGCGATCTCTTGCACGTCCAGGCCGCGGCACAGGGCCAGCATCACCACCTCCTCGGTGGGGCTCAGGCTCAGGGCGCGGGCGAACATGCGCACGGCCAGGTTGTCGCTGGCGCTCTGGCGCGACAGCAGCACCAGCACGGTGGGCGTGTCGTCTTCCAGCGGGTGTGACAGCGGGGTGAAGGCCATGGACAGGTCGCGCTCGCCTTCGCGCATGAGCAGCAGGCGTCGCTGCCCGCGGCTGGCGGCGTCCAGGGCCTGCTGGATGCGCTCGCTGTGCTCGGCGCTGCTGCCCATGAGGTTGCCGCTGCAGGCGCGCAGCACGCGCCGCTGCGCCAGCTCGTGGCGCGCCAGGTGGTTGGCGTGCAGGATGCGCCCTTGCGGGTCGAGCAGCAGCATGCCGTAGTCCACCTCGTCGAACACCCGCAGCAGGTGGGCCTGGCTCAAGGCCCTGGCCTCGCCCGTCGAAAACTGCGTGTTGCTCCCCCAAACCGTGTCAGTTGCCTGTCGCATATGAATACCTCCGTATGACGGAAAGTTTTTCACTGACAGGCGTTGGATACTGTGCCGTGTTGGGGTCTAAACCTGTGATGTATTCACATTCCACCCCCCGGGGCCGGGGGTGGTTCAGCGTTTCTGGGCGGCTTCGCGGATCGCCGTGAGCGTGCCCCGGGTGGTGATCACCTCGGGCGAGAGCGGCACCACGATGACCGTGCCGCCCGGGTGCGCCAGCGCGCGCTGCAGCGCGGGCTCGAAGTCGGCCGTGCATTCCACGCGCTCGCTGGCGTAGCCGTAGGCGCGCGCCAGGGCCCCGAAGTCGGGGTTGTTGAGGTTGGAGCCGCTCACCCGCGCGGGGTATTCGCGCTCCTGGTGCATGCGGATGGTGCCGTAGGTGCCGTTGTCCAGCAGCAGCACGATGCTGCGCGCGCCGTGCTGCACGGCGGTGGCCAGCTCCTGCCCGTTCATGAGGAAGTCGCCGTCGCCCGCGATGGTGAAGGCGGTGCGGCCGGTGAGGATGGACGCGGCGATGCCGGCCGGTACGCCGTAGCCCATGGCGCCGTTGGTGGGCGCCAGTTGCGTCTTGTGGCCGCGCACCAGGCCGGGGTAGCGGTAGAAGCGGTGCAGCCAGCTCGCGAAGTTGCCCGCGCCATTGGTGAGCACGGCGTCGGCCGGCAGCAGGCGCTGCAGGGTGTGCACGATGGCGGGCATGTCGATGGGCCCGGGCAGTTGCACGCCCCCGTTGGCCGGGTCGATGTTGGCGAGGTAGTCGGCGTGGCAGGCGTCCGTCCAGTCGGCCCAGGGCAGGCTGGGTGGCGGGCTCAGCACCTCCAGGCTGCGCGCGGCGGCGTTCATGCTGGCCTGGATGGCGAGCGTGGGCTGGTAGACGCGGTGCAGTTCCTCGGCGCTGGCGTGAACGTGCACCAGCTTCTGCTTGGGCACGGGCGCTTCGATGAGCGTGTAGCCACCCGTGGTGCTTTCGCCCAGGCGCGGGCCCAGGGCGATGAGCAGGTCGCTTTCGCGCACTCGGCGCGCCAGCGCGGGGTTGATGCCCAGACCGACGTCGCCCGCGTACTGCGGGTGGTGGTTGTCGAAGCAGTCCTGGAAGCGGAAGGCGTTGGCCACGGGCAGACGCCAGGCTTCAGCGAAGCGCTGCAGCGCGGCGGCGCTCTGCGGCGTCCAGCCGCCGCCACCGGCGATGACGAGCGGCCGCTCGGCCGCCAGCAGCAGGGTGCGCAGCTCGCGCAGCGCGCCCGGGTCGCTCCAGGCCTGCACGGGCTCCACGCGCGGCAAGGGCGCGGTGTCCACCTCGTGCGTGAGCATGTCCTCGGGCAGCACCAGCACCACCGGGCCGGGGCGGCCATTCATGGCGGTGGCGAAGGCGCGCGCCACGTACTCGGGGATGCGGCGGGCGTCGTCGATGCGCTCGACGCGCTTGGCCATGCCTTTGGTGGACGGACCGAAGAAGGCGGCGAAGTCGACTTCCTGGAAGGCCTCGCGGTCGCGGGCGTCGCTGGCCACGTCGCCCACGAACAGCACCATGGGCGTGCTGTCCTGGAAGGCCGTGTGCACGCCGATGGAGGCGTTGGTGGCGCCCGGCCCGCGCGTGACGAAGCAGACACCCGGGCGGCCAGTGAGCTTGCCCTGGGCCTCGGCCATGAAGGCGGCACCGCCCTCCTGCCGGTTGGTGACGAAGCGGATGCGGTCCGCGTGCGCATGGAAGCCGTCGAGCACGGCGAGGAAGCTCTCGCCCGGCACGCCGAAGGCGTGGGTGACGCCCTGCTCGATCAGGCATTCGACGAGGAGGTGGCCGGCCAAGGTACTCATGCCGCCACCCGTTTGCCCACGCCCAGCGCGGCGTAGGCCGACAAGGCCAGCACCACGGCGCCTCCGGCCAGCGTGGCCGCGTACCAGCCGTGGTCCATCAACACGCCGAACACCAGCGGCGAGAGCGCGAAGCCCACGTCCAGGCCCGAATAGACCGTGCCATACACGCGGCCGGTGGCGCCCTTGGGGGTGGCGCGCTTGATGAGCAGGTCTCGGCTGGGCCCGGCCACGCCGAGTGCAAAGCCCGTGATGGCCAGCACCACCATCGTGCCGACTTCGCCGAACCAGCCGGTGGCGCAGAGCAGCATCAGCAACGCGCCCAGGCCCATGCCCCAGGCCAGCACGGTGTCGCTGCTGATCTGGCGGCGCTGGCCGTAGACCGCGACGAAGCCGCCCACGAACATGCCGACGGCCGAGCACAGCATGTAGGCGCTGACGGTGAGGGTGGCGGCCTCCATCGAGGTGCCATAGACCGCCTGCAGGATGGAGGGCACGAAGCTCTGCACCACGGCCAGGGTCATGGTGGACAGCAGGAAGAAGGCGAAGCACCACCACACCACGGGCAGCTTGAGGAAGTCCAGGTCCTTGCCGGCGGGCGCGCCGCTCTCCGCGGGCGCGCGCACCACCACCTGGGTCAGCAGCTTGTCGCGCTGCCACCAGAGCAGCGCCAGCACACCCAGGTAGAGCAGCGCCGCCGAGTAATAGGCGGTGCGCCAGTCGCTCAGGCTGGTGATGCCGACCAGGAACACGGGCGCCAGCGCCCAGCCCAGGCTGCCGGTGACGCCATGCACGCTGAAGGCGTGGCCCAGGCGCTCGTTCGAGACGCGCTGGTTGAGGATGGTGAAGTCGCAGGGGTGGAAGGGCGCGTTGCCGATGCCCGCGAGCACGGCCACTGCCATCAGGCCCCAGTAACCCGTGGCCTGCGAGGCCACCAGCGAAGCGGCCAGGAAGCAGCTGATGGCCGCGAACAGCACCGGGCGCGCGCCCACGCGGTCGACGAGAAAGCCCGAGGCCGCCTGGCCAATGCCCGAGATGACGAAGAACACCGTCATGAGCAGGCCCACGTCGGCGAAGCCCAGGCCGAAGTCGCGGATGAACACCGGGAACAGCGGCGCCAGCAGCATGTGGGAGAAGTGGGACGTGCCGTGCGCCAGGCCAACCAGGCCGATGACGGCGGCGTCTTGCTTGAGCGGGGCGGGCTTGGCAGGGGGCAGCGTGCCCAGGGCGGCGGCAGCGGAAGTCATGGGCCGAGATGGTACCCAGCCCGCGCCAGGCGGGTGCGCGGACGGTTACTGCACGCTGACCGGCTCGAGAACCGGGGGCGCGCCCGACGCCAACACCGATTCCAGCGCCGTCTGCACCACCGGCCGGGCCTCGACCGGGCGCAGCCAGCGGTTGCGGATGAGCCGCACACACACGCGCTTGGTCATGGAGTGGGCGCGCCCGCCCCGGCTGGTGAACATGAACAGCGTGCCGCGCGTGCTGGCCCAGATGAGCTGGGCGCGCAGCCATTCGCCGTGCGAGTAGAGGTCGACCCAGGTGCCTTCGCGCAGCGACATCAGCAGTTGCTCGGCGTCGAGCGCCTCGCCCTCCCCGCCCAGCGGCATGCTGTCGGAATCGACCTCGCCGTGCAGGCCGCCAAGGTCGGAGGCCAGGGTGTCTTCGAAGCCGGCCTCGGCCAGCTCCTTCTGGCCCAGCCAGGGCTGCGCGGCGGCCTTGGGCAGGCGCTGCTCGGGCGTGGCCGGCGCGAATTCGTCGAACACGGTCGGATCGACGATCTGCTCAAGCGGGATCGGGTCGGAATGGCCGGAGTCGCTGCGCACCTTGGCACGGCGCAGGCCCAGCACGGGCTCGTGCAGGCGCATCAGCGCGTCGAAGAATGGCTTGGTTTCGTCGCGGGTCTTGCCCAGGGCGTCCAGGCCCTGGTGCAGGGTCTTGATGAGGCCCGGAATGATGCGGAACAGGTCGGCCGGGCGGCGCAGGGTCACTTCCTTGCGGATGCTCCAGAGCAGGTCGGTGACGGCCTTGCGGTAGGCGTTGAGGTCGTTCTGGCTGTCGGGCAGGCCCATCTCGGCCTGCGCCAGCACCAGCGCCCAACTGCCGTAGACGAAATCAAGGATGAAGCCCGGCGCGTTCTCCACGTCGGCGCGCTGGCTCAGGTCCCAGGCGATGCGGTCGGCCAGGGCCTGGCGCTCCTCGGCGTGCCGCAGGGCATGCAGGCGCTCCTGTTGCTGCTGCTGCTCGCGGTCGTCCTGCGAACGCCAGTGGCCGCGCAGCTTCTCCAGCATCTCGCCGAAGGCCTTGGGCTCCTTGCTGGCGCGTTCGTTGAGCTGGCGGAACGCGTCGCGCACCGGGCCGAAGAAGGACTCGAACTCCTCGCTGAATTCGTCGTTGTAGCGGAAGCTGCGCTGCGCCACGCTTTCGACGAGGCGGCGCGCGGGGTGGGCGTCTTCGTTGAAGTAGCGCGGCTGCGTGAGCGCCTGGTTGAGCAGCGCGGGCTCCAGCGCCACCACGGCCTCGCGCACCGGCGCCAGCAGCAGCGGGTCGCGCGCAACCTGGTTGACCAGCTTGCGCACCACGTCCAGGCCCACTGCCTGGCCCACCGAGCGGGCCTGGCGCTTGAGGTCGAGCAGCTCGCGCGAGCGCCGCACGGCGCTGGCGAAGTCGCCCCAGTCCTGCTGGTTGAGCTGCGAGCCGATGCTGACGCCGCGCGCTGGACGGTCCACCACCGGCAGGTCGCGAAAGCGCGTGCGCTCTTCCTCCAGCACCACGTCGTCGAGCACGGGCAGCGCCGCCTCGGCCTTCACCGCCGCCATCTCGCGGTCAAGCTGGCGGTAGTACTGCTCGTCCAGCGACTGCTCGAACTCCTCGCCACCGTGCTGCAGGAACTGCTGCATCACGTCGTGGTCGATGGTCGGGTGGGCGCGGGCCAGGTCGCCCATGGCCGGCATGAAGCCGTAGGCGGGCTGCGCCGGCGCGGGCGCGTGGCCTTCGGTGGCCATGCCGCCCGGGGTGAATTCGAAGTCGAGCAGGTCGCGCTTGGGCGGCGTGGGCCGCGAGGCTTGCGGGTCGGCGACCAGGCGCACGCGGTAGCTGGCCTCCTGCACGTTGGCCCGCTGCAGCATCAGCGCCAGGTTTTCGTACAGGCCGCGCAGTTCGCGCCCCAGCACCGGGGCCAGGTGGCGCATCCACAGGGTGCGCACTTCGGCGTCGTTCTCGCTGGCGGCCAGCAGTTCGCGCAGCACCCGCACATACACCGAGGGGCGCAGCGGGTTCTTCTCGGCGTGCACGGTGTCCAGGCCGATCAGCGAGCTCATGCGCGCGTCCAGCACGGCCAGGGCCTGCTCCACCTCGGGCAGCAGGTTCTGCAGCAGCTTGGCGGATTCGATCGACTCGGCCACCGCGTTGTCGTCCACCAGGGCGAGCAGTTCGGTGTTGGACAGCAACGCCAGGCTGGAGGTATTGCCTTCGTTGTACCCGGTGCGCAACGCGGCCTTCAGGCGCTGCGCGAAGCTGGGCCCCCAGGCGTTGCGGTGTTTGAGCAGCGCGAACCAGGACCGCGCCGCGCGGTCCCGGGCGGCCACTTCGCGCATCTCCTTCTCCTCGTTCTGCAGGGACGAGACGGCCACGTCGATGCAGCGACCCAGCATGGGGGCCGCGTGGCGGATGGCTTCCTCGAAGCACTGCTCCAGCAAAGGAGAGGGAACGGTCATGGGGGCAAAGGGGCCAGGAGAGCGGCGACCATCATGTGACGAAAGCATCACGTGATGCAGGTCACGGTTATAGCCGCCGCGGATGTGATCGATGTGGTGATCGGCGGATTTCCTGACAGGGGTAGCCCCTGGGGCTCCGATCGGTCAGCCCAGGGTGCCGGACGGCGGGAACGACCCCTGGCCCAATTCTTGAATTTGTCTCACGGCCAGGCGTGCTTTCATCGCGAGGTCACGCCGCTGGTGCATCCTCATCGGGACATGGAAGGCAAGCTGTACACGAAGACGCCGCGCGCCTGGGAGGCGCTGGCCCGCCCCGACGGGCTGGACCGCCGGGCGCACACCCTGCTGCTGATGGCCAACGGCCGGCGCAGCCTGCGCGAACTCTCGCGCCTGCTGGGCGAGGACGTGCGCGACCTCGCACACGAGCTGGCCGCGCAGGGCTATCTGCAAAACACCCAGGTGCCGGTGCTGGCCGAGGCGGACGACGAAGCGGCCTGAGCGCCGCCCCGGCCGAGCTCAGTCCATCGCCACCGGTTCGCCGAACTCGAACACCCCGGGGTTGCGCACCGGGTCCACGCCGACCGGAATGACCGACTTGGGCGGGTAGCGTCCCTCCAGCAGCAGCTTGGAGAGCGGGTTCTCGATGCGCTGCTGGATCGCGCGCTTGAGCGGGCGGGCGCCGAACACCGGGTCGAAGCCGACCTTGGCGAGTTCGCCCAGGGCCGCGGGCGACACGTCCAGGCTCAGGTCCATCTTGTGCAGGCGCGCCTGCAGCGCCTTGAGCTGGATGGCGGCGATCGCCTCGATGTTCTTCGCATCCAGCGCGTGGAACACCACCGTTTCATCGATGCGGTTGAGGAACTCGGGCCGGAAGTAGCCTTTGAGCTCGCCCCACACGGCCTCCTTCACCTCGTCGTAGGGCTGGCCCACCATGGACTGGATCATGTGCGAGCCGATGTTGCTCGTCATCACGATCACGGTGTTCTTGAAGTCCACGGTGCGGCCCTGGCCGTCGGTCAGGCGGCCGTCGTCCAGCACCTGCAGCAGCACGTTGAAGACGTCGGGGTGGGCCTTCTCCACCTCGTCGAGCAGCAGCACCGAATAGGGTTTGCGGCGCACCGCTTCGGTGAGGTAGCCGCCCTCCTCGTAGCCCACGTAGCCGGGCGGCGCACCAATCAGGCGCGCGACCGAGTGCTTCTCCATGAACTCGCTCATGTCGATGCGCACCAGGTGCTCTTCGCTGTCGAACAGGAAGCCGGCCAGCGCCTTGCACAACTCGGTCTTGCCCACGCCGGTGGGGCCCAGGAACAGGAAGGAGCCGGTGGGCCGGTTCGGGTCGGACAGGCCCGAGCGCGAGCGGCGGATGGCATTGGCCACGGCGCTGATGGCCTCGTCCTGCCCCACCACGCGCTGGTGCAGCTTGTCTTCCATCTGCAGCAGCTTGTCGCGCTCGCCCTGCATGAGCTTGCTCACGGGAATGCCCGTGGCGCGCGCCACCACCTCGGCGATCTCTTCGGCGCCGACCTGGGTGCGCAGCAGCTGCGGGCGGCCCGCGTCCTTCTTGCCGGTCTCGGCGGCTTGCGCGTCCTTCAGGCGCTTTTCCAGCTCGGGCAGCTTGCCGTATTGCAGCTCGGCCACTTTGTTGAAGTCGCCCTTGCGGGTGAACTCCTCGATCTGGTGGCGCAGCTTGTCGATCTCTTCCTTCACCTGGGCCGAGCCCTGGGCCTGGGCCTTCTCGGCCTTCCAGATCTCCTCCAGATCGGCCAACTCGCGCTTGAGCCGATCGATCTCGACGTCGATGAGCCCCAGGCGCTTCTGCGAGGCCTCGTCGGTTTCTTTCTTGATCGCCTCGCGCTCGATCTGCAACTGGATCAGTCGGCGGTCCAGCCGGTCCATGGCCTCGGGCTTGGAGTCGATCTCGATCTTGATCTTGGCCGCGGCCTCGTCGATCAGGTCGATGGCCTTGTCGGGCAGGAAACGGTCGGTGATGTAGCGGTGGCTGAGTTCGGCCGCGGCCACGATGGCCGGGTCGGTGATCTCCACGCCGTGGTGCACCTCGTACTTCTCTTGCAGGCCACGCAGGATGGCGATGGTGGCTTCCACGCTGGGCTCGTCCACCAGGATCTTCTGGAAGCGGCGCTCCAGCGCGGCGTCCTTTTCGATGTACTTGCGGTACTCGTCGAGCGTGGTGGCGCCCACGCAGTGCAGTTCGCCACGCGCCAGCGCGGGCTTGAGCATGTTGCCGGCGTCCATGGCGCCCTCGGCCTTGCCGGCGCCCACCATGGTGTGCAGTTCGTCGATGAAGACGATGGTCTGGCCCTCGTCCTTGGCCAGCTCGTGCAGCACGCTCTTGAGGCGCTCCTCGAACTCGCCGCGGTACTTGGCGCCGGCCAGCAGCGCGGCCATGTCCAGGCTCAGCACGCGCTTGCCCTTCAGGCTGTCGGGCACCTCGCCGGCCACGATGCGCTGGGCCAGGCCCTCGACGATGGCGGTCTTGCCCACGCCGGGTTCACCGATCAACACCGGGTTGTTCTTGCTGCGCCGCTGCAGCACCTGGATGGCGCGGCGGATCTCGTCGTCGCGGCCGATCACCGGGTCGAGCTTGCCGGCGCGGGCGCGCTCGGTCAGGTCCATCGTGTACTTCTTGAGCGCCTCGCGCTGGCCTTCGGCCTCCGGGCTGTCCACCTGTTGGCCACCGCGCACGGCGGCGATGGCCGATTCGAGGCTCTTGCGCGAGAGGCCGTTCTCGTTGGCGATGCGGCCCAGCTCGCCCTTGGCGTCGGCCACGGCGAGCAGGAAGAGCTCACTCGCGACGAAAGCATCGCCGCGCTTGATGGACTCCTTCTCGGTGGCCTGCAGCAGCTTGGCCAGCTCCTGACCGACCTGCACCTGCTCCTGCCCTTGCACCTGGGGCAGGCGCTTGACGCCTGCCTCGGCCGCTTGCGTGAGGCCGGGCACGTTGACGCCGGCGCGCTGCAGGATAGAGACCGGACCGTCGGCCTGGCGCAGCATGGCCAGCAGCAGGTGCACCGGTTCGATGTACGCGTGGTCGTTGCCCAGGGCGAGCGATTGGGCGTCGCCCAGGGCTTCCTGGAATTTGGTGGTGAGCTTGTCGAGACGCATGAGAGGGGCGCTCCGGAAAGTGGATTGCGGTGCACATGGCGGCGATGGGGCCATTTTCAAGGCTCAAGGCGGGCCTGAACGGCGCCAATGCCGCGACCTTGATCCGCGTCAAGCCGCAGGGCCAGCGGCGTCAGCGCCGCCAATACGCGTACGACCAGGCCAGTTGGAAGCCCGCACGCTGGTAGAGCGCCAGCGCCGGCGCGTTGTCGGCCGTGACCTGCAGGAACACGCGCGGGATGCCCCGGCGCAGTGCTTCGCCGGCCATGGCGCGCAACACCATGCCCGCCAATCCGCGCCCGCGCTGGCGCGCAGCCGTCCGCATGCCATGTACCCCCAGCCAGCCGTGGCTGAAGCTCGCGGCGCCACAGGCCAAGGTGTGACCTGCTTCGTTCAGACTGGCAAAGCGCGTGCCGACGGCGCGCGAGAGCGCGCGTGAGCGGCTGGCGCCATCCACCGGGTCCAGGCCTTCACCGAGGAACATGGCCAGCCATGCCGCATCGGGCGTGTCTGCCAGACGCAATTCGATGCCCTGCGGCGGGTCCGGCAGGCGCCTCAACAGTTCGGCGGCCTCGGCGATGTGGGTTTGCGTGGGCTGGGTGCGGGTGAAACCGCGCTCGCCAAGGGTTTCGACGAAGGCGCCCCACTCGGGCAAGTCGGGCAGGCGCCAGGCCACCGCGAAGCCACGCGCGCGGTAGCGCTCGGCGATGGTGTCGATGAGGGCCGGATCGGGCGCCGCGTGCGACAGCGGCACCGCGCACTGCGCACGCCCCACGGTGCCGCGGTCCATGGGCAGCAACCAGCCGGGCAGGCCCTCGTCCACTTGCTCCGGTGCCACGGCCTGGACCGTGTTGCGTTCGATGGCCTCAACGGCGGCGGGGCCCATGGCCAGCCCTTCAGGCGTTGCCCGCCTGGATGCCCCAGCGGGCCAGGGCCGCATCGTCGCTCACGCGGGCGTCGACCCAACGCGCGCCCTCCGGCGTCTCTTCCTTCTTCCAGAACGGCGCCTGGGTCTTGAGGTAGTCCATCAAAAACTCGCAGGCCTGGAAGCTCTGGCCCCGGTGCGCCGAGCTGACGACCACCAGCACGATCTGGTCGAGCGGCTGCAGCGGCCCCACGCGGTGGATGACCCGCGCGCCCAGGATCTGGAAGCGGCGGAAGGCCTCGTCGATCATGGCCTCGACGGCCTTTTCGGTCATGCCCGGGTAGTGCTCCAGCTCCATCGCACTGACGGATTGGCCGTCGTTGCGGTCGCGCACCGTGCCGATGAAGCTGCACACGGCGCCCACGCCCTTGTCCTGCTCGCGCAGGCGGGCGACCTCGGTGCTCAAGTCGAAGTCGGCGGTCTGGATGGAGACGCGGCTGGCCACGTTCATCCCCCGGTGACGGGCGGGAAGAAAGCCACCTCGGCGCCGTCGGCGAGCGCGGCGGATTCGTCGGCCATGGCCTGGTTGAGCGAGACGCGCACGGCCTTGCCGCGCGCCAGCGCCTCCGCGTGCGCGCCACCGCGCGCGATGAGTTCATCGCGCAGCGCCGCCAGCGTCGGCGCCGCCGTGCTCAGGCGCTCGGTGCCGGTGCCGATGGCCTCGCGGATGGAGGCGAAGTAGCGCAGCTGGATGGTGTTCATGCGAGCAGGTCCGACAGGGCGATGAAGCGCACGGTGTCGCCGGGCGCAATGGTGGTGCCGGAGGGGTTGTCGACGAGGCCATCGGCCCAGACCACCGACGTGAGCACGCCCGAGCTCTGGTTGGGAAAGAGCTTGACGCCACCGTCGCCATGGCGGCGCGCGCGAAGGAACTCGCGGCGCTTGTCGGCGCGCGGCAGGCTGAAGTCGGCGCGCAGCGGCGTGGCGGGCGGCAGGCGCAGGGCCGCGGCGTCGGTCACGCCCTGCAGCTTGAGCAGGAAGGGTCGCACCAGCAGCAGGAAGGTGACGTAGCTGGACACGGGGTTGCCCGGCAGGCCGATGAAGTGGCAAGACTTCGTCGCGTCGGCACCCGCACCGGCGTCGCGCCGCACGTGGCCATAGGCGAAGGGCTTGCCCGGTTTCATGGCGATCTGCCAGAGGTCGAGCCCGCCGAGTTGCTGCACCGAGGGCTTGATGTGGTCCTCTTCACCCACCGACACCCCGCCGCTGGTGAGGATCAGGTCGTGGTGGTCGGCCGCCGTCTTCAATGCGGCCAACGTGGCCTCGCGCTTGTCGGGGACGATGCCGAGATCGCTCACCTCGCAGCCGAAGCGCTGCAGCAGCGCGCGCAGGAAGAAGCGGTTGGAGTTGTAGATGGCGCCGGGCTTCATGGCCTCGGGCGGCACCTCACCGGGCATCACGAGTTCGTCGCCGGTGGAAAACAGGGCCACGCGCGGGCGGCGCAGCACCGTGAGATGCGCCAGGCCCAGGCTGGCCGCCAGGCCCAGCGCGCCCTCGTCCAGGCGCTGGCCGCGCGCGAGCACGGTGGCACCACGCGTCACGTCTTCGCCGCTGCGGCGCACCCACTGGCCGGGTTCGGGAATCGCATCGATGTGCACGGCGTGCAGGTCACCACCAACCTCGCGCGTGTCCTCCTGCATCACCACGGCGTCGGCGCCCTCGGGCATGGGCGCGCCGGTGAAGATGCGCGCGCAGGTGCCGGGCTGCAGCGGTTCGCCCGCGTGGCCAGCGGGTATGCGCTGGCTGATGGGCAGCACCACGCCCTTTTCCGTCACGTCGGCGCGGCGCACCGCGTAGCCGTCCATGGAGGAGTTGTCCTGGGGTGGCACCTGCAGGGCGCTCACCAGGTCTTGCGCGAGCACGCGGCCCACGGCGTCGAAGGTGGGCACCGATTCGGTTTCGTTCAGGGGCGCGGCGCGGCCGAGCAAGGCGGCCAGGGCGTCGTCCAGGGCCATCAGGGGCGCGCGGGCCGGGGCGTTCATGGCTTGTCGGGTGGGCTGTAGTGGAACCGGCTGGCATTGTCGACCAGCCACGCGGCCACGTCATCGGGGGCGTTCAAATCCAGCACGGGCCGTGCGGGTGGCTCGGGCAAGGCGCCGGGGCTGTCGGTGGCGATGGCCAGCACCTGCGCTTGCGAAGGGTAAATCACCGGCTGGCCGCTGGCCTCGCGCCAGACCTCGACCTTGGGCAGGCTGCTGGCCTTGAAGCCCTCGACCAGCACCCAGTCCACCTCGGCGCTGAGCCGCGCGATGAGCGCGTGCACGTCGTGCGTGGCCTCGGTCTCGAACTCGCGCATGACCACCATGCGGCGCGGCGAGGCGGCCACGATTTCGACCGCGCCCGCCTCGCGGTGGCGCCAGGTGTCCTTGCCGGGATGGTCGATGTCGAAGCTGTGGTGCGCGTGCTTGATGACCGACACGCGCAGGCCACGCAATCGCAGGGCCGGGATGAGTTGCTCGACCAGCGTGGTCTTGCCCGAACCGGAGAAGCCCGCGAAGCCGACGACGTTCATGCAGCCGCGGTGCGCTCGGCGATGTAGGCCTTGACGCGCTCCACGTCGGACGGCATCACGGTCACGCGCTTGGGCAAGGACTCGATGCCCGCGTAGGCGGCCGGGCGCTCGGGCTCGTGGCCCAGGGCCTCGACGATGGTCTCGGCGAATTTGATTGGCAGCGCGGTTTCCAGCACCACCATGGGTACGCCCGGCTCCATGTGCTCACGCGCCACTTTCACGCCATCGGCGGTGTGGGTGTCGATCACCACGGCGAAGCGGCGATCGACGTCGCGGATGGTGGCCAGGCGGTCGGCGTGGGTGCTGCGCCCGCTCAGGAAACCGTAGTGCGCAGCGGCCTCGGCGAAAACCGGGTCGCCGCTGAGGTCGAAGCGGCCCTCGCGCGGGAGCGCGTCGGCGAACAAGGCCTTGCAGCGCGCCGGGTTGCGGCCCACGAGGTCGAAGACGAAGCGCTCGAAGTTGCTCGCCTTGGAGATGTCCATGGACGGGCTGGAGGTCTCGTGCGTGTCGGCGCTGCCGCGCACGCGGTACATGCCGGTGCGGAAGAACTCGTCGAGCACGTCGTTCTCGTTCGTGGCCACCACCAGGCGGTGGATGGGCAGGCCCATCTGGCGCGCCACGTGGCCGGCGCAAACGTTGCCGAAATTGCCGCTGGGCACGGTAAAGCTCACGCGCTGGTCATCGCCGCCCGTGGCCTGAAAGTAGCCGGCAAAGTAATAGACCACCTGGGCCAGCAGGCGCGCCCAGTTGATGGAGTTGACCGTGCCGATCTTGTGGCGGCGCTTGAAGTCGAGGTCGTTGCTGACAGCCTTGACGATGTCCTGGCAGTCGTCGAACACGCCTTCGATGGCGATGTTGTGGATGTTCGGGTCCGTCAGGCTGAACATCTGTGCCTGTTGGAAGGGGCTCATGCGTCCGTGTGGGCTGAGCATGAACACACGCACGCCGCGCTTGCCCTTCATGGCGTGTTCGGCCGCGCTGCCCGTGTCACCGCTGGTGGCGCCCAGGATGTTGAGTTCCTCACCGCGACGGCCGAGTTCGTACTCGAACAACTGGCCCAGCAACTGCATGGCCATGTCCTTGAAGGCCAGCGTGGGTCCGTTGGACAGGGCTTCGAGGTAGAAGCCGTCGTCAAGCTGCTTGAGCGGCACGATGGCCGGGTTGGCGAACACGGCCTCGGTGTAGGTGCGCTCGCAGATCGCGCGCAGATCGGCCGCGGGAATATCGTCGATGTAGAGCGAGAGGATCTCGAAGGCCAGTGCCGCGTAGCCGCCGGGCTTGCCTTCGTTGAACACCGCGCGCAGGCGCTGCAGCGCGGCGGCGTCCACCTGCGGGTAGCGCTCGGGCAGGTACAGGCCGCCGTCGGGCGCCAGGCCTTCGAGCAGGATCTCGCAGAAGCGCTTGCGGTCGGCGTGGCCACGCGTGGACAGGTAGCGCATCAGCGGAGCTCTTCCTTGCGGATGCGCACGATGGGCGAGAGCACGGTGGGCAGGGCTTGCAGCTCGGCCAGCACCTTGTCCATGGTGCCTTCGCGCGTGTCGTGCGTGAGGATGATCAGATCGGTGCTGGTGGCACCCTCGCCACCCACCTCGTCGGCCTCGCGCTGCAGCACGGCGTCGATGCTGATGCCGTTGAGCGCAAGCACGCCGGTGACCTTGGCCAGCACGCCGGCCTCGTCGGCCACGCGCATGCGCAGGTAGTAGCTGGTGACCACCTCGCTCATCGGCAACACCGGCAGGTCGCTCATGGCGTCGGGCTGGAACGCCAGGTGCGGCACGCGGTGGTGCGGGTCGGCGGTGTGCAGGCGCGTCACGTCCACCAGATCGGCGATGACGGCGCTGGCCGTGGGCTCGCTGCCAGCGCCCTTGCCGTAGTACAGCGTGGTGCCGACGGCGTCGCCATGCACCACCACCGCGTTCATCGCGCCCTCTACATTGGCGAGCAGGCGCTTGGCCGGCACCAAACTGGGATGCACGCGCAACTCGATTCCCTTGGGTGCGCGTTTGGTAATACCCAGCAGCTTGATGCGGTAGCCCAGTTGCTCGGCGTAGCGGATGTCGGTGGCCGACAGTTTCGTGATGCCCTCGACGTGTGCCTTGTCGAACTGCACCGGGATGCCGAACGCAATGGCACTCATGATGGTCGCCTTGTGCGCGGCGTCCACACCCTCGATATCGAAGGTCGGGTCGGCCTCGGCGTAGCCCAGGCGCTGCGCTTCCTTGAGCACGACCTCGAAGTCGAGCCCCTTGTCGCGCATCTCGGAGAGGATGAAGTTGGTGGTGCCGTTGATGATGCCGGCGATCCACTCGATGTGGTTGGCCGACAGGCCTTCGCGCAGCGCCTTGATGATGGGGATGCCCCCCGCCACGGCGGCCTCGAAGGCCACGATCACGCCACGCGCCGAGGCGGCGGCGAAGATTTCGGTGCCGTGCACCGCCAGCAGGGCCTTGTTGGCCGTGACCACGTGCTTGCCGGCCGAGATGGCCTCCATTACCAGCGCCTTGGCGATGCCGTAGCCGCCGATGAGCTCGATCACGATGTCGATGTCGGGGTTGGCGATCACCTCGCGCGCGTCGCTCACGACGGCAACGCCCTCACCTACCACGGCCCTGGCGCGCGCCACGTCGAGATCGGCCACCATGGTGATCTGGATGCCGCGGCCGGCGCGGCGGCGGATCTCTTCCTGGTTGCGTTGCAGCACGTTGAAGGTGCCGCTGCCCACGGTGCCAATGCCCAGCAGGCCCACTTGAATCGGTTTCATCGGTCGGTCAGATAAGAAAACTCAGTTGCCGTGGCGTTTTCGCCAGTGTTCGAGGAAGCGCGCGACGCGGCCGATGGCCTCGCGCAGGTCGTCCTCGTGCGGCAGAAAGACGATGCGGAAGTGCTGGTTGTCGGGGTAGTTGAAGCCCGAGCCCTGCACCAGCATCACGCGCGTTTCCTGCAGCAGCTCCAGGAACATCTGCTGGTCGTCCTGCACGGGGTACATCGCCGGATCGAGCTTGGGAAACATGTAGAGCGCCGCCTGTGGCTTGACGCAACTCACCCCCGGGATCGCCGTGATGAGTTCGTAGGCCAGGTCGCGCTGGCGGCGCAGGCGCCCGCCTTCCTGCACCAGGTCGTTGATGCTCTGGTAGCCGCCCAGTGCGGTCTGGATCGCCCACTGGCCCGGCACGTTGGCGCACAGGCGCATGTTCGAGAGCATGTTCAGGCCCTCGATGTAGTCCTTGGCGGGCTTCTTGTCGCCCGACACCACCAGCCAGCCGGCGCGGTAACCGCAGGAGCGGTAGCTCTTGGACAGCGAGTTGAAGGTAAGCGTGAGCACGTCCTCCGACAGGCTGCCGATCGGCACGTGCTTCACGTCGTCGTACAGCACCTTGTCGTAAACCTCGTCGGCGAAGATCACCAGGCCGTGCTCGCGCGCGATGGCGACGATCTGCTGCAGCAACTCCTTCGAATAGAGCGCACCCGTGGGATTGTTCGGATTGATCACCACGATGCCCTTGGTGGCCGGCGTGATCTTGCGGCGGATGTCGTCGATGTCGGGCATCCAGCCCCTGGATTCCTCGCACATGTAGTGCACCGGCGTGCCGCCCGACAGGCTGGTCGCCGCCGTCCACAGCGGGTAGTCGGGGGCCGGCAGCAACAGCTCGTCGCCGTCGTCGAGCAGCGCATTGGTGGCCATCACGATGAGCTCGCTCGCGCCGTTGCCGAGGTAGATGTCGTCGAGCGTGACGCCCTTGATGCCCTGCAACTGGGTCTCGTGCATCACCGCCTTGCGTGCCGCGAAGATGCCCTTGCTGTCGGAATAACCCGCCGAATTGGGCAGGTTGCGGATCATGTCCTGCTGGATTTCCTCGGGCGCATCGAAGCCGAACACCGCCAGGTTGCCGATGTTGAGCTTGATGATCTTGTGGCCCTCTTCCTCCATCTGCCGCGCCGCGTCCATGATGGGACCGCGGATGTCGTAGCAGACGTTGGCGAGCTTGGCGGATTTCTGGATGGTCTTCAAAGTCCCTCCGACGACGGGAACGCGGCGCGCAAGGCTAAGATGGAAGCCATGCCGGCCACGAGCAAACCGGCAATTTGACCACAGTTCCCCGACCCGACCAGGGCGCGAACGCCCCATGAAACTGCACGCCGACACGCCCCATCAACTCGCCATCACCTCCATCGGCGAGGGCTGGGTGGCCGTCAACGGCGAACGGCACGTGACCAGCGTGGTGCTGACGGCGGCGGGGCAATTGCGGCCCTGGAACTGCCAGCGCCTCGAGGACCTGACCCCGGCCCACTTCGAGGAACTTGTCGAGCCGGCGGGCGTCAAGCCCGAGCTGGTCCTCTTCGGCAGTGGTTCGCGGCTGCGGTTTGTTGCGCCCCGCCTGCTGCGAAGCCTGCTCGAACGCGGCATCGGCGTCGAAACCATGGACACCGCGGCCGCCTGCCGCACCTACAACATCCTGGCCGGCGAGGGGCGGCGCGTAGCCGCAGCCCTCCTACAAGAAGGTGGATCCCCGTCCATATCTGGGTAATCGGGGCCTCAAAGAGGTAAAATAGCGGGTTGTTGCCCGGCCAGACCTTCCGTATGCATACGGAGCGCCGGTCTGGCCCGCCGGGCAGCCAACGCAACACCATCCACTTACGTCAGGGGTCTCCACAGCATGGCCGTCGTTGTCAACAAACCCATCCCCGAGTTCGAATCCCAGGCCACCGGCGGCATCAAGGTCAGCCACCAGAGCCACCTCGGGCAGACGCTCGTGCTGTATTTCTACCCCAAGGACAACACGCCCGGCTGCACCACCGAGGCCATGCAGTTCCGCGACAAGTACAAGGACTTTGTCAAGGCCGGCGCTCAGGTGTTCGGCGTCTCGCGCGACAACATGAAGTCGCACGACGACTTCAAGGCCAAGCTCGAACTGCCCTTCGAGCTCATCGCCGACACCGAGGAAAAGATGTGTCACATGTTCGGCGTGGTCAAGAACAAGATCATGTACGGCAAGAAGGTCAAGGGCATCGAGCGCAGCACCTTCCTGATCGGCCCCGACGGCGTATTGCGCCAGGAATGGCGCGGCTTGAAGGTGCCCGGCCACGTGGAAGAAGTGCTCAAGGCGGTCAAGACACTCAAGAAGGCCGCCTGATCCACCGATGGTGCGGCGCAGCGACACCTCGCTGCCCCACCGTCACGCCGAGCTTTCGGCGACATGTGGAAGGTGTATAGTGGTTTGTATGTCTTCGGGCATCTTCCCCGTCCACCGCTGTTCCACTTTCGTCCGACGCACGCCAAGCCGCCCGGTTCTCCCGGCGGCTTTTTGTTTTTTCGAGCCCGCACGCTGAAGCCCACATGCCCCTGCCCCCCGCCC
>NZ_CCAE010000019.1 GCF_000723405.1 Hydrogenophaga intermedia | reverse complement strand
AGAAGACCTTACTCAAGGGGTCAAAGTTGGATGAAAAAACTCAGCTCAGAGGGGTCAGATTTACGTGGAAATCAACAGCGAGAACGCCTCCAGCGATTGCCGGGCTTCTTCGAGGCTGGCCGTGCGCTCCTCCACCATCGCCTGCAAACGGTGGTTGTTCAGGCTTTTCTGCTCGATCAGCTCGCGGTACACGGTCACGTCCTGAATCGTCCAGGTGTCCGGTGGCCGCACGCTGGCGCCCTCGCGCTGCGGCACGCCACGGCAGCGGACCCAGCGGCGCTGCCCCGTGTGGGTGATGATGGGCAGTTCGTGGTCGAACTCGTCGCCGGTCTGCATGACGCGCCGCAAGCGCTCATGCAGCTCGTCCTGCGCTTCGGGGCTGACGAACGCCAACAGGGCCCGAAGGCCCTTGGGTGCCTCGTTCGCGGGCAGCTCAAGAATGGAGTGGACCTCGCTGGACCAGCGCACGCTGCGCGTGTGGCGGTCGAACTCCACGCGGCCCAGCCGCGCGAGGCGCTGGGCCACCTGCAGGTGGTGCTGCAACTGGACATTGGCGCGTTCGAGCGCCCGCTGTTCGCTCACATCGCTCTGGATGGAAAAGTAGGCCTGCAGGCGGCCCTGGCTGTCGCGGATGGGCTCGATGTTGAGCATCACGGTGTATGCCCCGCCGTCCTTGCGGTGGTTGACCATCTCGACGCCGGAGACCGACAGACCCTGGCGCAAGCGTTCCCGCACGAAGCCGCTGGTCTGCGGGCTGGTCAGTGGTCCGTGCAACAACTGGCCCGGCTTCTTGCCCTGGATTTCGTGCAGCGACCAGCCGGTGATGCGCGTATACGTCCGGTTCACCCAGCGGATGCGTTGCTCGGCATCGGTGATCACCACCATATTGGCGCTTTGCTCAACGACCTTCTCCAGGATCATCAGCCAGGAGGTCAGGTCATGAAGCTCGTCGTTGGTGTCCAGCAAGATCAGGGCTCCTTGTGCACGGATGCGGGCGCCGGATCCCGTGCGATCCGGCGTGGCCGCGCAGGGGCGCACCCACGCGCCCCGGCACCCGATCATCGGCAGCCCAAGGCCGGGCCATCAAGAAATCGACAGCCTTTGTGACGGGACGCGCACACGACTTTCTGGCGCCCGGCTCGACAGCGATCCCGGCGCCGCTACCATCTGGCCAGGTGCTGACGGTGATGTGCGGTCCGCCAAGCCGCAGCGCTCCGGTCACGCACAGGCCGGGCAATCGATCAAGGACGTCGGGGAACTCGCGTACGCATGAGCAGCAACATCCCGCGCAACAGCGGACCGGGCGGGACGGTCCTGTGCGAGCACTGTTCAACGCGGGGCCGCTGCCTGTTTTCGGTGCTGAGCCTGCCGAACAACGATCACTTCCGCTCGTTCGTGCGCGAGCGCGCGGTGGGCGTCGGCGAAACGCTGGAGGCCGAGGGCAGCCTGGGGCAGACGCTGGGCGTCATCAAGGTGGGCCTGCTCAGGGGCGTGCGCGGCCACCCTGGCGAGGACGGCAAGAGCGTGCTGCTGATGGGCAAGGGGCGCCTGGTGGGCTTCACGCTGCCCTTCGGGCAAGCCGCGTTGCTGAGTCTGGTGGCCATCACCCCCACGCGCGTCTGTGAAGTCGACATCCGGGTGGTGCGGGACCTGGCCATGCCGCACGAGCCATTCCAGCAGGCGATCTACCGGGCCATCGCCGGTTTCGTCGGCACCATGGCCGACTGGTCGCGTCTGCTGCGCGAGGACAGTTATCTGGTCAAGGTGGGCGCCGCACTGCGGCTGATCGCGGCCGAAGAGGGAAGTTCGTCCTTTCGAATTCCCAGCCACACCGAACTGGCAAATGTGCTGGGAGCGCGCCGCGAGACGGTGGCCCGGCACATCGCGATCCTGATCGACAAGGGGCTGTTCAGGAAAATCGACCGTTGGCACGGGGTGCTGACCGCCGACCGCAGCGCTTGGCGGCGGGCCGGTGCCGCAAGAAGTTGATGGTTTTGTCGGGCGCTGCCACGCCGTGGGGCGCGTTCAACAAGCGGCAAGAAAAAAGCGCCCCGGAGGGCGCTTTTCATGTCGATTGGCGGAGAGGGCGGGATTCGAACCCGCGGTGGGGATTAACCCACACACGCTTTCCAGGCGTGCGACTTAAACCGCTCATCCACCTCTCCGCGAAGCGCGGGATTGTAGCCTACTCAAGCGCGCGTTCAGCCCGTGTGACTGCCGTCTTCCGCCTTGCGCCAGGCGTGGCGCTGCAGCACGTCCAGCGCCACGTGTTGAAGGGTGTTCTGGTGCGTGGCCTCCAGCACCACGGGCGGGGCCACGCCGGCTTCCAGCGCCTCCAGCCAGCGGGTCACGCACAGGCACCAGCGGTCTCCCGCCTTCAGGCCGGCGAAGCGCAGTTCGGGCCGGGGTGTGACGAGGTCGTTGCCGCGCTGCACCGAGAAGTCGAGGAACTCGCGCGTGACGCGCGCGCAGACCACGTGCGTGCCTTCGTCGTCGGCACCGGTGTGGCAGCAGCCGTCGCGGTAGAAGCCGGTCAGCGGGTCGAACGAGCAGGCCTGCAGCTCGCCACCCAGCACGTTGTGCGCGAGGTCGTCCATGTCAGGCCTCCCGCCGGGCCGCCCCAAGGGAGGCCTGCGCCCCCATGGGGGGCAGCGAATACACGAAGTGATGAGCGTGGGGGTCCAAGTCAGCCTCCTGTCGTTTTGCCCGCCTGAACCATCTTCATCGCCGAGCCGATGAGGGCGGACACCTCGGTCATGTTGCTCGGCACGATCAGGGTGGTGGTGGCGTCGGCCGCGACGCTGGCGTAGGCGTCGACGGCTTTCTCGGCCACCTTGAGTTGCACGGCCTCCTGGCCGCCGGGTTGGCGGATCGCGTCGGCCACCTGCCGGATCGCGCCGGCCGTGGCCTCGGCCACCGCCAGGATGGCGGCCGCCTCGCCCTGGGCCTTGTTGATCTCGGCCTGCTTCTCGCCCTCGGAGCGGGCGATGAAGGCCTCGCGTTCGCCCGTGGCGATGTTGATCTGTTCCTGGCGGCGGCCCTCGGAGGCGGCAATCAGGGCGCGCTTCTCGCGCTCGGCCGTGATCTGGGCCTGCATGGAGCGCAGGATCTCGGCCGGCGGGGTCAGGTCCTTGATCTCGTAGCGCAACACCTTCACGCCCCAGTTGAGCGCGGCCTCGTCGATGGCCTGCACCACCTGGGCGTTGATGATGTCGCGCTCTTCGAAGGTCTTGTCGAGTTCGAGCTTGCCGATGACCGAGCGCAGCGAGGTCTGTGCGAGCTGCGTGACCGCCATGAGGTAGTTGGACGAGCCGTAGCTGGCGCGCATGGGGTCGGTCACCTGGAAGTACAGGATGCCGTCCACCTGAAGCTGCGTATTGTCTCGCGTGATGCAGACTTGGCTGGGCACGTCCATCGGGATTTCCTTCAGGCTGTGCTTGTAGGCCACCTTGTCGATGAAGGGGACGAGGATGTTCAGGCCGGGGGCCAGCGAGCTGTGGTACTTGCCCAGGCGCTCCACGACCCACGCGGACTGTTGCGGCACGATCTTGATGGCGCGCGAGACGAAGATGACGGCGATGACGATGAGCAGGATGGCGAGTTCCATGGTCTTGTTCTGTGCTGTGGTTCGGGTTGCGGGGCGGCCTGGGTTCAGGCCTTCTCGACCAGCAGGCGGTTGCCCACGAGTTCCGTGACGCGGTAGGCGCCGGGCGCGGGCGCGTTGCCGGGCCGCTGGATCACCGTCCAGGCCGCGCCGCGGTACTTGACCGTGGCGGTGCCGTCGGCGTTCCATTGTTCGATCTGAATGACCTCGCCGACGTCGAGGTTGACGCTGCGCAGGCCGCGCACCGATGGGTCGCCAGGGCGGCGACGCGAGTGCAGGTACCAGCCCGCCACGGCGGCCGCACCCAGCACGGCGGCGCTGACGATCTGGCCGGTGAGCGGCAGCCCCAGGTGGGCTGCGATGGCGCCAGCGGCGGCGCCCAGCGCGAGCATGAGCAAATAGAACGTGCCGGTGAGCAGCTCGGCGCCCACGAGCGCGCCCGCCAGCAGCCACCACCAGGTCGAATCGGCCATGTGCCTTGTCTCCATGTGTCGATCCCCCGTCGGGACCGCTTCGCATTCTGCGCCAAACCGCGTCCGACCAGACCGGACGGACATGTGTTTTCCGTACACTTGCGCGCTTCGTCAGGAGAGCCGCATGAAGTTCCGTTTCCCCATCGTCATCATCGACGAGGATTTCCGCTCCGAGAACACCTCGGGTCTGGGCATTCGCGCGCTGGCGCAGGCCATCGAGAGCGAGGGCATGGAGGTCGTGGGCGTCACGAGCTACGGCGACCTGTCGCAGTTCGCGCAGCAGCAAAGCCGCGCCAGCGCCTTCATCCTGTCCATCGACGACGAGGAGTTCAGCCACGGCCCCGACCTGGACCCGGTGGTGCTGAACCTGCGCAACTTCATCAACGAGGTGCGCCGCAAGAACGCCGACGTGCCGATCTACATCTACGGCGAGACCAAGACGAGCCGGCACCTGCCCAACGACGTGCTGCGCGAGTTGCACGGCTTCATCCACATGTTCGAGGACACGCCGGAGTTCGTGGCGCGCCACATCATCCGCGAGGCCAAGAGCTACCTCGAAGGCATCCAGCCGCCGTTCTTCAAGGCCCTGCTGGATTACGCGGAGGACGGTTCCTACTCCTGGCACTGCCCGGGCCATTCGGGCGGCGTGGCCTTCCTAAAGAGCCCCGTGGGCCAGATGTTCCACCAGTTCTTCGGCGAGAACATGCTGCGCGCCGACGTGTGCAACGCGGTGGAGGAACTGGGCCAGTTGCTGGACCACAACGGCGCCATCGGTGCCAGCGAGCGCAACGCGGCGCGCATTTTCAACGCCGACCACTGCTTCTTTGTCACCAACGGCACCAGCACCAGCAACAAGATGGTGTGGCACCACACGGTGGCGCCGGGCGACGTGGTGGTGGTGGACCGCAACTGCCACAAGTCCATCCTGCACAGCATCATCATGACGGGCGCGGTGCCCGTCTTCCTCAAGCCCACGCGCAACCACTACGGCATCATCGGGCCGATCCCGCAGAGCGAGTTCGAGATCGAGTCCATCCAGGCCAAGATCCGCGCCAACCCCTTGCTCACGGGCGTGGACGCTGCCCAGGTCAAGCCGCGCGTGCTCACCATCACGCAGAGCACCTACGACGGCGTGCTCTACAACACCGAGGCCATCAAACAGATGCTGGACGGCTACGTGGCCAACCTGCACTTCGACGAGGCCTGGTTGCCGCATGCGGCCTTCCATCCGTTCTATGGCAACTACCACGCCATGGGCAAGAAGCGCACGCGGCCAATGGAGTCGGTGGTGTACGCCACGCAGTCCATCCACAAGCTGCTGGCCGGCATCAGCCAGGCCAGCCACGTGCTCGTGCAGGACTCGCAGAACGTCAAGCTCGATCGGCACCTGTTCAACGAGTCGTACCTGATGCACACCAGCACCAGCCCGCAGTACGCCATCATTGCCAGCTGCGACGTGGCCGCGGCCATGATGGAGCCACCGGGTGGCCGCGCGCTGGTGGAAGAGAGCCTGCTGGAGGCGCTGGACTTCCGTCGCGCCATGCGCAAGGTGGAGGACGACTTCGGCGCCGACGACTGGTGGTTCAAGGTCTGGGGCCCGGACGCCCTGGCCGAGGAGGGCGTGGGCGAGGCCAAGGACTGGGTGCTCAACCGCCGCCGCGACGCCAACGCCGAGCAGCACACCGAGCGCGACTGGCACGGCTTCGGCGACATGGCGCCGGGCTTCAACATGCTGGACCCGATCAAGGCCACCATCGTCACGCCCGGCCTCAACATGGACGGCAGCTTCGGCGAGACGGGCATCCCCGCGTCCATCGTCACCAAGTTCCTGGCCGAGCACGGCGTGGTGGTGGAGAAGACCGGCCTCTACAGCTTCTTCATCATGTTCACCATCGGCATCACCAAGGGCCGCTGGAACACGCTGCTGACGGCGCTGCAGCAGTTCAAGGACGACTACGAGAAGAACCAGCCGATGTGGCGGATCATGCCGGAGTTCTGCGCCAAGCAGCCCCGCTATGAGCAGATGGGTCTGCGCGATCTGTGCCAGCACGTGCACGCGCTCTACGCCAAGTACGACATTGCGCGCCTGACGACCGAGATGTACCTGAGCGACTTGACGCCCGCGATGAAGCCCACCGACGCCTTCGCGCACATCGCCCAGCGCACCACCGAGCGCGTGCCCATCGACGACCTTGAAGGCCGCATCACCACCAGCCTGGTGACGCCGTACCCGCCGGGCATTCCCCTGCTGATCCCGGGCGAGGTGTTCAACCGAAAGATCGTGGACTACCTCAAGTTCAACCGCGAGTTCGCGCGCGAGTGCCCGGGCTTCGAGACCGACATCCACGGGTTGGTGGAAACCTCGGGCGAGGGCGGCAAGGCCTATTTCGCGGACTGCGTGAAGGCCTGAGCCCACCGCGCACGTGAGATTCTCGAGACGGGTGCTGCTGCGCGGCTTGGCCGCCGCGCTGCTGGGGACGGGCCTCGCGCCGCTCGCGGCCTGGTCGGCGGACGCGCCCGCGCTGATGCTGGCCAATGTCTACCGCCCGGGCGTCCGGCTGGCCGACTATTGGCTCAGCGAGAAGTACGATGGCCTGCGCGCCTTCTGGGATGGTGAACGCCTGCGCACGCGAGGTGGCGAGACCATTGCCGCGCCGGATTGGTTCACGGCGCAGTGGCCCGCCGAGCCCATGGACGGTGAACTCTGGGCCGGCCGCGGCCGTTTCGAGGAAGCCATGTCCACCGTGCGTCAGCTCACGCCCGATGACGCGGCCTGGCGCCGCATCCGCTTCATGGTGTTCGATCTCCCCGCGCATCCGGGCGTCTTCACGGAGCGCATCGAGGCCTATGGCCGGCTGGTGCGGCGCATCGATCAGGCCTGGGTGCAGGCGGTGCCGCAAGAGCGCGTGGGCAGCCACGCCGAACTGATGGCCCGGCTGGACCGCATGGTGCGTGACGGCGGGGAAGGCTTGATGCTGCACCGGGGCGATGCGCCGTACCGTGCGGTGCGCAACGACGATCTGCTCAAGGTGAAGACCCATGAGGACGCCGAGGCGCGTGTCGTCGGGCATGTGCCCGGCAAAGGCCGGCACGCGGGCCGCATGGGGGCCCTGGTGGTGCAGACGCCGCAAGGCCTGCGCTTCAAGCTGGGCACCGGCTTCACCGACGCCGAACGCGACCAGCCGCCCGCTGTGGGCACCTGGGTGACCTACCGTTTTCGCGGGCTCAACGAAAGCGGCGTGCCCCGCTTTGCCAGTTTCGTTCGCGTGCGGCCCGACGCACCGCGTTGAACAGCCGAAAAAAAACCCGCCGGGTGGCGGGTCTGGCGTCGTCAGATGAGCCGGCTCACTCGGCCTGGCTCGAGTCGCCCACCACGTGGCTGAAGCCGCCGTCCACGTAGATGATCTCGCCCGTGATGCCCGAGGACAGGTCGGACAGCAGGAAGGCCGAGGCATTGCCCACGTCCTCGATGGTGACGTTGCGGCGCAGCGGCGACACCGTGGACACCAGGTTCATGAGCTTGCCAAAGCCCTTGATGCCGCTGGCGGCCAGCGTCTTGATGGGGCCGGCGCTCACGCCGTTGACGCGCATGCCCTTGGGGCCCAGGGACTCGGCCAGGTAGCGCACCGAGGCCTCCAGGCTGGCCTTGGCCAGGCCCATGGTGTTGTAGTTGGGCACGCAGCGCTCGGCGCCCAGGTAGCTCAGCGTGAGCAGGGCGGCGCGATCGCTGAGGTGGGGCAGGGCGGCTTTGGCCATGGCCGGGAAGCTGTAGGCGCTGATGTCGTGCGCGATCTTGAAGGCTTCGCGGGACAGGCCATCCAGAAAGTCGCCCGCGATGGCCTCGCGCGGCGCGAAACCGATGGCGTGCACGAAACCGTCGAATTTGGGCCAGGTCTGGGAGAGGTCGCTGAACAGCTTCTCGATCTGGGCGTCGTCGCCCACGTCGCAGTCGAAGACCAGCGTGGAGCCGAAGTCGGCCGCGAACTCGGTGATGCGGTCCTTGAAGCGCTCACCCACGTAGCTGAAGGCCAGTTCAGCGCCTTGTTCGTGGCAGGCCTTGGCGATGCCGTAGGCGATGGAGCGGTTGGACAGCACCCCGGTGATGAGGAACTTCTTGCCAGCGAGAAAACCCATTGATCGGACTCCGGAAAAATATCACGCAGAATTGTCGCATGCACGTCATGAGCCGTCCCTTCCCCCACACGCTGCGCCGCTGGGCCGTGGCGGGGGCCTTGGCCCTGGCGGCACCGGCGCTGTGGGCCGCGCACGGCTACGCCATCTGGGGTGAGCTGAAGTACCCCGATGGCTTCACCCACTTCGACTACGTCAATCCGCAGGCCCCCAAGGGGGGCGAGCTGCGCCTGGTGAGCAACCTGCGCGTCAGCACCTTCGACAAGTACAACCCCTTCACGCTGCGCGGCAGCGCGCCGGCCTACCTCGGCGAGCTGATGTTCGATTCGCTGCTGACGGGTGCGCTGGACGAGACGGGCGCGGGCTACGGCCTGCTGGCCGAGGACGTGCAGGCCGCGCCAGACGGCCTGTCAGTGACTTTTCACCTGCGCGACACGGCCAAGTTCCACAACGGTGACCCGGTGCTGGCCGCCGACGTGAAGTTCAGCTTCGACACCCTGCTGGGGCCGCACACCTCGCCGGCCTACAAGACCATCCTGGCCGATGTGGCGGGCCTGGACGTGCTGGGCGAGCGCACCGTGCGCTTTCGCTTCAAGGTGCCCAACCGCGAGCTGCCACTCACCGTGGGCGCCATCCCCATCTTCAGCCACCAGTGGGGCAATGAGATCGACCCCGCCACCGGTCAGCGCAAGACCTTCGACAAGGTGGTGATGGACCCGCCCATCGGCAGCGGCCCGTACAAGATCGGCCCGGTGAAGTTCGGCCGCGACATCACCTACGTGCGCGACCCGGGCTACTGGGCGCGCGACCTGCCGGTGCGCCGGGGCACGGCCAATTTCGACCGCATCACGGTCAAGATCTACAAGGACAGCACCGCGCGGCTGGAGGCGCTCAAGGCCGGCGAGTTCGACCTGATGCGCTTCTTCTCGGCCGGCGACTGGGCGCGCCGCGTCAACGGCCGCAAGTTCGACAGCGGCGAGCTGGTCAAGGGCGAGTTCACGCACAAGCTGCCCACCGGTTTCCAGAGCTACGTGCTCAACACGCGGCGCAAGCCCTTGGACGACATCCGCGTGCGCGAGGCCCTGGGCCTGGCGGTGGACTACGAGTGGATGAACCGCCAGATGTTCTACGGCGCCTACCAGCGTGTGCGCGGCCTGTTCGGCAACACCGAGTGCGCGGCCGATGGCACGCCGTCGCCCGACGAACTGGCCCTGCTGGAGCCCGGCCGCGCGCAGCTGCCGCCGGCCGTGTTCGGTCCGATGTATTCGCCGCCGCGCACCGACGGCGACCACTCCCTGCGCGACAACCTGCGCCAGGCCCAGGCCTTGCTGCGCGAAGCGGGCTGGACGGTGCAGGACGGCTTGCTCAAGAACGCCCAGGGCGAACCCATGGTGCTGCAGTATCTGGACAGCAACGAGACGGGTGCTCGCGTCGTTTCTCCCTGGATCCGCAATCTGGAGAAGCTGGGCATCACCCTGCGCTTTCGCCCGGTCGACTTCGCGCTCTACCAGCAGCGCCTGCGCACCTTCGACTTCGACATCATCTCCATCAATTTCCAGGGCACGCCCAACCCCGGTGCCGAGTACGCCGACCTGTTCGGCAGCCAGGCCGCAAAGACGCCCGACTCGGGAAACTTCTCCGGTATCGCCAATCCGGCGGTGGACCGGATCATCACCCGCATGGTGGGCGCCAAAACCAAGCCCGATTTCATCGCCGCCTGCCGCGCGCTGGACCGCGCCATCTCGCACAGCCACATCCTGATCCCGCAGTGGTCAGCGTCCACGCACCGCATGGCCTACAACGCCTGGCGGCTGCAACGCCCGCCTCAGATGCCCCCTTACGCCCCCGGCGAAGCCTGGGCCATTGATTCCTGGTGGGCTGCCCCACCGCGACAGGACTGACGCGCCATGTGGGCCTATATCCTCAAACGCCTGTTGCTCATGCTGCCCACGCTGTTCGGCGTGCTGCTGATCACTTTCGTGGTGGTCCAGTTCGTGCCCGGCGGCCCGGTGGAGCAGTACCTGGCCGAGGCGCGCGCCGCCGGTGGCACTGGCGCGGAGGGTGGCTCGGTGTACCGGGGTGGGCAGGGCGTCGACCCGCAGCGGCTGGAGCAGATCAAGGCGCTCTACGGCTTCGACAAGCCCGCGCATCAGCGCTTCGTCGAGATGATCGGCCGCTTCGCGCGCTTCGACCTGGGCACCAGTTTTTTCCAGAACAAGCCCGTGTCCGAGCTCATCGTCGAGAAGCTGCCCGTGTCCATCAGCCTGGGGCTGTGGACCTTCCTCATCAGCTACGGCGTGGCCGTGCCGCTGGGCGTGGCCAAGGCGGTGCGGGCGGGCTCGCGCTTCGACCTGATCAGCACCCTGATCGTGCTGGTGGGCTATGCCATTCCGGGTTTCGTGCTGGGCGTGGCGCTGCTGGTCATCTTCGGCGGCCAGTTGCAGTGGTTCCCGCTGCGCGGCCTCACCTCAGCCAACTGGGATGAGCTCTCCTGGGGCGCGCGCATCGCGGACTACCTCTGGCACATCACGCTGCCGGTCACGGCCATGGTGCTGGGCAGCTTCGCGGTCACGGCCATGCTCACCAAGAACGCCTTCCTCGAAGAGATCCGCAAGCAGTACGTGATGACCGCACGCGCCAAGGGCCTGGGCGAGCGCCAGGTGTTGTGGAAGCACGTGTTCCGCAACGCGCTCATCCCCATCGTCACGGGCTTCCCGGCCGCCTTCATCGGCGCCTTCTTCACCGGCGCGCTGCTGATCGAGACCCTGTTCTCCCTCGACGGCCTGGGCCTGCTGAGCTACGAGAGCGTGATCCGCCGCGACTACCCGGTGGTGCTGGGCACGCTGTTCCTGTTCACCCTGATCGGCCTGGTCACCAAGCTGATCTCCGACCTCTGCTACGTGTGGGTCGACCCGCGCGTGAAGTTCGATTGATGGCCACCGCTTCCCTCAGCCCCAGTCGGCGCGCCTGGCTTCGCTTCAAACGCAACCGGCTGGGCTACTGGAGCCTGGTGCTTTTCTGCGTGCTCGTGGTGGCCAGCCTGTTTGCCGAGGTGCTGTCCAACGATCGGCCGCTGGTGGTGCGCTACGAGGGGCAGACCTACTTTCCGATCGTCCGGGACTACCCTGAAACGGTGTTCGGTGGCGACTTCGAAACCCCCGCCGACTACCTCGACCCCTTCATCCGCAAGCAGATCACCCAGGGCGACAACTGGGCGCTCTACGCGCCCAACCCCTATGGCTCGCAGACCATCAACTACTTCGCCGAGAAACCCAACCCGTCGGGCCCCAGCCGCGCCAACTGGTTCGGCACCGACGACCGCGGGCGCGACCTGCTGGCGCAGCTCATTTACGGCTTTCGCGTGAGTGTGCTGTTTGCGCTCGCGCTCACCGCCATCGGGGTGGTGCTGGGCATCGTCACGGGCGCCATCCAGGGCTTCTTCGGTGGCAAGACGGACCTCGCGTTCCAGCGCTTCATCGAGATCTGGGGCTCCATGCCCGAGCTCTACCTGCTGATCATCTTCTCGGCCGTGTTCGCGCCCAGTGTCGGGTTGTTGCTCATCCTGCTCAGCCTGTTCGGCTGGATGGGCCTGTCCGACTACGTGCGCGCGGAGTTCCTGCGCAACCGCCAGCTCGACTACGTGCGCGCCGCGCGCGCCATGGGCCTGTCCAACGCCCAGATCATCTGGCGCCACATCCTGCCCAACAGCCTGACGCCGGTGGTGACCTTCCTGCCGTTTCGCATGAGCGCGGCCATCCTCGCGCTCACCTCGCTCGACTTCCTGGGCCTGGGCGTGCCGCCCGGCACGCCCTCGCTGGGCGAACTGCTGAGCCAGGGCAAGAACAGCATCGACGCCTGGTGGATCTCGCTGTCCACCTTCGGCGTGCTCGTGCTCACGCTGCTGCTGCTCACCTTCATGGGCGACGCGCTGCGCGACGCGCTGGACCCGAGGAAACAGGATGTCTGAAGCCCTGCTCGACGTGCACGACCTGCGGGTGGCCTTCCAGGGGCAGCCGGTGGTGCACGGCATCGATTTCTCCATCGCCCCGGGCGAGAAGCTCGCGCTGGTGGGCGAATCGGGCTCGGGCAAGACGGTGTCGGCGTTGTCCCTGCTGCGCCTGGTGGTCAACGCCGAGGTCTCGGGCCAGGCCCTGCTGGGCGGGCATGACCTGCTGTCCCTGAGCGAACGCGAGCTGCGCGGCGTGCGCGGCGACGAGGTCGCGGTCATCTTCCAGGAGCCCATGACCGCCCTCAACCCGCTCTACACCGTGGGCAACCAGATCGGCGAGGTGCTGCAGCTCAAGCGCGGCCTGACGCCGCGCCAGGCGCGCGCCGGTGCGGTGGAGCTGTTGGCGTCCACCGGCATTCCCGAGCCGGAGCGCCGCGTCGACGCCTTCCCGCACCAGTTGAGCGGCGGCCAGCGCCAGCGCGCCATGATCGCCATGGCGCTGGCCAGCCGTCCGAAACTGCTGATCGCCGACGAGCCCACCACCGCGCTGGACGTGAGCCTGCGCGGCCAGATCCTCGAGTTGCTGTCCGACCTGCAACGCCAGCACGGCATGGCGCTGCTGCTCATCACGCACGACCTGCCCCTGGTGCGCCGCGTCGCCGACCGCGTGGCCGTGATGGAGAAGGGCCACCTGGTGGAGCAGGGCACCGTGGCCGAGGTGTTCGAGCACCCACGGCACGCCTACACCCGCAAGCTGCTGGCCAGCGAGCCCGAGCGCGCCGTGGCCGAACCCGCGGCAGACGCCGCTCCCGTGATGCGCGCCGAAGGCCTGCGCGTGAGCTACCCCGTACCGATGCCCGGCTTCAAGGGCTGGTTCCGCAAGGGGTCGTTCACGGCGGTGCAGGGCGCCGACCTGGCCGTGCCCGCCGGCGGCACCTTGGGCGTGATCGGCGAATCCGGCTCGGGCAAGAGCACGCTGGCCCTGGCCGCGCTGGGCCTGTTGCCCTTCGAGGGTCGGCTGGACGTGGCCGGCAGCAGCTGGGCGGAAGCAAAGCGCGACAAGCGCCTGCGCACGCTGCGCCAGCGCGTGCAGGTGGTGTTCCAGGATCCGTTCTCCTCGCTGTCGCCGCGCCTCACCGTCGAGCAGATCGTGGGCGAGGGCCTGTCCGTGCACCGGCCGGACCTGCCGGCAGACCAGCGCCGCGAGCGCGTGGCCGCGCTGCTGGCCGAGGTGGGCCTGGTGGACGACCCGCAGCGCGGTGCCGACTGGCTGCAGCGCTACCCGCACGAATTCTCCGGCGGCCAGCGCCAGCGCCTGGCCATCGCGCGGGCGCTGATCGTCGAGCCGCAACTGCTGGTGCTCGACGAGCCCACCAGCGCGCTCGACGTGACCGTGCAGAAACAGGTGCTGTCCCTGCTGCAGCGCCTGCAGCGCGACCGGGGCTTGAGCTACCTGCTGATCACGCACGACGTGGGTGTGATCCGCGCCATGGCGCACGAGGTCATCGTCATGAAGGACGGCGCCATCGTCGAGCGCGGCCCGGCGCTGGACGTGTTGACGGCGCCTGAGCACCCGTACACGCGGCTGCTGGTTCAGGCGGCGGCCTGATCAAGCCGGGCGGCGGACGGAGCAGGCGTCGGGCAAGCGCCCCCGCGCGGGAAAAGCTGGCTCGCGGCTTGCTAGCCCCCGCTGGGCGCGCTACAATGCGCGCTTCACGACCAAATGGGCGGGTAATCACCGGCCCTTTTTTTTTGGCCGGGCGGGAAACCGATGCCGGCCTGACGCACTTCATTCATGGGCTGGCAAGACACCGTCGCGCAAATCGTTACCGCGCAGGGATTCGATCTGGTGGACCTGGAGCGGTCCGCCGGCGGCCTCTTGCGCGTAACGGTGGACTGGCCCTGGCAACCGCCGGCCGAAGGCCAGCCGCTGCCACCCGAACGCTTCGTCACCGTCGAGGATTGCGAACGCATCACCCGCCAGTTGCAGTACGCGCTGGAGGTGGAAGGCATGGACTACCGGCGCCTGGAAGTCGGCTCGCCGGGCATCGACCGCCCGTTGCGACAGGAAAACGATTTCCTTCGTTTCGAAGGTCAGATGGTGGATATCACGCTCAAGGCCCCGCTGGGCGCCAATGGCGCGGTGTCGGCCAACCGCAAGAAATTCCGCGGCACGCTCGAGCGCGTGGCCGAAGGGGGCTGGCAGATCGTCTGGAGCGACGCGCCCCCGGTGAAGCCGGGCCAGCGCGTCAGCAAGAAGCGCGAGCCCGCGCCGCTGCAGGCGCTGGGCTTCACGCTCGACGAGATTTCACAGGCGCGCCTGGCGCCGATCGTGAACTTCAAAGGCCGGGGCGCCGCCAGCGAGGCGGGCGCCGAAAACGCCGACAAGACATAACAAACAGACCGTACTGGATTGGAAAGGTGGGCTGAACGATGAACCGCGAAATGTTGATGCTGATCGATGCCATCTCGCGCGAAAAGAACGTCGAGCGCGACGTGGTGCTGGGCGCGGTCGAGCAGGCGCTGGCCTCGGCCACCAAGAAGCTCTACAAGGGCGAGGTCGACATCCGCGTGGCCATGGACCCGGACACCGGCGCCTATGAAACCTTCCGCCGTTGGTTGGTGGTGCCCGACGAGGCCGGCCTGCAGAACCCCGATGCCGAAGAGCTCCTGACCGACGCGCGCGACGAGATCGCGGACATCGAGGAAGGCGACTACATCGAGAAGCCGGTGGAAAGCGTGCCCATCGGCCGCATTGGCGCCATGGCCGCCAAGCAGGTCATCCTGCAGAAGATCCGCGACGCCGAGCGCGAGATGCTGCTCAACGATTTCATGTCGCGCGGCGACAAGATCTTCGTCGGTACCGTCAAGCGCATGGACAAGGGTGACCTGATCATCGAGAGCGGTCGGGTGGAAGGCCGCCTCAAGCGCAGCGAGATGATCCCCAAGGAGAATTTCCGCACCGGCGACCGCGTGCGCGCCATGATCATGGAAGTCGACTTGACCCTGCGCGGCGCGCCCATCCTGCTGTCGCGCTCGGCGCCCGAGTTCATGATCGAGCTGTTCCGCCAGGAAGTGCCCGAGATCGAGCAAGGCCTGCTGGAGATCAAGAAATGCGCCCGCGACGCCGGCTCGCGCGCCAAGATCGCCGTGCACAGTTTCGACAAACGCATCGACCCCATCGGCACCTGCGTGGGCGTGCGCGGTTCGCGCGTCAACGGCGTCACCAACGAACTCGCGGGCGAACGCGTGGACATCGTGCTGTGGTCGGACGACCCGGCGCAGTTCGTCATCGGCGCGCTGGCACCGGCCAACGTCGTCTCCATCGTGGTCGACGAAGAGCGCCACGCCATGGACGTGGTGGTGGACGAGGAGAACCTTGCCATTGCCATCGGCCGCGGCGGCCAGAACGTGCGTCTGGCGAGTGAGCTCACCGGTTGGCGCATCAACATCATGACGGCCGACGAATCGGCCCAGAAGCAGGCCGAGGAAGCCGACTCGATCCGCTCGGTGTTCATGGCCAAGCTCGACGTCGACCAGGAGATCGCTGACATCCTGATCGAGGAAGGTTTCACCAGCCTTGAGGAAGTGGCCTACGTGCCGCTGCAGGAAATGCTGGAGATCGAGTCCTTCGATGAAGAGACCGTGAACGAGCTGCGCACCCGCGCCAAGGACGCGCTGCTGACCATGGAGATCGCCCGCGAAGAGAGCGTCGAGGAGGTGTCGCAGGACCTGCGCGACCTGACCGGCCTGACGCCCGAGCTGATCGCCAAGCTGGCCGAGGCCGGCATCCACACCCGCGACGACCTGGCCGATCTCGCGACGGACGAACTCACCGAGATCACGGGCCAGTCGGAAGCGCAAGCCACCGAGCTGATCATGCAGGCGCGCGCGCACTGGTTCACCGGTGACGAAGCGCAGTCCCCGTCCTGATCACCCGGAGGCCCACGGAGCACAGAACACATGACCAGTAATACCGTCGCCGAATTCGCTGCCGAACTGAACAAACCCGCCGCCGTGCTGCTCGAGCAGCTCGCGGCCGCGGGCGTGCGCAAGGCCGCGCCGTCCGATCCCATCACCGAAGTGGACAAGCAGCAGTTGCTTGGCCACCTCAAGGCCGCGCACGGCAACACCGGCGGCGAGCGCAAGAAGATCACGCTGGTCAAGAAGTCCACTTCCGAGATCAAGCAGGCCGACGCCATGGGCCGTGCGCGCACCATCCAGGTCGAGGTGCGCAAGAAGCGCACCTTCATCAAGCGCGACGACGAACCCGTGGCCGCGCCCGCCGTGATGGAAGAGCCTGCCGCGCCGGCCGCACCGGTGGTGGATGAAGCCGAACTTTCGCGCCGCGAAGAGGAAGCGCGCCGCCAGGCCGAGCTGATCCGCCGCCAGGAAGAGGAACTGGCCGCCAAGCGCGCCGCGCGTGAGGCCGAGGAAGCCAAGGCAGCTGCCGCTGCCGAAGCGGCCGAAGCCGCCCGCCAGGAACGCGAAGCCGCTGCCGCGGCCGCCGCACCGGCCGTCACGCCCGAACAGGAACCGGCGCCCGCGCCAGCCAAGCCCGCCACCACCGCCGTGAAGGTCAAGGGTCCGGACAAGGAAGCCGCGGCCAAGGCCGCCGCCGACAAAGTCGCCGAGGAGCGCAAGGCCGAGGAGCAGCGCGCCGCCGAACTGCAGGAGCGTCGCCGCAAGGCCGAGGCTGAGGCCGCGAACATTCGCGCCATGATGGCCGCGCCGGCCAGGACCCTGGTCGCCAAGAAGCCCGAGCCGCCGGCCGACGCCAAGGCGGGTCTCAAAGGCACGCTGCACAAGCCGGCGGGCACGCCCACCAAGGCCCCCGCGGCCGCGCCGGGCAGCGCAGCGGCCGGTGCCGGCAAGAAGGAAGTCAAGTCCGAGAACCTGTCTTCCACCTGGAAGGACGACGCGGCCAAGAAGAAAGAGATCAAGACCCGCGGCGACACCAGCTCGGGCCGTGGCAACTGGCGCAGCGGTCCGCGCGGTGGCGGTGGCCGACGTGGCGACCGCGACTCGCGCGACGGCCAGGGCTCGTTCCAGGCGCCGGCCGAATTCAAGCAGATCGAAGTGCACGTGCCCGAGACCATCACGGTCTCCGAGCTCGCGCACAAGATGTCGGTGAAGTCGTCCGAGCTGATCAAGCAACTGATGAAGCTGGGCCAGATGGTCACCATCAACCAGTCGCTGGACCAGGACACCGCGATGATCCTGGTCGAGGAACTGGGCCACAAGGCCGTGGTGGCCGCGCTGGACGACCCCGAGGCCTTCACGGACGAAGAGGTGTCGCAACAGCAGGCCGAAGCCTTGCCGCGCGCGCCCGTGGTCACCGTCATGGGCCACGTGGACCACGGCAAGACCTCGCTGCTCGACTACATCCGCCGCACCAAGGTCGCGGCGGGTGAGGCCGGCGGCATCACGCAGCACATCGGCGCCTACCACGTCGACACGCCGCGCGGCATGGTCACCTTCCTCGACACCCCGGGTCACGAGGCCTTCACGGCCATGCGCGCCCGTGGCGCGCAGGCCACCGACATCGTCATCCTCGTCTGCGCCGCCGACGACGGCGTGATGCCGCAGACCAAGGAAGCCGTCAAACACGCGAAGGCGGCGGGCGTGCCCATCGTGGTGGCCATGACCAAGGCCGACAAGCCCGAGGCCAACATCGAGCGAGTGAAATCCGAGCTCGTGGCCGAGGAAGTGGTGCCCGAGGAGTTCGGTGGCGAATCGCCCTTCGTGGCGGTGTCGGCCAAGACCGGCATGGGCATCGACGACCTGCTCGAGCAGGTGCTGCTGCAGGCCGAGGTGCTGGAGCTCAAGGCGCCGGTGGACGCCATGGCCAAGGGCCTGGTGATCGAAGCGCGCCTGGACAAGGGCCGTGGCGCCGTGGCCACCGTGCTGGTGCAAAGCGGCACGCTCAAGGTGGGCGACGTGGTGCTGGCGGGCCAGACCTCGGGCCGTGTGCGCGCCATGCTTGACGAGAACGGCAAGGCCACCAAGGAAGCCGGTCCCTCCATTCCGGTGGAGATCCAGGGCCTGGCCGAGGTGCCGCAGGCCGGCGACGAGTTCATGGTCATGTCCGACGAGCGCCGCGCGCGCGAGATCGCGACCTACCGCGCGGGCAAGTACCGCAGCACCAAGCTGGCCAAGCAGCAGGCCGCCAAGCTGGAGAACATGTTCTCCGACATGGCCGCCGGCGAGGTCAAGACCCTGCCGATCATCCTCAAGGCCGATGTGCAGGGCTCGCAGGAAGCGCTCGCCGCCTCGCTGCTCAAGCTCTCCACCGACGAGGTGAAGGTGCAGCTCGTGTACGCGGGCGTGGGTGGCATCAGCGAAAGCGACGTCAACCTGGCCATCGCGGCCGGTGCCGTGGTCATCGGCTTCAACGTGCGCGCCGACGCCGGCGCGCGCAAGCTGGCCGAGGGCAACGAGGTCGACCTGCGCTACTACAACATCATCTACGACGCGGTGGACGACCTGAAGGCCGCCATGTCCGGCATGCTCGCGCCCGAAAAGCGCGAAGAGGTCATCGGCATGGCCGAGATCCGCACGGTGTTCGTGGCGTCCAAGATCGGCACGGTGGCCGGCTGTATGGTCACGCAGGGCTTCGTCACCCGCAACGCGCACTACCGCCTGCTGCGCGACAACGTGGTGGTGCAGACCGGCGAGCTCGAGTCGCTCAAGCGCCTCAAGGACGACGTGCGCGAGGTCAAGGAAGGCTTCGAGTGCGGTATCAAGCTGCGCAACTACAACGACATCAAAGAGGGCGATCAGCTCGAATTCTTTGAGGTCAAGGAAGTGGCGCGCACGCTGTAAGCACCCAGGCAAAGCGAGATCACCATGCCCCGCAAGGCGTCGTCCGTCCCCAACCGCGGTTTCCGAGTGGCCGACCAGATCCAGCGCGATCTGGCCGAGCTGATCGCGCGCGAGTTGAAGGACCCGCGCGTGGGCATGGTCACGATCAACGCGGTCGAGGTCACCCCCGACTACGCGCACGCCAAGGTGTTCTTCAGCCTGCTCACCGGCAACCCCGACGAAGCCACCGAAGGCCTCAACGCCGCGGCGGGCTTCCTTCGCAATGCGCTGTTCAAGCGCCTGCACATCCACACCGTGCCCACGCTGCACTTCGTGTTCGACCGCACCACCGAGCGCGCGGCCGACATGAACGCCTTGATTTCCAAGGCGGTCGCTTCGCGTTCCAAGAACGAGGACTGAGCATGGAGCGCCAACGCACGAGGGTGCAACGGCGCCCCGTGCACGGGGTGCTGCTGCTCGACAAACCGCTGGGCCTCTCCAGCAATCAGGCCTTGCAGAAGGCCAAATGGCTGCTGCGCGCGGACAAGGCCGGTCACACCGGCACGCTGGACCCATTGGCCACGGGCGTGTTGCCCCTGTGCTTCGGCGCCGCCACCAAGTTCAGCCAGTTGCACCTGGACGCGGACAAGACCTACGAAACCACGGTGCGCCTGGGCGTGCGCACGAGCACGGCCGACGCTGAGGGTGAGGTCATCGACACCCGCCCGGTGACCTGCACCGTGGGCCAGGTGGTGGAAGTGCTCGACCGCTTCATGGGTGAGATCGATCAGGTGCCGCCGATGCACAGCGCGCTCAAGAAGGACGGCAAGGCCCTGTACGAGTACGCCCGCGATGGCGAAACCGTCGAGCGCGAGCCGCGCCGCGTGACGGTCCACGACATCGAACTGCTCGACATGCAATTGCAGGGCGAGGCCCCTCAGCTGCGCCTGCGCGTGGTCTGCAGCAAGGGCACCTACATCCGGACCCTCGGCGAGGACATCGGCGAGGCCCTGGGCTGCGGTGGTCACCTGATCGCACTGCGGCGCACGGCCACCGGCCCCTTCGACGTGAGCGATGCCACCACGCTCGACGCGCTCGAGTCCATGGCCGACGACCAACGCCTGCAGGCCCTGCGGCCGCTGGAGGATTTGCTCCCGGGTCATGAGCGCGTCACGCTCGATGCGGAGCATGCCGGCCGGTTCCTCAGCGGTGTGCGCCGCCGCGGCGACTGGCCCAACCGCGAGCGCGTGGCCGTCTTCGGCCCGTCGCCTACCGATCCAACGCAGTCCGTTCTGCTGGGCACGGCCCACACGCAGGGCGGCGAACTCATTGCGGGGCGTCTGCTGAGCCCCACCGATATCCAGCAAATCCTCGAAGCCTGCGAGGCACAACCATGACCAGACCCATTCGCAACATCGCCATCATCGCCCACGTCGACCACGGCAAGACCACCATGGTCGACCAGCTCCTGCGCCAGTCCGGCACCTTCGCCGAGCACGAGAAGGTCGTGGACACGGTGATGGACAACAACGCCATCGAACGCGAGCGTGGCATCACCATCCTGGCCAAGAACTGCGCCGTGAGCTGGAAGGGCACGCACATCAACATCGTCGACACCCCCGGCCACGCGGACTTCGGTGGCGAGGTCGAGCGCGCGCTGTCCATGGTCGACGGCGTGGTGCTGCTGATCGACGCCCAGGAAGGTCCGATGCCGCAGACGCGCTTCGTGACCAAGAAGGCGCTCGCGCTGGGTCTCAAGCCCATCGTGGTGGTGAACAAAGTGGACAAGCCCGGCGCCAACCCCGACAAGGTGATCAACGCCGCCTTTGACCTGTTCGACAAGCTCGGCGCCACCGACGAGCAGCTCGATTTCCCCGTGGTCTACGCTTCGGGCATCAATGGCTGGTCCTCGCTCGAGGAAGGCCCGGCGGGCGAGCAGTGGGGGCCCGACATGTCCGCCCTGTTCGACACGGTGCTCAAGCACGTGCCCGTGCAGAAGGGCGACCCGAACGCGCCGCTGCAATTGCAGATTTCCGCGCTGGACTTCTCCACCTTCGTGGGCCGCATCGGCGTGGGCCGCATCAGCAACGGCACCATCCGCCCCAACACCGACGTGCTGGTGATGGAAGGTCCGGACGGCAAATCCTTCAAGGGCCGCATCAACCAGGTGCTTACCTTCCAGGGCCTGGACCGCGTGCAGGCCACCGAGGCCGGCCCGGGCGACATCGTGCTGATCAACGGCATCGCCGACATCGGCATCGGCGTAACCGTGACCGACGTGCAGAACCCGCAGGCCCTGCCCATGCTCAAGGTGGATGAGCCCACGCTGACCATGAATTTCTGCGTGAACACCAGCCCGCTGGCCGGTCGCGAAGGCAAGTTCGTCACCAGCCGCCAGATCTGGGACCGCCTGCAGAAGGAGCTGCAGAGCAACGTGGCCCTGCGCGTGAAGGAAACCGACGAGGACGGTGTGTTCGAGGTGTCCGGCCGAGGTGAACTGCACCTCACGATCCTGCTGGAGAACATGCGCCGCGAAGGCTACGAACTCGCGGTGTCCAAGCCGCGCGTGGTCTTCAAGGATGTGGACGGTGAGCGCTTCGAGCCCATCGAGATGGTCACCGCCGACATCGAGGAGGGCCATCAGGGTGCCGTGATGCAGGCGCTGGGTGAGCGCAAGGGCGAGCTCGTCAACATGGACCCGGACGGCCGTGGCCGCGTACGCCTGGAGTACCGCATCCCGGCGCGTGGCCTCATCGGCTTCACCAACGAATTCCTCAACCTTACGCGCGGTTCCGGCCTGATCGCCAACATCTTCGACGGCTACGAGCCGCACAAGGGCGAGGTGGCCGGCCGCAAGAACGGCGTGCTGATCAGCATGGACGATGGCGAGATCTTCAACTACGCCCTGGGCAAGCTCGACGACCGTGGCCGCATGTTCGTCAAGGCGAACGACCCGGTGTACGAGGGCATGATCGTCGGCATCCACAGCCGCGACAACGATCTGGTGGTGAACGCCACCCGCACCAAGCAGCTCACCAACTTCCGCGTCAGTGGCAAGGAAGACGCGATCAAGATCACGCCGCCGATCCAGCTCACGCTGGAGTACGGCGTCGAGTTCATCGAAGACGATGAGCTGGTCGAGATCACACCCAAGAGCATCCGCCTGCGCAAGCGCTTCCTGAAAGAGCACGAGCGCAAGCGCGCTTCCCGAGACGCCTGATGTCCTTCCGCCTGCTGAGCCGCCTGACTCACACGCAGGCGGTGTTCCTGATGGTCGCGGTGACCCTGATGTGGTCGATCGCGGGCGTGGTCACGCGCCAACTGGAATCGGCGGCGCGCTTCGAGGTGACCTTCTGGCGCAGCGCCTTCACCGCGCTGTCGCTGCTCATCATCCTGCCGCTGTGGCGATCGGCCGATCGCGCGGCCGGCAGCCTCACGGACGAGGTGGGGCAGGGCCCGCTGCAGCGCCATTGGGGCGTGCAGCCTGGCTCCTCGGCGTTCTGGATGAGTGGTGTGTGCTGGAGCGTGATGTTCACCGCCTTCATGCTGGCGCTGACCTTCACCACCGTGGCCAACGTGCTCATCATCATGGCGGTGGGCCCCTTGTTCACCGCGCTGCTGGCGCGTTTCACCATCGGGCAGACGCTGGCGCCGCGCACCTGGGCTGCCATCGCGGCGGCGGGGTTGGGCATCGTCTACATGTATGGCAGTCAGTTCCTGCAGGCCTTCGCCACGCCTGACATCGACACCAGCGCGCTGGTGATCGGCTCCCTGGTGGCGCTGTGCGTGCCCATTGCCGGCGCCGTCAACTGGACGGTGATGCAGCGCAGCCAGACCCACGGCCGCAGGATCGACCTGGTGCCTTCGGTGCTGCTGGGCGGGCTCATCTCTTCCTTGCTGACCTTGCCGTTGGCCTTGCCGTTCGAGGCCACGGGGGGCGACATCGCCTGGCTCGCGTTGCTCGGCCTGGTTCAGCTGGCCATTCCCTGCGCGCTGGCTGTGGTCTGCGCGCGCTCGCTCAAGGCGCCCGAGGTGTCCCTGCTCGCGCTGCTGGAGGTGATCTTCGGCATCCTGCTTGCCTGGCTGGGCGCGGGCGAGGCGCCGGGCGCCGAGGTGCTGATCGGCGGCACGCTGGTCATCGGCGCGCTGTTCATCAACGAACTGCTGGGCTGGCGCTCGCGCAGCGGCACCCCGCGCGTGCAGACACTGGACGCCCGTACCGCCCGCGACCGGCGCGGGGCCTGAAGAAGAACCACCGTTGGAGGTACTCGCATGTCATCGACCGAATCACTCGTAATCACCGAAGTGCAGGGCCGCGTGGGCCTGATCACGCTCAACCGGCCCAAAGCGCTGAACGCGTTGTCGCTGGGCATGATCCGCGAGATCACCGCGGCGCTGCTGGCCTGGCGCGAGGACCCGGTCGTGTTCGCCGTGGCCATTCGCGGCATGGGCAAGGAAGGCGCCTTCGGTGCCTTCTGTGCCGGCGGTGACATCCGCTTCTTCCACCAGGCGGCGCTGGCCGGCGACCCCGCCCTCGAGGACTTCTTCACCGAGGAGTACGCGCTCAACCACCTGATCCACACCTACCCCAAGCCCTACATCGCCTTCATGGACGGCATCTGCATGGGCGGGGGCATGGGTATCAGCCAGGGCGCCAGCCTGCGCGTCGTGACCGAGCGCAGCAAGCTGGCGATGCCCGAGACCAACATCGGCCTCTTCCCCGATGTGGGCGGCGGCTACTTCCTGAGCCGCTGCGCCGGCCACGTGGGCGAGTACCTGGGGCTCACGGGCCGCCTTCTGCAGGGCCGCGAGGCCTTGTCGGTCGGCCTGGCCGACGGCCACATCGAGGCCCAGCGCCTGCCCAAGCTGTGGGACAGCCTGGGCGCCACGCCTTTCGAAAACGGCGAAGCAGTGCAGCGTTGGGTGGAAAGCCACCTGCAGACCACGGTGCCCGCGGCGCCCTGGCCCACGGCCGAGGTCAATGCCGTCTTCGGCCTGGGCGACGTGAAAGCCATGGTGGCGGCGCTGGAGTCCAGCGGCAGCGAGTGGGCGAAGGAGACGCTGCAGACATTGCGCCAGCGCTCGCCGCTGATGCTGCACGTGGTGCTGGAGCAGATCCGCCGCGCGCGCGGCATGGGCCTGGCAGACGATCTGCGCATGGAGCGCGACCTGGTGCACCACTGCTTCCACCTGCGCCCGGGCGCCGCGAGCGAAACCGTGGAAGGGGTGCGCGCGCTGGCCATCGACAAGGACCACGCGCCGAAGTGGAACCCGGCGCGCATCGAGGACGTGACGGCCAAAGAGGTGGCGGCGTTCTTCGAGTCGCCCTGGCCGGCGCACGCGCACCCGTTGCGCGCCTTGGGTTGAGTGCCCCGGGTTGAGCGCGCGCGCGAGCCTCAGGGCGCGTAGCGCTCGCTCGAGTTGACCTCGCCACCGGTGTTGCTGCCACTGACCACCAGCACGCGACCGTCGTCGAGCAGGCCCGCCGCGGCCCGGTTGCGTGCGGTGCCCATGGATGCCGCGGTGGTCCAGACGTTGTGGTCCGGGTTGTAGATCTCCGCGGTGTTCAGGGTCGAACCGCCAGCCAGAAGCACGCGGCCGTCGGCCAGCAGGGTCAGGGTGGGAAGCAATCGCGAGGCGCTCATGGTGCTCGTCGCCCAACTCGACGTGGCGGGGTCGAAGCGCCGCGCCGTGGTGTTTCCGGCGGACACCACCATCACGCTGCCGTCGTCCAGTCGCACCGACGCGAGGATACTGCCGGTGCCGCCGTAGGGGATCGGCGTGGTGCCGCTGCCGTCCACCGCATAGAGCTCGGCGGTGGTGACGGCCACGCCGCCGTTGAGGCCGCCCGCGATGAGCAAGGTATTGCCACCGGGCAGCAATTGCGCCGCGTGCTGCGTGCGTGCGCTGGACATCGGCGTGGGCAGCAGGGCCCAGGTGCCGGTGGCCGGGTCATACACTTCGGCCGTGTTCGAGTGGTCGAGGGTTCCCGAGTCCCGGGTTCCGCCGGTGACCAACACCTTGCCGTCCGGCAACAGCGTGGCCGTTGCCCGCACCCGCGCTTCGTTCATGCTGCCCGTGGCCGTCCAGGTGTTGGCGGCGGGGTCGTACAGCTCCGCACTGGCCAGGGTGGTCATGCCCGCGGCATCGCCACCGAACACCAGCACGCGGCCGTCCGCCAGCACCACGGCCGAGGGGTCCGAGCGCGCGGCAAGCATGCCGGCCGCCGCGCCCCAGGTGTTCGCGGCGGGGTCGTAGATGTCGGCTTCGTTGGTCGGCCCGCCAGCGCCCATACCACCCGCCAGCAGCTGTCGGCCATCGGGCAGGCGAGACAGTGTCGCGTAGTACCGGGGCGTGGGCACGGTGGCCACGAACGTCCACGCGCCGCGTGCGGTGACGGTCAGATCGAGTTGTGCCTGGACCGAGCCCGCGGCGTTGCTGGCGGTCACCGTGTAGCCCGCCTCACGTTGCAGTGTGCTGGGCGTGCCGGTGATCACGCCGGTCAGTGCGTCGAGGCTCAGCCCGTTGGGCAGGGCCGGTGAAACCGTGAACGCGGCAGTGGGCCCGCCGCTCAATTGTGCGTTGTTGGCAGCGATGGCTTCGCCCGTGACGTACAGCGCCTTGGGCGTGTCGTAGCTCAGCGCGGTGATGGGCGCCACATCCGGCGGTGGGGTGGACGGTGCGCTGGAGTGATTGCCTCCGCACGCCGCCAGCAAGACGAGACCGACCGAAGCCAGACTCCCGTGCCAGGCCCTTGTCAGCCATTGATTTTGTACTATGAAATTGGGAGCAAATGAAGAAGCCATGGCCGAATCTACCATCGGCCAGTTGAGGGGCAGTCACTCACGCGCGCCTGCGCAGAGCCCTGTTTGCGGGCCCTGCGCAGGCGCAGGCTGCCCTCAGGCGCTCGCCGCCATGCGCCCGAACCGGCCGCTCTGGAAATCGTGGAACGCCTGCACGATTTCCTCGCGCGTGTTCATCACGAAGGGGCCGTGGCCCACCACGGGCTCCTCGATCGGCTCGCCGCCCAGGAACAGCAGCTTGGCGTCGCTGTTGGCTTCGATCTCCAGCGCATCACCGTCGCGCTGGAACTGCACCAGTTGCGCCTCGCGCGCCACGGCCTCGCCGTTGACGAGCACGGTGCCCGCCAGCACCACCAGCGCGGCGGTGTGGCCCTTGATCAGCGACAGGCGCACGGTCTTGCCAGCGTTCAGTCGCACATCCCACACATCCATCGGCGTGTGCGTGCGCGCCGGGCCCTGGTGGCCCTCGAAGCTGCCCGCGATCACGCGCACGCGGCCCGCGCCATCGGCCAGGTCCACCGACGGGATCTGCGCGTTCAGGATGTTCTGGTAGCCCGGCGGCTCCATCTTGCTGCGCGCCGGCAGGTTCACCCAGAGCTGCACCATCTCCATGGCGCCGCCACGGCGCGTGAAGTCGGGCGAATGGAACTCCTCGTGCAGGATGCCGGAGGCCGCCGTCATCCACTGCACGTCGCCAGGGCCGATGAGGCCACCCGAGCCGGTGGAGTCGCGGTGCGCCACCTCGCCGTCGTAGACGATGGTCACCGTCTCGAAGCCGCGGTGCGGGTGCACCCCCACGCCGCGCGGCTGTTCGGCCGGCGGAAATTGCGCTGGGCCGGCGTAGTCGAGCAGCAGGAAGGGGCTGAGCTGGGCGCCGTGGTCGCCGTAGCTGAACAGGGAACGCACCGGAAAACCGTCGCCCACCCAATGGGGGCGGGGGGCGCTGTAGACACCTTGGATCTGCTTGAGCATGGATTTCTCCTGAGGGGGTGACCCCGGCGGGACGGGGAATGCTTCAAGGATATGGGTGGAACGATTCCTTGGGTAGGCCGTGATAATCGGCTTCACTGTTCTATGGGTGGAACGATGAGCCTGCCTGACCTCAATGACCTGTACTACTTCGCCCAAGTGGTGGAGCACGGTGGTTTTGCCCCGGCGAGCCGCGCGCTGGGCATCCCCAAGTCCCGCCTGAGCCGGCGCATCGCGCTGCTGGAAGAGCGCCTGGGCGCGCGGCTGATCCTGCGCTCCACGCGCAGCTTCTCCGTCACCGAGGCGGGGCGCGGCTACTACCAGCACTGCCGCGCCATGCTGACCGAGGCCGAGGCGGCGGAGGAGTCCATCGCCCTGGCGCAGGGCGAGCCGCGCGGCGTGGTGCGCATGAGTTGCCCGGTGGCGCTGCTGGCCACGCGCATGGGCACCATGCTGGGCGACTTCCTGGCGCGCTACCCGCGCGTGGAGCTGCACCTTGAGGAAACCAACCGCCGCGTGGACGTGGTGGCCGAAGGCTTCGACCTGGCGGTGCGCGTGCGCCCGCCGCCGCTGGAGGACAGCGATCTCGCGCTGCGCGTGCTGGCCGAGCGCAGTCAGTGCCTGGTGGCCAGCCCGGCGTTGATCGAGCGCCTGGGCGTGCCGCAAGGCCCGGGGGACCTGGGGCGCTTTCCGAGCATGGACCTGGGCCAGCCGCAGGAGGTGCATCAGTGGGTGCTGGAGGGCCCCAACGGCGCGCGCGCCGAGGTGCGGCACCGGCCGCGCTACGTCACGCGCGGCATGCTGGCCTTGCGCGCGGCGGCGGTGGCGGGTGTGGGCATCGTGCAGTTGCCGCGCATGATGCTGACGGCCGAATTCGGGCAGGGCGAACTGGTGCCCGTGCTGGACGGCTGGGCGCCCCGCCGAGAGCTCATCCACGCGGTGTTCGCCTCGCGGCGCGGGCAGTTGCCGGCGGTGCGGCTGTTGATCGACCACCTGGTCGAGCGTTTCGCCGCGCTGCGCGAGGACTGAGCCGTCGCGGGGCGTGCCCTCAGGCCGTGGCAGCCGTTGACGATGCCGCCTGCGCGGCCGACCAGGCCTGCAGCGTGGTGGGCGCCAGCCAGGCGCCCGCGCCCGGCAGCAGCGAATCGGCCTTGAGCGGCGCGCCGAAGTAGCCCGCGCTCTCGTCCGTCACCACCTCGCGCGCGTCGCTGCGTTGCTGCAGCCAGCCACGCAGCAACTCGTCCATGCGAAAGGCCACGGGGCCGGCGATCTCGGTGAGCCCGTTCACGGGTTCGGCGGTGGCGGCGCGTGCCACGCCGAGGGCCACGTCGGCCGAAGCGATCGGCTGGATGCCGGCCGAGGGCGCGTGCACGCGGCCTTCGCGCGTGGCGGCGTCGGCAATGGCGCCGAGGAATTCGTGGAACTGCGTGGCGCGCACGATGGTGTGGGGCAGGGCGCTGGCGCGGATCAACTGTTCCTGGGCCAGCTTGGCCAGGAAGTAGCCGCTCTGCGGGAGTCGATCGGTGCCCACCACCGACAGCGCGACGAGGTGGCGCACGCCGGCGGCCTGCGCCGCGCCCAGCACGTTGCGCGTGGACGTCTGGAAGAAGTCCATCACCGCCGCCGGTTCGAAGGAGGGCGAGTTGCTCACGTCCACCACCACCTGCGCGCCCTGCAACGCCTGGGCCAGGCCTTCGCCCGTGAGGGTGTTGACGCCGGTGGACGGCGCGGCGGCCGTCACCTCATGGCCGCCCTGGCGCAGCAGCGCGCCGACCTGTTTGCCGATGAGGCCGGTGCCTCCGATGATCACGACTTTCATGGGATGTCCTTCGTCCGTTGGGGTTGGCGAGGACTCGCGGGATGCGACAGCGGCCGGTGGGCGCCCTCTTGCCAGACAAGACGGCGCGCACGGCCCGCTTGTGACGCCGCCGCGCGCGCGACGACAAGTGGCGCGCTACATCCACAGCGCGCGCCACAGCAGCAGGGGCAGGTCGCCCTTGTCCACCGTGACGCGCTGCGCCCAACTGCGGTGCTGGATGGACCCGATGCGGTCGAGCACGCGCAGGCCGCCTTGCACCACCAGTCGCAGTTCCCACACGGCGCGGCCATTCACCTGGTGCACCAGCGGCGCGCCCATCTGCATGAGGCCGCGCGCGTGCGCGCACAGCTCGGCCACCACGGCCTGGCGCGGCCGGTCGCGGACGCCGGCCGGGGCGCCGGCCTGGGCGTCGGTGTCGGGCAGGAAGTCCTCCACCGCCACGCCATGGCGGCGCAGCACGTCGGCGGGCAGGTAGACGCGCCGGCGTGGCAGGTCGCGGCTCAGGTCCTGCCAGAAGTTGATGAGCTGCAGGGCGCTGCAGATGCGGTCGCTGCGTTCCAGCGCGGCGTGCCCGTCCACGCCCCACAGGTGCAGCAGCAGTCGGCCCACGGGGTTGGCCGACAACTTGCAATAGCTCAGCAGTTCGGCCATGTCCGCGTAGCGGTGAGCGCTGGCGGTGTACCGCACGTCCTGCTCGAAGGCGCTGATGAGGTCGTGCAGCAGGCCCACGGGCCAGGCGTGGCGGCGCTGGGCAGCGGCCAGGGGCGTGAAGACGGCCTGCCAGCGCGGCTGCATAGGTCGGCCGGCGAAGGCATCGTCCAGCGCCGCGCGGTAGGCGGCCAGTTCGGACAGACGCATCGGCGCATCGGCCTGGCCTTCGTCGGCAATGTCGTCCGCAGTGCGCGCGAAGCGGTAGAGCGCGGCCACGGCTGGGCGCAGCGGGGCGGGGCACAGCCAGCTTGCCACGGGGAAGTTTTCGTAGTGCTCGACCGAGGCGCCGAACGCGGCCGGTGCCTGGGTGGGCACGCCCTCGCCGGGCTCGGTCGCCGGCGCGGGGGTGCTCTCGACCCCGGTCGCAGGATGGGTGGCGTCGGTACCGGCGGGGGTTTGCACTAGAATTTCTGTTACTAACCGGTCAGTCATTAATTTGCGGTGCCGCATCCGGCCCGAACGTGAGGGAATCCGATGAGAACGACGCTGATTGTCTGCGTACTGGCGAGCGCGGCCGCGCTGGCCGCCTGCGCCCGGCCCGAACCGGCGCCCGAGCCGGTGCGTTCGGTCAAGTTGCTCACCGTGGGGCCTTCAAGCTTGCACGCCGCCAGCGAATACGCCGGCGAAGTTCGTGCCCGGGTGGAATCGCGCCTGGGTTTTCGCGTCGGCGGCAAGCTGGTGGAGCGCCCGGCCGAGGTGGGCCAGCGCGTGAAGGCGGGCCAGTTGCTCGCGCGTCTGGACGCGCAGGACCTGGCGCTGTCCGGCCAGGCCGCCCAGGCCGCCGCCACTGCGGCGCTCACCCAGCGCGACCTGGCGCGCGCCGACCTGGATCGCTTCAAGGGCCTGCTGGCCCAGGGTTTCGTGAGCCAGGCCGAGATCGACCGTCGCCAGGCCACGCTGGACGCCGCCGAGGCCAGCCTGCGCCAAGCGCAGGCGCAAAGCGCCGTGCAGGGCAACCAGGCCGGCTACGCGCGCCTGCTGGCCGACGCGCCCGGCGTGGTGACCTCGGTGCAGGCCGAGCCCGGCCAGGTGGTGCAGGCGGGCAGCGCCGTGGTGGTGCTGGCGCAGGACGGAGAGCGCGACGTGGTGATCGCCGTGCCCGAGGACCGGCTCGCCCTGGTGCGCCCCGGCACCGAGGCCCGCGTGCGGCCCTGGGCCATGGCCGGCGACGGAGCCGAACTCAAGGGCACCGTGCGCGAGGTGGCCGCCAGTGCCGACCCCGCCACGCGCACGTATCAGGTGAAGCTGGCACTGCCCGCCGACGCGAAACTGCCGCTGGGCGCCACCGCCTATGTGAGCCTGAACACGCCGCTCACCGGTCAGGCCGCCATCACCCTGCCCACCACGGCGGTGATGCAGTCCGCCGAGGGCGACCGCAGCGGCAGCGTGGTGTGGGTGTTCGACGAGCCCAGCGGCACGGTGCAGCCGCGCCCCGTGCAGGTAGCCGGTGCCGACGGCAACCGCGTGGTGATCGCGGGCGGTCTGAAGCCGGGCGATGAGGTGGTGGCCGCGGGCGGCCATGTGCTCAGCGCCGGCCAAAAAGTCACGCGCTTCGTCGCGCAGTGAGCCCGCCCATGCAGGACACCACCGACGCGAAGCCGGGCCCGTTCTCGCGCTTCAACCTCTCGCGCTGGGCGCTGGACCACCCGGCCTTCACGCGCTACCTCATGATCGTGTTGATGCTGTTCGGCATCGCCTCGTACTTCCAGCTCGGGCAGGACGAGGACCCGCCTTTCACCTTCCGGGCCATGGTGGTGCGCGTGTTCTGGCCCGGCGCCACCGCGCCGCAGGTGGCCGAGCAGGTGGTCGACCGCATCGAGCGCACCCTGCAGGAGGTGCCCTACGCCGACAAGATCCGCAGCTACGCCAAGCCCGGTGAAGCGCTGATCATCTTCCAGCTCGCGGATTCGTCGCCACCGGCCGAGGTGCAGGACATCTGGTACACGGTGCGAAAGAAGGTGGGCGACATGCGCGGCGAACTGCCGCAGGGCGTGGTCGGCCCCTTTTTCAACGACGAATTCGGCGACGTGTACGGCGTGATCTACGCGCTGCAGGGCGAGGGCTTCTCCGACGCCGAACGCAAGGACGTGGCCGAGTCTGTGCGCCAACAGTTGCTGCGCGTGCACGACGTGGCCAAGGTCGAGCTCTTCGGCGTGCAGGACCAGAAGATCTACGTGGAGGTCTCGCAGAAACGCCTGGCCACGCTGGGGCTGGACCTCAACGCCGTGCTCGACCAGCTCGGCCAGCAGAACGCCGTGGCCTCGGCTGGTGCGGTGCAGACGCCGCTGGACGTGGTGCAGGTGCGCGTGGACGGCAGCTTCAACTCGGTGGACGACCTGCGGGCCATGCCGATCCGCTCCGCCGCGAGCGGGCGCACCATTCGCCTGGGCGACATCGCCGACATCGTGCGCGGCACCATCGACCCGCCCGAGATTCTGGTGCGGCACGACGCCCAGGACAGCATCGCGCTGGGCATCTCCATGGCCAAGGGCGGCGACATCATCGCGCTCGGCGAAGCCTTGAAGGGCGCCGTGGCGGGCATCGAACGCACGCTGCCCGCGGGCATGAAACTCGTGCAGGTGCAGGACCAGCCCTCCGCCGTGGCGGCCTCGGTCAACGAGTTCGTCAAGGTGCTGATCGAGGCCGTGCTGATCGTGCTGGCGGTGAGCTTCCTGGCGCTCGGCCTGCACCGGCGCCCCGGCGGCAAGGGCCTGCGCCGCTACGTGCTCGACATCCGACCCGGCCTGGTGGTGTTCATCACCATCCCGCTGGTGCTGGCCATCACCTTCCTGGCCATGAACCACTACGGCATCGGCCTGCACAAGATCTCGCTGGGCTCGCTCATCATCGCCCTGGGGCTGCTCGTGGACGACGCCATCATCGCCGTCGAGATGATGGTGAGAAAGCTGGAGGAGGGCTATGACATGGTGCGCGCGGCCACCTACACCTGGGACGCCACCGCCATGCCCATGCTCACGGGCACGCTCATCACGGCCGCGGGCTTCCTGCCCATCGGCCTGGCCAACTCCACCACCGGCGAATACACCTTCGCCATTTTCGCGGTCACGGTCATCGCGCTGCTCATCTCCTGGGTGGTGGCGGTGATGTTCGTGCCCTACCTGGGCGTGAAGCTGCTGAAGATCAAACCCAAGGTGGAGGGCGCGCCGCACGAGGTCTTCGACGGCCCCTTCTACGTGCGCTTTCGCCGCACGGTCGACTGGTGCGTGGAGCACCGCTGGATCACCATCGGCGCCACCATCCTCACCTTCGTGCTCGGCTTGGCGGGCATGGGCAAGGTGCAGCAGCAGTTCTTCCCGGATTCGAGCCGGCCCGAGATCCTCGTGGACATCTGGTTGCCCGAGGGCAGCAGCATTCGGGCCATGGACGAGGTGGCCGGCCGCGTCGAGCAGCGCTTCATGAAGGAGCCCGGCGTCAAGGGCGTGACCACCTGGGTGGGCTCGGGCGTGCCGCGCTTCTACCTGCCGCTGGACCAGATCTTTCCGCAGAGCAACGTGGCGCAGTTCATCGTGCTGCCGAACAGCGTGAAGGAGCGCGAGCGCATCCGCAAGGAGCTGCCCGCCGTGCTGGCCACCGAATTTCCCGAGGTGCGCGGCCGCGTGAAGCTGCTGCCCAACGGGCCGCCGGTGCCGTATCCGGTGCAGTTTCGCGTGGTCGGCGACGACCCCGTGGTGCTGCGCGGCCTGGCTGACGAAGTCAAGCGCGCCATGGCGCAGAACCCCAACACGCGCGGCGTGAACGACAACTGGAACGAAGCCGTCAAGCAGATCCGTCTGGAGGTGGACCAGTCCAAGGCGCGCGCGCTGGGTGTCACCAGCGCCAGCATCGCGCAGGCTTCGCGCACCACGCTGGTGGGCTCTACCGTCGGCCAGTACCGCGAAGGCGACGAGCTCATCGACATCGTGCTGCGCCAACCCCTGGACGAACGCGACGCCTTGACCGACCTGGCCAACAGCTACCTGCCCACCGCCAGCGGCCAGGCCATTCCCTTGCTGCAGGTGGTGCGCGTGAACTTCGGTTGGGAGCCGGGCGTGATGTGGCGCGAGAACCGCGAGTTCGCCATCACCGTGCAGAGCGACGTGGTGGAAGGCCTGCAAGGGGCCACTGTCACGGCGCAGTTGCAACCGGAGCTGGAGCAGATCCAGCGCCGTTGGGTGAGCGAAGGCCTCACCGGCTACCGCATCGAGGTGGCCGGCGCGGTGGAAGAGAGCAGCAAGGGCTCGGCCTCCATCGCGGTGGGCGTGCCGCTGATGCTCTTCATCGTGTTCACGCTGCTCATGGTGCAGTTGCAAAGCTTCAGCCGCTCCATGCTGGTCTTCCTGACCGGCCCCATGGGCATGGCCGGCGTGGCCGGCGCGCTGCTGTTGCTCAACCGGCCCTTCGGCTTCGTGGCGCTGCTCGGTGTCATCGCCCTCATGGGCATGATCCAGCGCAACTCGGTCATCCTCATCGACCAGATCGAGCAGGACCGCGCGCGCGGCGTGCCGGTCTGGACCGCCATCGTGGAAGCCGCCGTGCGCCGCATGCGGCCCATCGTGCTGACGGCCGCCGCCGCGGTGCTGGCGATGATTCCGCTCTCGCGCAGCGTGTTCTGGGGCCCGATGGCCGTGGCCATCATGGGCGGGCTGATCGTGGCGACGGTGCTGACGCTGCTGGCGCTGCCGGCGATGTACGCGGCGTGGTTCCGGGTGAAGCGGCCGCAGGGGAATTGAGGACCGGGGTTCAGGCGGTGAGCCTTTGCTGCAATGCCTCCTGCGCCACCGTGTTGATGCTTTTGCCCTCGGCCTGCGCCACGATGGCCAGGCGCTCGTGCAGTTCGGCCGGGATGCGCAGGTTGAACCTGCCCGAGTAGCTGCGACGGGGCTCGATGCCTTTCTCTCGGCAGACTTCCAGGAACACGGCGAGGGACTTGCGGAACTCCGCCCGCAGTTCCTTCGGGTTGCGGCCGTAAAAATCGGCGCCGCCGTTGAGGCCGAGGATTTCGCCGCGAAACTGGTCGGTCTCGGCGTCGTACTCGATTCGGGCCTGATAGCCATCAACGGTCATGACGTTCATGGTTTCACTCCGTGTTGTTCCAGCCAGCGCCTGACGCTGGCCACCGCTCCCTTGTCTGTGTGCGGCGAAGGATGGGGTCGATGAAACACCTTCACTTCGCCAAAGAGCACCACGGCCACCCGGCTGCCTTCTCGTTCCGATATATCGGCACCCAAGGCTCGAAACAGCGCTTCGATGTCCTTCCAGGCGAGGTTCGCGCTGACCGGATGGGCCCAGAGCTGCTCCAGCGTGCGTTCGTGGCTGCGCTTCACATTGATCAAATGGTACCAAAAATTGGTACTTTATACGCCACGCAGGCACTGTACTCCGATGGGGTATTCGAAGCTGGCCGTGCTTGCCGCCAGGCCGCGCGGCAGGTGTGAAGCGATCGCGCGCTATTTCACTCCGATCCGCGTGCGCTGCCGATCCGCATCGAACACCAGGCTCGCGGGCCATTGGGGCCAGGTGGTGCCCAGGCCGGGGTGGTTCGGGTCGCCGTGGTGTGCGAATGCACCGAGCGACTTCATCATCGCCATAGAGAGCGCCTCGCGCCCGGGCCGGTTGGCGCGGGTGTACGAGATGTTGGCGAAGAGCGAGGGCCCGAAGTTGCCGAAGACGAAGGGCAGGTCGAAGGCATGCGCGGCGCCGAAGATCTGGTCGAAGGGGGCGGGCAACTCGTCCCAGTCGAAGCGGTAATGCCACACCTGCGGCTGCTGCGAGCGCAGGGCGCCCAGCACGTCGTCGCGGATGGCGCCGAACCAGATGCGGTCCAGCTCGCGGCTGCGCGCGTCGAAGCCGGTGCCCGGAGCGTCTGTCGGCAGCAGGCTCTTCGGAATCCAGTCCTCGACGCGGGTGGTGGGCGCCGCCTCGGGGTCATAGGTGTGGGCGATGCGGAAGACGGCCGCGTCGTCGATCAGTCGACCGCTCACGCCGCCGAGCGAAGGGCGGATGGCCAGCAAGGTGGGGAAGAGCTTGGTTTCGTCGCGCGTGTTGCCTGCCAGCACCGGCCCCTTCACATAGCGCCCCGCGCGAATGGCCGCAATCGGGTCGGCCGCCACCACGTGGCCGTCGGGGATGGGGTTGGAGCCGGCCAGTCGCGCGGGCACCAGGCGCTTCTGCACCGTGGTCAGGAGTTCATCGGCCGATCGGGTGCGCAGGTATTTCGCCAGATCCTGCGGCTGGCGCGAGGCCACTGTCGCCTTGGCCGCAGCCTCGTCTTTCGCGCTGCCCTCGGCGATCAGCGAATGCTCCAGCAAGCCCTGGCCGCGCTGCCGCCACACGGACCGTGGCAGAACGCCCGCAATCGACCCGGGCGGCAGCGTGGCAGCCGAGGAGATGCCGCCGCTCAAGGCAATCACGCGGTGAAACAGCTGGGGTTGGCGCTGGGCCAGCATGGGCGAGGCGAGCAGGGCGTAGACGTTCACCGCGCCAGCGGACTCGCCCATCAGCGTCACCTGCGCCGGGTCGCCACCGAACTGTGCGATGTTCGCCTGCACGTACCCCAACGCCTTCACGATGTCGAGCAGGGCGAAGTTGCCCGAGTCCTCGTCGGGCTGGCCGGTCTTGAGCGCGTCCAGGTCGAGGAAGCCGAAGATGCCCAGCCGGTACTGCACGGAGACCACCACCGCATCGGCCGTCCTGGCGAGTGCGGCGCCGTCGTACACCGGGTCGGCCGCGTAGCCCGTGATGTTGCTGCCCCCATGCACCCACACGATGACGGGCCGCGGCCGGCTCGACGCGGCGGCGGGTTGCCAGATGTTGAGGTACAGGCAGTCCTCCGAGCCGAGCGTCTGACCCAGGGTGCTGCCGATGGTGGCGTCATAGCGGTTGTTCAGCCCGGGGCCGTAAAGGCGGCCCGTCTGCACGCAGGCGGGGGCGAATGCCTGGGCCGAACGAACGGTGCGCCAGGCGCCGGGGTCGGCCGGCGCGCGCCAGCGCCGCTCGCCGACAGGGGGCGCCGCGAAGGGAAGGCCCTTCCATTGGTAGGTGCCCGTGGCCTGGGCGTCGTCGATGCCGAGCACCGGGCCGTGGGTGGTGTTTCGCTGGGTGACTCGCTGTGTGACGGGGGCGTCGCCGCTGGTGGTGGCACAGCCGGCAAGACCGGCCAACAGCAGGCACAGAGCGGACGTGCGCAGTGTGGACATGGGTGTCTCCTCGTGGTGGATGCCGCTGGTGCCCGAACGCTGCGGGTGGCGGTGCGCGCACGATAGTGGGACTGACCCTATCGGACAAATGGCAATTTGTGAGCAACCTATCGCTTTTGCCGATAAATAGTCCTGTCCACATCAAGGGTGATCACCATGACGATGCATGTGACGCTGCGCCAGCTCAGCGCCTTTCTGGCGGTGGTGGACGCAGGCAGTTTTTCCGAGGCGGCCAAGGCGATGAACCTCTCTCAGGCTGCCCTCAGTGGACTGATCCGCGAGCTGGAGGACAGGGTGGGCGTGCGCCTGCTGGACCGCAACACGCGCACCGTCGCGCTCTCCAGCGTGGGGCAGTCGTTCGAGCCGATGTCGCGGCGCGTGCTCGCCACGCTGGAAGAAGCCCTGGACAGCCTGTCGGATCTCAAGGAACTGCGCCGGGGTGTCGTGCGGGTGGCTGCGCCGGAGCCCTTGTCCTGCACGCTGATGCCCGATCTGATCGCGCACTACCAGACCGCCCAGCCCGGCATCGAGGTGCGCTTCGAGGACGTGCCCATCGAGCAGGTGGTGGCGGGTTTGCAGCAGGGCAGTGCCGATGTCGGCTTCGGCCCGTCCGGCGTCGTGGAGGACGACCGGGTGCATGTGCATCCCCTGTGGCCCGACCCGATGTGCGTGGCCCTGAACCCCGCCGACCCATTGAGCCGCCAGGACGTGGTGAGCTGGAGAGACCTGCGCGACGCGCCGCTCATCAACTACATGCCGAACTTCGCGACGCACGTGCTGAGCCATGTGCCCCCGCGCCACCACCCGCGTCGCATCCAGCCCGTTCACCGCGTCAACACCGCGCTGTCGATGCTCAGCGTGGGCGCCGGTGCGGTGGTGAGTCCTGCGTTGACCGAGCGCCTCGTGCACGGCTTCGGCCTGGTGTTCCGGCCCTTGAAGCAGCCGCAGGTGAACTGGCGCGCCGCGATGTTCGTGCGCCACCGCCCTTCGGTATCCCCGGCGGTCGAGAGCTTCGTTCGGTTCGCGCTCGACTACGTGGAAGGGTGGGCGGCGGCGCGTCGGCCGCAAGGACCAGGACGCAAGCGCCCGGCACCGGCCCGCGCCTGAGTGCCCGGCGCGGGCTCAGCGCGCGACGCCGGTTTCAGCCCACACCCCCTCGCGCGCACTCTCCCGGCAGAAGTCCGCGAAGTCGCGCGGCGCACGGCCCAGTGCCTGTTGCACGCCGTTGCTCAGGTGTTCGTTGCGGCCATCGAGCACCTCCTCGCACAGGCCGGTGAACAGGCTGGCCATGGGCTCGCCCACCACCGCCAGCATGCCGGTGTGGAAGTCGGCCAAGGACACGGGCAGGTACTGCAAGGGGCGGTCAGCGGCGGCCGAGATCTCTGCTGCGGCTTGCGCGAAGCTGAGCAGCCGCGGGCCGCTCAGCTCGTAGGTCTTGCCCGCGTGGCGCGGGTCGGTGAGCGCGGCCACCGCCACCTCGGCGATGTCCTCCACGTCCACGAAGGGCTCGCGCACCTCGCCCGCGGGCATGGCCAGCGTGCCTTCCAGCACGGCGTCGCGCAGGAAGCCTTCGCTGAAGTTCTGGTTGAACCAGGCGGCGCGCACCAGCGTGTGGCTCAGGCCGCTGGCCTGCACGATGCCTTCGCAGCGCTGCGCGGCGGCCTCGTTGCGGCCCGAGAGCAGCACCACGTGTTTGAGCCCGGTGGCGACGGCCAGGCGGGTGAGGGCCTCGATGCGCTCGTCCGCGCCGGGAAAGCCCAGGTCGGGCGAGTAGGAGATGTAGGCGCTGTGCGCGCCGCGCAGCGCCGGGCCCCAGGTCTCGGGCTGGTCCCAGTCAAACGGTGTGGCGGATTGGCGCGAGCCTTCGCGCACGGTGTGGCCCAGGGCCTTGAGGCGGGCGGCGACGCGGCGGCCGGTCTTGCCGGTGGAATCGATGACGAGGATGGGGGTGATGGACATGGGGGAGCTCCGAAAGGTGGTTTGAGGAGGCATCCAGCGTATGGGCCGTGAACGGAACGAACAATGATTTGAAGTCCATCGCTCTTTGCCATTCGTCCAGTCCGATGGACGTTGGGCAAGGGCGCCGGCAAGATGAACCGCATGTCGTCCGCGCCAGCCCCGTTGCCCAACGACCCCCTGGGTCGCACCCTGCATCTGCTGCGCCTGTGCGGCACGCTGTACTGCCGGGCCGAGCTGACAGCCCCCTGGGCGGTGGACATGCCGGCGCTGCCCGGCATGCTGATGTTCCATGTGGTGACCGCTGGGCGCGGCTGGATCGAGGTGCCCGGCGCACCGCCCCAGCCGCTGCTGCCGGGCAGCCTCACGCTGGTGCCGCGCGGCGCGGGCCACCGCATCACCAGCGATCCGCATCTGCCCGCCGAGGCGCTGTTCGACATCCCTGTGGAGCGCATCAGCGAGCACTACGAGGTGATGCGCCACGGCGGCGGCGGCGAGCCCACGCAGGCCCTGTGCGGCGTGGTGCGCTTCGACCACCTGGCCGGGCGGCGCCTCATCGACAGCCTGCCTGCGCTGGTGCAGATCGACAGCTGGAGCGAGGACGACGCGAGCTGGCTGCAGAGCACGCTGCGCTTCATCACGCGCGAAGCGGGCGCGCTGCGGCCGGGGGGCGAAACCGTCATCACGCGGCTGGCCGACATCCTCGTCATCCAGGCCCTGCGCGCCTGGCTGGACTCGGCGCCCGAGGCCACCACCGGCTGGCTCGCGGCCCTGCGCGACCGGCAGATCGGCCAGGCGCTGGCGCTGATGCACGCGCGGCCCGAAGAAGCGTGGAGCGTCGAGTCGCTCGCGCGCGAGGTGGGCATGTCGCGCTCGGCTTTCTCCGCGCGTTTCACCGCGCTGGTGGGCGAGCCCGCGCTGCAGTACCTCACCCAGTGGCGCCTGCAACTGGCGCGCGCCTGGCTGCAGGAAGGCCCGCAGCCGTTGGCACAGTTGGCTGGGCGCGTGGGCTACCAATCCGAGGCCGCGTTCTGCCGCGCGTTCAAGCGCCACTTCGGTGTGTCGCCAGGCAGCGTGCGCCAGCCGCTGCCCGACTGGACTCGGCCGCCAACGAACATCAAGGAGACAGCATGAGCAAGGACGCGTTCAAACGTTCCGCCGCGCCCGGCGGCGTGCACCACCAACTGGCGGCCATGGCCGGCGATTGGGAGGGCCGGTTTCGTCTGTGGTTCGAGCCCGGGCCACCGGCCGAGGACTCCGTGCAGCGTGGGCGCATCCGCCTGGTGGGCGGCGGCCGCTTCCTGCTGCACGAATACGAAGGCCGCTGCGGCGGCGAGCCTGTCGAAGGCGTCGCGCTGTGGGCCTACCACCTGGACAACCAGGCCTTCGAGTGCGCCTGGGGCGAAAGCTTCGGCACCGGCACGTCGATCATGTTCAGCACGGGCCCGGTGAACGACGGCCGCTTCGCCGCGCTGGGCAGCTACCGCGATAGCGCCGGCGGGGGAGAGCGCTGGGGCTGGCGCACCGAGGTGTCGCAACCCGACGCGCAGCACCTGGACATCCGCATGTTCAACATTGCCCCGGCCGGGCAAGAGGCGCTCGCCGTCGAGGTCAACTACCGCCGCGTGTCCGCACCCGAAAGGAAAGACTGAGCGGCCTTCACCCCGCCCGCGCGCCCGCCTTGCGGATCTCCCGCGCAAACGCCTGCACCACCGGCGTGGCCGGCACCTCGCCACGCCGCGTGAACAGACCCAGCGGCGGCAGCGCTACCTCGGGCAGCCCCGACAGGCGCTTCACGCCGCCGCGCGCCACCTCGTCGCGTGCGTGCTCGAAGCGCACCGCGCACAGCAACGACCGGTCCAACCGCAGCACCGCGCCGATGGTGATGGAGGAGATCGCCTCGATCACCGGCACCGGCGGGTCCAGCCCTTCGTTGAGGAAGGCGCCCATGAAGGCCTGGCGCACCAGGGTCTGGCGCGGCGGCGCCACCCAGGCGGCTTCGCGCAGGTCTGTCCAGCGCAGGCGGCGGCGCCGCACCAGCGGGTTGTCGCTGGCGGCCAGCACGCACAGCCTGTCTTCCAGCAGCGCCTCGGATTGCAGCAGGCTCAGCCGCTCGCTGGTCAGCGTCTCGGTGGTGAGCGCGCCGAACACGCAGTCCAGGTCGCCATCCAGCAGGCGCTGGATCAGCTCGTTCACGCGGCCTTCGTGAATGTGGACCACGGCGCCCGGCAGGCGCTGGCGCAACTGCACCACCGCGGCGGGCACGGCCGCCGTCACCGAGAAGGCGCCCACGCGCAGCACCGCGCTGGCGCCGCGGTGGATGGCCTGCACCTCGTCGCGCGCGTGCGCCAGTTCGCCCAGCGCCACGCGCGCCCGGTGCACGGCGGCCGCGCCGGCCGGCGTGGGCAGCACGCCCTGGGGGCTTCGCTCGAACAGGCGCGCGCCCAGCGCGTCTTCGGCCTCCGCCAGCATCTTGCTGATGGCGGGCTGGCTCAGGTGCAGGCGGCTGGCGGCGGCGCGCATGGTGCGCGCGTCGGCCAGGGCCAGCAACAGCTCCAGGTGACGCAGGCGCAGGCGGCGCACGAGGTGGTCGAAGCCCTGGCTCATCGTTCGGATCGCTCCAGATGGGTGATCACCCATCGTGATCACGGCATCAGCATTATTCAATTTTCAGGAATGCCGGTCTCACCTATCGTGCGGGCCAGACAGGAGACAAGACCCCACATGACAACGCCCGGAACTTCCACACCGGCCGCGCCCCTGGCTGGCGTGCGCGTGGTGGACCTCGGCCAGTACATCGCCGGCCCCGGCGCCGCCATGGTGCTGGCCGAACTCGGCGCCAGCGTCACCAAGATCGAACCGCTCGCGGGCGACCAGGCGCGCCACATCGGGCGCTACGGCGAATCCATGGTGCGGGCCTACAACCGGGGCAAGCGCTCCATCGCGCTCGACCTCAAGCGCGAGGCTGGCCGCGAGGCCGCGCTGCGGCTCATCGCGCGCGCCGACGTGGTGATCCAGAACCTGCGCCCCGGCGCCATCGACAAGCTGGGCCTGGGCGCGCGCGAACTGCGCGAACGTTTTCCTCGCCTCATCTGCCTCGACATCTCGGGCTTCGGCCGGCGCGGCCCGTCCAGCGAACGGCCGGGCTACGACATCGCCGCGCAGGCCGAGAGCGGGCTCATGTCCGTCACCGGCGAGCCCGATCGGGCGCCGCAGAAGGTGGGCGTGCCCATCATCGACGCCGCCGCCGCGCACCTGGGCGCGCAGGCCGTGCTGGCCGCGTTGTACGGGCGCGAGAAGACGGGGCAGGGCGCTGCCATCGACACCTCGCTCTTCGACGTGGCCCTGCACCTGCAGGCCGCCACCTGGGCCGACTACCTCGGTGGTGGCCCCGAGCCCACGCGCATCGGCGATGGCCAGCCCCACAACGCGCCCGCCGCCGAGGTGGTGCCCACGCGCGACGGCCACATCGTGCTCTCGGCCTACGCCGAGGAACACTGGCAACGTTTCTGCCGCGTGATCGACCGTCAGGAATTGGCCAGCGACCCGCGCTTCGCCAGCAACGAGCGCCGCGTGGCGCACCGCGCCGAGCTGCGCGCCGTGCTGCGCGAATGCCTCTCCAACCTCAGCAGCGAGGAGTGCGTGGCCTTGCTCTCGGGCCAGCAGATCGTGGCCGGCGCCGTGCGCGGTTACGCGCAGGTGTTGCGCAGCCCCGACCTGGCCGCCAGCGGCCTGATCGTGGACGCCATGGGCGCCGACGGCACGCGCTACCAGGCCCTGGGCCTGCCGTACCGCATCGACGACGCGCCGCGCACGGCGCCCCCCGCCGCGCCCGCCTGCGGCGCCGACACCGACGCGCTGTTGGCCGAGGTGGGCTACAGCGCGCCCGACATTGCCGCGCTGCGGCGCGACGGCGTCATCGCCTGAACCCCATGACCACAACCTCCACCATCGACGCCCCCGTGCAGCAGGCGGTGCACCGGGCCCTCATCCAGACCCTGCCGCTCTTCGAGATGATGCGCATGCGCGCCGCCACCACCGCGCGCCGCCACCCCACGCTGGGCTACGCCAGCGATCAGCGCGACTCGACGATGCGTTGGGTCAACCAGTTCACGCACACGCACCGCAAGCTCGGGCCCGACGACCGCGAGGTGGTGAGCCCGAACAACGACACCGTCTACAGCAACGCCTGGCTCGACCTGTCGCAAGGCCCGGTGCTCATCGACACGCCCGACATGGGCGAGCGCTACTGGACGCTGGGCCTGTTGGACGCCTGGACCAACCCCTTCGCCTACGTGGGCCGCCGCACCACGGGCAACCGCGCCCAACGCACGCTGGTGCACGGCCCGCGCTGGAGCGGCCCGTTGCCGGCCGGCGTGTCGCAGGTGATCGCCGCGCCGGGCGACGACGTGTGGCTCATCGGTCGCATCCTGGTGGACGACTCGCCGGGCGACGTCGAGGCCGTGCGTGAACTGCAAGCGCAATTGCGCATGACGCGCCTGGACGGCAGCGACGCCGCACAGCGCTTCGACACGCGCCTCGATGGGCGATCGACGGCCACGCCATCGGCCGCGCTGTACCTAGAGACGGTGGCCCACGCCCTGGAACGCAACCCGCCGCCCGAGGGCGAATCGCTGGACTGGCCGCTGGACGTTCACGGCGTGGAGGCCGAGATGCCGCGCGTCTTCGAAGGCTTGCGCGAGCGCGATCAGCCGCGGCAACTGGGTGGCGGTTGGTCCTTGCAACTGGAGGTGCGCACGCACTGGGGCGAGGACGTGCTGACCCGCGCCCGCGTGGCGCGCAACTTCATCGGCGCGCTCGGCATCGACGAGGCCATGTACCCCACGGCCGAAGTCGACTCGCAGGGGCGAACGCTGAGCGGCGCACACGCCTACGAACTGCGCTTCGCGCCCGGCGCCGGCCCGAAGGTGGGCGCGTTCTGGTCGCTCACCCTGTACCGCCGCAGCGACTGCCTGTTCGTCGCCAACCCCATCGACCGCTACTCCATCGGCTACCGCACCCCCGGCCTGCGGCACGAAGCCGACGGCAGCCTCGTCATCCGCCTGCAAGCCAGCGACCCCGGCCCCGGCCACAACTGGCTGCCCGCGCCCGCGGGCGAAGCGTTCTACGTGGTGCTGCGGCTCTACCAGCCGCAGGCCGAGCACCTGGACCACCGATACGCCTACCCTGCGCTCACGCGGCTCGACTGAACACCTCGACTGAACACCTCGACCGAAGACCCGATCCACACACACAACAGGAGACAAACCATGAGCATCCCACGCCGCCACCTCATCGGTGCCAGCCTTGCCTCGCTGGGCCTCGCGCCCCTGCTGCACGCGCCCGCCTTCGCGCAGGCCTGGCCCGCCAAAACCGTCCACCTCATCGCCCCCTATGGCGCGGGCGGCTCCAACGACATCTTCAGCCGCCTGCTCGGCGAGGCCCTGGCGCCACGCCTGGGCCAGAGCCTGGTGATCGAGAACAAGGCAGGGGCGGGCACGCGCATTGCCAATGAGTACGTGGCGCGCGCCGCGCCCGACGGCTACACCGTGTTGCACGCGGCCGCGCCGATCGCCATTGGAGAAGCGCTATACCCCAAGCTGCCCTACGCCGTGAAGAAGGACTTCGTGCCGGTGCTGAGCACCGCCATCGCACCGCTGTTCCTCATCGTCAACGCCAGCGCGCCGTACAAGACGGTGGCCGAGTTCATCGCCTACGGCAAATCCAACCCCAAGGGCCTGACCTTCGGCTCGCCGGGCACGGGCTCGGCCCCGCACCTCACGGCCGAGCTACTGATGCGCGCGGCCGGCACCGAGGGTGTGGTGATCCAGTTCCGCGGCGACGCGCCGGCCTACACCGAGCTGCTGGGGGGTCGCATCGACGCGACGCTGACCGCCATCTCCACCGCGTTGCCGCACATCCAGGCCGGCAAGCTGCGCGTGCTGGCCGTGGCCAACGAAGAGCGCGCGCCGCTGTACCCGCAGGCGCCCACCTTCCGCGAATCGGGGCTGCCCACGGTGGTGGGTTATGGCTGGTACGGGTTGATGGTCCCGGCCGGCACTCCGGCGGCCGTGGTTCAACGCCTCAACGCCGAGACCAACGCGGTGCTGGCCGACGCGGAGGTGCGCAAGAAGGTGGAGGCCGTGGGCCTGCAGGTGCGCGGCGGCACCTCGGCCGAGTTCGCGGCCTTCATCGAGAACGAAACGAAGAAGTGGTCGCAGGTGATCAAGGCGGCCAACATCACGCCGGAGTAGCGCACAGACACGACACAGACCGACACATCCGTGCCGGAACCCCGGGTTGGCCGGGGGCTCGTATCGGAATGTCGCGTCTGTTTCATCGACCCCGCGCCAGCCGTGCTCCACGGCCAGTGGAGCCCGCATGAGCAGGCGTTGGCGCGGCCTTGTGTGGGCGGGCGCCGCGGTGGTGGTGCTGCTGACGGGCCTCATGGTCGCCGAGTGGAGTGGCTGGCCTTTCCTGCGAGGCCCCATCGAAAGCGCGGCGTCGCGCAACGCCGCGGTGCCCGTGCAGTTGCAGGGGCGCTTTCGCGTGCACCTGCTGTGGCGCCCGCGCGTGGAAGTCGAACACCTCAACATCGCCAGCGCCGAACGCTTCGGCGCACCGCATCTGCTGGACGCGCGCGGTGTCTCCCTGGCCTGGCGCTGGCGTGACGTGTGGCGCTGGCAGCGCGGGGAGCGTCTGCGCCTGCAGGCGCTGCAAGCCGACACGCTGGACGCGCGGCTGGTGCGCGTCGACGACGGCAGCGCCAACTGGCAACTGGGCGCGCGCGAGCCCCGACCCGAAGAGGCCGAAGCGGAGCCGCTCGGCGGCCTGCCACGTTTCGGTTCGCTGGTCATCGGCCAGGGGCGCATCGACTGGAAGGACCCGGTGGCCGACGTGGATCTGGACATCCGCCTTCGCGGTCGCGAGGGCGAAGCCGAAGCCGCCACCAGCGCCGGCTACGAAGCCACGGCCAATGGCCGCTACCGCGCCATGCCCTTGAAGCTGCAGGTGCGCGCGGGCAGCACCTTGCCTTTGCTGCAGGACCCGGACACCGCCACCGACGCGCCTTGGGTACCCGTGCGCGTGGAAGGCACGGTGGCCTCATCGCGCTTGCTCTTCGACGGCCAGGCCGCCGCCCTGCTGGGCACGCCCAGGTTGCAGGGCGCGCTGGAACTGCAGGGCCGATCGCTCGCCGCGGTGGGCGAGCCGCTGGGCATCACGCTGCCACAGACACCGCCCTTCGATCTGCGCGGCACGCTGTCGCAGGACGCGGGCGTGTGGCGCCTGCAGGCCACGCGCGCGAACGTCGGCACCAGCCGCCTGGCCGGTGATCTGCGCTTTCACCAGTTGGAGCGACCGCGTCGCCTCATCGGCGAACTCACGGGAAAGAAACTCGCCTTCGCCGACCTGGGGCCCGCCATCGGTGCGAGTGATGGAGCGAAAGGTGGCGCGAAAGGTGACGTGAAAGAAGAGGCGAAGAAAGATGCGAAGGAAGTGGGCGCCCGTTCCACGTCCACCACGCCGCGCCGCGTGCTGCCCCAGCGTCGCTTCGACCTGCCGTCCCTCACCGTGATGGACGCCGACGTGCGCGTCGCCATCAACGAGGTCGACTTCGGCACCCCGGCCATGGCGCCGTTGAGCGATCTGCTGACCCGCGTGCGATTGAACGCCGGCGTGCTGCGCCTGGACGAATTGGAGGCCAAGGTGGCCGGTGGCCGCTTCGCGGGCATGACCCAGCTCGACGCCACGGTGCGGCCCGCGAAGTGGGAGGCCAAGCTCGACGTCGCCGGCGTGGATGTGGCGAACTGGGTGCGCGGCCTGCGCCGCGAAGAGGCCTCGCCCTACCTCACCGGTGTGCTGTTCGCCAAGCTGAACGTGCAGGGCGCCGGCAGTTCCACCGCCGAGATCCTGGGCTCGCTCGACGGGCCCATCGACCTGAGGCTGCGCGACGGCACGATGTCCTACCTCGTCACCGAGGCCATGGGCCTGGACCTGGCGCAGGCGCTGGGTGTGGTGATCACCGGCGACAAGCCGCTGCCGCTGCGCTGCGCGCGATTCGACCTGCTGGCGCGCGACGGTGTCATCGAACCCCGGCTCGCGGTGCTCGACAACCGCGACAGCACCGTGCGCATCAACGGCCAGGTCAACCTGAACGACGAATCCATGGCCCTGCGCCTCGTCACGCAGCCCAAGGACTGGTCGCCCCTGTCGCTGCGCACGCCCGTCACCGTCACCGGCACGCTGGGCGACCCGGACATCGGCATAGAAGGCCGAAAACTCGCCGGTCGCGTCATTGGCGCCATCGCTCTGGGTGCCGCGGCGGGCCCGGCGGCGGCGGTGATTCCGCTCGTGGAGCGCGGGCAGAAGCCCGAGGGCGACCCGTGCGATCCGAAAGCGGCGGCGCCACTTGAGAAAAAGCGCTGATCTGCGAGCATGGAGGCTCTTGCGAATCGCCAACCCGCCACTCGCCCCATGGCCGCGCTCACCCTTCACTACCACCCGCTCTCGTCCTACTGCCACAAGCTGCTGATCGCGCTGGACCACCTGGCCATCGAGGTCGACAAGCGCCTGCTGAACCTCGGCGACCTCGACGAACGCGCGGCCTTCCTGAAGCTGTGGCCCACGGGCAAGATGCCCTTGCTGGTGGACCAGGGCCAGCCCATTCCCGAGACCAGCATCATCATCGAGCACCTGCAGCGCCACCACGCGCGCCCCGGCCGCAGCCTCATTCCGCACGACCCCGACCAGGCACTGCAGGTGCGCCTGTGGGACCGCCTGTTCGACCTGTACGTGATGACGCCCATGCAGGCCTTCACCGCCGACCTGCTGCGCCCGCAGGCGCAGCGCGATCCGTCCAGCGTGGCCCGGGCCAGCGACGGATTGAAGACGGCCTACGCGATGATCGACCACCACCTCGAAGGACGCACCTGGGTGGCCGCCAACACGTTCAGCATGGCCGACTGCGCCGCCGCGCCGTCGCTGTTCTACGCCGTCACCTACGTGCCCTTCGCGCCCGAACACGCCCGGTTGGCCGCGTACTTCGAGCGGCTGATGGAGCACTCATCCGTGGCACGCACCATCGACGACGCGCGGCCGTACTTCCGGTTCTATCCCGGACGCGCTGGTTTGGCGAAGCGCTTCTACGACCCCGAGGTCGACTGAGGCGCGGGCGCCCGCACGAGTTCGAGCTGCATCGCCACCACGTCGGCTGTCCCGCCGCCGTAGCGGCGCTCGATGGCGGCGAGGGCTTCGTCCAGGGCGCGTGCGGGTGGCCGGTCATCGAACGCTGGCACGCGGCGCTCCATCGGCCACTGCGCCGCCACCTCATCGGGCAGCACCCGAAGGCCGTGCCGCGTTTCCACCGCGTCGTGCGTTGCCGCGAACGCCACCGCGCGTGAGCGGTAGGTCCGAGACCACGCGTCGGCCACCAGCGCCAGCGACACCTCGTCCACGCCACGCGACAGGCCGAGGCCCATGCGCTCGCGGTTCCAGAAAGCCATTGCGTTGCCCATCACCGTCAGCGCGAATGGGCGCGTGATCTTGAACGCGGCGCTGGTGTGCCGCGCGTCCCAGTGCGCGAGACCGAGTTCGCGCGCCACCGCCGCCGCCTTCTCGCGGCCCGCGATGGCTTCGATCAACGTCAGCGACATCGGCATGGACGCGGAGATGCCCGTGGTCGTCGCCACGCCCGGGTTCACCACGAAGCGCCGGTCCGCGACGTAGCGGATCGAGGGGGTTCGCTCGCGCAGCTCGTCGAGGAAGTACCAGTGCGTCGTGGCGCGTTGGCCGTCGAGCAGCCCGGCCGCACCCACCACCTTGGCGCCCGCGCACACACCAATGACCACCGCGCCCTTGGCCGCCTGCTCGCGCAGCCATTGCAGCACCGCAGGGTCGTCGTCGCGGCTCATGGCGGGAACGATGACGTAGTCGGCGCCGTCGGCGTGCCGCGCGTCGAACTGCGCGGTCGTCGCGTCCGCCTCCACGGTGAGTGCGGGGTAGAGCTTCACCGGTCCGGGCCCGGTGGCCAGCGCCACCACGTCGGCCACGCCCGATCGCCGCAGGATGCCGTAAGGCATGAGGTAGTCGGTGGTCTCGGTCGCGTCGTTCAGGCCGATGATCGCTACCAGTGGCCGCGCGCGCTTGGGCGGCGCGAGTGCGGCGAGTGTGGCGCTGGTCTCCTGTGGTGCGATCGCTTGCGCGACCACGGGGCCCGTGGCAGGCGGCAGCGATGCGACCCATCCCGCGAAGACCGCCAGGCCCAGGATGGCGACGCCCAAGGCGCACCAGAGAAACACGCGAAGCTTCATGGCGACAGGGAAAAGTAGAGTACGGACATGAGCCTACGACCCCCCTCGGTGCCGGACAAGGACACAAAGCCCGCGATTCCTGCCAGGCACGTCGTGCTGATCGTGTTCGACGGCGTCGAGGCGATCGACATCGCCGGCCCGGCCAGCGTGTTCAGCAAGGCCGAGGAGCTGCGCCCCGGCAGCTACCACCTGCACATCGCTTCGCCCACTGGCCAGACGGTGCTGACCAACTCGGGCCTTCGCCTGGCCGACACGGTCGCCTTCGAGCAACTGCCGATGCCCATCGACACGCTGATCGTCTCCGGCGGCGACGAGCCGGCGGTGCGCGCGGCCATCGTCGAACACCGGGTGGGGGAGTGGCTGGCCCGCCGCTCAGGCAGCGCGCGCCGCGTGGCCAGCGTGTGCAGCGGGGCTTTCGCACTGGCCGCGGCCGGCCTGCTCGACGGCCGCGAGGCCACCACGCACTGGCGTGTGTGCGACCAGCTCCAGGCGCTGCGCCCGCAGGTGCGCGTGCAGCGCGAGCGCATCTACGTGCGCGACGGCCCGGTGTGGACATCGGCCGGCGTCACCACCGGCATCGAGCTCGCGCTGGCGCTGGTGGAGGACGATCTGGGCCACGCGGTGGCGATGGAGATCGCGCGCACGCTGGCGCTGCCCCTGCTGCGCGGCGCGCGCGAGCCGCAGCTCAGCCCTACCTTGCAGGCGCAGTCGGCCGCCAGCGGGCGCATGCGCGAGGTCGTGGCCTGGATCGGCACGCACCTGCAGGAAGACCTGTCGGTGGAGGCAATGGCCGGGCAGTGGGGCATGAGCCCGCGGCACTTCGCACGCGCCTTCGCGGCCGAGGTGGGCCACACGCCGGCCCGCTTCGTGGAGCAGGCGCGCGTGGCCGCGGCGGCGCAGTTGCTGGTGCAGACGCACTGGCCGCAGGACCGCGTCGCCAGCCGCAGCGGCTTCCGGTCGGTGGATGCGCTTCAACGGGCCTTTGCGCGGCAGTTGGGGCTGGCGCCGCAGGCGTATCGCGAACGGGAGCGTCGGCGGGCCAGCCCTGGTGGGGCCGCACTGCTGCCGTTAAAGTAGCACCGGAATCTGCCGATAGGGGCAGTCGCACCTATGGGCATCAACGAATGTGCTGCATCGCAACACGCGAGCGGTGCTTCTTTCGGGGAGGGATATCGGTGAACAGGAGCTACAAGCTGGTGGCGCTGGCCATGGTGGGAGGCGTTGCGCTCGTGCCGATCGCATCCGCCACCGACTACCCGGTGTCCGACACGAGCGATCTGTTGAACGCCATCCCCGTGGCGAATGGCGATGGCGATCCCAATACCTCGTTCACGCTAGGGCAGAACATCACGACCCCGGCCGGGACGGTGTTCGGCGTCGTCACCAACCCCGTGACCCTGGACATCTACACCTCCGGCTTCACCCTGAACCTGAACGGCGCGGGCACGGTCTGGGACATGGGCAGCTTCAATTACGTCGGCATGAACGGCGTGGCCGGCACCAACGCCCTGAGCCTCACGAACGGCGCCACGGCGCGCGTCAGGGGATTCGTGAACTGGATGGAGGGCGGCCTGCTCATCGAGAACAGTGGATCGGGCCTGAGCGTCGACGGTGACTTCGCCGTGGGCCGCAACGGCGATTCCAGCATCACCCTGACCAGTGGCGGCACGCTGACCACCGGCCGCGCCTTCATCGGGGAAGACGCGGTCAACACCCTGGCGAACACCATCGACGTGCTGGTGGACGGGGCCGGAACGGTCTGGACCGTCCAGGACTACTTCGGGGCGGGCGGAGCCGCCAACGGCGTGGACATCACCGTCTCCAACGGCGCCGTGGTGCAGTCGCTCAACGGAAGCGGCTCCATCGGCCGCAACGGCACGGCCTCGATGCTGGTGACCGGGTCCGGCTCCCGGTTCATCGTGCCCTTCTCCTTGCACATTGGCGAGTTCGGCTCGACGCAGGGGAATGGCACGCTGACCGTCCGCGACGGTGGCCTCGTGTCGGCGGAACTCGTGGACCTGGGCACGGGCGACGTCGGCGCGACCGGTGCCCTGGTCGTCGACACCGGCGGTGTCATCGAGGCGGGCTGGCTGGGCCGCGACATGGGCAACGCGACGGCGCATTTCGACAACGGCACGCTGCGCGCACTCGCGCACAGCACGCCCGGCACGCCACTGATCTTCGGCTTTACGCCCGGTACCTTCACGCTCGGTGCCGGGGGCTTGTTCCTGGACTCCAATGGCTTCGACGTGATCGCCGGCAGCGAGATGTCCGGTGTCGGCGGCTTGAGCAAGTTGGGCGCCGGCACCCTGACCCTGGCCACGGCCAACGTCTATGGCGGCACCACCGCGACGCTTCAGGGCACGCTGCGGGCGGGCGTCGCCAATGCCTTCAGCGCCGCCTCCGCGCACACGGTGGCGGCCGGCGCCACGCTGGACACGGCGGGCCTGGACCAGACCGTGGCCAGCCTGGACAACGCGGGCACCGTCTCGCTGCTGGGCGCCGCCCCGGGCAGCCGGCTGACCGTGAACGGCACCTACGTGGGCCACAACGCCGTGCTGCGGATCGGCACCGCGCTGGGCAACAGCGCCAGCCTGAGCGACCGCCTGGTGCTCGATGGCGCCGCTGCCAGCGCCAGTGGCACCACCACCGTGCAGGTCACCAATCTCGGCGGCCTGGGCGCGTTGACCACTGGCGACGGCATCGAGGTCATCAGTGCCGTCAACGGCGCCACCACCACGGCCCAGACCACCCGGGACGCCTTCCGCCTCGCGGGCGACCATGTCGACGCTGGCGCCTATGAATACCGTCTGTACGCGGCGGACGCCAACGGCGCGGGCGAGAACTGGTTCCTGCGGTCGAGCGCGCTGGTGGCCGGGCCTGGCACGCCCGCCTACCGCGTTGAGGTGCCACTGTTCGCCGCGCTGCCCGAGCAACTGCGCCTGGGCAACGCCGTGATGCTGGGCAACTGGCACCAGCGCGTCGGCGACGTCGCCATCAGCGGCGCCGAGCGACAGACCTGGGCGCGGCTCATCAGCGCGGATCGCACCATCGACCAGAGCGGAGACACGAGCTCGCGCAGCGAGGGCCGCCTCAACGGCCTGCAGGCCGGCATCGACCTCTGGGCCCAGTCACGCTGGCGCGCGGGGCTTTACGTGGGCCAACTCGACGGCGATATGAAGGTGCGGGGCTTCGCGAGCGGCATCGCCGACCAGGCCGTGGGCGGCAACGACTTGCGCAGCCAGTACCTGGGCGTCTACGCCACCTACCAGCACCCGAACGGCCTGTACGTCGACACGGTGCTGCAGGGCGGGCGCCACCGCTACAGCGTGTCGCCGCTGACGGCCTCGTCCAGTCACGGCAAGGGCGACAGCCTGCTCGCTTCCGTGGAGGTGGGGCGCGGCTTCACGCTCGCGCAGGGCTGGGTGCTGGAGCCGCAACTGCAGCTGACGCACCAGCGCATCGACCTCGACGGCGTGAACATCGCCGGTGCCGACGTGCACCAGGACAGCCACGGCGGTTGGGCCGTGCGCGCGGGGCTGCGGGTGGCGGGTGAACTGTCGAGCGCGGCCGGCGTGCTGAAGCCCTATGGCCGCGTGAACCTGTACAGCGGCAGCAAAGGCAGGGACGTGACGCGCTTCACCGGGCCGGCCGGCTTCGCCGACGTCGCCACCGGCACGGGCGGCGTCAGCACCGAACTGGCCGCGGGCGCGACGCTGGCCTTGTCGGCCCGCACCAGCCTCTACGGTGAGCTTGGTTCCGTGTGGGCCTCCAGCGGGCCTGCGCGGCACCAGGGCGGGCTCAACGCAAGCGTGGGGCTGCGGGTGCGCTGGTAGCGGGCGCCAAGCCCCATTGCTCGCGGGCGGCTTCCTGAAGGAAGTCGATGACGGCCCGCACCCTGGCGGCGTTGCGCCGGCTGGGCAATGAGACGGCGTACATCGTGTGCTTCGCGCGGGAAGCGAACGGCGCCAGGACCTCCACCAGGCGTCCGGCGGCCACGTCGGCTGCTGCCAGCGGACGCGAGAGCATGCCGATGCCGGCCCCCGCCAAAAGCGCGTGGTGCACCAGGGCCGAGGTGTTGGCGGCGAGTTGCGATCGGACCATGACGTCCAGCGGCTTGCCCGCCTGGCGGAATGTCCAGGTCACGGTGGGTCCTTGCGCCGTGTGCGTGACGACCTGGTGCTGGCTCAACGCATGCGGGTCGGCCGGCTCGCCATGCTGGCGCACATACGCGGGTGAGGCGTACAACCGCCGCTCGAACGACCCCAGCTCGCGAGCGACCACCGACTCGCTGCTGCCCACCGTGGTGCGCAGCGCCACGTCGATGCCGTCGGTGACCAGGTCGGCCACGCGGTCCTCGGCCACCAGCTCGATGCGCAGGGCCGGATGCCGCGCGCGCAGTTGGACCAGGTGCGGCAAGACCAGTTGTTCGCAGATTTCCTGGCTCGACGCCAGCCGCAGCGCGCCGGCCACACGATTGCGCTGCCCGGACAGCGCGGCGGAAATGTCCTCCAACTGGGCCAGCAGCACTCGGGCTTCCTGCGCCAGCTCGGCACCTTCGGGCGTGGCCGACAGGCCATGCGTGGAGCGTCGCAACAAGGTGACGCCGTACCCGGCTTCGAGGCGGCTCACGCCCCGCGTCACGACCGAGACCGCCACATCCAGCTCCCGCGCCGCCGCGGAGAACGACTGCAGATCCAGCGAGCGAACCAGCCATCGCAGGTCGGAAGGGTCCGGCAGGAAATACCTCATCGGTTTGCCTTTGCGTTCAAAGCAAAACCAATTATCGACCCAGGCGATTTCCGGCCGGGGCCACCGTTCCTAGAGTCAAGGCCTCCACATCACTTCACAGGAAACCCGCCATGCCCATCCTCAACGTCAAGGTCTCGGCACACCGCACGCCCGAACTCTCCCACCGCATCACGGAAGCGCTGCTCGAACTCACCAGCCGCGTGCTCGGCAAGCGGCGCGACCTCACCGCCGTGGTGATCACCTATGTCGACCCGCGCGACTGGGCCATCGCCGGCCAATCGCTGGCGGAACTGGGGAAGGCCAGCTTCTACTTCGACGTCAAGGTGGTGGACGAGACCAACACCAAGGCGGAGAAGGCCCGCTACGTGGCAGAGGCGTTCGAGGTATTCGAAGGTCTTCTGGGGGATCTGCACCCCGAAAGTTATGTGTACGTGCAGGACGTACGGGCCTCTGCCTACGGCTTCGGTGGCAGGACGCAGGAGTACCGCCACCAGCACCCGGAGCAATGACATCCGGGTGCCGGGAGTCGGCCCTTATTCGAGCCGGATGTTGGCGCTGCGGATCACGCCGCGCCACTTCTCGGATTCCGAGGCAATGAAGCGCTGCAGCTCGTCGGGCGTCGAGCCGGCCGCTTCCAGGCCCTTGGCCGCCGTGCTCTTCTTGAACGCGTCGTCGGCGAGCACGGCATTGACCATGCCGCTGAGCTTGGCCACGTGCTCGCGCTTCATGCCCTTGGGCGCCACGAGCGAGATCCAGGTCATGGCCTCGTAGCCGGGGAAGCCCGCTTCGGCCACGGTGGGCACGTTGGGCAGTGCGGACGGGCGCGTGGCGCCGGTGGTGGCCAGGGCCACGATGCGGCCCGAGGCGATCATCGGCAGCGAGGCCGTGAGGTCGAGGAAGCCGGCGTCGACACGGCCACCGCCGATGTCCTGCAAGGCGCCTGGCGTGCCCTTGTAGGGAATGTTCACCATGAAGATGCCGGCCTTCTGCTTGAACAGTTCACCCGCCAGGTGGTGGCTGGTGCCGCTGCCGTTCGTGGCGTACGACAGCTCGCCCGGCTTGGCCTTGGCGCGCTGCACCAGGTCCTTGAGCGAGGTGATGCCCGATTCGCGGCTGGCCACGATCACAACGGGCGCCTGCGCCAGCATCGAGATCGCCGTGAGGTCCGTCTGCGTGTTGTAGCCCAGGTTGGAGTAGAGCTCGGGGTTGATCACCAGCGCGCCGGTCACGCCGACGAGGATGGTGTAGCCGTCGTTGGGCGCGCGCACCACCTGGCCCGTGGCCAGGTTGCCGGCGGCGCCGGGCTTGTTTTCGATGATGAAGGTGCCGTTGCCCTTCGATTGCAGCTTGTCGGCCAGCTCGCGCGTCACCGCGTCGGCCGAGCCGCCGGGCGGGAAGGGCAGCACGAATTTGACGGGCTTGTCCGGGTAGTCCTGCGCGGCGGCGGCCGTGGCGATCAAGGCGCCCAGGCCGATGGCGATGAGGGATTTGAGGCGTGCGTTGAACATGTGTCTCCTTCTCGGGATGGTTCAGGGAAAAAAGGGGGAAGGGAGGGAAGGGATTCGGCTTCAGGAGAGCACGTGGTCCTCGGGCCGGAAAGTGGCGGTGAGGTTCCAGTACTCCAGCATGCCGAAGGGCCAGGTCTGCGCGGCGCGGCCGCTCTTGTTCTTGTACCAACTGCTGGTCTTGGCCACGGCCCAGGCCTTGGTCTCGTTGCCCTTGTCGATCCAGGCGTTGTAGCTGACGTAAGGCCCGGTCCGGCAGTCGACGGTCTTGAAGCCCTGGCCGAGCACGTGGCGCAGCGCGCGCAAGCTGTATTCCACCTGGCACTCCGACGAGAAGATGGCGCTGCCGTTGACCACCACGCCGGTGTTGGGGCCACTGGTCATGAACAGGTTGGGGAATCCCGGCACCGAAATGCCCAGGTAGGCGCGGCAGTCGCCGTCCCAGTGCGCGTGCAGGTCCAGGCCGTCGCGGCCCGTCACCTTCAGCGGATAGAGGAAGTCGGCCGCCTTGAAGCCGGTGGCGCAGATGATGAGGTCCACCTCGTGGCGCTGGCCGTCCCTGGTGTGGATGGCGTTCTCCGACAGGTGCGAGATCTCCTGTGTCACCAGCTTGACGTTGTCGGCCTTGAGCATCTGCGGCCAGGTGCCGTTGTCGCGCAGCATGCGCTTGGCGCCCGGCGGGTAGTTGGGCGTGGCGTGCACCAGCAGGTCGGGGCGGTCCGCGAACTGCTGCTGCAGCGTGGCCAGGCACTCCTGGCGCAGGGCCTCGTTGCCCGCGCTGATGGACACCTCGTGCTGCCAGGCCGGGTCCACCTCCACCAGGTGCAGACGACCTTCCACGCCGATCCAGAACTGCCAGAAGCGCACCCAGCGGCCATAGGCCGGCACGTGGTTCAGCAGCCACTGGATGCCGGGCTTGAGGTCGTCGTGGTAGGTGGGCGTGGGCAGCATCCACGGCGCGTTGCGCTGGAACACGTGCAGCTTGTCCACCTGCGAGTAGATCTCCGGGCCGATCTGGAACGCGCTCGCGCCAGTGCCGATCAGTGCGACCCGCTTGCCCTTGACGCTCACGTCCGGGCGCCAGGCGGCCGAGTGCACCACCTCGCCTCTGAAAGATTCCAGGCCCGGGAAATCGGGCACGTGCGGCCGGTTCAGCAGCCCCATGGCCGTGATGACGAAGTTGAAGTGCTCCACGTGCACGCCGCCATCGGCGGTGCGCGCCGTCACCTTCCACGCCGCCTTGGCTTCATCGAACTCGAGCGACTCCACCTCGGTGTTGACGCGGATGTTCGAGCGGATGCCGGCGCGGCGCACCACGTCCTGCAGGTAGCGCAGGATCTCGGGCTGCTGCGAGAACTGCTGCGTCCAGTCCTGCTTCTGCGCGAAGGACAGGCTGTAGGCGAAGTTGGGTGTGTCCAGCCGGCAACCGGGGTAGGTGTTCTCCCACCACACGCCGCCGATCTCGCTGTTCTTCTCGAACACCGTGAAGTCCAGGCCGGCCTGCTTGAGCCGGTAGGCCGCGGTGATGCCCGCGAAGCCCGAACCGACCACCGCCACCTTCACGCCCGCCGCGTTCGGAAACTCGCTCACGTGCCAGCCGGGCGCGCCCTGGTCGTCGGGCACGTTCACCTCGTGGCGCAACAGGTCCATCAGGTCGTCGTGGCCGGAGCGGATGAGGAACTGCACGATGCGGTCGAGCCACTCGGGCGAGGGCGTGGGCGCCACGGGGCAGCCGGCGTCGCGGTAGCGGATCAAGGCCTGTGTGGCCAGGGCGCGGGCCTTGGCCTGTTGCTCGGCCGACATGCCGCCCTGCGGCGCGATGCGCGCGGTCATCGACGGCGATGGCGGCTTGAGGTCGTCGGCCAGCAGCGCCGGGTCCTGCGTCAGCATGGCCAGGGCCGCCAGCAGCGCGGGCAGGTCGGCGTCGCGCACGGCGGCGTCGATTTCCGCGTCGGTGGCCACGATCGGCATCACGCGGTCGAACGCCGCCAGGGTTTCTTCTTCATCGGCCTTCGGGGGAAGGTCGCCTTCTTTCAATCGCATGGTGGCTTTCTCGGTCTCGGGAGGTCAGGGGAAACGGGGTGGGTGGTCACGCGAACACGTGCGCCTGCGGGCCGGGCGCCCAGGGCAGGGCGCGGCTGTGGATGAAGTCGAGCCAGGCGGTTTGCATGTCGTCGGTCAGGCGCCGGGCGTCGTCGGCGTGCAGCGAGCCGAGCATCGGGGCCGATGCAAAGGCGTCGAGCGTGCCGAACACGAAGGGCAGTTCCGCGCAGTGACAAGCGCCCAAGGGCATGCCGGGCGCGCCGTCGAAGCGATAGAGCCAGGCCTGCCGGCCGGCCTGCGTTGCTTGCGCCGCCCATTGGCGCGCGGGCGTGGCGAAGCGCCGCTGCGCCTCGTCTTCATCGGGCGTGGTGCCAGAGGTGGTGCCGGAGGTGGTGGCGGGGGCGGTGAAGGCCCGCATCTCGTCGCGGTTCCAGCCGGCGAGCACGTCGACGCGGCCCGCCGCCTGCGGTGTCAAGGGCGGCAGCGTTTCGCCGTCGAGCACGGGGCCGAACAGGCCGTGGCCGTCCGCCAGTTCGCGCACGGCGGCCACCACTTCTGGCGCCTGTTGGGCGTGCAGCAGGGCTTGCGCCGACAGACTGCGCGCCTGATCCAGCGTCGCCACGCCCGCCGCGCGCAACAGCGTCCGGCCGAGCGAGCGCGCCGCGTCGGCCGAGCGAAAGCCCCGGCCCAGGGGCGCGCTCTGCAGAATCGCGCGCTGGAAGGTGGAAGCGCCGCGCGCCAGCAGCGCGGCGACGTTGGTGCCGCCCGCCGACTGCCCCATGGCCGTGATGCGCGTGGCGTCGCCGCCGAACGCCGCGATGTGGTCCGACACCCATTGAAAGGCGAGTGCCAGATCCAGCAGGCCGAGGTTGGCCACGCCGCCATCGGCCAGCAGCCAACCCAGCGGGCCCAGGCGCGCGTTGACGCCCACCACCACCACGTTGCCGCGTCGCGCCAGGGCTTCGCCGTCATACCAGTTCAGCACGCCGCCGCTTTGCCAGGCGCCGCCGTGGCACCACACCACCACGGGGCGTGTCGGTTCGTCGGTGCCGGGGGTCCACACGCTCAGGTGCAGGCAGTCCTCGGACTGCGGGGCCTCGCAGGAGCCGAGCACGCGGGACAGGGCCGAGGGCAGTTGCGGTGCGATCGGCCCGGTGGCGGTGGCGTCCACCTCGCCGTGCAGGCTGGCGGGCACGGGCGGCGCGAAGCGCAACTGGCCCATGGGTGCCTGCGCATATCGCAGCGCGCCAAAGCGCATCACCCCGTGCCGGCGCAGGCCCGTCAAAGTGGCCGCGCCGCACGGCAGCTTCACTCGCTCGGTGGTATCGGTTGACTCATCGCTTGCTTGAAACACGCCGCGATTGAAGTCCAGAACGGTACTTTCGTAAATCGATAAGTATTCAACCATCCATAAAATGACTTCATGAATAAGACCCGACTCACCGGCCTCACCCTGAAGCAGTTGCGCGCCTTCGTCGCCGTCTACAAGCTGCGGCGCCTGGCCACGGCCGCCGCCCAGCTCTACGTCACGCAGTCCGCCGTGAGCGTGCTGATCCGCCAGATGGAAGAGGAGCTGGGCGTGCGCATGTTCGACCGCACCACGCGGTCCTTGCAGCCCACGCCCGCCGCGCACGACGTCATCGAAATCGCACAGCGCGTCTTGCGCGACATCGACTCGCTGAGCGCAGGGCTCGACGACCTGTCGACCCTGCGCCGCGGCCGCGTCACCGTGGCCTGCACGCCAACCCTGGCGGAGGTGCTGCTGCCATCGGTGATCCGCGCGTTCATGCAGCGCCACCCGGACATCCAGGTCAACGTGGACGACTGCGCGCCCGACCAGTTCGTCGCGCGCCTGATCGGTGAGCGCGCGGACTTCGGCATCGGCACGCCCGACCGCGCGGACGACGGCGTGCAGATGCAGCGCCTGATGGGCGACCATTTGAGCGTAGTGCTGCGCAAGGACGACCCCATGGCCGCGCGCAAATCCGTGCGCTGGAAAGACCTGGACGGTGTGCCCATTGCCACTGTGCGCCCCGGCTTTGGCGTGCGCCCGCTCATCGATCACTCCGCCGCGCAGGCCGGCATCCGCCTCAACGTGGCGCGCGAGGTGTCCCTGCTTTCTACCGCGCTGTGGATGACGTCCTGCGGCATGGGGCCATCGGTGATGCCCGCCGCCTACGTGCGCTACGCGCGCGACCCGGATCTGGTGACACGTCCGCTGACCGGGCCCCGGGTGTCGCGCGACATCTATGTGCTGGTGAAGGAAGGGCGCTCACTGTCGCCGGCCGCGCAGCAGTTCGTGGATGTGCTGCATGAAGAAATGGAGGGGTTCGCGCGAGGGTAGGTCGCTGGCCTGTCACAAGCCGATGGGCCGGATCGTCTAAGGGGAGTTCCCATCCCTTTTTCACACCACAGGAGCTCCCATGTCCGCACCGCGACTCGATTACCACGCACTTGCCCCCCACGCCGCCCGCGCCGGCGCACAGTTCTCCCACGCCGCTGGCCGCACCCTGGACATGCGGCTGCGCGAAATCGTGAATCTGCGCATCAGCCAGATCAACGGCTGCGCGTTCTGCATCGACATGCATTGGGCCCAATTGCTCAAGGAAGGCATGGAGCCGCGCCACGTCAACGCCGTGGCTGGCTGGCGCGAAGCCACCCGCTTCTTCAGCGACGCCGAGCGCGCCGCCCTGAACTGGGCCGAGGCCGTGAATGCCGTGCCGCACCGAACGCCCAGTGACGAAGACTTCCGCACCATCCGACAGCACCTGAGTGATGCTCAGATCGCGGACCTCACGTTCCAGGTCGGCGCGATCCGCTCGTGGAACATGCTCAATGCGAGCTTTCACATGCCCGTGCCCGAGACGCCCTACGCGGTGGCGTGAGCCGCACTACCAGCGCCGCACGGCGTCCACCAGGTAGTCCATCACGGCCTGCACGCGGGCCGGTAGCCGGCGACGCGGCGCATGCACGACATGCGCCGTTTGCGCCGGCCCCGTCCACCGGGGCAGCAGGCGCACCAGCGTGCCCTGGCGCAGGGCCTCGTCCACCATCCAGCAGGGCTGCAGTGAAATGCCCGCGCCCGATTGCACGGCGTCCAGCAATGCGATCGCGCTGTTGACGCGGTAGCGGGAGGCGAGTTCCAGCACGGCGCTCTCGCCGCCGCTGCGCAAGTGCAGCACCTCGTCGCTGGCCGCGTAGCGCAGGTACTCGTGCGCCGTCAGGTCGCCCGGCCGCCGGGGCCGCCCCTTGCGACGCACGTAGTCGGGCGAGGCCACCAGGTAGCGTGGCCAGACCGCCAGTGGGCGCGCGACGAGATCGGCGGGCAGCACGCCGCCGATGCGCAGGGTCAGGTCGATGCGCTCCTCCACCGGATCGACGAAGCGGTCCTCCAGCAAGAGCTCCACCTCCAGCTGCGGCAGCGTCGACAACATCTCCAGCACCAAGGCGCTGAGACGCAATTCCCCCAGCGCCACCGGCGCCGACAGGCGCACCAGTCCGCGGGGCTCGCGCACGCCGCTCGCCATGTCGGCCAGCGCCTCTTCGTAGTCCTCCAGCAGCTGCTTCGCGTGCACGAGCAGGCGCGAGCCTTCCTCCGTGGGCAGAACGCGCTGGCTGCCGCGCTCCAGCAGCCTGGCGCCCACTTCCCGCTCCAACCAGGCGACCAGCTTGCTGACCGTCGGTTGCGTGGTCGCCATCTCGCGCGCGGCGGCCGAGAGGCTGCCGAGTTCGACGGCGCGCACGAAGGCGCCCATGGCCTTGAGCCTGTCCATAGAGTCATTCCAATTCAGAAGAGGGTGTCTTCCATTCTCTCCACTTCGCATCTCATTGGGAATACCGGAAAGTCGCTGCACTTCCACCCATCCACACGGAATTTCCATGAGACATCTCGTCGCGCGCATCGGTCTGGCACTGCTTCTCGCAGGCGCTGCCGCCCTGTCGTTCGCTCGCCCGCCATTCACCGCTTCCGCAGCGCCAGCGCAGTGGGCCACGAGCTGGATCGCACCCGCCCAGCCCCTGTGGGACAGCGGGTTCGCACTGCCCCTGGGCATGCCCCGGCAGTTGCAGGACGTGACCTTGCGCCAGCACCTGCGCATCAGCGTTGGCGGTGAACGCCTTCGCCTGGTGGTCAGCAACGAATACGGGCACTCGCCCCTGAAGGTGGCGAGCGCGCACGTCGGGCTCGGTGCATCAGGCCCAGGGGCATACGCCCGCTTCCAGGGATCGAAGGAGATCACCGTCGCGGCGGGCGCGAAGGCGGTCAGCGATCCGATCGCCGTGGCCGTGCCGTCGGGCGCGCGCCTGCAGGTGGACCTCTACCTGCCCGATCGCACGTCGCTCGCGGGCTTCCATTGGGACGCGCGCGATCAGACGCTGCTGCTGTCGGGCAACGTCGCCGGGCGAGCAGCCGCTGAAAGCGGCGAGCGTGGCGAGACGCTGGCAACGCGCGCCTTCCTCTCCGCCGTCATGGTCGAAGCCGCGCGCGCACCGGTGGCAGTGGTCGCGCTGGGCGATTCGATCACCGACGGCAACGGGTCCACGCCCGGTGCGGATCGGCGCTGGCCCGACTTTCTGGCGCGCCGCCTCGCCCCGCAGGGCGTGGCCGTGTTGAACGCCGGCATTTCGGGGAACCGCCTGCTGCGCCCCGGCATGGGGGAGAGCGCACTGGCCCGGCTGGAGCGCGATGCGCTGCAACACCCGGGTGTGCGGGCGGTCATCGTGCTGCTGGGCACCAACGACATCGGCTGGCCGGGGGGCGCCTTCGCGCCCGACGAGGCGCTCCCGTCCCTGGCGAGCCTCACCCAGGGCCTGCGCCAGCTGGTGGAGCGGGCGCACCAGCGGGGCGTTCGGGTCATCGGCGGCACCCTCATGCCGTTCGAGGACGCCCTCAAGGGCACGCCGCTGGAAGGCCACTTCAGCCCCGAGAAAGACGCGCTGCGCCAACAGCTCAACGAGTGGATCCGGCACGCCGGCGCGTTCGATGCCGTGGTCGATTTCGATCGCATGGCGCGCGATCCGTCCCGCCCGACCCGCCTGCGCGCGGCCTTCGATTCAGGCGATCACCTGCATCCCGGTGACGACGGCTACCGCGCCATGGCCGACAGCATCGACCTGCGTGCGTTGCTCGGGCCTGCGCATGAGTGAGCCCCTGATCCCAGGCGTTTCCACCACCCCCATCCAGAGAGTCCCCATGAACGTACTTGTCATCAACGCCAGCCCCCGCCGCGAGCGGTCCCTGTCACGGCAACTGGCCCATGCATTCGTCGCCCGCTGGCAGTCCCTGCGACCGAGCGACGCCATCGTCGAACGCGACGTCGGCATCGAGCACCCGCCCTTGCTCACCGAAGCCTGGATCGCGGCCTGTTTCACCGCCGAAGACCAGCGCACGCCCGACCAGCGCGCCGTGCTGGCCTACTCGGACGCCGCCATCGACGAACTCGCGCAGGCGGACATCGTGGTCATCGCCACGCCCCGCTACAACTACGGCATGCCCGCCGCGCTGAAGGCCTGGTTCGACCAGGTCATCCGCATCAACCGCACTTTCCACTTCGATCGCACGGAGAAGACCTGGCCGCTGTCGCCGCTGTTGTCTGGCAAGAAGCTGGTGCTGCTGTCCGCCTCAGGCGAGTTCGCGTTCCAGGCCGGCGGCCTGCGCGAAGCGTGGGAGCATCTTGAGCCGCACGTGCGAACTTGTGCGCATTACCTCGGCGTGGCGGCGCACGACATGCACCACGTGGCCATTGAATACCAGGAGTTCGGCGATCAGCGACATCGCGATTCGCTGCAGGCCGCCACGGACGCCGCGAAGGCCCTGGCCAGCGAACTGGCCGTGGACGTGGCTCACGCGCACGCCTGAACCTTGGCCGTCTGCGGCGCCAGTGGGCCGTTGCCCGAGAACACGGCGGTACCCAGGGTCTGCGCGGCCTGCAGTTGCGCCGGTTCCTGCACGTCCTCGCCGGCCAGCAGAAACCTGGACGCGGCGACGCGTGCGCCGCAGTAGTCGAAGATCCCGTGATCGATCTGCGTCTTCATGGCCTGGAAGTAGCCATGGCGCGTGTAGGTTCGCTCGGAGGCACCGCCGATGGCCACCAGGTGCACCGGCAGATGGCCCAATCGCTTCACGAGCCCGGTGTCCGCCCGCTCCTCATAAGCCCATCCGTTGGAGAAGACCCGGTCGATCCAGCCCTTCAGCAGCGCCGGGAAGGACCACCAGTACACCGGATACACCAGCACCAACGCGTCGGCTCCGTCGATGCGCTGCTGCTCGCGCAGGACATCAGGGGAGGGCGGGAGAAGGTCCTTGTGAACGGCGTGGTCGTGTGCGGTGAAGCGGGGGTCGAAGCCTTCCGCGGCCAGGTCGGCGATCTCGGACGTGTGGCCCGCCCGAGCGATGCCGTCGGCCACCTGGCGCGCGACGCGGTGGCTGAACGATCCGGGCTCGGGGTGTGCGACGACGACGAGGGCATGCATGTCTGGGCTCCTGCTGGTAAAGTTGTTTGGCTACCTTTAGTATATTCATCAACCTACGTTTGGTACATAACCATGCAGAAACGCGGGATTCCTCGCGCCGACGGCCCCCGGCAACGTCTGCCGCGGCAGGAGCGCTACCGCCAACTCATCGAGACCGCGTGGCGCATCGTGCGCGAGGCGGGCAGCGACGCACTGACCCTGGGCTCGCTGGCGGAGCAGGCGGCCGTGGCCAAACCCGTCGTGTACGACCACTTCGCCACGCGCAACGGCTTGCTGGCGGCGCTGTACGAAGAGTTCGACACGCAGCAACACGCACTCATCGACGCGGCGCTGCAGGCCAGCGAACCGAACCTGGACAGCCGCGCGTCCGTGATCGCCGGTTCTTACGTGGACTGCGTGCTGGCCCAGGGGCGCGAACTCCCGGGCGTGCGTGCCGCGCTGGCGGGCGCCCCCGAGCTGGAGGTGCTGAAGCGGGAGAGCGAGACCGTGTTCCTCGACAAATGCCGCGAGCTGCTGGCACCTTTCGCGCCTGGCAAGGGCATCACCCCCGCGGGCCTGCGCGCCATGCAAGGCGCCGCCGACGCCTTGTCCTATGCCGCCGCCGTGGGAGACATCACGCCGACGCAGGCGAAGCAGGAGCTGCGCGACACCATCGAGGCGATGGTGATGCGGCAGCGGACGGGCACTCCCTCGTGAGGCGCTCCCCATTCGGGAGCATGGGCTGATGTCGTCGCGGGAAACCGTGAATGAGGTTCTCGCCCGTCGCCCCTTGTTTCGGCGGCGGACAAAGTGTTTTGCACTCTCCACGTCCCGGTTGACAGGAATCCGAACTTTACTTAGCCTACAGGCTAATTAGCCACATGGAAAACTACAAACACCATGCTCGATGACCCGCTGAGTCTGACTTTTGCCGCCCTTGCGGACCCTACCCGAAGGGCATTGCTGGCGCTGCTGTCGCAGGGGGAGGCCACGGTGAACGAACTGGCGGCGCCTTTCGACATGCGCCTGCCGTCGATCTCCAAGCATCTGAAGGTCCTGGAGCGGGCGGGGCTGGTCGAGCAGAGCCGTCATTCGCAGTGGCGGCCGCGCCGGCTGCAGGCCGCGCCGCTGGCGCAGGCTGCGGGATGGCTGGAGCACTACCGCCCATTCTGGGAAGACAGCTTCGACCGGATGGCCAACTACCTCGACGAATTGAACGTGACTGAAAAGGAGAAGTCTCATGGGCGCAAAGCCTGATCTGCAGTCCAGTGGGCAGTCGGTGGTGATCGAACGCGTGGTGAAGGTGCCGCGTGCACTCGCCTTCGAGGTCTGGACCTCGCCTCGGCATCTCGCCCGATGGTGGGGGCCGCGCGACGAGCAGGGTCGCGACTTCAGCATGGCCTCGTGCGAGATGGATTTCCGGCCGGGCGGCCGTTGGCGCATCTGCATCCGTTCGCCGGGCGGAGACGACTATTGGCAGGGCGGACAGTACCGCGAGATCGCGCCACCCGAACGCCTGGTGTTCACCTTCGCCTGGGAAAGGACCGGGGAAGATTTCCCACTGACACTGGTGGAGGTTGACTTCCTGCAGGAAGGTCCCGACGCCACGCGCGTGCGCTTCCGCCAGTCAGGACTGCCGCCATCGGAACGTGATGGCCACGCGAGCGGCTGGGCCGAATGCCTGGATCGACTGGTGGAGCTTCTGGTGGCAGTTCAGGCGCTGGAGGCGCGGCCATGAGGCGGACCTGCCACCGCAGCTGCCACTGCGGCGCGGTGCTCTGTCCGATGCCGCGGCGCCCGCTCAAGGCCCCTTCACTTCACGGCAGAACACGCGGCAGCAGCAGGCCTGCCGTGCCCTCGATGGCAGCGTAGAGAAACAGGATGCGCAGCGCCTCCAGCGTCTTGTTGGCCGGGCCGGGGGCCAGCCCGCGCATCCAGCGCAGCGCGTAGTAGAAGGCCGACAGCACCACCGCCACGACGACGCTGCCGTGCCAGGCCAGCATCGCGTAGACCGACGCGCCCTGGCCGCTGGCATCACCGCGCAGGCCGGCCTGCCACCAGTCGCGCACGTCGATGACCAATGCGGCGCACAGGCACAGCGCGCTCAGCGCCATCGCCATGGCGCTGGCGCCGCTGCCGTGCTTCAGCCGCGCCATCAGCGGCCGCGCGGCGTACGCGCTGCCGGCGGCCACGCCCAGCAGCGCCAGCCCCGGCAGCAAGGTCTCGCGCGGCGCGGCGACGCGCCACCAGTCCGGGTGCGCGCCGTTCAGGTACAGGTAGCCGAACATCGCCATCAGGAAGATCATGCCCAGCGTGACGCACAGCAGAACGGCGCCCCACCAGCCGTGGGCCTGCGGGCCGGCCACGTAGGTGGGCAGCCGGATGCCACCGCCCGCATCCACGCTGGTCTGCTCCATGTGCCGGTCGTTGTTCCACACCCAGCGCATCAGGAACACGATGGACAGCACCGCGCAGGCGGCGCTCAAGCTCAGCGCCTTCACAGTCAGCAACAGAAAGGCGCCGGCCGTGAACACGGCGGCCAGCAGCGGCCACCAGGTGGGCCCCGGCATGATCTGCACGTACTGCGGCTCGGCGCGCGTGGGGCTGGTGATCAGCGTCTCGCGCTGGCCGGTGGCCGAACCGGGCAGGAAGTAGCGGCCGGCCTCGACGTCGGCGGCCAGTTGCGGATCGGCCCACAGCGGCTCCAGGTGGCTGACCACCGGGATGGAGCGCACGCCGTAGTTGCCGGCCGACAGCCATTCCAGCGTGCCGCCGTTGAAGACGTTGCACGCCTTGGCGCCGGCCGCGCCGCTGTGGCGCCCGTAGCAGCGCACTGCGTCCACGATGAACAGCAGAACGCCGGCCGCCATGATGAAGGCGCCGATGGTGGAGACGAGGTTGGGCAAGTCCCAGGCCCGACCGGGCAGATAGACGCCCACGCGCCGTGGCATGCCCATCAGGCCGGTGAGGTGCATGGGAAGGAAGCTCACGTGCACGCCGGTGAAGCACAGCCAGAACACCCAGCGGCCCATCCGCTCGGACAACTGCCGGCCGTTGATCATCGGCGTCCAGTAGTAGAAGCCGGCGAGCAGCGGGAACACCATGCCGCCCATGAGCACGTAGTGGAAGTGCGCGACGACGAAGTAGGTGTCGTGCGCCTGGCCATCGAAAGCGACCATGCCCACCATGACGCCGGTGAGCCCGCCCATCACGAAGATGAGGATGCCGCCGACCAGGAACAGCGAGGGCACGTTGCGCTGCACCCGGCCGGCCGACAGCGTGCAGATCCACGCGAACACCTGCGCGCCGGCCGGCACCGCCACCGCCATGGACGCCGCCGAGAAGTAGCCCGCCGACGCACCCGGCAAGCCCACCGTGAACATGTGGTGCGCCCACACGCCGAAGCTGATGAAGCCGGTGGCGATCATCGCCAGTACCACCAGCTCATGGCCCACGAGCTTGTGCTGCGCCACCGCGACGATCATGGTCGACACCATGGCCGAGGCGGGGATGAAGATGATGTAGACGTCCGGGTGGCCAAAGAACCAGAACAGGTGCTGGTACAGCAGCGGGTCGCCGCCGCGCGTGGCGTCGAACAGCGGCCAGTTGAAGGCGCGTTCCAGCTCCAGCAGGAAGGTCACCATGATCATGGCCGGGAAGGCCAGGATGATCATGACGCCGAAGATCAGGATGGCCCAGGCGTAGACGGGCATCTTCGCGAGTGACATGCCCGGCGCGCGCGTGCGCAGCACGCCGACGATGAGCTCGATGGCGCCGGCGATGGCGCTGATCTCGATGAAGCCGATGCCCAGCAGCCAGAAGTCGGCGTTGATGCCCTTGGAGTACACGCCCGCGCTGAGCGGCGGGTACATGAACCAGCCGTCCGACGGCGCCAGGCTGAAGAAGATGGAGCAGAAGAAGACGGTGCCGCCGATGGCATAGGCCCAGTACGAGTAGGCCGACAGCCGAGGGAAGGGCAGGTCGCGCGCGCCGATGATCTGCGGCAGCAGCAAGACGGCGACGGCTTCGACGGCCGGCACGGCGAACAGGAACATCATCACCGAGCCGTGCATGGTGAACAGCTGGTTGTAGGTTTCCTGTGGCACCACGTCGGCCATGGGTGCTGCCAGTTGCACGCGCATCACCAGCGCCAGGATGCCCGCCGCCACAAAGAAGGCGAACGCCGTGACGATGAACAGGAAGCCGACGAAGTTGTTGTTGACGGCACTGAACGCGCGCCAGCCGGTGGGCGTTTCCCACACCTTCTCCAGCGCCTCCAGTTCGCCGGAAGGGCGGCCGCCCTGCGTGGGGAAGCGCGCGTAGAGGCGGGTGTCGAAGCCGGTCTCGGAGGCCCTGACGTCGCGCACGGCGCCGTCCACGCCGGGGGTGGCGGCCTGCGTCATTTCCGGGCTTCCAGATACGAGGCCAGTGCGTTCAGCTCATCCGCCGTGAGCGAGCGGTAGGCCGGCATGCGGTTGTTGGGCTTGATCGACTGGCTGTCGGCGATCCAGCCGATCAGGGTGGCGCGCGTGTTGGGCAGGATGCCGGCGCCCAGCGAGCGGCGCGAGCCGATGTGCGTGAGGTCCGGCCCGGCGATGCCTTGCGCGTCGGTGCCGGCCACGCGGTGGCAGGCCGCGCAGCCCACTTCGTTGAACAGTTGCTGGCCGCGCAGCGCTTCCACACTCAGTTGGGTGGGCGGTGGCTTCAGGCGGTCGTCCATCCACCGCTGCCAGTCCGCCGGCGCGTGCGCGACGACGACGAAGCCCATCAGCGCGTGCGCGCCGCCGCAGAACTCGGCGCATTGCCCGCCGTAGCTGCCCGGCTCGTCGGCCTGCAGCTTCAGGCGGTTGGTGCGGCCCGGGATCATGTCCATCTTGCCGCCCAGCCGGGGCACCCAGAAGCTGTGGATGACGTCCTCCGACACCATCTCCACGACGACGGGCCGGCCCGCCGGGATGTGCAGTTCGTTGGCGTCCGCGTGGATCTCGCGGCCCGAGGCGTCGAGGTAGGACACGCGCCACCAGTACAGGTTGCCGGACACGCGCATGCGCAGCTCGTCGCCCTGGAGGGTGGTGAGGCCGCGCACCATCAGCAGCCCCCACACCAGCAGCACCAGCAGCACGCCGGCCGGGATGATGAGGCCGAACCACTTCACCACGCGCTCGCCGCCGAGCCTGGCGCGCAGTTCGGCGCTGCCGTACAGCGCCACCCACAGCGCCGCGCAGACGCCGATGAAGATCAGCGTGACGAGGCCGATCAGCACCCAGGACAGCGTGGTGACCGACTGGGAGAACGGGCCAGCCGGGTCGAGTACGGGCGGCGGCCAGCCGCGCAGCGCCTCAGCGAGGCTTGAGCTGGAGGAGGTAGGCGGTGACATCGCGGGCTTCCTGGTCGGTCATGGGAATGGCCGGCATGGCGGTGCCGGGCAAGTGGGCGGGGGCGTCGCGCACGAAACGCACCAGCACGCCGGGCTGGTTGGGCAGGCGCCCGGCAATCAGGCCCTGGCGGCCGAAGTTCTCCAGCGACGGCCCCAGGCCGCCGCGCGGCCATTGCACGTCGGGGAAGCTGTGGCATGCGACGCAGCCCTTGTCGGTGACGAGCTGGCGGCCACGCTTCACGTCGGCGTCGCTCAGCGTGGGCGTGCGGTCGGGCGGGCCGTCGCAGGCGGCCAGCAACACGGTGAACAGGCCGGTCAGGCCCAGGGCTGGCGCGCGCCTTGCCAAGAAGTCAGTTGCCATGCGCCACCTGCCTCTCTGCGTTTCTCGCCTGTTGCTGCTCACGCTCCTCACGACGCTGGCCGCCTGCACCGATCGCATGTCGCCCAGCGACGACCGCTGGGGCCGCGACGGCGAGCTGATCGCCATGAGCGGTGGCGAGGGCGGGGCGCGCTACGCCTGCGTCAGTTGCCACGGCGCGCGCGGGGAGGGCAACGGCTTCGACGCACCGCGCCTGGCGGGGCTGCCGGCCGGTTACCTGCAGAAGCAGATGGAGGACTACGCCAACGGCCTGCGCCCCCACGCGGTGATGCGCGACGTGGCGCGCTTCCTGGACAGCCACGAGCGCGTTCGGGTGGCGAACCACTACGCGGCGTTGCCGGTTCCGGTGGAGGAAGGCCTGGTGTCGGCGGCGTCCGTGCCATCTGCGCTGTACGTGCGCGCCTGCCAGCAATGCCATGGCGTGGACGCCGCCGGCACGCCGCTGGGCCCGCCGCTGGCCGGCCAGCCCGCGTTCTACCTGGCCCAGCAACTGCGGGACTGGCAGGTGTCGAAGCGGCGCAACGATGGCCATCATGAGATGTTGAAGGTGGCGCAAGCGCTCAGCGCGGCAGAGGTGGAGGACGTGAGCCTGCATCTGTCGCAGCGCCCACCACACCCGGCTCGTCCGGTCCGTTGAGGTCCAGCATCGACTGCAGCACGCGGTCGCGCTTCACGAGGTAGTGCAGTACCGCGGCGCCGGCGTGGCCCGGAATGGACAGCGCCGTGATCCAGACGATCCACACGTGCGCCCGGGCCGCGCCCTGCATCAGCGTGAACTGCAGCGCCTCGGACAACTGGTCGAACGGCAGCCTGGGAAACGGAATGACGCCGGCAATGGACAGCGGCAGGTCGCTGGGCAGCGTGGACCACATCACCCAGCCGCTGATGGGCAGCGCGAAGAAGCTGAAGTAGAACCACACCTGCAGCGCGTGGCTGGCGCGGCCGGCGAACGAGTCCTCGTCCACGTTGTCCGGCGTGCCGATCTGGCTGCGCCACAGAAAGCGCAGCGTGCCCAGCACCATGATGGTCAGCCCGATCTCGGTGTGCGTTTGATACCCCAGGTACTTGTCGCCGCCCACGGGCTGCCAGCTCAGGTACCAGCCGTGGCCGAGCTGGAAGATCACCAGCGCCGCCATCACCCAGTGGAAGGCCACGCCGATGGGCGTGTACATCCCGCGCCGGTGGTGGCCCTCGGCCCATTCGATGGCCTGGACGAGGTTCATGCGGTGTGCAGCCCACGTTCGGCCTGCAGCCAGCGCCAGCCGATGCCGATGGCCGCGGCCAGGTACGCCAGGCTGCCCGGCGCCCACATGAGCAGCCCGGCGAGCTGCTGGTCTTCCAGCGGCGACACGCCCCAGGCCAGGGTGGACGCGAGGTGCGGTTCGTACAGCGGCCGCCCGGCGAACAGGATCAGCGCGCCCAGCAGGCCCATCAACACCATCGTCACGAGGATGGCGCCGATCGCGGCGATGGGCGCCGCGCGGCGCGCCGCGAACCAGAACAGGGTGGCGCTGGCCAGCAGCGACAGTTGCATCAACGCATACACCCCGTGCGACGACAGCGCCGCGGCGTAGGGCGCGGGGGCGTGCCAGAGCCAGAACACCGCGGTGGCGATCGCCGTGCTCGTCCACAGGGGCATCCGCTGTGGCAGGCCGTGCGGTGCCAGGCCACGCGCCAGCCAAGGCGCCAGGCCATGCGCCAGGTCATGCGCCAGGTCATGCGCCAGCAAAGGCGCCACGGCCAGCACCAGCGCCATGTGGTGCACCACGCGCACCGTGAAGAAGGCCGAGCTGAGCGCGCACAGCGGCGACACATACAGCAGCACCGTCAGCCACCAGGCCCAGCGCAGAGAAGTGCGGGGCCGGGTGCTGGGCCACCACAGCGCGATGGCCAGCAGCGCCAGTGCCGCCAGCAGAACCGGGTCGAGGTTCCAGCGGCCCAGCCATGCGTCCGGGCCGGGCGCCTCGCCGCAATAGGGGATCCAGCGTTGCGTCGCGTCCATGCATTCCCATGGCACACGGCTTGCCCGCTTCGTGCCCTGCGTACCGCCGGTACGGAGGCCGGGTTTTGCTGCAAGTTTTACATCCTGTGCAAACCGCCGTGATGCCCTGGCGCCGGGCACCACGATTGCCATCGCCCCGCATGCACGCCGTCATCTCCACCTCTGCCTTGCCGCTGTTCCTCGGGGCGCTCCTCAGCGACTGGGCCTACAGCCGCAGCTTCCAGACCCAGTGGATCAACTTCTCGTCCTGGCTCATCGCCGGCGCCCTGGTGCTCACCGGCCTGGCGCTGCTGGGGGCCCTGGTGGGCGGGCCGCGACGACGCGGTGGCTGGGTCCATTTGCTGCTCTTGCTGGCCACCTTCGTGCTGGGCTTCATCAACGCGCTGGTGCATGCGCGCGACGCCGCGGCCACCATGCCCACCGGCCTGGTCTTGTCGGCCCTGGTGCTGGTGCTGGCCGCCGTGGCGGCAGGCATGGGGCTGGCGGGCTGGCGCCGGAGGGCCATTGCGTGAAGGCCGCTCTGCTCATCACCGGGGGCGCCGTGGTCGCGCTGATGACCGCGCCGGGCTTGGTTGCGCAAACCACGCCCGGCCCTGGCCAGCATGGCGCCAACCCCGAACTGCCCGCGCCCCAGCGTGGCCTGCTGCCTGACATGGGCATCGCCGAGCCCGCGGGCTGGGGCGCCCGCCTGCCCACCGTGCCGACCGGCTGGACCATCAAGGCCATCGCCACCGACCTGAAGATCCCGCGCCAGACGCTGGTGCTGCCCAATGGCGACATCCTCGTCGCCGAAGGCCGGGGCGGTGGTGCGCCCAAGCTCACGCCCAAGGACTTCATCGCCGGCTTCCTCAAGGCCCGGGGCAACACGGCCGTCAAGGGCGGCAACCGGCTCACGCTGCTGCGAGACGCCGACGGCGACGGCACCTACGAAGGCCGCTGGGTCTACGCCGAGAACCTCGACGCCCCCTACGGCCTGGCCTTCGCGGGCGGCAAGATCTATGTGGCCAACCAGGACGCGCTGGTGCGCTTCGATTACACCGACGGCCAGACCCAGGCCGCTGCCGCGCCCACCACCGTCGCGCCGCTGCCCTCGGCCGTGAACCACCACTGGACCAAGGCGCTCACCGTCGACGCCGAAGGCCGTTTCCTCTACGTGGGCATCGGCTCCAACAGCAACATCGGCGAGCGCGGCATGGCCGTCGAAGAAAACCGCGCACTCGTGTGGCAGGTGGACGCCACCACCGGCGCCGTGCGGCCCTTCGCCACCGGCCTGCGCAACCCCACGGCACTGGCCTTCGAGCCCGGCACGCGGCAGTTGTGGACCGTGGTCAACGAGCGCGACGAACTGGGCCCGGACCTGGTGCCGGACTACCTGACCTCCGTGCGCGAAGGCGCGTTCTACGGCTGGCCCTATGCCTATTGGGGCCCGAACGTGGACCCGCGCATCCAGCCCGGCGACGACGAGAAAGTGCAGTCCACCGTGAAGCCGGACTACGCGCTGCAGTCGCATTCCGCGCCGCTGGGCCTGGCGTTCTCGCAGGCCAGCCTGCCGGCGCCATTTGCCGAGGGCGCCTTCATCGGCCTGCACGGCAGCTGGAACCGCAAGCAGCCGGTGGGCTACAAGGTCATCTTCGTGCCGTTCTCGGGCGGCAAGCCCAACGGCGCGCCGGTGGACTTCGTCGCCGGCTTCCAGGCGGACGGAAAAACGATGGGGCGGCCCGTGGGCGTGACGCTCGATCCCAAGGGCGCGGTCATCGTCGCGGACGACCTCTCGAACACGGTGTGGCGGGTGACGCCGACGGCGCAGTAGCCGACGGCGCGCCGCCTCAGGTTCTGTTGATGGACACGCCGCCGTCCACGAGAAATGCGGTGCCCGTGACGAAGCTCGATGCGCTGGATGCCAGGAACAGGAAGGCCTGCGCAATCTCGCGCGGTGTTGCCATGCGCTTGAGTGCGTGCAAGCCCTCCACGAAAGCCAGAACCTGCGGGGTGGCCCCTGGGGCATTGGTGATGCTGGCCGGCGTGTCGGTGCCGCCAGGCAACAGGGCGTTGGCCCGGATGCCCTTGCTTCCCAACTCGGCCGCCAGTGCCTTCACAAGGCCGATCTGCCCCGCTTTGCTGGCGGCATAGGCCGACATCTCGGGCATGCCCACGGAGTGCCCCACGAACGACGAGGTAAAGATCAACGACCCGCCACCTCGCTCGATCATCGCGGGCACCTGGTGCTTGGCGCCCAGGAATGCGCTGGTGAGGTTGGTGTCCATCACCTCACGCCACTCATCCAGCCCCATGGCAGACACCTTGCGCGAGGTACCCAGCGTGCCCGCGTTGTTCACAGCGATGTCAAGGCCTCCAAAGTCCGTGACGGCCATGTCGACCAGCCGTTGCGCGAGCGCTTCATCGCAGATGTCTCCTGCCACGGATCTCGCGTGCCCGCCTGCGCGTTCGATTTCATCGACCAGCGCATCAAGCTCCGTGGCGCGACGCGCGGACACGACAACGCGCGCACCCTCGTGGGCAAACAAAAGGGCCGTTGCACGCCCAATGCCGGAACTGGCGCCCGTGACGATGGCGACCTTGTTCAGCAGACTCTTCATGACTTGCATTCCAGTGGTTGAAAGAGGCTGCAGTCTGATCCCCGGTTGGCCCGATGTCTCGCTGTTTCCGGACTCCGGATTGCGACCCCGGCAGACACTTGACCCGGCCCGGACCGCGTCAAGGGCCTTGGCGAGGCCCCAGGCCGTCTGCGCTACTTGGCCCGCTTGAGCTGGCTGTAGTCGCCCCGCGTGCGCAGGACGAGCGTGACGTCCTCCTTGCCCCGGTTGCGCCAGAACCAGCCGTGGTTGCCGGTGAACGCGGCCACCAGCTCGCCCTCGTCCGCCGCGACACCCCGGCCTTTGACATAGCTGATCGAGCGAGCACCGCCGTCGCCGTGGGTGTCGTAGTTGACCACTCCGCCCTCTACCGCCCAGGCGAAGTAAGCCTTCTCGCCTTCCTTCATGACCAGCTTGATCTCTGTGCCTTCGCCGGGCTTGAGCACCAGGCTCAGCTCGTCGCGCCAGGCGCTCGGGGCCGAGGCGCTGGCGGCGGGCGCAGGGGTCGGCAGGGGCTGCGCGGCTGCTGCGGGCGTCGGCGTGCTTGCGGTCTCTGCATGGCCGTGTGCCTGTCCGCTGGCGTGCTGCTGCGCGTGGTCGTCCTCGCGCTGTTGTGCCGCGGCGGCCGCTTCCTCCGCGGCCTCGCGGGCCAGTGCGGTCTTGATCTCGCCCATCTCGGTGAGTCCGAGCAAGCGACCGACACCGGTCCAGTCCTTGCCGTATTCGGCGGGAAAGACGACCGTGACCAGCAGAACCGCCGCCACGATGGCGGCAGTCACGGTGGAGCGCAGCAACTGCCGGGAGGATGGCAGCTCGGCAGTGGTGGGAATGGGGTTGTTGTACATGGTGTTCGGGGAATGGGTGTCAGGCGTGGAAGACGACGTAGCCCGCCAGTTGCATGCCCACCAGCACGAAGCCGGCGCACATCATCGCGACGTTGGCGGTGTAGGCGTGGCGAGCGAAGCCGGCGGTGCGCCGCCAGTAGCTCATGCCGATCAGGATGAGCGCCAGCGCCAGCAGCTGGCCCAGTTCCACGCCCACGTTGAACGCGAGCAGGTTGGGCACGAGGCCGTCCCGGGAGATCTCGTAGTCGAGGATCTTGGTGGCCAGGCCGAAGCCGTGGAACAGGCCGAACACCAGCGTGGCCACCCGGGTGTCGGGCTGCACGCCGAACCAGCGCCGCAAGGCGCCCAGGTTGTCCAGTGCCTTGTAGACCACCGAGAAGCCAATGATCGCGTCGATCAGGAAGGCATTGATCCCGACGTTGAAGTACACGCCGAGGATCATGGTGGTGGAGTGGCCGATGGCGAACAGGCTCACGTAGAGACCGATGTCCTTCAAACGGTACAGGAAGAAGATGACGCCGAACAGGAACAGGATGTGGTCATAGCCGGTCATCATGTGCTTGGCGCCCAGGTAGATGAAGGGCAGCAGCTTGACGCCGGAGATTTCCTGTATGTAGCCCTTGTCACCCTGGGTGACGCCGTGGGCCAGCGCATCGCTGGCGCCCATGAGCGCGAGGGCGACCACCGCAATGGGTAGCCAGAGAGCCACAGGCCAGCGCAATGCCCGTTGGACAAGCGCCGACCTCGGCATGAAAAAGCCGGTCATGAAAACCCCTGAATGAGACAACGGATGGCCGCCTGCCGCGGGCGGATTCAAACGCGGGCAGGCGATGTGGGAGGCGACAGCATCAGGCGGGCTTTGGCGGGCGTTCCAGGCGGTGCACCAGCAAGCGATCCGACCAGGCCACGGCGCGCCGCGTCCAGTCGGGCGTGTCTGTGCCCGACCACTTGGGCAAGCCCGGCAAGGCGTGGGCCTTGTCGTGCGTGTGGTCGGAGCCGAGGTGCGTGTGCGCCGTCTCGTCGCCGTTGGCCAACCCGCCGTTGTCGTGGGAACGGCCGTGATCGTGCTCGTGGTCGTGGTCGCTATCGCGCGCCATGTCGGCGGCCCCGAGCGCATCGAGCACTGCCAGCGCATGGGTGTTCATGACGCCCAGTGAGGAGATCAAGGTGCCGACCAGCATGGCCATCATCACCCACACGCGCACGGCCCGGCCCAGACGGGTGGGGCACACAGACCGGTTGGGAGACCGTGGGTTCATGGGGGCGGGATGTTGATCACGAGCGACATCTTAACCTGGGGGGGAGGATATAGTCAGCGCATGTCACACCCCCACCGACACGAAACCCACCCGGCGCTGATCAAACGGTTGCGCCGTGCGCACGGCCACCTCCAAAGCGTGATCGACATGATCGAACACGGTCGCGACTGTCTGGACATCGCCCAGCAGCTGCAGGCTGTCGAGAAGGCGATCTCGCAGGCCAAGAAGACGCTGGTGCAGGACCACATCGACCACTGCCTGGAGCACGCGATTTCCGGTGCCAGAGGCTCGGCTGCGTCCGCGGCGACGCTGGACGAGTTCAAGCAGATCACCCGCTACCTCTGAGCCATGCTGAGCGTCCTGCGCCATCGCACCTACCGGCACCTCTTCGGGGCGCAGGCCATTGCGTTGATCGGTACGGGCCTGGCCACGGTGGCGCTCAGCCTGCTCGCTTTCGAGCTGGCGGGCCAGGACGCCGGCCTGGTGCTGGGCACCGCGCTGGCCATCAAGATGGTGGCGTATGTGGGCATCGCACCGATCGCCACCGCCATGGCGCAGCGCCTGCCGCGCCGCCGGGTGCTCGTCTCACTCGATTTGCTGCGGGCGGCGGTGGCATTGAGCCTGCCTTTCGTGACCCAGATCTGGCAGATCTACGCGCTCATCTTTCTGTTGCAGGCGGCGTCGGCCGCCTTCACCCCGACCTTCCAGGCCACGATCCCGGACGTATTGCCGGACGAGCAGGAATACACCAAGGCACTCTCCCTGTCGCGCCTGGCCTATGACCTGGAGAGCCTGCTGAGCCCCATGTTGGCGGCGGCATTGCTGGGCGTGATGTCCTTTCACGCCTTGTTCGGGGGCACGGTGCTGGGGTTTCTGGCATCCGCGCTGCTGGTGGTCTCGGTGACCTTGCCCGGCCCGGAGCCGGTCGAGCGGCGCAGCTTGCACGAGCGCACGACGCGCGGCCTGCGCATCTACCTGGCGACACCCCGCCTTCGTGGGCTGCTGGCCATCAGCTTCGGTGTCGCGGCCGCCGGCGCCATGGTCTTCGTCAACACCGTGGTGCTGGTTCAGGCGCAGTGGGGCTTGCCGCAGAACGCGCTGGCGCTGGCCTTGGCCAGCTTTGGCGCGGGGTCCATGGTCGCCGCGCTGGGCCTGCCTCGATTGCTGGAGCGCTGGCCAGACAGGCCGGTCATGCTGGGTGGCATTGCCATGCTCTGCGGCTTGATGGCGACGGGCATGTGGCTCACGAGCTATCCGCCGTTGCTGCTGCTCTGGTTCCTGGTCGGGGCCGCGTATGCGACCGCGCAGACACCCTCGGGCCGGCTCTTGCGTCGATCCGCGCACCCCACTGACCGGCCAGCATTGTTCGCGGCGCAGTTTGCGCTCTCGCACGCGTGCTGGCTCTTGTTCTATCCCCTGGCAGGCTGGGCCGGTGCCCATTGGGGCATGCGCACCACCTTCGCGGTGCTGGCCTCCGCGGTCCTGCTGGCGCTGTGCGTGGCCTGGAGGGTGTGGCCCGCCGACGATCCCGAGGTGATCGAACACGATCATGACGATGGCACCCACCACGCTCACGCCTTCCGGATCGACGATCAACACCCGCACTGGCCGAGTTGATCGCGCACGCGTCGGCCGTGCCCGACATGCGCGCCCGCGCCGGCGACCAGATCCAGGCCCTTCAGGCCTTGCTGGGCACGCGGTTCGATGGAACCCGCTCGATCCCAAGGGCGCGGTCATCGTCGCGGACGAGCTCTCAGGCCGGGTTTTGCAAGCCGCGACGATGCGTCATGGCTCCCGCCCTCACGCAGCGCGCCACGCTGCTTTTCTTGCCGCACACTCCATGCGATGCCTGCCGCCACGCCTTTCATCCCACCCGACTCCTCTGCGATCCTGTTCAAGTCCGCCAAGGCTTTCGAGACCTGGCTGAAGAAGCATCACGCCACCTCCGACGGCATTTGGCTCAAGCTCGCCAAGCGGGGTGCCAATGAACCCAGCGTCACTTACGCAGAGGCGGTGGAAATTGCGCTCTGCTGGGGATGGATCGACGGCCAGAAGCAGGGCCTCGACGAACAGCACTTTCTGCAGCGCTTCACGCCTCGGCGCGCGCGCAGCAAGTGGTCGAAGATCAACGTCGACAAGGCCGCGGCGCTCATCGAGGCGGGCCGCATGCAGGCGCCGGGCTACGCGCAGATCGACGCCGCCAAGACCGATGGACGCTGGGCGCAGGCTTATGACGGAGCGCGCACGTCCAAGGTGCCCGACGACCTGTTGGCTGCGCTGCAAGCCGAGCCGAAGGCCCAGGCCTTCTTTGCAACGATCAACGCGGCCAATCGCTACGCAGTGCTGTGGCGCATACAGACGGCTGTGAAGGCGCAGACGCGCGCCAAGCGCATTGCGCAACTGGTGGAGATGCTGGCACGCGGCGAGACCATCCACAACGTCAAGCCCCGTGCCAGGACCTGACCGCGAAGCTCAGGGGTGGTCTTCGGGGCCGCAATGAAGGCCTCTGCATTTCCTCAGCCCCCCTCAATCACCAAGCGCTTCCTTCGCCCCGACGCTCCGGTCTTGATTCCCACCCCCGCCTTGGCGCATCCGAAGCGTTTGGCGACAAGCCCGATCAATTCCTCATTCGCCTTCCCATCCACCGGTGGTGATTTCAAGCGGGCTGTCCACGTCCCATCCCCGTTCTCCACCAACTCGCTCACCCGCGCGTTGGGTTTCACCAGCACCTCGATGATCCGGGTCGCCACGGTGGAAGAAACGGCACTCAGATCGGCCGGTTGCGCGCCAGCGGCGGGTTGGCCTCGAAGTACTTCACGATGCCGCGCATCAGCGCGTCGGCCAGATCGTCCTGGTACTTCGGGTCGCGCAGGCGGCGTTCTTCGTCGGGGTTGCTGATGAAGGCGGTTTCCACCAGCACGCTGGGGATGTCGGGCGCGCGCAGCACGGCGAAGTTGGCGTGCTCCACGCGGGGCTTGTGCAGCTTGCCCAGGCGGCCCACTTCGCCCAGCAGGTTGGTGGCGATCTTGCGGCTGTCGTTGATCTGGGCGGTGGTGCTCATGTCGAGCAGGGCGCGCTGGATGGTGGCGTTCTGCGCGCGCACATTGAGGCCGCCCACCAGGTCGGCCTTGTTTTCCTTGTCGGCTATCCAGCGCGCCGCGGCGGAGCTGGCGCCGCGCGTGCTGAGGGCGTAGACGCTGGCGCCCTGGGGCCGGGCGTTGTAGAAGGCATCGGCGTGGATGCTGATGAAGAGGTCGGCGCGCACGCGCTGGGCCTTGGCCACGCGGGTTTGCAGGGGCACGAAGAAGTCGGCGTCGCGTGTCATGAAGGCGCGCATGGGGTTGCCTTTGACGGTGGTGGCGTTGATGCGGTCGCGCAGCTTGCGCGCGATCTGCAGCACCACCTGCTTTTCTTGTGTGCCCTTGGGTCCGATGGCGCCAGGGTCTTCGCCGCCGTGCCCGGGGTCAAGCGCGACGACGATGAGGCGTTCGGTGGGCTTGGACTTGCCGACGGCGCCACCGCCACCGGGGCGCTGTTTGCTGGGGCCGGGCGGCAGCGGGGCCTTGGCCACGGCCGAGGGTTCGTTCGGCGGGGCGGAGGGTGTGTCGGCCGGTGTTTCGGGGGGTGGTGCGGTGCCGCGCTGGCTGCGTTCAATGAGGTCGCCCAGCGGGTCGTGCGGCTGGGTGCGGGCCAGGCCTTCGGTCTCCAGGCCCAGCAGGCGCGCGGCGCGTTCGCTGGCGGCGGCGTCGGCCTGGGTGCGCTGGGCCACCATCTGCAGCAGCGGGTCGGGCGGGGCGGCGGGGTACAGGTCGAACACCAGGCGGTGCTGGTAGGCGGCCACGGGCTGCAGGTTGAAGATCTGCGGCTTGATGTCGTGCTTGAGGTCGATGACGAGGCGCACGACGTTGGGCGCGTTCTGCGCGACGCGCAGGCCGGCGATGTTGGGGTCGTCGGACTTGAGCTGGCCCACCAGTTCGCGCAGGCCGGGCAGCAGGTCCACGCCTTCGATGTCCACCGCCAGGCGCGGCGGGTCCTTCACCATGAAGGAGTTGGTCTTGAGCAGCGCGTCGCTTTCGATGGTGACGCGGGTGTAGTCCTCGGCAGGCCACATGCGCACGGCCACCACGCTGGCGCCACGCGCGATGTGGGCCTTGCCGAGCAGCAGCACCAGCGTGCCGGCCTGCAGCAGCGTGCGGCGGGGGAGGGTGGAGCGGTCGTCCGGTCCGGTCATGCGATGCAGGCCAGCAAGTGTCGGCCGGCGGGGGTTCTTGCCTCGGCGCGCACCAGGCGCGCGTCGTCGTGCTCGGGGTCGGTGTTCATCGGGTCGGGGTCGATGTGCAGGTCCAGGTCGATGGGGGGCAGAAATCCCGCGGCGCGTTCGGGCCACTCGACCAGCTTGAGGCCCGCGCTGGCGAACAGTTCCCGAAACCCTGCCTCTTCCCACTCGCGCGGGTCGCTGAAGCGGTAGAAGTCGAAGTGCCAGATGGACAGGGGCTCGCCCTCGGGCATCACGGGGCAGTCGATGGCTGTGTGCGGCTCCACCACGGCGTAGGTGGGGCTCTTGATGCGCCCGCTGACGCCGAGCGCGCGCAGCAGGTGGCGCACGAAGGTGGTCTTGCCGGCGCCGAGGTCGCCATGCAGGGCAATGGTGGCGTGGGCGACGGCGGGGCACAGGGCCAGTCGCTGGGCGAAGGCCTGCGTGTCGGCTTCGTGGGCCCAGCGGCCCTGCCAGGTGGCGGGGGCCGTTGCTACCATCGGCGCCCCATGAAGGCTGTGTTGGATGCTGCTCAATTCGTCTCGCAGTTGCGTGCTTGGGGACGACAGTTGGGATTCTCCCAAATCGGGGTGGCCGGGGTGGATCTGCGGGCCGCTGAACCGGGATTGATGGCCTGGTTGTCGGCTGGATGCCACGGTGACATGGCCTATATGGCCGCGCACGGCCTCAAACGCGCGCGTCCCGCCGAGCTGGTGCCGGGCACGCTGAGCGTGATCACCGCGCGCATGGACTACCTGCCGCGCGACACACCGGCCGATTGGGTGGACCAGGAATGGGCCCGCCTGCAGCGGCCTGGCGAGGCGATCGTCTCGGTCTACGCGCGGGGGCGGGACTACCACAAGGTGCTGCGCGCGCGCCTGCAGCAGCTGTCCGATCGCATCGCCGAGGCCATCGGCCCCTTCGGCCACCGGGTGTTCACCGATTCGGCCCCGGTGCTGGAGGTGGAACTGGCCTCGCGCAGCGGCATCGGCTGGCGCGGCAAGCACACGCTGACGCTGCACCGCGAGGCGGGCTCGATGTTCTTCCTCGGCGAGATCTACGTGGACCTGGCGCTGCCGCCCTCGGCGCCCGTTTCCGACCACTGCGGCAGTTGCAGCGCCTGCATCGACGTGTGCCCCACGCAGGCCATCACCGGCCCGCAGCGCGTGGACGCACGGCGTTGCATCAGTTACCTCACCATCGAACACGCGGGGCCCATCCCCGTGGAGCTGCGCCCGGCGATGGCCAACCGCATCTACGGTTGTGACGATTGCCAGCTGGTGTGCCCCTGGAACAAGTTCGCGCAGCGCGCCACCTTGCCCGACTTCGATGCGCGCCAGGGCATGAGCGGCGCCACGCTGGTCGAGCTCTTCGCGTGGAGCGAAGTGGAGTTCTTGCGCCGCACCGAGGGCAGCGCGATCCGCCGCATCGGGCATGAGCGCTGGCTGCGCAACCTGGCGGTGGGCCTGGGCAATGCGCTGCGGGCGACGGGGGACGGGGCGGTGCGGCAGGCGCTGCAAGCCCGCGCCGACGACCCGAGCGAACTGGTGCGCGAGCACGTGGCCTGGGCGCTGGCGCAGGGCTGAGCGCGGCTCATCCACCGGGCAGGTTGCCCTCCAGGCGGTCCAGCAGGGCGAGCAGGGTGGCGCGTTCCTGCGCGCTGAGGCCGGCGGTCAGGGTCTTCTCGAAGCGCGCGCGGTGCTGTTGCAGGCGGCGGTGCAGGGCCAGGCCGGCGGGCGTGGGGCTCACGCGCAGCACGCGGCCGTCGGCCGGGTCGGGCCGGCTCAGCAGCAGGCCGCGCTCGTGCAGGCTCTTCACCAGGCGGGCGATCTGCGCTTTGTCGCGCCCGGCGTGCTGCACCAGGTCGCTCTGCGTGTGGCCGTCGTGGTGGGCGAAGTAGTTCAGGCAGCGGGCCTCCATGGGGCCCAGGCCGTCGGCGTCGTCGCGCAGGGCCTGTTGCAGGTGGCGGCGCAGGCCGTGCATGACGGCGTGCAGCCGGTCCATCACCTCGGTGTTCGTGGGGCGGGGCATGATGTCCACATGGTTGATGTGGTCAACCAGTTTGGGGAATGATGGTTGTTATTGTCAACCAAAATCAAGACCATGAACAGTGACACTTCTTCCCATCTGAGCGTGGAGCGCGTGCGCCACGCCCTCAAGCGGCGCCGCGTGCGGGTGCAGGGCATCCAGCGCCTGGGCGCCAACTTCCTGCGCCTGCGCTTCGCGGGCGACGATCTGCGCGATTTCATCAGCGCGTCCTTCGACGATCACCTCAAGCTCATGCTGCCCGCGCGCGCCGGGGCGCCGCTGGTGCTGCCCGAGACGGGTGCCGACGGCCTGGTGTGGCCCGAGGGCGCCGAGCGCCCGGTGATGCGCGACTACACCCCGCGCGCCTACGACACCGCCGACGGCTGGCTCGACATCGAGTTCCTGCTGCACGGCGAGGGCGCGGCCAGCGAATGGGCGGCGCGCGCGCAGGTGGGCGACGAGGTGGGCATCGGCGGGCCGCGCGGCTCCTTCGTGGTGCCCACGGGCTTTGCCTGGCACCTGCTGGTGGGCGACGAAACCGCCTTGCCCGCCATCGCGCGGCGGCTGGAGGAACTGCCCGAGGGCGTGCGCGCCATCGTGGTGGCCGAGACGGCGGACGAGGCCGACCGCCGCGCCTTCACGGGCCGCGCGTCGGTGGATGTTCGCTGGGTGAAGGCCGGGACCACCGACGCGCTGGCGCGTGAAGTGGCCGCGCTCACGCTGCCCGCCGGCGAAGGCTTCGCCTGGGCGGCCGGCGAGGCCGCCAGCATCGCCGCCGTGCGCCAGGCCCTGGTGGGCGGGCACGGCCTGGACAAATCACGCGTGCGCGCCTCGGCCTACTGGAAGCGCGGCAGCACGGGCCACCACGAGACGCTGTAAGGCTCAGCTTGCGGCGTAGCGCAGGCGCAGTTCCCGCTTGAGCAGTTTTCCGGGTTTTGTCGCGTTGACGGTCAAGCAACTTGCTCGTCTATGCTGAGCACTTTGACTGAAAAGGTTTGAACGAGATGC
>NZ_CCAE010000018.1 GCF_000723405.1 Hydrogenophaga intermedia | reverse complement strand
TGGCGGGGGGCCGGCGCCGGGGTCGGGCTCGGCGCGGGAGCCGGGGTGGGCGCCGCCGCTGGCGAAGGCGCCGGTGAGTGAGTGGGTGTCGGCGAAGGACTGGGCGCCGGGGCCGGCCGGCTCGCGCCCGCCAACGGCGGCGCGCCATCGCGGCCGGGGATCTCGATCGGGATGTCCACCGCGATCGGGCGCGGCTGGCTGTCGAACAGCAACGGGAAGCCGATGACGCCGGCGGCGACCAGGATGCTGGCGCCGATGAGGCGGTGCCGCGCCCGGCGGCGCACCGCTTCGATGGTGGGAGGCGGTGCGGATGCGCTGCCCTGGGAGCCGGAGCGTGAGCTGATCATGGGGTCGCGAGGGCCTGGGTCGGCACGGTTCAGGCGGCGAGGTGCGGGGCCGCGAGTTTCGGCAATCCGTCCTGCAGCACACCACCGACGGTGTAGAACGAGCCAAAGACCACGATTCTATCAGCGGGGTCCACCGCGCTCAGGGCCGCGGCCAATGCCTCACGCGGGCTCGCATGGGTGCTGGTTTCGCGCGGAATGGCGCCGGGCAGGGCCTCGATGAGGGGCCGCAGATCCGCGGCCCGGCTCGCGCGCGGCAAAGGCAGATCGGTGAGGTACCAGTGGTCGATCAGTGGCGCGATGCGCGCCAGCATGGTGTTCAGGTCCTTGTCGGCCATGGCGCCGAACACGGCGTGCGTGCGCGGGTAGAAGCCCATGGCGTCGAGATTGACCGCGAGCGCGGCCACCGAGTGCGGGTTGTGCGCCACGTCGAGCACCAGCGTAGGCCGCCCGGGCAGGATCTGGAAACGCCCGGGCAGCTCCACCAGCACGAAGCCGGTTCGCACCGCCTGGGCCGTGACGGGCAGGCGCCCCCGCAGGGTTTCGATGGCGGCGAGCACGCCGGCCGCGTTGAGCAACTGGTTGGCGCCGCGCAGCGCCGGGTAGGCCAGGCCGCTGTAGCGTCGCCCGCCGCGCGAGGGGTGCGTGGCCCACCCCCACTGCTGCTGGTCGCCCGCGACGTGGAAATCGGCGCCCACGCGCCAGAGGTCGGCGTCGATCTCGCGGGCGTGGTCGATCACGCTCTGCGGCACCGCCGGGTCGCTCACTACCACGGGGCGACCGGTGCGCATGATGCCGGCCTTCTCGCGGCCGATGCTTTCGCGGTCGGGGCCCAGCAGGGCCATGTGGTCGAGGTCGATGCTGGTGATGACGGCGCAGTCGGCGTCGAGGATGTTGACCGCGTCGAGCCGGCCGCCCAGGCCGACCTCGAGGATGGCCACGTCCACCGCCGCGCGCGCGATGACGCGCAGGATGGCCAGCGTGGTGAACTCGAAGTAGGTCAGGCTCACCTCGGGCTCGCCGCCCTGGCCGCGCCGCGCCACGTCCACCTCGGCCATGGCGGGCACCAACTCCTCGGCCGACACCACCTCGCCGCCGATGCGGCAGCGTTCCTCGAAATGCACCAGGTGCGGCGAGGTGTACACGCCGGTGCGGTACCCCGATTGCGTGTAGATGGACTCCAGCATGGCGCAGGTGCTGCCCTTGCCGTTGGTGCCGGCCACGGTGATCACCGGGCAATTCAGTTGCAGGCCCATGCGCCGCGCCACGGTCTGCACGCGCTCCAGGCCCATGTCGATGGCCTGCGGGTGCAGGCGCTCGGCGTGGGCGAGCCAGTCGGCCAGCGACACGGGATGGTCGGGAACGGGGATCTCAAGCATCCGGCGATTGTCCCACCCACCTCCTGGCCCGACAGTCGTGACGGACAATCCCCGACCATGATCACGCTGCATGGCATTCCCAACTGCGACACGGTGAAGAAGGCGCGCGCCTGGCTGGACGCCAACGGCCGCGAACACCGCTTCCACGACTTCAAGAAACAGGGCGTGCCCGAGGCCGAACTGGACGCCTGGCTGGCCAGCGCCGGCTGGGAAACCCTGGTGAACCGCAAGGGCACCACCTGGCGCAAGCTCGACGACGCCACCCGCGCCGCCGTGGTAGACACCGCCAGCGCGCGCCGCCTGCTGCTGGAGCAGCCCAGCCTGATCAAGCGGCCCGTGGTGCGGTGGAGCGACGGCGCCCTCACCGTGGGCTTCGACGCCGCGGACTGGGCCGGCAGGCGCTGAGCCGCATCACCCCACCCCGACCGCCTACCGCGGGGCCGCGACCTAAAATCGCGGCTTTGCCTTCTCCACGCCCTCCATCACCATGACCACCACCCAGATCAGCGGCGTCACCGTCGCCACCCAGGCCAATGTGTACTTCGACGGCAAGTGCGTGAGCCACAGCCTCACCCTGGCCGACGGCACGAAACAGTCGGTGGGCGTGGTCCTGCCGGCCGAGCTGACCTTCAAGACCGGCGCGGCCGAGATCATGGAATGCGTGGCCGGCGGCTGCGAATACCGCCTCGCGGGCAGCACCGAATGGAAACGCTCGGGCCCCGGCGAGCGCTTCTCCGTCGCCGCCAACAGCAGCTTCGACATCCGTGTGAGCGAGGCCTACCACTACATCTGCCACTTCGGCTGATCCCGCCACCCTCAGGACACCCGACATGGCCACCATCCTGCAACACCTGCCCACGCAACAGAAGGTCGGCATCGCCTTCTCCGGCGGCCTGGACACCAGCGCCGCCCTGCTGTGGATGAAGAAGAAGGGCGCCCTGCCCTACGCCTACACCGCCCACCTCGGCCAGCCCGACGAGGACGACTACGACGCCATCCCGCGCAAGGCCATGGCCTACGGCGCCGAGAAGGCCCGCCTGATCGACTGCCGCCTGCAACTGGCGCACGAGGGCATCGCCGCGCTGCAAAGCGGCGCCTTCCACATCAGCACCGCCGGCATCACCTACTTCAACACCACGCCGCTGGGCCGCGCCGTTACCGGCACCATGCTGGTGGCCGCCATGAAGGAAGACGACGTCCACATCTGGGGCGACGGGTCCACCTTCAAGGGCAACGACATCGAGCGCTTCTACCGCTACGGCCTGCTCACCAACCCGAGCCTGAAGATCTACAAGCCCTGGCTCGACCAGCGCTTCATCGACGAGCTCGGCGGCCGCAAGGAGATGAGCGAGTTCCTCATCGCCAACGGCTTCGACTACAAGATGAGCGTGGAGAAGGCCTACAGCACCGACAGCAACATGCTCGGTGCCACCCACGAGGCCAAGGACCTGGAGCACCTGAACTCGGGCATCCGCATCGTCAACCCCATCATGGGCGTGCCCTTCTGGCGCGAGGACTGCGCGGTCAAGCCCGAAGAGGTGACGGTGCGCTTCGAGGAGGGCCAGCCCGTCGCCCTCAACGGCCAGACCTTCGCCAGCCCCGTGGACCTGATCCTGAAGGCCAACGAGATTGGCGGCCGCCACGGCCTGGGCATGAGCGACCAGATCGAGAACCGCATCATCGAGGCCAAGAGCCGCGGCATCTACGAGGCCCCGGGCCTGGCGCTGCTGTTCATCGCTTACGAACGCCTGGTCACCGGCATCCACAACGAAGACACCATCGAGCAGTACCGCATCAACGGCCTCAAGCTCGGCCGCCTGCTCTACCAGGGCCGCTGGTTCGACCCGCAGGCCATCATGCTGCGCGAATCGGCCCAGCGCTGGGTGGCGCGCGCCATCACGGGCGAGGTCACGGTCGAGCTGCGCCGCGGCAACGATTACTCCATCCTCAACACCGACAGCCCCAACCTCACCTACGCGCCCGAGCGGCTGTCGATGGAGAAGGTGGAGGACGCGCCCTTCACGCCGCTGGACCGCATCGGCCAGCTCACCATGCGCAACCTCGACATCACCGACACGCGCAGCAAGCTGGGTGTCTACACCCGCACGGGCCTGCTGACGGGTGGCGATGGCACCGACATGCTCAAGCTCGGCAAGGACTGAAGCGAGTACACCGCCCCCGCTAGAAGGGCTCGCCAGTTGGCGGGCCCTTTTTTGTTGGCCACCCTCCGGCCAGCGCCGCGTTCAGACCCGCAGCAGGCCCCGAAACCCGCGCGAGGCGTAGTAGGACTGCACGCCGTTGTGGTACGTGAACACCCGCCCGAAGCGGCGATCACAGAACAGCCCCCCGCCGAGCGCGCGGATCTCCTTCGGCGCGACCACCCAACTCGAGGTCTTCAGGTCGAATTCGCCCAGCTCCTGCAGTTGGCGGTACCGCGCCTCGTCAAGCATCTCGATGCCCATCTCGTCGGCCAGGCCCATGGCGCTGCCCTGCGGCTTGTTCTCCTTGCGCGCGGCCAGGGCCTCGCGGTCGTAGCACAGGCTGCGACGGCCCGTGGGGGTTTCCGGCGAGCAGTCGCAGAAGAGGAACGGCCCCGAGGATTTCTCGCGACCGATGACGTCCGGCTCGCCGCCCGTGGCCTCCATCTGGCGCAAGGACTCCAGGGCCTTCGGGTTCTTCTCCAGCCGCGCGCGCACCTCTGCCCAATCCAGGCCCTTGTGGCGCTCGGAATGCTTCTCGAAGCGGGTCTTCAGCGTCTGCAGCAGTTGGTCGCGTTCGGTCGTCTTCATGGTGGTGTTGCCCTTCATTGCCTCAGGATCTTTTCCATGGCCTTGCCCTTGGCCAGCTCGTCGATCAGCTTGTCCAGGTAGCGGATCTTGCGCATCAGCGGGTCCTCGACCTCCTCCACCCGCACGCCGCAGACCACGCCCTTGATGAGCGCGGTATTCGGGTGCATGCGCGGCGCCTCGGCAAAGAAGGTCTCCAGGTCGTTCTCCCCCTCGATCTGCTGGCGCAGCCCCGCCGCGTCGTAACCGGTCAGCCAGCAAATGATCTGATCCACCTCTTCGCTGGTGCGTTGCTTTCGCTGGGCTTTTTGCACGTACAGGGCATGGATCTTCGCGAACCTGTACGAGAACACCGGGTGTCTGGCCATCGTCATGCCTCCCTGAAGTGCGTTCAGATCACCACCGGCTCCGGCTCCAGCCGGATGCCGAAGCGCTCGTACACGCTGGTCTGGATCGCCTTGGCCAGCGTGACCACCTCGCCCCCGGTGGCCCCGCCACGGTTCACCAGCACCAGGGCCTGCTTGTCGTACACGCCCGCGTTGCCCACACCGCGCCCTTTCCAGCCGCAGGCGTCGATCAGCCAGCCCGCCGCCAGCTTCACCGTGCCGTCGGGCATGGGGTAGTGCACCACCTTCGGGTCGCGGGCGATGATGTCCGCGCACTGGTCCGGCGTGACCGTGGGGTTCTTGAAGAAGCTGCCGGCGTTGCCGATCACCGCCGGGTCCGGCAGCTTGGCGCGGCGGATGCCGCAGATCCAGTCGAAGATCGTGCGGGCGTCCGGCGCGGTGTTGCCCGTTTCGGCGATCTTGCGCTCCAGATCCGCATAACCCAGCACCGGCTTCCAGGCCTTGGGCAGCCAGAAACGCACCCGCGTGATCAACGCGCGCCCGCCCAGGCCGAAGTCGCGTGCGTCGGTGGGTACGTGCTTGAACACCGAATCGCGGTAGCCGAAGCCGCATTGCCCGGCGTCGAGCGTGAAAGTCTCGCCCGTGCGCAGGTCGATGGCGTCGAGCGAATGGAAGCGGTCCTGCAGTTCCACCCCGTAGGCGCCGATGTTCTGCACTGGCGATGCCCCCACCGTGCCCGGGATGAGCGCCAGGTTTTCCAGCCCGGGCCAACCCTGCTCCAGCGTCCATTGCACGAAGGCGTGCCAGTTCTCGCCCGCGCCGGCCTCCACCAGCCAGCCCTTGGGCGTTTCCTCCACCAGGCGCCGGCCGGCGATCTCCACCTTGAGCACCAAAGGCCTCACATCGCCCGTGATCACCAGGTTGCTGCCACCGCCCAGCACGAACGGGGCGGCCACGCGGGTGAGCTCGTCCCAGGGCGCGCAAGCGCGCAGCGCGGCCAGGTCGGCCTCGTCGCGGATGCGCGCGAGGTGGTGGGCCTTGGCCACAATGCCAAAGCTGTTGTAGCCCTGTAGAGGCACCTGCTTCTCGACTATCATGGCCGCGATTTTCTCACCCACTTCGCACCCGCCATGCCCTCGTTCGACACCGTCCTTGAAGCCGATCTCGTTGAAGTCAAGAATGCCGTCGATCAGGTCGCGCGCGAGATCGGCACGCGCTTCGATTTCAAGGGCACCAGCGCCGCGATCGAGTTCAAGGACAAGGAAATCACGCTGCACGGCGACGCCGATTTCCAGCTCCAGCAGATCGAGGACGTGCTGCGCAACAAGCTGGCCAAGCGCAACGTGGACGTGCGCTTCCTCGACATGGGCAAGGTCGAGAAGGTGGGCGGCGACAAGGTCAAGCAGGTGGCCAAGGTGCGCAATGGCATCGCCACCGAAGACGGCAAGAAGATCCAGCAGGCCATCAAGGCCAGCAAGCTCAAGGTGCAGGCCGCCATCCAGGGCGACGCGGTGCGCGTGACCGGCGCCAAGCGCGACGATCTGCAGGCCACCATGGCCATCATCAAGAGCGAGATGAAGGATCTGCCCTTGTCCTTCAACAATTTTCGCGATTGAACATGCGGCGCGGGGTCCTCGCGGCGGTGCTGTGCAGCGCGGCCGCCATGGGCTTCGCGCAATCGGTGTCGCTCTCCGGCGTGTCGGGCAGCAAGGCCCTGATCGTCATCGACGGGGGCGCGCCGCGCTTCATGGCCGCCGGCCAGGCGCACCAGGGTGTGCGCCTGGTGTCCTTGCAGGGCGACACGGCGGTCATCGACATTGGGGGGAAACGCCAGACCCTGCGCTTGGGGGAAGCCCCGGTGCACCTGGGTGGCGTGGCGACCGAGGCATCAGGCGGGAGCCAACGCGTGGTACTCACGGCCGATGGCAGCGGCCATTTCATGCCCCAAGGCCAGATCAACGGCCGCGCCGTGCAGTTCATGGTGGACACCGGCGCCACGCAGGTCATCCTCGGCGAGTCCGAGGCCAAACGCATCAACCTCGACTACCAGCGCGGCCAGCGCGTCACCGTGCAGACCGCCAACGGCGCGGCCATCGGCTACCGCCTCAACCTCGATTCGGTGCGCGTGGGCGACGCGCAGGTGCATGCGGTGGGCGCCATCGTGCTGCCGCAGCCCATGCCTTATGTGCTGCTGGGCAACAGCTTTCTCTCGCGCTTCCAGATGCAGCGCAACAACGACCAGATGACGCTGGAAAAGCGCTACTGACGGAGCACACCCCTGCGGCGCTTCGCGCCACCCCCTCAAGGGGGCAACACCTGCGGCCCGGCAAAGCCGGTTCCGCGGTGTTTCTCGATCAGACAGCGCGCTCCGACACGGCAGCGGTGACGACGATCTCGATGCGGTACGCCGGGTTGGCCAGCGCGGCCTGCACGGTGGCGCGCGGCGGCGCGGCGCCGGGCACCACCCAGGCGTCCCACACCTCGTTCATGGCGGCGATGTCGCGGATGTCGGTGAGGTAGATCTCGGCCCGCAGGATGCGCGACTTGTCGCTGCCGCATTCCTGCAGGCGCTGCGCCACCTGCTGCAGCACGTCCTCGGTCTGGCCGCGGATGTCGGTGTCGCCCCGCTCGGGCACCATGCCCGCCAGGAACACGGTGCCGTTGAACACGGCGGCTTCGCTGTAGCGCGCGGCCATGCCGACGCGGGTGATGTCCTTCTGGCTCATTGTTTCTTCGCTCCCAGTTTGCTTTCCTTGCCGGCCAGCAGGCGGTTGATGTTCTCGGCGTGGCGCCACACCAGCAGCACCGCCATCACGGCCAGGCTCAGCACCATCACGCCCGGCGCCTCCCAGGCCACGCCGCCACCCAGCAGGTAGTAGGCCGGCGCGAACACCGCCGTGACGATCGACGCCAGCGAGGAGTAGCGGAAGAAGAAGGCGATGATCAGCCAGGTGAGCAGCGAGGCCAGCCCCAGCCAGGGGTTGAAGCCCAGGATGACGCCGGCCGCCGTGGCGACACCCTTGCCGCCCTCGAACTTGAAGAAGACGGGGAACAGGTGCCCCAGGAAGGCTGCCAGCCCCACCAGCGCCACCGTGCCCGCGCCCAGGCCGAAGGGCTCGCCCCAGTGCATCACCACGAACACCGGCAACCAGCCCTTCACCGCGTCCAGCAGCAGCGTGACGATGGCCGCCGCCTTGCTGCCCGAGCGCAGCACGTTGGTGGCGCCGGGGTTCTTGCTGCCGTAGGTGCGGGGGTCGGACAGGCCCATCAGGCGGCTCACGATCACCGCGAAGGAGAGGGATCCGATCAGATAGGCGGCCACGGTGGCCAACGCGGGATAGAGCGCTTGCAAGGGCATCTCCTCGGTCAATTCTTGTGGTGGGCGCGAAGCGCGCGCGTCATTCTGCCAGCGCGCACTGCACCGGTTTCGCGCCCAGCGGGCCGCTCAGCACGGCGGGCTCGATGCCCACCAGGAAGCCGCGCCGCCCGCCGTTGATCCACAGGCGCGGCAGCTCAAGAACGGTCGACTCCACGTACACCGGCATCGCCCGCTTGAGCCCGAAGGGCGAGGTGCCGCCCACCAGGTAACCGCTGTGGCGGTTGGCCACCTCGGGCTTGCAGGGCTCCACCGATTTCGCTCCGATCTGGCGCGCCAGGTTCTTGGTGGACACGGTGCGGTTGCCATGCATGAGCACGGCCAGCGGTTTGCCAGATTCGTCCTGCATGATCAGCGTCTTGACCACCGCGAAAGGATCCAGGCCCAGCACCTGTGCGCTGTGCTGGGCCCCACCGTGCTCCAGGTACTCGTAGGGATGCTCGGTGTACGGCACGCCATGCGCCTTGAGCCAGGCCGTGGCCTGGGTCTCGCTGACGTGCGTCGCCTTCTTGCTCACTGCGCGGGGTCGCGGCTGTCCCAGCGGATCTTGTCCACCGCAGCGAGCAGCTCGGGCGTAAGCGTGGTGCCCCAGGCGTCCAGGCACTCGTCGAGCTGGGCCACGGTGGTCACACCGATGATGGTGCTGGCCACGCGCCAGTTGGTGTAGCAGAAGGCCAGCGCCAGTTGCGAGGGCGTGAGGCCGTGCTCATGCGCCAGCGCGTTGTAGCGCTTCGCGGTGGCCAGCGCCTCGGGCCGGCCCCAGCGCTGCTTGCGCATGCTCTCGAAGATCGCCAGCCGGCCGTGCTCGCCCACCAGGCCAGTGTTGTCGTACTTGCCCGTGAGCAGTCCGAAGCCCAATGGCGAATAGGCCAACAGGGACACGCCCAGGCGGTGGCTGGTCTCATCGAGCCCGTTTTCGTAGCTGCGGTTGATCAGGCAGTACGGGTTCTGCACCGTCGCCACGCGCGGCAGGCCGTGCTGTTCGGCCAGGCGCACGAACTCGTGCACGCCATACGGTGTTTCATTGGACAGGCCGATGGCGCGCACCTTGCCCGCCTTCACCAGCTCGGCCATGGCCTCCAGCTGTTCGTGGATGGAGGCGCAAGGCTTGTCCTTGCTCGGGTCGAACACCAGTGCGCCGAAGGCCGGCAGGTTGCGCGCGGGCCAGTGGATCTGGTACAGGTCGATCACGTCCGTCTGCAGGCGGCGCAGGCTTCCCTCGCAGGCCTTCACGATCTCGGCCTTGCTCAGGCCCGCGTTGTCACCGCGGATCCACGGCATGCCGCGCGACGGCCCCGCCACCTTGGTGGCCAGCACCAGCTTCTGACGCTGGCCCGGGTGTCTGGCGAACCAGTTGCCGATGATGGTCTCGGTGGACCCGCAGGTCTCGGCGCGCGCGGGCACCGAATACATCTCGGCCGCGTCGAGGAAGTCCACGCCGCGCTCGACGGCGCGGTCAAGGATGCGGTGCGCGGTGGCTTCATCCACCTGCTCGCCGAAGGTCATGGTGCCGAGGCAGATGGGGGTGACTTGAAGGGGGCTCTGGCCGAGTGAAACGGGTTTCATGCAAGGATTTGTAAATTCAGAAGAGTCCTACGGAGGCGGTATCCGGGCAGGGGTATAAGTTTAGGCGCTGGGCTACAACCCCACGTCGCCGCGCGCCGCGGCGATCTTCCGATCAACAAGAGGAGTCTCATCATGTCCAACACCGTTTCCCGATTCACCCGTGGCTTCACCGTCCTCGCGGCGGCCGCGGCGGTGGCCGTCACCGGCTGCGCCAACATGAGCGAAACGCAGCGCGACAGTGCCAAGGGTGCCGGCATCGGTGCCGCCGCCGGTGTCGTGCTGGGCGGCCTCACGGGTGGCTCCAAGGGCGCGGCGCAAGGCGCCGTGCTGGGCGCGGGCGCCGGTGCGCTGGGCGGCTACATCTGGTCCACGCGCATGCAGGAACAGAAGAAGCAAATGGAAGCGGCCACCGCCGGCACAGGCATCGGCGTGAGCCAGACGGCCGACAACCGCCTCAAGCTCGAGGTGCCGGCCGACGCGGGCTTCGCCACCGGCCGCTCGCAACTCAGCCCCACGCTGGTGGGTGTGCTGAGCCAGTTCAGCACCACGCTGCAGCAGAACCAGGCCACGCACGTCACCATCATCGGCCACACCGACAGCTCGGGCAGCGACGCCATCAACAACCCGCTGTCTTTCGACCGCGCCAATGCCACGCGTGACTACCTGGTGGGCCGCGGCGTCTCGGCCACGCGCATCACCACCGACGGCCGCGGCTCGCGCGAGCCGGTGGCCGACAACGGCACGCCCCAGGGCCGGGCCATGAACCGGCGCGTGGAGATCTACGTGGCCGAACCAGCCAGCACCGCAGCGCGCTGACCGAATCCTGCTGTCACCTCCTTCAAGCCCGGCCGCGCGCCGGGCTTTTTTTACAGCTTGGCCATCACATGCCGCGCCACGGTGTAGTCCTCCAGCGCGTACATCGACATGTCCTTGCCGTAGCCGCTGTGCTTCAGGCCGCCGTGCGGCATCTCGTTCACCAGCATGAAGTGTGTGTTGATCCAGGTGCAGCCGTACTGCAGCTTGCGCGCCACCTTCAGCGCGCGGCCCACGTCCTGCGTCCACACCGATGAGGCCAGGCCGTAGTCCGAGTCGTTGGCCCAGGTGATCGCCTCGTCGGGGTCGGAGAAGCGCGTGACCGATACCACGGGGCCGAAGACCTCGCGCCGCACGATCTCGTCGTCCTGGCGGGCGCCGGCGATCACGGTGGGCTCGTAGAAGAAGCCGCCGCCCGCTCGCATCTTGCCGCCGGCCGTGATCTCCATGTGCCCCACCATCTGCGCGCGCTCCACGAAGCTGGCCACGCGGTCGCGCTGGCGGTCGCTGATCAGCGGGCCGAGTTCCACGCCGGCTTCGTCCTGCGTGCCCATCTTGATGGTCTTCACCGCGCTGCTGAGGTCGGCCACCAGCCGGTCGTACACGCGGCTGCCCGCGTACAGGCGGCAGGCGGCCGTGCAGTCCTGCCCCGCGTTGTAGTAGCCGAAGGTGCGGATGCCCTCCACCACCGCGTCGATGTCGGCGTCGTCGAACACGATCACCGGCGCCTTGCCGCCAAGTTCCAGGTGCGTGCGCTTGAGCGTGCCCGTGGCGGCCTGCAGGATCTTGCGGCCCGTGGCCACGTCGCCCGTGAGCGAGACCATGCGCACCAGCGGGTGTTCCACCAGCGGCTGGCCCACGCTGGCGCCGCGCCCGCAGACCACGTTGAACACGCCCTTGGGCAGGACGTCGGCCACCACACGCGCCAGCAGCAGGCTGCTCAGCGGCGTCTGCTCGCTGGGCTTGAGCACCACGGTGTTGCCCGCCGCCAGCGCGGGCGCGATCTTCCAGGCCGCCATCATCAGCGGGTAGTTCCAGGGCGCGATGGAGCCCACCACGCCGATCGGGTCGCGCCGGATCATGCTGGTGTGGCCCGCCAGGTACTCGCCCGCCAGGGGCCCGTGCATGTTGCGCACCGCGCCCGCGAAGTAGCGGAAGCAATCGGCAATGGCGGGGATCTCGTCCTCGAGGGCGCGCGGATAGGGCTTGCCGCAGTTGAGCGACTCGACGCGCGCGAAGGCCTCGGCGTTCGCCTCGACGGCATCGGCCATCTTCAGCAACGCGCGCGAGCGTTCCTGCGGCGTGCTGTCGCCCCAACTGTCGAACGCCCGGTTGGCGGCCAGCACGGCGCGGTGGATCTGCTCGTACGAGGCTTCGGGCACCTCGACCAGCAGTTCACCGGTGGCGGGGTTGAGCACCTTCTCGGCCTCGCCCTCGCCACGCACGAACTGGCCGTCGATGAACAGCTCGGTGTGCAGGCTGCTCGCGAAATCGGGGGTCTTGCCCATGGTGGTCTCCGTGTGCGTTCGAGGTAAAGATCAGCGCCCGGGTTCGTCGGCGCGCGTGAGGTAGTAGGCCGCTAGGATCGGCAGGAAGGTCAGCGCGATGACCACCACCGCCACCACGTTGGTGACGGGCCGCTGGCGCGGGCGGATCAGCTCCTGCAGCATCCAGATGGGCAACGTGGTCTGCTGGCCGGCGGTGAAGGTGGTGACGATGACCTCGTCGAAGCTCAGCGCGAAGGCCAGCAGGCCGCCCGCGAGCAGGGCCGAGCCGAGCTGCGGCAGGATCACGTGGCGGATGGTCTGGAAGGTGTCGGCGCCCAGGTCCATGGACGCCTCGATGAGCGAGGGGCTGGTGCGCCGCAGCCGCGCCACCGCGTTGTTGTAGACCACCACCACGCAGAAGGTGGCGTGGCCAATCACGATGGTCCAGTAGCTGAAGGGAATCTCCAGCGTGCTGTAGGCGCTGCGCAAGGCGATGCCGGTGATGACGCCCGGCAGCGCGATCGGCAGGATCAGCAGCAGCGAGACCGCGTCGCGCCCGAAGAAGCGCGTGCGCGCCAGGCCGGCCGCCGCCAGCGTACCCAACACCATGGCGACGGCCGTGGCCAGCGCCGCCACGCGCAGCGACAGGCCGATGGCGGCCCAGACGTCCTCGCGTTCCCAGGCCACGGCGAACCACTGCGTGGTGAGCGCGGGCGGCGGGAACACGTAGCTCTTGTCCTCGGCGCTGAAGGCGTACAGGATGATCAGCGCCAGCGGTATGTGCAGGAACAGCACCGCGCCCCAGGTGGCCGCGCGCAGGCCCCAGCCGGGCCTCGATGGGTCAGAGCGCATCGAAGGCCCCCAGCTTCTTCGCAAACCACAGGTACACGCCGATCACCACGATGGGCACCAGCGAGAACGCCGCCGCGAAGGGAATGTTGCCCGCCACGCCCTGCTGGCGGACCACCACCTGGCCGATGAACAGCGTGGAGTCGCCGATCACCTGCGGAATGATGTAGTCGCCCAGCGTGAGCGAGAAGGTGAAGATCGACCCCGCCGCGATGCCCGGCATGGCCAGCGGAAAGACCACCCGCCAGAACGTGGTGGCGCCGCGCGCGCCGAGGTCGCTGGAGGCCTCGATGAGCGAACCCGGGATGCGCTCGATGGCCGCCTGGATCGGCAGGATCATGAAGGGCAGCCACATGTAGACGAAGACGACGAAGGTGCCCAGGCGCGAGAACGACAGCGACGGCCCGCCAATGCCCGGTGTGGCGAGCAGTGCGTCCAGCAGCCAGCCCAGGTGCAGCTCGGCCAGCACCCAGCCGATGGCGCCCTCCTTGGCCAGCAGCAGCTTCCACGCATACAGCCGCACCAGGTAGCTCGACCACAGCGGCAGCATCACCGCGATGTAGAGCAGCGCTTTGTGCGGGCCGCGCGCGTAGCGGGCCATGGTGTACGCGATGGGAAAGGCGATCACCGTGCACGCCAGCGTCACCGCCGTGGCCATGAGCACCGTGCGCCACACCACGTCGAGGTTGGCGGGGTCGAACAGGTCGCGGAAGTTCTTCAGCGTCAGCGTGGAGCGGTCCACCACGCCCGAGAACTCGTCGAGCGCGAAGAAGCTGTTGGCCAGCAGCGCGAACAGCGAACCCAGATAGACCACGCCGAACCACAGCAGCGGCGGCACCAGCAGCGCGGCCAATGCCAGCGCGCGGTGGCGGTACAGCACGTCCGACAGGCGCCGCAGCGCGCCGCGGCGGGCGGGCGGCGCGAGCGGCAGCGTCTCGGCCATGGTCATCTCAAGCCCAGCGGGTGCACCGCGTCGGCCGCCCAGCGCAAGCCCACGCGCGTGCCGGGCGCAGGCAGCATCGGGTGCTGCTCGGGGTTCAGGTCCACCGCCAGTGCTTCGCCACCGCAGTCCACGCGAAGGCGCGAGAAAGCGCCGAAGTACATCGCATCAACCACCGTGCCCTGCACCTGCGAGCCGGCCTCGTCCACCAGGTGGATACGCTCGGGCCGCAGCATGGCGCTGGGCAGGCCGGTGAGCGCCTGTGCGCGCTGGCCGTCCAGCACATTGGCCGCGCCCACGAACTCGGCCACGAAGCGCGTGGCCGGCTGGTTGTAGATGGCCGCGGGCGCGCCCACCTGCTCCAGGCGGCCGTTGTTGAACACGCCGATGCGGTCGCTCATGGACAGCGCCTCGTGCTGGTCGTGCGTGATGAACAGGAAGGTGATGCCCAACTGCCGCTGCAGTGCCTTCAGCTCGGTCTGCATCTGCTCGCGCAGCTTCAGGTCCAGCGCGCCCAGGGGCTCGTCCAGCAGCAACACCTGCGGCCGGTTGATGAGCGCGCGCGCCAGGGCCACGCGCTGGCGCTGCCCGCCCGACAACTGCCCGGGGCGGCGCTCGCCCACGCCCGGCAGGCGCACCAGGGCCAGCATCTCTTCGGCGCGGCGGTGCCGCTCGGCCTTGTCCACGCCTTGCACCATGAGCCCATAGGCCACGTTGTCGCGGATGCTCATGTGCGGGAACAACGCGTAGTCCTGGAACACGGTGTTCACCGGCCGTGCGTACGGCGGCTCCAGGGTTACGTCCTGCCCACCGATGCGGATGCGGCCGGCCGTGGGCAGCGTGAAACCGCCGATCATTCGCAAGCACGTGGTCTTGCCCGAGCCCGAGGGCCCGAGCAAGGTGAAGAACTCGCCGCCCTCGATCACGAGGTCGACACCATCGACGGCACGAACCGCCTGCGCACCGCTGCCGAACTGGCAGGACACACCTTCGAGGGCGACAGCGACGGCCATGGGCTCAGCGGCCGCCGAGGACAGCGATGTAGTCCGTGACCCAGCGGTGGTAGGGCACGCAGGCGTTGTTCTGCGTCGCGCACTTGGTGGTGGGCGTCTTCCAGAACGAGATGCGCTCGAAGGACTCGAAGCCCTGGCGCGCGCAGCCATCGTCACCCAACAGCTTGTTGCCCTTGCAGGCCGCGGGCACCGCCGGCACCGAACCGAACCAGGCCGCCAGGTCCCCCTGCAGCTTGGGGTTGAGCGAGTGCTCCATCCACATGTACGCGCAGTTCTTGTTCTTGGCGTCCACGTGCATCATGGTCGTGTCGGCCCAACCGGTGGCTCCTTCGGTGGGCACCACGGTGGCCACCGGCCGGTTCTTGCTCTTGAGGATGTTGGCCATGAACTGCCAACTGCTGGACGCCACCACGCCCTCGTTGGTGAAGTCGTCGATCTGCACGAAGGCGTCGTGCCAGTACTTGCCCACCAGCTTGCGCTGGCCGCGCAGCAGGTCCAGCGCGGCCTTGTACTGCGCCTCGCTCAGTTCGTACGGGTCCTTGATGCCCAGCGCCGGGTTCTTCTTCATCAGGTAGAGCGCGGCGTCGGCGATGTAGATCGGGCCGTCAAAGGCCTGCACACGGCCCTTGTTGCTCTTGCCGTCGGGCAGCGTGGTTTCCTCGAACACCACGCTCCAGCTGGTGGGCGGCTTGTCCTTGAAGACCGTGGTGTTGTACATGAGCACGTTCCAGCCCCACTGGTAGGGCGTGCCGTAGTGCGTGTTGTTCACGTAGTGCCAGGGCGCCTTCTGCAGGCGCTGGTCCACGTTCTTGAAGCTGGGAATCAGGTTCACGTTGATGGGCTGCACGCGCTTGCCGGCGATGAGCCGCATCGACGCGTCGCCCGAGGCGGTGACGAGGTCGAAGCCGCCCTCGTTCATCAGCGCCACCATTTCGTCGGAGGTGCCGGCGGTCTTCACGTTGACCTTGCAACCGCTCTTCTTCTCGAAGTCGGTCACCCAGTCGAAGTTCTTGTCGGTCTGGCCGCGCTCGATGTAGCCGGGCCAGGCCACGATGTCGACCTGGCCTTCGCCCTTGCCGAGCTTGTCCAGGGCCTTCTGGGCCAGTGCCGCGCTGCTGACGGCGCCCAGCGCGAACGCGCAGAGCAGCCCGCCGGTGAGGCGTCGGGCGATGGGGTGGTGTGCGTGTCTCATGGGTCAATCACCTCGGTTGAGTGCGGGTTGAAAACGACCACAGGGCCGCACGGCGCCTGGGCTGCGGGGCATCCTAGGCAGGGGCTTGACCGTTTCAAAATACAAAATAAGCTCGGCCAGCGTTCGAAAAAATCGATAGCCCAAGGCAGCGATTCCTTTTTTGCACCGCAACAGGGCGCCTTCAATCGAGGCGTGCACCGCGATGAACCGGCACCTCACGCTCAAGCAGTTCCGCTACTTCCTGGCGGTGGCCGAATCGGACTCGGTGGCCGCGGCCTCGCGCGTGCTCAACATCGCGCAATCGGCCATCACCAAAAGCGTGCTGGAGCTGGAAGACGCGGTGGGCCTCACGCTCTTCGAGCGCAGCACCAAGGGCATGCGGCTCACGCCCGAAGGGCACCGCTTCCTGGTGAAGGCGCGCCGCGTCATCGGCGCCGTGGCCGAGGCCACGCGCGGCGCGCGCGAGGGCGCGGCGCCGCTGGCGGGCTCGCTGTCCATCGGCGTGACCAGCCTCGTGGCGGGCTACTACCTGTCCGAAGTGTTCGCCCGCTTTCGGCGCACCTGTCCGGCGGTGGAGGTGCAGGTGGTGGAAGACGCCCCGCCCTTTCTGGAACACCTGCTCATCAATGGCGAACTGGACATCGCGATCATGGTGTCGAATGCGTTGGGCGAACCGCAGGCGCTGACGGCGGAGACGCTGACGCGCTCACCCAACCGCGTGTGGATGGCGGCTGACCACCCGCTGGCCGCGCAGGAGGAAGTGGGATTGGCGGAGATCGCGGCGCAGGACCTCGTGGTGCTGCAGGCTGACCGCATCGAGGTGCTGATGCGCAGCGTGTGGGCGCGGCATCAGTTGAAGCCGCGCACCCTGCTTCGGACGTCTTCGCTGGAGGCCGTGCGCTCGCTGGTGGGCGTGGGCGCCGGACTGGCGGTGCTGCCGGACTTTCTCTACCGGCCCTGGACGCTGGACGCGGAGCACGTGGAGGTGCGCACCCTGCGGGATGCGGTGCCGACCGTGGACGTGGGGCTGGTGTGGCGGCGTGGGTCGCAGCCTCGAGCGGAGGTGCTGGAGTTCATCGAGGTGGCGAGGGACCAGTCGCGGTCGAGGAGGCCGGTGGCATAGCCGGTTCACCTCGGGTTACCGCCCGGGCGACATGGTCTGTCCTACAGCCAGACGGGGCGATGGCTGACACGCGATGCGCCCCCGCCTACCTACGATGGACCTGACCGTACCTATGGAGGCAACTCAATGAACACCATCATCTATATCGTCGGCCTGGTCGTGGTCGTAGGCTTCATCCTGAGCTTTATCGGGCTGATCTGACGTCCGTTCCCTTGGCGACGGCCATCCGCCACCGTTCCCCAGCCCCTTGCCCTGCGGCGCGTCAGGCGCCAGCACCGCCTCACCATGCCAGTAGCCGGTCATGCCGCCGTGCCCGAAGCCACCCGGCCTGATCGCAGGGCGCTCTCCTGGTGGCGTGCACTGTGCATCTTGGCGGGCGCGAACATCGGCCTGTGGCTGATCGCCTGGTACGTGGGCTCGGGTGCGAGTGCCTACGCGAACTGGCACTTGGCGCTCTCGGGCGTCTACGTGATGGTGTGTGCGTACCGCTCGGTGCTGCCCCGTATCGACCTGGAGCGGCGGGTGCTGGTGGACTCGCCCCTGTCCAGCATCATGCTGGGCCGAACCGCGGCCACGGTGGCGGAAATCTGCTTTGCCGTGCAACTGGGTCTGAGCGTGCACCAGTTGGCGGCAAAGGCCGGCCTGCCGACAGTGCAACTGGCCGCTTGGGGCATCCCCATGTTCATGACGCTGGCCCAGGCCTTCTGCTGGCACAGCGTGCTCACGCTCAACCACATCACGCAGGCCGTGGAGTCGCTGTTGTGGGCGGCGGGGTTTTCGATGACGGGGGTCCTGCTGGCGGTGGTGGCGGGCCACAGCAGCGGCTGGGTGCAGGCGGCGGCGATCACCGGGCTGGTGGGATCGCTGGGCTTCGTCACGTATGCGCTCACCGTTGATGCGCCGATGTACCTGCGCCGCTACCGCGTGTGCCGGGCCCAGGGGCAGTGCTACCTGGACCTGACGAGTGGCGCGCGCGATGCCATGCTCCGGCGCGTGCCGAGCCGGCAATGGGCGGCCTGGAAAGAGGATGCCTTGTGGCTGACACCGTACTTCAGCCTGGGCGCCTGGTTCAGCATCGGGATGGCGTGGGCGGCGTCTTCGTGAGCCGAAGCCTCCTCATGGATGCCGAATTCGAACAGGGCTTCAGCGGCGCCACGGCAGCGCCCGCGATCCCTCCCGCCGCGGTGCAAACGATCGCACCCGTTATCCAGGGTGGTCACCCGGTTCACATGCTCATCCAGCAGCAGATCCGGTTGATGTCGCAGCAGCTCACGCTGTTGTCGGTGATCGGTCAGGCGCCCGTGGCCGAGCCTGCCCGGGCTGCAACGAGAACGACTGTGCCGACCACACCGGCCCCGGCCCCGGCGCCGAACCCGCCGGCACCGGCGGCCCCAGTCGCCGCGCCGGCCAGCACACACCACACACGCCCCCTGCTGATCACGGCCCAAGTGGCGATGCGCGACCCAGCAGGCTTCGCCATGCCGGCAAACGCCGCCGAGCAAGCCATCGCGGCCATCTGGGCTGGCCTGCTCGGCGTGGTACAGGTCGGACGAAACGACAACTTCTTCAATCTCGGCGGCCACTCCCTGCTCGCCGTGCGCGCCGCCCGGGAGATGCAGCGGGTCACCGGCGAGAAGATCGCGCTGCGCCGCCTGGTCTTTGAATCGCTCAGCCAGATCGCCACTGCCGTCGCGATCGAACCCGCACCCGCCACGCCGGGCGATGCCCTTTCAGTCGAAGACCCAATCGGGTCTCAGGCCGCGAGCGGCTTGCCCGGCCTCGCCCTGACACCCGTGCGTTTTGGCCATCCCGCGCCTTCCCTGTACGGCGTCTTCCATGCCGGCGCCGTTCGTCAGGCGCGTCCACGCGCGGTGCTCTTCTGCAATCCCTTCGGGCAGGAAGCGGTGCGTATTCATCGCTTCTTCCGGGTGTTGGCCGATCGCCTGTCGGGCGCCGGCGTGCCCTGCCTTCGCTTCGACTACCACGCCAGTGGCGAATCCATGGGCGACGACCACGAAGCCGATCTTGATCGATGGGTGTGCGATGTGCTCGCGGCCGATGCGCTGCTGCGCCAACGCGCGGGCGTTCAGGAGGTGGACTGGGTCGCGCCGCGCCTGGCCAGCGCACTGGCGGTGCGCGCCTCGGTGCAGGCGCCGCAAGCCCCACGGCAGCTCGTGCTCTGGGAGCCCGTGGTTGCGGGCGCCCGCTACGTGGACCACCTGCTGTCGGTGCACGCCTCGGTCGTCGCCAACTTGCCCGGTGGTGCTGAACTCGCGGGCCACGAAGAGATCCTGGGCTTTGGCGCGAGTCGGCGCCTGTTGGATCAGATGCGCGCCGTCGTGCCCGTTGACTACCACCAGGCGCGGACCCGCCGCGTCCTGTTGATCGCGCCGGATCGGCAGGCCCGCGAGGCCGATGACTGGCTCACGCCCCTGAGCTGCCGGGGCGTGGCCGTGCGGCGCCAGGCGCTCAGCCTCGACTTCGACTGGACCTCCGAGGAAGCCTTCAACACGGCACTGGTTCCCGCCGAGGCGCTGAACGTTCTTTCGGCGGCATTGGCGGGAGACCGGCTTGAATGAGGTCTCCATCAGCTTCGGCTCTCAAGGACACCTGAGCGCCACACTGACCTTGCCCGCTCGTGAACAGCGCGCGCGCATGGGCGTCGTATTGCTCAACGTGGGCATCATTCACCGCATCGGCCCACACCGCTTCAACGCCAAACTCGCACGCGCCCTCGCACAAGAGGGTGTGCCCACGCTGCGCATGGATCTCTCCGGGCAGGGCGACAGCGGCACGCCGCAGGCGGCCCTTCCTTTTGAACAACAGGCCGTGGTGGACCTGCAGGCGGCCATGGACCACTTCCAGCGTCTCTGCGACGTCGGGCAGTTCGTCATCGCGGGCATTTGCTCCGGCGCGCACAGCGGTCTGGCGGTGGCGCTGGCCGACACGCGTGTGACCGCCCTGTGGATGCTCGACGGGTTCGCCTATCCCACGGCCAGGACGCGATGGAACCGGCTCACCCAGCCATTGCGCGAGGCGCCGCTGCGCACCCTCACATCATGGGCACGAAGGCGCGTCAGGCGCGCCGCCCGAGCCATCAGGCGTGTGGCCAGCCAGACGCCAAAACAAGAGTTGCTGGACCTGGGCCGCCGTGCACCGCCGCGTGAGGTCTTTGGCCGCGACATCCAGGCGCTCGTTGATCGCGGGGTGGCGGTGCATTTGGTGTACTCGGGCAGCATGCGCTGGTACTTCAACTACCCGGGCCAGTTGCGCGATGCCTTCAGCGAATTCGACTTCGTCGACCGCGTGCGCTGCGACTACCTGCCGCAGGCCGATCACACCGCCACGACGCTGGCGGCGCAACAGCGGTTGATTCGCGGTCTGGCGGACTGGCTTCGGGGCGTGCTGGATGGCGCCTGCGGCGCAAATGCACGGAACAAGGCCTCGTGATCCGGCGTGGGTGCGTATCGGGATGGTTTGGAGGCGCAGTGAGCCGCCTCCCGGGGCCGCGTGAGCGGCGTTTCTTTCAAAGCTCCGACCTGCCCGCCACGAGCTATCACCAAATTGGCAAGCGCTGACTTTCAGTCTGCCAGCGGGCGACAGTTTCCACTACGCTGCCGTGCTGTGGCCTGGGCGCTTCTGCAGTAGGAGCCGCGGTCGCATCAGGAGATCAGCCGTGCTGGACCGCGAGCATCTGGAAACGTTCGCCACCGTCATCGAAGAAAAGAGCTTCGAACGCGCCGCATCAGTTCTTAACGTCACACGCGGGGCAGTGTCGCAACGCGTGAAGGCTCTGGAAGAATCACTGGCAACTGTGCTGGTCGTTCGCGAAAGGCCGGTGGCGCAAACGGCGGCAGGTGAGGTGCTTCTCCGCCACGTGAAGGCCCTGCGGCTCTTGGAGAACTCCACACTATCGGAGCTAAATCCCCAGGACAAGAGAGTTGCGCCAGTCCCCGTCGCCATAGCCGTGAACGCCGATTCGCTGGCCACCTGGTTTCCCCGAGTATTGTGGCCGCTGCTGCAGCGCCATCGATTGGCTATCGAAGTGATCAGCGACGATCAGGATCACACACTTCAGCGCTTGGTCAAAGGCGAAGTACTGGGTTGCCTGTCAACCGAGGCGAAGCCGGCCAACGGTTTCGTGGCCGAAGCATTGGGTGAAATGGAATACCGCTGCTGTGCAACGCCCGCGTTTGCAAACGACCATTTCCGCCATGGCTTGACCGTCGCCGCCGTTCTTGAATCGCCCTCGGTCCTGTTCAACCGCAAGGACTCGCTCCACGACGAGTTCCTGGAACAGCTCTTCGGCTTCCGTGTAGAGCGTTACGGGCGGCACTATGTGCCCGCACCCGCCGTACTGCTGGACGCCATTCTGGCCGGTGTGGGCTATGGCCTGGTGCCCAGCATGCAGGCTCAGCATCAACTGGACTCCGGAGACTTGGTCGATCTGGCACCCACCAAGCCCAGCCGCGTTCCCTTGTACTGGCATCACGGGGCCGCGGAGCCATCGTTTGCTCAAGAGATCACTCACCACATCGTCGAAGGTGCGCGCCAAGCTCTCGGGACAGCTGACTGCTAGAGGCTTTCACGTGTGCTCGTCGGGTGAGGAAAACGCCTGAGAAAGAACAGAAAAGCAGCGAGCGACAGCAGAAGACCTACTCCCAGCGACACGAGATCGGATTCGCTGACCGCGGACAACGAGCTCAGGGATGCGAAGACATAGACGGTCACCGACCCCAGAAACCCTGAGGCCACCACAATGCCCGCCTGCCACGAGGTGAGCACCCGCCCGGTCAGCAGCCCGACAAAGACCACCGCGATGCTGCCGATGTACACGACGTTCACCGACACCATCGTCTCGATGATGCCCTGCCCACGGGCTGCAAGAAGAGCGCCGAGGAGAAGCGCCACTCCCGCCGAGCGCGTGGGCGAAACCTCGCCCGCAACGGAGGAGCGAAGCGCATCGGCCATCGCGCGAAGAATCGCCGCGCCGCACCCGAGCGCAGCCACCGACAGGCCTATCAACAGGATGGGGCCAGCGGCCAGGCCCAGGCTTCTGGAACCAGTCAACAACGCAACGGGGATTGCCTGCTTGGGATCGGCGAGCGCCGTCAACTGACCGCCTGCCTGGAGCCCGAGAACCACTGAAGCTGGAACGAAGCTGATCGCGGTCAAGATGGTGCCCGCCAGCAGGCACCCAATCACCGCGGCCCGCGGCGTCTTGGCCGCCAAAACGAACTGGTGATAGTCCCCTCCAGTGCAGACCAGGACAACCACGGCGACGACGATTGCCAATAGCGCAGCCGGGCGAAAGCTCGACAGATCAACAAGGAATTGGGCAGGACCTCTTACGTAGATGCTGCCGCCCGGCCCCGTCAGCAAGACGTAGACGAACACCAAGCCGCTGAGTGCCAAGAAGAACGTGAACAGCGATGACGCTCGCGACAGATCGAGCCTGGAGGCGCCAAAGATCGCACCCAGCACGACCACATAAGAAGCCAGCTCCCCGAGACCCAGCAGTTTGACGATGGCTACACCACCGTGAACCTGCGCAGCGAGAACGCCCGCCATCCAGATCAGGGAGAGCAGTGCGACGCAGCGTCCCAGCCCGCTTCCGTATGCCCTGCCAAACAGGTTCCAGATCGGCTCGCCCGTTCGCCACAAACGGCGCGCGAACATGGCCAGCAACAGCATGCCAACCGCCGTTGCCAAACCATAGACGCTTGCGCCCATGCCGTGCTGCAGGGCCATTTCACCCGATCCGAAAAGGAACCCTATTCCGTAGCTGGCGGAGACCAGCAGCGCCGCCACTTGCACGGGGTTCAAGCCTTTTCGGCTCATATTCGGCTTCCAACCCGCCAGCCCACCAAGCGGAATCGAACCATTGGGTGACAAGCTTTGACCCAGGACATGTTCCCTATCCGCTCACCCTTCCCAGCCTTGCAGACCTGCCGCCCGGTACACACCCTCTTGCGTCTGCCGGATATCGTCCTTTCGCTCAATCAGGTCCAGCAGGATCTCCATGATCAACTCGGAATCGGAGGGTGGCTGTCGATCTCGGTGTTCGCGCAGGAGCGTCAGCGCTCCGTGCGCGAGAGCGGCCATCTTCTCGCGACGTTCGTCCAACACCTCGAAACTGGCGTCGAAAACCGCCTTGTTGCATTGCATAGCTGAGCCTTTCAGTGAAATCTGCGAGCCGACCGGCTCGAACAATCCCCGCGCCATTCTGCGCAGTGGAAACTATTCGCCAAGCGATCATCGCGGAAGGTTAGGAAAGATCGCGAAGGCCAAATTTCCTAACTGACACAACGTACGTCGTCGGAGGCAGCTTGGCCTCAGACAAGCGCGACGTTTTCGGCTATAGCACCTTCTGACCACGGTGAGCGACAACGACCCGACACGTGAACGCGATCTCACAAGCTGCTTCAGCACATGACACCCTGGTTCATCCGGAGGTATTCGCGCTCTGACACTTTCCCGATGAGTCACGCGCAGGCTTTGGAGATCCATTACCAATTCAAATCAAGAACGATCACCTTGACTGTGCATTCGGTCTTGTAAGCGGTGGCCTTCCTTTCCCGCATAACCACCGTACTTGCCACCAGCGACATTTCTTGCAACGTGGTTTCGGCGCATCGCCACGATCCCGTCTTCTCCTCGAGGAACCGGTTGAGCAACGCTCTGCAAGTGCTGGATCTGACGACCGTGCCGCTGGCGCTGGTGGCGGGCAAGCAACAGCTGGGAGCAGGCGGCGGCAATCGCCAAGCTGGTAGGGTCGCGGGGCTTCGCCACCTAGGTGCTCACCATCGACGCGCCGATGTACCTGCGCCGCTACCGCGTGTGCCGGCCGCAAGGGCAATGCCACCTGAATCTGGCGAATGGCGCGCGCGATGTGATGTGACGCGCTATCGGAGATGGCCGCCAAGTCATACGACGTTCAGCCGCTTGACTCCGATTAAGGCGCACCCGAGTCCCAAGTGCGACGTTGCTGCGGATGCTTCCAACCACCACCAACGCCTGACCGTGGGATGAATGCACGCTGAACGCGCGCCTCCCGCACCTTGGTGCAGGCGATACTCCCCTGCAATCACCATCATGAGGCAGGGGGTAGCCGTGTCATTTTTTGCAGAATTCTGTTTGACGGTCGGGAATAAATTGATGGGTAGCGTCGGGGCCAACGCTCTGACATATGTTGCGAGAGCGTTGCGAAAGCGCATGCCTTCATCCCTGAACATCATCCGCTTGGAGCGCACCTATTTAAGGCGCGTGGCCAAAGAAGTAGAAAAAATGCCGGTCATTTATCGGGGTATAGAGTTGAACACGCGTACCGAGTATGTGGAAGCATCACTCAACACGCTAACAGAGGCAGCAGATTCTCTGCGCTTGCCGAGACGCGGGCATGACGCTACCAAGCTGAGGAATCATGAGGTCAATCGCGCCAGAAGAATTGTCTGGCTCGGGGAGGCGGGTATAGGCAAGACAACGCTCCTTCGTAAAACCGTTTTAGAGATCGCATCGAGACAGATTTCGGAAGAGAGCTTGATTAAGCAGGATGGACTAATACCCATTTATGTGCCTCTTAAAGCCGTTTCTGTCTCACATCCTGCTCCCGTGTTGTATTACATTTTGAACTCCATCGACTACTTTCGAGGCTATTGGGGGAAAAGGCGACTGTTACGGCTAGCGCGAAGTCAGCGATTAGCCATCTTCTTGGATGGCTATGACGAAATCCCATATATAGACAAGGCACGACTTATCGAGAGTGAACTTGGCATCCTTCTCTCAAATCATCTATTTCTCGACACCTGGCTCTCGCCTTCTCGTGACTATGGTGAAATTCAACGCGCCATGCAGACATGCAGAATTTGGATGACGTCGCGCAAAGAGTTCTTTTTCGCCCACAGGGTTTCGCTGTCAAAGGCAAGCTGTTTTGAAGTCTGTGGGCTTTCCAGTAATGGAGCGGAATTGATACGAAAAATCCTTATTTATTACCAGAAAAAAATTAAGCGAGAAGGCGGAAAACCACTCGATGAGGGAGCATTTCTAAGCTCTCTGCATACGGGAATAAAAATTGGCCTCGCCGACCTCTCCAACAATCCGCTATTTCTCACAATCCTTGCCTATGCGATCTTCGAGGCAATGCGCAATGGCGAAGAAGTCTCAAAAGTATGGCGCCATGGCCAAGGAGGAATAATTAGCGCGTGCGCGAATCAACTATTACTTGACATGGACAAAGAGAAGTTTGAGCCCATATCGAGCATCGATCGATTTCGGCTAGTTAACAACCGCGCCCGCTGGGCGCATCAAAAACTCTTGATTGTGCGGCGGATTGCATGGTGCGGATATGAACGTGGGATCGCGATCTATAACTCAGCCGATATTGAGCGTGTTGCACGGGAACTAGTAAACGATGCGAAAGGTATGCAGGACCGAGATGACATCTTGCGCGGGATGGGCAGTGATGATTTCAGTGTCAACGTGGTAGCCCAAATTTGCTACTCGGGCATTCTAGTGGGCGTCCTCAACAGCGAGCGCGAAGTTGTCTATGACTTTATCCATCGCAGATTCCGAGAATCTCTCGCTACGCAGTGCGTCCTCGAGGACGTTGGCATTGAACGGCTCTGTGAGTTAATTCATATTCCGTCAATGTCCGAACTTGGAATGGTAGTAGCAAGAGAGGAAGGACGATGGTACCAAGTGTCGCTAGCTGTAATGGAGAAGATTTTCGTTCTTGACAAAGAAAGGCAGGAGTATTGGCACGTTTCCGCATTGCTCGCCGGGCTTTTTCAACTACCTACAGACCTCCTCGACAAGCGATTGCTCTTCAGGCAGCTATTAGAGAAGTGCTTTGACCGCAGCGTGTACCCCGTACTAGACCATAGGCTACTTTCCTTCCTGAATATCCAGACCTGCCCGGGCGTCCGAGAGTTCATCTTAACAGCCATCAACGCCGCGGCACAGCATAGTGACTATGCAAAACTGGGCTTTTGCCTCCCAATTCTTTTGACAATCGATCCAATTGAGCATGAAGCACAGATAGAGAGACTTCTAGAATCGTGCAACAAGCTGAACGATTTCGCACGATCGGTTATGACGGCTGCTTCGACAAAGGCAACCGAACATCGCGTCGCTGTCGAGCGACTCTTGGCGAGAGCATTCAAAGAAGGCTTCACCCCAAATGACCCGATAACATTAGCAACCATTAACTTGTTTTTGAGAAAGCCCGGTGGCGGTCGGATCATCGAGTGGGACTTGTCGGGAGTTATCAATTTACTTCAGAAGAATGAGATCGCTTCAAGCACAATTATCGAAACGGTCATCTCATTTCAGGAACAGGTGAACAATCTTCCGGATGAGGAGAGTGGCGGAGGGTCAGCACGAAACAGACTGCTCGGGAGTCGATTCCCATTAGACGGCAACTGGAGGGAAGCAGCCGACAAGTAGTGTTCGGCAACCCGCCAAACAAATCGTCCGTCATGGCGTAGCCCGCGGTGACCAGCACATCCTGCGCACGGATAACAAGAGGCGCCAGATCCGCTGGCAGGCTGCCCTTTTACGAAGTTGCCCCCGCCCCCCCTATCTCTTCTTTAGCCCTCAGCACCCGCCTCTGCACCTTCCCAGTCGTCGTCATCGGCAGCGCATCAATGAATTCGATCTCCTTCGGGTACTCGTAAGGCGCGAGCCGCCCCTTCACGTGCGCCTGCAGCGCCGCAATCAAGGAAGCATCGCCCACATACCCCGGCGACAGCACCACGAAGGCCTTCACCACCGCCCCGCGCTCCTTGTCCGGTTTCGGCACCACCGCCGCGTTGGCCACCGCCGGGTGCTTCACCAGGCAGTTCTCGATCTCGCTCGGCCCGATGCGGTAGCCCGCCGCCTTGAACACGTCGTCCGCACGCCCCTGGTACCAGAGATAGCCGTCCTTGTCGCGCACCGCCAGGTCGCCGGTACGGCACCAGCTGTTCGCCATGTTGCCGGTGAACTTGCCCTGCGTGGCGGCTTCGTTCTTCCAGTAGCCCAGGAAGAAGACCGGGTCCAGCTCGCCGTGCACGTCGCGGCGGTGTACGGCCACGTCGCCGGGCACACCCACGGGGCATTCGTTGCCGTCGTCGTCGATGACGGCCACGCGGTGGCCCGGGTAACCCTTGCCCATGCTGCCCGGCCTCGCTGGCCACAGGCGCGCGCAGTTGCCCACGATGTAGTTGATCTCGGTCTGGCCGAACATCTCGTTCACGGTGATGCCCAGCTCGTCGCGGCACCAGTTGAATACCGCGTCGCCCACGGCCTCACCTGCGCTCATCAGGCCCTGCAGCATGAAGCGGAAGTGGCGCTTGGGTTGCGGGTAGGCCTTCATCATGGCCTTGAGCGCGGTGGGAAAGAGGAAGCTGTGCGTGACGCCGTGACGCTCGATCAACTCGAAGGCCATCTGCGGGTTGAAGCGGCCGTTGTGCGCCACGATGGGCCGGCCAAAGTAGAGCGTGGGCAGCAAAGCGTCCATCAGCCCCCCGGTCCAGGCCCAGTCGGCGGGGGACCAGAACACGGCCTCGCTCGCGCGGCTGGCGTCGAAGGGATCGAAGCCGAACCAGTTCTGGCTGCACACAAAACCCGTGAGGTTGCCGATGAGCGCGCGGTGCGGGATGAGCGCTCCCTTGGGGTTGCCGGTGGTGCCGCTGGTGTAGATCAGCACGGCGGCTTCGTCGGCGCGGGTGCGCGCGGGTGCGAAGCTCTCTTCCTCTTGCGCGAGCAGTTGCGCCCAGTCCAGCGCGCCGCCGCGCGCGGCGCCGTCCGGTGCGTCCACGGCGATGAGTTCGGTCAGCAAGGGGCAGGCGGCGCTCACGCCCTGCACGGCGGCCAGGGTGCTGGCGTCGCAGATGGCGAGCACGGCCTCGCTGTCGCGCAGGCGGAACTCCAGCGCCTCGGGACCGAAGAGTTGCGACAGGGGCATGGCCACCGCACCCATTTGCAGCACCGCCATGTAGGCCACGGCGGTCTCGAAGCGTTGGGGCAACACGATGGCGACGCGATCGCCGCGTTGCACGCCCAGGGCGTCGAGCGCGTTCGACAAACGATTGGCTTGCGCGAACAGCTCGGCGTAGCTGTGTTCGCGGTCGGCCTGGCCGGGGGCGGTGGCGATGACGGCGGTGCGGCGGGCGCTGGCCGCACCCGTGGCCCAGCGGCGCATGCAGGCATCGGCCATGTTGAACTCGGCCGGCACCTGCCAGCGGAATTCCGCGTGCAAGGCGGCGTACAGGTCGAGCGGTGCCTGCGTGGCGGTGTCGCGGCCTTGACGGCGGGTGGCTGTGGGCATGCCTTTGTCTCCGGGCCCCGCCATCGGAGCCTCTCTATGATCGCGCGAATGTACCAAGCACGACGCCCCTCCCACAGCGAGTTTCTCCCCATCCGTGGCTGGCGCTACCACCTGCGCCACTGGGGAACGCCCGATGCGTCCCGCCCGCCGCTGGTGCTGGTGCACGGCTGGATGGACGTGGCCGCATCCTGGCAGTTCGTGGTGGACGCGATGCGGGAGGACCGCCACATCATCGCCCCCGACTGGCGCGGCTATGGCGACACCACCTTCGACGGTGCCGCGCCCGACAGCTACTGGTTCCCCGACTACCTGGGCGACCTGGACGCGCTGCTCGACGCCATCGCCAACGACCAGCCGGTGGACCTGGTGGGCCACAGCATGGGCGGGCACGTGGCCACGCTGTATGCGGGCGCGCGGCCGCAGCGCATCCGCCGGCTCATCAACCTGGAAGGCTTTGGCATGCCGGCCTCGCCGCCGGAGCAGGCGCCCAAGCGCTACGCACAGTGGCTCGACGAGATCCGCGCCCAGCGGCGCGGCGACATGGACCTGAGCACCTACCCGGACGCCGTGGGCGTGGCGCGCCGCCTGATGAAGACCAACCCGCGCCTGCCGCAGGACAAGGCCGACTGGCTGGCCCGCCACTGGGCGCGGCCCAACGCCGAGGGACGCTGGGCGATCCTGGGCGACCCCGCGCACAAGGTCACCAACGCGGTGCTGTTCCGGCCCGAGGAAGCCATCGAGGTGTACCGCCGCATCACCGCACCCACGCTGTGCGTGGTGGCCAGCGACGACAGCCTGGGCCTGTGGTGGAAGGGGCGCTACACGCTGGACGAGTTCCGCGAGCGCATTGCGCATGTGCCGAACCTGCGGCACGCCGTGATCGACGACGCCGGGCACATGATGCACCACGACCGCCCCGAAGAATTGGCCACATTGATCGAAACATTTCTGTCAGACAAGGCCTGATTCACCGGCTGTTGCACCCTGCTGGCACAGCCTGTACGGTATTCGGGCAGACTTGCCCGATGCCGCTTCGCCGACCATCCCTTGCCCTCGCCGTCCTGATCGCCTCCGGACCGGCCTTCGCCGTCAACCTCTGCCCTGGCTGGGACGACCCATTACCCGAGGGCGAGCCGCGGTACGAGGTCTTTGCTTCGCCCTACACCCACCACTGGCGCTTCGACGAGGAGCACCGGCAGGTCTACCTGATGAGCCTGAGCCGGCGCCTGCCGAACAACCAGATGTGCGGCGTGGCGCTGTTCAACAACTCGTTCGGCCAGCCCTCGGCCTACGCCTATGTGGCCAAGAGCATCCCGGACCTGTTCACGCGCTGGCCCGAGGTCTACGTCTCCGTGAGCGCCGGCATCATCTACGGCTACGTGGGCAAGTACAAGGACAAGGTGCCGCTGAACGTGGGCGGCTTCGCGCCGGCGATCATCCCCTCCGTGGGTTACCGCCTCAACGATCGGCTCTCGCTGGAGGTGCAATTCCTGGGCACGGCGGCCTTCATGGTGGGCACCACGGTGCGCTTCTAGGTGCCCCGCCCCGATGCCCTCCCCTGCATGAGAAAATCGCCCTTTTTCGCCGAAGACACGCAGGAACCGCCATGGACGCCGAACAGATCAATGCCATCCGCACGCAACTCGATGACCTGACCACCCGCGTGGTCGAGCTGCGGAGGTATCTTTGACTACGATGCCAAGGCATCGAAGCTGAAGGAAGTCGAGTCCGCGCTGGAGGACCCCACCGTCTGGGACAACCCCAAGCGTGCCCAGGAACTCGGCAAGGAAAAGAAGAGCCTGGAAGACGTGGTGCTGGTGCTGGACCGGCTGGCCGGTGAGCTGGCCGACAACACCGAACTCCACGAGATGTCCGCCGCCGACGACGACCACGCCGGCCTGCAGACCATTGCGGCAGAGGCCACCAAGATCGCGGCCGACGTCGAGAAGCTCGAATTCCGCCGCATGTTCAACAACCCGGCGGACCCACTCAACTGTTTCCTCGACATCCAGGCCGGCGCCGGCGGCACCGAAGCCTGCGACTGGGCCAGCATGCTGCTGCGCCAGTACCTGCGCTACGCCGAGCGCAAAGGCTTCAGCACCACGGTGGAAGACGAGACGCCCGGCGACACGGCCGGCATCAAGAGCGCCACCATCAAGATCGAGGGCGAGTACGCCTTCGGCCTGCTGCGCACCGAAACCGGCGTGCACCGCCTGGTGCGCAAGAGCCCCTTCGACAGCTCGGGCGGGCGCCACACCTCGTTCGCCTCGGTGTTCGTCTACCCCGAGATCGACGACTCGATCCAGATCGACATCAACCCCGCCGACGTGCGCGTGGACACCTACCGCGCCAGCGGCGCCGGTGGCCAGCACATCAACAAGACGGACTCGGCCGTGCGCCTGACGCACATGCCCACCGGCATCGTGGTGCAGTGCCAGGACAGCCGCAGCCAGCACAGCAACCGCGACCTGGCCTGGCAGCGCCTGCGCAGCCGCCTGTACGACCATGAGATGCGCAAGCGCATGGAAGAGCAGCAGAAGCTGGAGGACACCAAGACCGACGTGGGCTGGGGCCACCAGATCCGCTCCTACGTGCTGGACAACAGCCGCATCAAGGACCTGCGCACCAACGTCGAGATCTCCGCCACCCAGAAGGTGCTGGACGGCGACCTCGACCCGTTCATCGAAGCCTCGCTCAAACAAGGGGTCTGATCCATGATGAGTTCTCTGCGTGAAGGCCCCACCACCGTGGTGCGCCGTGAAGATTACGCCCCGCCCGCGTACTGGATCGACACGGTCGAACTCACGTTCGACCTGGATCCTGCCAAGACGCGCGTGCTCAACCGCATGACGCTGCGGCGCAATGCGGCGGTGCCCGCGCAGTCGCTGCGCCTGGACGGCGAGGACCTCAACCTCGCGCGCGTGCTGGTCAACGGCGCGGGTTGTTCGTTCAGGATGGACGCCGGCCAGCTCGTGCTGGACAGCCTGCCCGAAGGAGAGGCCCCCTTCACGCTGGAGATCTTCACCACCTGCGCGCCCGAGAAGAACAGCCAGCTCATGGGCCTGTACGTGAGCCAGGGCACCTTCTTCACGCAGTGCGAGGCCGAGGGCTTTCGACGCATCACCTACTTCCTGGACCGGCCCGACGTGATGGCCAGCTACACCGTGACGCTGCGCGCCGACAAGCAGCGCTACCCGGTGCTGCTGTCCAACGGCAACCTGGTGGAATCGGGTGATCTCGCGGAAGGTCGCCACTTCGCCAAGTGGGTGGACCCGCACCGCAAGCCCTGCTACCTCTTCGCCCTGGTGGCGGGCCAACTTGTCGGGCGCGAGCAGCGCATCGTCTCGCGCAGCGGCAAGGACCACCTCCTGCAGGTCTACGTGCGCCGCGGCGACATGGACAAGACCGAGCACGCCATGAACTCGCTCATGGCCAGCGTGGCCTGGGACGAGGCCCGCTTCGGCCTGCCGCTCGACCTGGAGCGCTTCATGATCGTCGCCACCAGCGACTTCAACATGGGCGCGATGGAGAACAAGGGCCTCAACATCTTCAACACCAAGTACGTGCTGGCCAACGCCGCCACGGCCACCGACACCGACTTCGCCAACATCGAGTCGGTGGTGGGCCACGAGTACTTCCACAACTGGACGGGCAACCGCGTCACCTGCCGTGACTGGTTCCAGCTCTCGTTGAAAGAAGGCCTCACGGTCTTCCGCGACCAGGAGTTCAGCATGGACCTGTGCGCCGAGGCCTCGGCGCGCGCGGTCAAGCGCATCGAGGACGTGCGCGTGCTGCGCACCGCGCAGTTCCCCGAAGACGCCGGCCCCATGGCCCACCCGGTGCGCCCCGACAGCTACGTCGAGATCAACAACTTCTACACCGTCACGGTCTACGAAAAAGGCGCCGAGGTCGTGCGCATGATGCAGACCCTCGTCGGACGGGACGGCTTCGCGCGCGGCATGAAGCTCTACTTCGAGCGCCACGATGGCCAGGCCGTGACCTGCGACGACTTCGCCCAGGCCATCGCCGACGCCAACCCCGACAGCGCACTGGCGCGCCTGCTGGAACCCTTCAAGCGTTGGTACAGCCAGGCCGGCACGCCGCGCGTGCGCGCCGAGGGCCACTACGACGCCGCGGCGCGCCGCTACACGCTGTCGCTGACGCAGCGCTGCGCGCCCACGCCGGGCCAGGCGCTCAAGCAGCCCTTCGTGATTCCGGTGGCGCTGGGCCTGCTCGACGCGTCCGGCCGCGAACTGCCGCTGTCGCCCGAACAGCGCCTCTTCGTGCTGACGGACGTGAGCCAGAGCGTGGTGTTCGAGGATATCGACAGCGCGCCCGTGCCCTCGCTGTTGCGCGGTTTCTCGGCCCCCGTGGTGCTGGAGTGCGACTACAGCGACGAGCAGTTGCTGAACCTGCTGGCCCACGACAGCGACCCCTTCAACCGTTGGGAAGCCGGGCAGCGCCTGGCGCTGCGCCGCGCACTGGCGGCCATTGCCGCCCCCGGCCCGGTGGACGCACCGCTGGACGCCGCCTTCATCGGCGCCATGCGCGCGGTGCTGCGCCACCACCAATTCGACGCGGCCTTCAAGGAGCTCGCGCTCACCCTGCCCAGCGAGACCTACATCGCCGAGCAACTGGACGTGGTGGACCCGCAGCGCGTGCACGCCGTGCGCGAGGCCATGCGCGAACAACTCGCCGACGCCCTGCAGGCCGACTGGGCCTGGGCCCACGAGGCGCACAAGGACAACGGCGCCTACCGCCCCGACCCGCTGAGCGCGGGCCGCCGCGCCCTGGCGGGCATGGCGCTCACCATGCTGTGCCTGAACGCGCGTCGAACCGGTGACACCGTGTGGCCCGGCAAGGCCTACCAGCGCTTCAAGGACGCCGGCAACATGACCGACCGCTTCAACGCGCTGTCGGCCCTGGTGGTGGCCGACCATGCGCTGGCGAGCGAGGCGCTTGCGCGCTTCCACAGCCTGTTCCGCGACGAAGCCTTGGTGCTGGACAAGTGGTTCGCGCTGCAGGCCGGCGCGCCAGATCGCGGCGGCAACGTGCTGCCGGCGGTGAAGCAGCTCATGGCGCACCGCGACTTCAACCTGCGCAACCCCAACCGGGCGCGCAGCGTCATCTTCAGCTACTGCAACGCCAACCCGGGCGCCTTCCACCGCGCCGACGCTTCGGGCTACGTGTTCTGGAGCGAGCGCGTGATCGAGATCGACCGCTTCAACCCGCAGGTGGCCGCGCGCCTGGCGCGTGCGCTGGACCGCTGGAAGAAGCTGGCCGAGCCCTACCGCGGTGCCGCGCGCGAGGCCATCGCCCGCGTGGCCGCGCAGACCGACCTGAGCAATGACGTGCGCGAGGTCGTCACCCGCGCGCTGTCCGACGATTGAACCGAAGCAAGACCATGAGCCAACGCATCTCCCTCACCCGCTACCTCGTCGAGAAACAGCGCGTGGACGGCCACATCCCTTCGCAATTGCGCCTGCTGCTCGAAGTGGTGGCGCGCTCCTGCAAGAGCATCAGCCACGCCGTGAACAAGGGCGCGCTGGGCGGCGTGCTGGGCACCGCCGGCAGCGAGAACGTGCAGGGCGAGGTCCAGAAGAAGCTGGACATCATCGCCAACGAGGTCCTGATCGAGGCCAACGAATGGGGCGGGCACCTCGCGGCCATGGCCAGCGAGGAAATGGACAGCATCTACGTGGTGCCCAACCGTTACCCGCAGGGCGAATACCTGCTGCTGTTCGACCCGCTCGACGGCTCCTCCAACATCGACGTCAACGTCAGCATCGGCACCATCTTCAGCGTGCTGAAGATGCCCGAGGACGACCGCGGCGTGGATGAAGGCGACTTCCTGCAGCCCGGCCACAAGCAGGTGGCGGCTGGCTACTGCGTCTACGGCCCGCAGACCACACTGGTGCTGACGGTGGGCGACGGGGTGGCCATGTTCACCCTGGACCGCGAGCAAGGCTCCTTCGTGCTCACGCAGGAGGACGTGCAGATTCCCGCCGACACGAAGGAATTCGCGATCAACATGAGCAACATGCGCCACTGGGACGCCCCGGTGAAGCGCTACATCGACGAATGCCTGCAGGGCAAGGAAGGCCCGCGCGGCAAGGACTTCAACATGCGCTGGATCGCCAGCATGGTGGCCGACGTGCACCGCATCCTCACGCGCGGCGGCATCTTCATGTACCCCTGGGATAAGCGCGAGCCCGACAAGCCCGGCAAGCTGCGCCTGATGTACGAGGCCAACCCCATGAGCTGGCTGGTGGAGCAGGCCGGCGGCGCCGCCACCAACGGGCGCGGGCGCATCCTCGACATCACGCCCACCAAGCTGCACGAACGCGTGAGCGTGATCCTGGGCAGCAAGAACGAGGTGGAGCGCGTGACCGCCTATCACCGGGAGGGCTGAGCCCGCGCCGGGGCGCCCTGCCGCCACGGTCCCGGGCGGCCCGAAGGCTTGGCTATAATGCCGGGCTTCGCCGGTGTAGCTCAGTTGGTAGAGCAGCTCATTCGTAATGAGAAGGTCGGGGGTTCGACTCCTCTCTCCGGCACCAGATTCAAGACCCCGCACGCTGTCATGGTGTGCGGGGTTTTTTGTTCCGCGCGTCGCACGCGGGCAACGCGTGCAACGCGGTCACTGCGGGCGCGTCAACACCCGCATCACCGGCACATACAGCGACATCGGCCCGCGCATGACCAGCAGCGCCACCGTGTCAGCCGTGAGCCCGGCCAGGGCGGCGTCGAACTCCGCGGGCGAGGCCACGGGCGTGGCGTTGACAGCGACGATGCGATCGCCGCCATCCAGGCCTGCAAGCAAGGCGGCGCCGCTCGCGCTTTCCACGTACACACCGGGTGGCAACTGCGCCGCGCGCGCCGCAGGGACCAGCAGCAGCCCGAGGCGATGGGCCGGTGCGGAGTCTGGTGCCGCGTCGGACGTGAGCGCCTCGCTGCGCGCGGCGCGCAGCTTCACGCGCAGGGTCTCGCGCCGGCCGGCGCGCCAGACTGCGACGCGCATCGTCGTCCCCGGTGCGCGAGCCGCCACCGCGTCGTCCAGGTCATCGCTGGTGACGATGGCTTGGCCGTCGATGGCCAGCACCACGTCGCCACGCCGCAGGCCGCCGCCCGGGCCGGGCTCGGGGTCGTCACCAGACACCAGCACCCCGCCCGCCTGCGGCAGGCCGAAGGCGCGCGCGAGCGCGGGTGAAACCGGCTGCGTGATGGCCACGAAAGCCGCCGGCGGCCGAGCGGCGGCCATGCGCAAGCGCTCGGCCACCTGCAAGGCGCGCCCGATGGGCACTGCGAAAGAAATGCCGAGGTAGAAGCCGGCGGATGAAAAGATCATGGTGTTGACCCCCACCACCTCGCCTGCCGCGTTGAACAGCGGCCCGCCCGAGCTGCCGGGGTTGAGCGCCACGTTGAGCTGGATCACCGCCACGCCCGCATAACCCGGCAGCACGCGCGGCTCGGCGCTGACAACGCCGACGGTGAGGGTCCGTTCAAAGCCAAAGGGCGCGCCAAGCGCCGCCACCCACTGGCCAGCGCACACGGGGCCCGCTGTTGCCAAGCGCGCCACGGGCAAGCCCTCGGCCGCCACCTTGAGCAGGGCCACGTCAGAGTGCTGGTCGATGCCGACCACACGCGCTGGCAACTGGCGGCCATCGGACAGCACCGCCCAGACCTCGCGCCGCTCGAGCACCGCGTGCGCACTGGTGAGGATGAAGCCGTCGGGCGAGAGCACGAAGCCCGAGGCGGTGACGCGCTCGGCGTAGCGGGTCTGCGCGGAGTCGTCCGGCGCAGGGGCCGGGCGGGTGCCCGCCATCGGGAACAGGTGCTCGGCATCGGGCGCGGACGCCTCTTCGCTCCATTCGCGCACGGTGAGCAGGTGCACCAGCGCGGGCGTGTTGCGCGCCACGGCCTGCACGAAATCCGGCGGCGCCGTCGAGGCCCGTGCGGCGCAGGTGGCGATGCCACCGGCCCGTGCCTCGACCGCCGCGCCGAGGCACAACCCGAACAGCAGCCCGGCCTTCCACAGCCAGGAGCTGCGACGGGCGCGGGCACTCATCGCTCGGGTGCGCGGCTCACCGCGCAGGGCATGCAGCCTCAGGCGGGGACTGCATGGGCATGCCGCGTTCAGCTGCGCGGCGCTGCATCAGGCGCCGGTGTTCGTCCATGACGCGCTGACATTCTTCAGGCGTTTTGGCCGCTTGCAGCTGCGCGTGATGCTGCGCGCGCTCCTGCTCGCTCATCATCGACCAGCCAGGCGTGTGGTTCGGCCCGGCGTGCCAGGGGCCGGACATTGGCCGAGCGCCTTGCGCGCAGCCCGCGCTGACGGCGCCGACCAGGGAGAGCAACACGGCGATGGATCGAATGGAAAAGTGGTTCATGACACGCTCCTTTGCGTTGGGATTTGAGACTAAGCGCAGAGCGGCGCCATCACCTTGACGGGCATCAAGCGCAGGCGCGGTGCGTTCGATTCAAGTCGAGGCCAATTCGTCCTCCACGCGCCGCTCGATTTCGGCCGGGCCCACGTGGCTCAGGTCCACCGGCAGGCTGGTTCTGAGCAGCCTGCGCGTGCCATCGCTCAGCGCTTCGCGCAGATCGCCCAGGAATGGGTTGCCGGCGAACACCACGAGTGAACCGTAGGCACTGGCGCGGGCGCCCTCATCCAGGTAGTCGGCCAGTTCGCGCGCGAAGCGCTGGTGCTCCTTGTGCACGGGGTCCGTGCGCGGCTCGTAGGCCATGCCACCATGGCCGCGGTCCGCATATTCGCGACCGGCGCGGTCGTCGCTCAATTCGCTGGCCTTGAGCCGGGACTGCGGGTGCGAGAACGCAGCGACCTGCACCATGGGCATGCCGCGCTCGCGTTGCATCACCCGCGCGTGCGCGGCGCAGGCCACCAGAAACCATTCGACAGCAGGCATGTTCGTCTCCTTCGACTGCGGGCGTCGGTCGGGCACCGACGGAACAGCCACGATAGGCGCAGGGACAGCCGGCGGATTTGATCCATCGCAAGGCGCCTGCCCGCCCGGCCCGGCACAGTGGTGCCCATCAACAGCCCGATGCGGAGGTGCATGCCATGAACCCGTTCCAGCGAATCCTCGTGCCTGTGGATGGCAGCGAGACGTCGAAGAAGGCCCTGGACGCCGCCGTCCAGCTCGCCCGCGCCATGGGCGGCCAGATCCGCGTGATGCATGCGATCGACGAGCTGATGTACGTGAGTGGCTACGAGTACACGGCCGATCTGTTGGGTGCCGCGCGCACCTGGGCCCGCGAAGCGCTGGACGAGGCCATGGTCACGGTCAAGGCCGCGGGCGTGGCCTGCGACTCGCAGCTCATCGACGAACTGGGCCCGCGCCTGGGTGAGTCGGTGGCGCGGGTGGCGCGCGACTGGAAAGCCGACCTGATCGTCGTCGGCACGCACGGCCGCCGCGGTTTCAACCGCCTGGTGCTGGGCAGCGGTGCGGAACAGATCATCCGGCTGGCGCCTGCGCCGGTGATGGTGATCCGGCCCGACGACGCGATCTGATGCCCGCGCGACCGCACCGGAGCCGACAGGCTCAATGAGACATCAGCACCGGCAGCGTCATGGAGCGCAGCACGGTGCGACTCACGCCCCCCAGCACCCACTCGCGCACGCGCGCGTGACCGTAGCAGCCCATGACGAGCAGGTCGGCCGACAGGTCGCAGGCGCGTGAGAGCAACAGCTCGCCCAGGTCGGCAGGCTCGATGGGGTCTTCGTGCCACTGCACCGACACGCCGTGCAGCCGCAGCCAGCCGCGCAGATCCAGCCGCGGACCCTGCACCGCGGGGGCGGGTTCGGGCGCCCAGCACAGCACGTCCACCCGCTCGGCACGCTGCAGCAGCGGCAGTGCGGCGACCACCGCGCGCATCGATTCACGACCGGGCTTCCAGGCAATGGCGATGCGCCGCGGCAGTGGCTCGAAGTCGCCGGTGTAAGGCACCACCAGCGCGGGCCGCCCGCTGGCGGCGAGCACACCTTCCACGAAGTCGGGGGGCACGTCGGGCGCCGGCATGCTGCCGGGGTCGTGCTGGCCCAGCACCAACAGATCAGCGAACAGCGCCTGCTCGGCGAAACCCTGGATCAGGGGGAACACGGTGAGCTCGCTCCAGGCGGCGTCGCCATCGGGCTGGCGCATCTCGCGCTCGAAGACCGCGCGCGCCTCGGCGCAGCGCTGAAGCTCGCGCTGCAGCAGACTCGACGCGTGCTCGCCGAACTCGGGATAGGGCATGGCCGAAGGCACCAGGCTGGCGGCGTAGAGCGCATCCAGCACCGCGCCGTGAGCCTGCGCCATCTGGCGCGCGAGCTTCAGGCGCACGGCGGCGCGCGCCTGAGCATCCATGTGGACGAGAACCTGCTTGTAGGCCATGGGCACACTCCTTGAATCGCCCACGCAGCTTGCAGCGCGCCCACGCCCACCGACTTGATGCGCGTCAACTCCGCCGCGCCCGGCCCCTCACAACTTGCTTTCGATCTCCTTGAGGCGCTGGCGGATCTCGCCGCGCCGCCCCTCATCGGCCGCGGCGCGGCCCGGGCGATCGGGCGCCGCCAGCGCCTTCTCCAGCACCGGCCGAGCCTGCGCATAGCGCTTCTTGCGCAGCAGGAAGTCGCCGTAGAAGTAGTTCGGGTCGATCCCGTCGGGGTTGATCGCAAGCGCCTGCTTGAGCAGGGTCTCGGCCTTGGCGTCGTCACCGAAGCCCAGCGGCCAGCCCGGCACCTGGTAGTACAGGCTCCCCAGGCTGGTGTAGGCGGAGCCGTCGAGGGCCTTCGGATCAAGCTTGAGCGCTTCTTCCAGCTCGGTCCTGGCTTTCTTCACCAAGTCGAGCGCGCCCAGCCCGCCCTTGGCGCCTGCGTAGGTGCTGAGCACGATGCCGTGCCAGATGTGCAGCTCGGCCGCCGTGGGCTCGGCGGCCACGGCCTGCGCGGCCTGCTGGGCGAGTTCGGCGAAGGCGGCCTCGCGCTGCTTGTCGGGCAGCTTGTAGTTCACCTCGGCCCAGCGGGCCTGGATGCCGTCGAGCTGCTGGCGGGCGCCCTCGCTGAGCGCGAGAGCCGGCGAGGCGGCGCCCGCGCCCAATGCGGCAACGAGGGCGATGGCAAGAAGGTGTTGGCGGGCGTTCTTCATGGAGCGGTTCCTGGCTGGGCTTCGCGCGCGAAGCGCTGGATGATGGGCAACTGCTTGCGCAGCGCACGGTCCACCAGACGCGGCAGCAAGCCGTTGAGGCGGACGAAGAATTTCTCGGGACTGCCGAGGTAGATCTCTTTCGGTTCGTCGCGCAAGGCGTCGACGATCTGACGGGCCACCGATTCCGGAGCATCCATGGCCACCTGCAACTGACGGTTCATCTGCACCATGGCGTCCGCGTTCATCGAGGTGCGCGTGGAGCGCGGCGCGGCGTAGAGCACGCGCACCGGGCCGTCGGCCAATTCGCGGCGCAAGGCCTCGGCAAAGCCGCGCAGCGCGAACTTGGTGGCGCTGTAGACCGCCTGGCCCGGGTAACCGATGGAGCCGAAGATGGAGCCGAGAAATACCACCATGGCCCGAGGGCGCTCACGCAGCAGCGGCAGCAGGGCGCGCGTGAGCTGCAGCGTCGCCGTGAGATTGAGCGACACCACCCGCTCGATGGCCGCGTCGTCCATGCCGTCGAAGAGGCCGAAGTGGTTCACGCCAGCCGCGTTGATGAGCCCGTCGAAGTGGCCGATTTCGCGCGCGGCGTCCACCACGGCCTGGCGGCCGTGCGGCGTGTGCAGGTCGGCCACCACCACGCGCACGCGCTGCGGGTGGTGTTCGGCCAGGGTGAACAGGGCCTCGCTCTGGCGCCCGACCACCAGCACGCGCGCCCCGCGCCGGCACAGCTCGGCCACCAGGGCATGCCCGATGCCCCCGCTCGCGCCGGTGAGCACCCAACGGCTCGTTGCCAGGTCCATGGCGCGCTCCTCAGGCCGCGACCGCCGCCAGCCGCTCGGCCGGGCGCAGGGCGCGGAACATGTCGCCATAGAGGCGGTAGACCACGCGGGCCGTGTGCAGCACGGCCTGGCGGTCGCCTTCGTTGTCGAGGCGGTTGACCAGACCGGCAAAGAGCTGGATGTGGTCAAGGTCCAGCGCGCCATGCGAGCTGAGGTAGCTGAAGGCCGTGGGCGGCAGGCCCAGCGCCTCGCGGATGTGTCCCGCCGCGCGCGTGGCGAGCTGGATGCTGGTGCCTTCGAGCACGTTGACCATGCCAAAGAAGCTCACCGGGTTGTGGCGATGAATGCGGTCGTACACGTAGCTGACCATGAGCTCGGTGGCCAGGGCAGGTTCGCCCTGGCGCACCGCGTCGACGTCGCCACCGCAGGCCTGGATGTCGTTGAGGATCCACTCCTGGTGGCCGTACTCCTCCTCGATGTACTCGGCCACCGCTGCACGCAGCCATTCCAGCCGCTCGGGCAGGCGCGCGCCGCAGGCCATGAGCAGGGGCACGGTGTGCTTGACGTGGTGGTAGGCCTGCGTGAGGAAGGCGACGTAGTCCTCTGTGGTGACGCGGCCTTCCATGGCCTGGGCGATGATGGGCGCGCCGAGCAGGTAGGCGCGTTCGCTGGCGGTCTGTGCCTGCAATTGGTCGAAGAAGTTCATGCGATGTCCTGAATGGGGGAAAGGGGATCGAGGGCGGCCAGCGCGGTGGCGTAGTGCGCGCGCAAGGCCTCGCGGCGCAGCCGCCCGTTGCTGGTGGCCAGGCCGTTGGCGGCGGTGAAGGGCTGGTCCGCGCGCCGCCAGTGGTGCGCGCGCGCGTAGTCGGGCAGCGTGCCGTTGACGGCCGCCACGGCGGCGGCGAGTTCCGCGTCGCTGACGCCCGCGTGGCGCGGCACCAGCACAGCCAGGTTCTCGGGCAGGGCCTCGCCGTACAACCAGGCCTGCGCGATGGGGGCCTGCTGCGTGAGCTCGGTCTCCACCCACTCGGGGTTGACGTTGCGGCCGTAGGCGGTGATGAACTGGTGCTTCTTTCGCCCCTGCAGCACGAGATGGCCCGCCTCGTCGAAGTGGCCGAGGTCGCCGGTGGCCAGCCAATCGCTGGCGTCGGTGCCTTGGGATGCCTCGCCCAGGTAGCCGAGGAAGCATGCCCCCCGCACCAGCACCTCGCCGTCGTCGGCCAGGCGCACGCGCGCGTGCGGCAACGGCCGGCCCACGGAGCCGATTCGGTTGTCGCCGGGCGCGTTCAGGCACACCACCGAGGCGCACTCCGACAGCCCATAGCCTTCGAACACCGGCAAGCGCGCGGCGGCCGCGCGACGCAGCAGGGACGGCGCCACGTGCCCGCCACCGACCGCGATGAACCGCAGGCTCGGCGGCGGCGCCCAGCCGCGCTCGGCCGCGGCCACCAGGGCCTGCAGCAACTGCGGCAGCAGGATGAGGCTGTCCGGCTGGCTCTCACCCAGGCGGGCCAGCAGACGCGGCAGGTCCAGCCCGCTGGCGCCTTGCAGGCCGATCTCGGCCATGGGCCTGAGTTCGGTGCAAGCACCGCCCAGCAAGGGCGCGTACACGCCGGCCACGTTCTCGAGCAGCGTGGCCAGCGGCAGCACGGCCAGGTGGCGGCGCGCGCCGCTGGCACCCACCAGGTGCCACAGGCTGGCGGCCACCGCGAGCATGGACGCGGCGTCCAGGCACACACCCTTGGGCAGCCCCGTGGTGCCGGAGGTGTAGGTGATCTTGACCGTGCCAGCGGGCACCGGCGGCGCGATCGGCACCGGGCGCTGTGACAGGGAAGGCGCCACGGGATGGAAGCCCGCGTCCTGCGACCAAGGGGCCGGCTCACCGATGAGGGTATCCACACCCGCGCTGTCGACCACGTGGCGTTGCTGCGCGACCGAGAAGAAGCCGGGCACCGGCACACACACCAGGCCTTCGGCCAGCAGGGCCAGGTCCCACAGCACCCAGTCGATGCCGTTGTCCAGTGCCAACGCCACGCGGCGCGCGCCGAACCCGGCCAGTTGGGCGCGGCGCCGCTGCACCTGCAGCATCAAGTCCGCGTAGTCGAGGCAACGTGTGCCGTCGGTGATCGCAAGGCGCTCACCGTGCGAGGCGAGTGTCTGCCAGAAATGGGCGGAGGGGTGGGCGGGCGTCATGGCGTCACGCTACCCCGGGCCACCACGCTTGCGCGTCAGGGCTTTGCGCCAACTGGCGCTGGGCGGGCGGGATCTCGCCGAACACCACCTGCGGCTGCTGGGCGTAGTAGCGACCCCACTGCGGCAGCGCTTCGCCCATGCGGGCGGGATCGGCCGGCGCCAGCACGCGCGGCGTCAGGCCCAGGCGGCGAAAGCTGTTGAGCAGGCTGCGCGTGCCGGTGAACGCGACCCAGCGGTAACCCTGGCCGGCCAGCCAGTCCGTGAGCGCGACGATGAGCACGCGGGCGCAGCCGGGGCTGGTGGCCGCGAGGTTGCCGACCTCCACCACCTCGTGCCGCGCCACGGGCTCGCCGGCGACGGCGGCGATGGCCTGCTCGATGGGGAGGTCGACGTAGCGTTCGAGGAAGAGCGTCTCGCTCGCGGCGGGCCGGCAACCCGCCGCCCCGGCGAGCGCGCCAGCGGCGTCCAGCAGGCCCAGCAGGCGGGGCATGAAGTGGGTGAGTTGCGCCTGATGCTCTTGCTGGAAACGGCGCCGGATCAGGTCGAGGCCCCGGTCACGGGCCGCGCCCGCCAGGGGCCTCAGCACCAGGGGGCCACGTGGCGCTTCGCCCGGCGCGCCGGGCCCGCGGCAGGCGCTCGTCACGCCTGCGGGGTAGGAGATCTGGGTGTTCATGCCTCCATGCTCGGAGGCCAGCCTTAGATCAACATTAATGCGCGCCCCCCCATCAACGCGCCAGGCCAGGGCCACATCCGTTCGCCGCACGGGCGCGCACGCGATTAGCAAAGTTGCGCACACAACGACTACATGTCCGTGAAAGCCCCTTTACCGCTTACGGATGCGTGTTGCAAATAGGGCAAACCATTACGAATGTAATCGGACGGTTATTTTCGCGGCGTGGAATACGCCGGTCGTCCCGCACGGTGCGGGAGGCACGGGTCCCACCAGGACCCGGGACCCCACAACGGAGAAACCATTCCATGAAAAAGAGCCTGATCGCTCTGGCCGCACTGGCCACCATCAGCGGCGCCGCCATGGCGCAGTCCAGCGTCACCATCTATGGCCGCATGGACGCGTCCATCGGTTCCGAGAAGGCCGGTGCCGCTGGCGCCGCGCAGAGCACGTCGCAACTGCAGAGCGGCCTGCTGAGCACCAGCCGCCTGGGCTTCCGCGGCACCGAAGACCTCGGTGGCGGCCTGAAAGCCATCTTCCAGCTGGAAGGCGCGCTCAACGTGGACGACGGCACCGCCGCTGGCTACCGCTTCGGCCGCATGTCCATCGTCGGTCTGCAAGGCGGTTTCGGTACCGTCAAGCTCGGCCTGCACGACACGTCCTTCGACGACATCCGCGACATCAGCGTGAGCAGCGCGCTGTGGGACTCGGCCTTCACCCCTTCCACCATTGCGTACAGCAACTCGGTGGGCGGCGTGGCCGTGGGCCACGTGGCGGACTACTCCGCCCGCGCCAGCAACCAGATCCGCTATGAGTCGCCGAACTTCGGCGGCTTCACCGCGGGCGTGAGCTATGGCCTGGACGAGCAGGCCTCGCCCATCAAGCGCGACACCACCGCCTTCAACGTGCGCTACCGCGGTGGCCCGCTGGACGTGGGCGTGGGCTACCAGGAGCTGGACAACGAAGTCGGCGCGCTCAAGCGTGAGTACACGACCCTGGCCGGTGCCTACGACTTCGGCGTGGTGCGCGTTTCCGCCGGCTACAACATGGCCGAGCAAGGCGCCCTGGAGTCCAACGGCTTCGTGATCGGCGCCAACATGCCGATGGGTCCCTGGGACTTCTCGGTGGGCTACGCCTACAACAAGTCCGAGAACTCGGGTGTCGACACCGCCAAGTCCAAAGGCCTGGCGTTCGGCGCGACCTACTCGCTGTCCAAGCGCACCCGCGTGTACGCCGCTTACCTTGATGGTGACGCCGAGAACGGCGCCGGCACCGAGATCGCCGAGCGTCGCCTGTACGCCGTCGGCGTTCGTCACGACTTCTGATCGTGACCGCGGGGCCTTGCGGCCCCGCACCGGGGCCGCAAGGCCCCTCCCTTTCCAAGGTTTGGTTTTGACAGCCATCGCCCTCGCGGGCGGTGGCTTTTTTGTTGTCGGCGCGCGCTCACACCGGCTCAGGCGGCCCCGGGGTTGCCCTTCATGCCGATGAGGGTGGGGGTGTTGACCTTCACGCCCTTGATCACCTTCCTGGCGCGCAGGTGCGTGGCCACGACGTCCCACACCGGCTCGCCCTGGACGTTCTCCTGCACCGAGGCCCAGCCGGCCACCTTGTACTTCCTGTCCGCTTCGATGGGCTTGCCTTTGAGCATCATGTTCTGGATGCGCCCGCCCATGCGCTCCTTGGGCGCGATGCTGTAGCGCATGCCGCCCACGCGCACCATGTCGCCGCCCTGCTGGTAGTACGGGTCGGGGTTGAAGATGTTGTCGGCCACGTCTTCCAGGATCTCCTTGATCTGGGTGCCGGTGAACTCGTTGAGCGTCGTCGAGGGGTAGGTGATGGCCGTCTGGTCCATCAGCGCTTCCATGGTGATGGTGTCGCCCGGCAGCAGCGATGTGCCCCAGCGCACGCCTGGCGAGAAGCACAGGTCCGCGCCCTTCACCTCGATCAGCGCGTCGCAGATGACCTGGTCCCAGGAGCCGTTGAAGTTGCCACGTCGGTAGAGCAATTCTTCGGTGACCGCGAGCTTCTCTTGCAGCTTCGCCTGGTAGGGCGCGCGCACGCCGTCGATATGGGCCTGCATGTCGGCGTCGGCCGGCAGCAGGTTGGCGAAGATGGGCATGAGCTTGTACCGGTAGCCCTGCACCTTGCCGCCGCGCACGTCGAAGTCGAGCACGCCGAGGAACTTGGTGTTGGAACCGGCGTTGGTGACCAGGGTCTGGCCGCCGGGGTTCTTCACCACCGTGGGCGCGGGCATGCCGTCGTGCGTGTGGCCACCCAGGATGGCGTCGATGCCGCTGACGCGCGAGGCCAGCTTCAGGTCCACGTCCATGCCGTTGTGCGACAGCAGCACCACCACCTGCGCGCCCTTGCCGCGCACCTCCTCCACCATCTTCTGCAGGTGCTCCTCCTGGATGCCGAAGGTCCAGTCCGGCACCATGTGGCGCGGGTTGGCGATGGGCGTGTACGGGAACGCCTGGCCGATGACAGCCACCGGCACGCCGTTCATCTCGCGCAGGGTGTAGGGCTTGAAGACCAGGTCCTCGAAGTCGGTGGTCTTGATGTTGTGCGCCAGGAATTCGATGTGGCCCTTGAGGTCCTTCTCGACGATCTCCTGCACGCGTTTGGCACCGAAGGTGTGCTCCCAGTGCGAGGTCATGATGTCCACGCCCAGGCGCTTGCAGGCGTCCACCATGTCCTGCGCGTTGGTCCACAGCGAGGTGGCCGAGCCCTGCCAGGTGTCGCCGCCATCGAGCAGCCAGGCGTGGGGCCGGCTGGCGCGCAGCCGCTTGACCAGCGTGGCCAGGTGCGCGAAGCCGCCAACCTTGCCGTAGGTCTTGGCCGCTTGCGTGAAGTCGAGGTAGCTGAAGGCGTGCGCCTGCGCGGTACCGGGGCGGATGTTGAAATGCTTGAGCAGGGCCTCGCCGACCAGGTGCGGGGCCTTGCCGGTGGCATCGCCCACGCCCAGGTTCACGCTGGGCTCGCGGAAGTACACCGGCGTGAGCTGCGCGTGGCAGTCGGTGAAGTGCAGGAAGCTGACGTTGCCGAACGCCGGCACGTCGTAGAGCCGCTCACCGGCACCGGCCGTGGCGGCCAGCGCGTCGCGGTGGTCGAGCGCCATGCCGGCGGCGCTCGCGGCGGCCAGCAGTTGCATGAATTCACGACGGCTCAGGCTCATGGGGCACTCTCTTCAAAAGCAAACACTGATATTCAAAGGCGCAAAAAAGCCCAGGGGCCGCACGGGCCGCTGGGCTGCTTGACTCACTTGTTGACGGGCGAGTTCGGGTCGAGCAGCAGCGCCATCACGTGCTTGAGCTGCGTTTCATTGAGGATGCCCTTGTGGCCCGCGCGCGGCATCTGCGAACAGGCGTTGTAGGCGCGCGCGTTGTAGAGCTTGCCCCAGGTGTACTCGACGATGGGCTTGGACGCGGCGGCGTTCGGGTCGCTCACGCCGCGCAGCTTGCCGTAGTTGTAGAGGCTGGGGCCCAGGGTGCCGAAGGAGATCTCTTCCTTGCTGATCTGGTGGCAGTTGTAGCAATTGCCACCATTGGCCGCATCGGCCTTGTCGGTCCAGGTCAGGCCCCGGCCGCTCTGGGCGATCTTCTCGCCCTCTTTCCAGTCGCCCAGGAACTTGCCGTCCGCGGGCCACTTGATGGTCTTCATGCTGGCTTCTTCCACGGCCTTGGCCAGCTTCTCGTCCAGCGGCTTGCCGGACAGATCTGCCTGCAGGCAGGTGGCGTTGGCCTGGTCCTGGTCCAGGCGGTCGAGCGTGGCGATGCCCTTGGCCTGGAAGGAGTTCTTCATCGTGTCGGCGGTGGCCTTTTCCACGTCGGCCTGGGACGGCGGCATGGAGCAGGCGGCAAGCAGCGCGACGAGCGGGAGGAAGGCAAGGATGGTCCTCTTGTTCATCGTGGGTCTCCTCTTCAGCGCTTGATCGCGGGCACGGCGGACTCGGCGCCTTTGGCGTTGACGCCCATGTAGACGCTCAACGCCATGGTGGCGTCGCTGCCGAACTTGGGCTCGGGCCAGCGCATCTGGCGGAAGCAGTCGTTCAGGCGCAGTTGCATGCCCCACATCTGCGCGTTGGACACGCGATAGGCTGGCCAAGCCGCGAAGCCCACACCGTCGCCCGGGTTCTTGGTGAGGTTGGGCAGGTCCTGCAAGCGGATGCGCTTGTCGTCCGAGCCGTGGCAGGACGCGCAGGAGAAATCGTGCGTGCCGCCGCGCGTGAAGAACAGGCGCTTGCCCGTCTCGTACATGAGTTTTTCCTGCGCATGCGATTGCGGCAGGTTCATCTTCATGCCCTTGGACGCCGTGGCCACGTAGGTGGCGATGGCCGTCACGTTGGCCATCTCGCCGCGGCGGAACGGGGTCTTGCGGACCTCGTCGCCGTTGAAGCCCTGCAGCGTCTCCATGCAGGTGATGATGCGGCCCTCCAGGTCCTCCACGCGGTTGGTGTCCTTGAAGTAGCGCGGCAGCTCCACGAAGGCCCCCTTGATCACGCCCGGACCTTTACCCAGGTCGCATTGCTCCAGCGAAGCGTTCTTCGGACCGCGCTTCTGTTTCCAGAGCTCCTCGCCCTTCATTTCGTAGAGCTCGGCGGGGTTGCCGTCCTGCAGCATCTCGCGGTACTTGGCGATGCCATCGGCCGTGGACGACTGCGCGTGCGCGGCGGCGGCGCCAAGCACCAGCGCCGCAAGGGCAATGGCGCGGGAAACAGGTCGCTTCATGGGGAGATCTCCTCGTCTACTCGTTATAGAAACCCGTCGTGAGCCGGGGCAGTCCATCCAGGCCACCGCGGAACCGGCTTTGCCGGGCCGCAGGTGGCGCCCCCTGGGGGGGGGTCGCGCGAAGCGCGGCAGGGGGTTAGGCGACCGTTGCTTCGTCGGTGCGCGAATCGCCCTTGTTGTCGCTCCACTTCACCACGATCTTGTCGCCCTTGGCGCCGCCCTTGAACTTGAAGGACAGGAAAGGGTTCTGCGCCACGGCGCCAGTGAACTGGCCTTGCAGCACGGTCTTGCCGTTGTGGGTGCAGTCGACGTTCGTGATGAAGTGGCCGGGGATGAGGGCGCCGGCCGCGTCGCGGCGGGTGCCGGGTTCCATGATGTGCGACATGAGCACGCGAACAGTGGTTTCGCCGTCGGCAACGGCGGCGCGGATGCGCATCGGATCAGCCATGGTGGACTCCTGTGTACGTTGAATCTCGAAAGGGACGCGGGCCGATCAACCGCCGCAGCCGCCCAGGGTGACCTTGGTTTCCTTGGTCGCGGAGTAGAGCTTGCCGTCGGCCTTGACCACGGCAATCACGTTGGAGCTCTGGCCCATCTTCAGGCGCGTGGAGATCTCGGGCAGCGTGCCGGCCGGGATGGTGAAGGCGGCGGCCAGCGGCATCGGGTTCTTCTCGACGATGAGGAAGATCTCGGTGGTGTTGGGCAGCTTGCTGGAGGCGCCGATGGGCACCACGGCGCCGTTCTCGGCGATATCGGGGGCGACCACGGTGACCTGGTCGCTGTTGGCCGGCGTGCCGCCCACGGCCTTGAGCGCGTCGGCCAGGGTCTTGCCCTCGAAGCTCGAGCGTTCGAGCGCGGCGTTCGCCTGGCTCTGCGTAACGATGCCCAGCGAGACCAGGGTGGCAAAGGCACCGGTGGTCTTGAGGGCGTCTCGACGGTTCTGGTTCATGTTTGAACTCCTGTGCAAATTCGGGGCTTGAGGGGGGCGAGTTTATCGATCGAGACGCGAGGCCCGGGCACGGGCAGGCAATGCCCCGCGATCAGGGCCCGCGCTGGTGGGCGCGTCCACAAGAATGTCTATGCTCATACGCTAATGTTTCCTCGACGATAGGGACAGGGGGTAAACGCCAATGGGCATCGAGGGGCGGCCGCTCAACGCGGGCCACCCGCGATCCAGCGCGCGATGGCCAGGGCCTCGGCGTCCTTGAGCTGGGGCTGAGGCGGCATGGGGACGGCACCGTACACGCCACCGCCGCCGGACTTGATCTTGCCGGCCAGGTAGGTCTCCAGATCGGCCTTGCCCTTGTGCTTGGCGAGGATCTCGGTGAAGCCGGGGCCGACGATCTTGTTGCTGATGCCGTGGCATGCCGTGCAGCCATTGGCGGTGAGCAGCGCTTTCACATCCACCGCGCCCGGGGTGGCCGCCGGGGCGGCGGCCACCACCACCGGCGCGGGCGGGGGCACGCTGCCCACCGGGCCTTTGGGCGGCGGCTTCGTGGTGTCGGCACCGCGCACCGGGCCCACCACACGGTTCTGTTCCTGAATGTTGCCGTGCGCGTCGCGCGCGAAGTCGGGCAGCGAGGAACGCACCTGGGCCTCGGTGGGGCAGTCCTTCATGCAGGCCACGTTTTTCGCGTCGCCCTTGCCCGAGGCTTTCCACAGCGGCTCGTGAAACACCATGCCGTTGCGGTTGGGCATGCGCTTCTGCACTTCAGCGATGTTCTGGTCCGACAGCGTGAAGTCGGCCGGCACGATGTCGCCCAGGTGCAGGATGTACGCGAGCACGCCGTAGACCTCTTCGGTCTTGAGCGTCTTGGGCGCGTTCCAGGGCATGGCGCGGTTGATGTAGTCCCACAGCGTGGAGACAGTGGCCACCTTCATCAGCGTGGTGCGCTGCGGGAAGGTGTTGCCCGGCTCCAGGTTCTTCACGCGGCCACGTTCGATGTCGGCCTTCGTGGTGCCGCCCACGATGGGCGTGAACACCTCGTTCGATTCACCGAAGGAACCGTGGCAGGACGCGCACTGCGCCTCCCAGACCTTCTCACCCAGCGCGACGCTGCCCTCGCCCTTGGGCAGGCCCTTGAAGTCGGGGCGCACGTCGATGTCCCAGGCCTTGATCTCGGCGGGTGTGGCTTCGCGGCCGACCTCGTGCCAGGGTTGACTTTGGGCCAGCGCAAGCTGGCTCAAAGTCAGTGTGAGAACGCCGAAGCAGAACCGGGAAACACCGCGGAACCGGCTTTGCCGGGCCGCAGGTGTTGCCCCCTTGAGGGGGTCGCGCGTAGCGCGGCGGGGGTGATTCATATCAATACACCTGGACGTTGGACACTTCGCCGTTCTCCGCCACCTTCCACGACTGGATCGCGTTCTGGTGGTAGATCGAGCGCGTGCCGCGCACCGCGCGCAGCTGGTTGATCTTGGGTTGCACGTAGCCGGTGCTGTCGATCGCGCGGCTCTGCAGGATGGCGGGTTGGCCGTCCCACACCCAGTCGATGTTGAAGCGCGTGAGCGCCTTGTCCAGCACCGGGCCTTCCAGGCGCGCGGTGCGCCAGTTGCGCCCACCGTCCACGCTCACGTCCACGCGCTTGATGGACCCGCGGCCCGACCAGGCCAGACCGCTCACGTTGTAGTAGCCCTTGTCGAGCAGCATCTGCCCGCCCGAGGGCGTGGTGATCACGCTCTTGCACTCCTGGATGCCGGTGTACTGGCGGTGCGTGCCGTCGGGCATGAGGTCGATGTAGTGCACCGCCTCGTCCTTGCTGGCCCACTTCTGGTCGCCCACCTCCAGGCGGCGCAGGTACTTCACCCAGCTCACACCCTGGATGCCCGGCACCACCAGGCGCAGCGGGTAGCCGTTCTCGGGACGCAGCATCTCGCCGTTCATGGCCCAGGCGACGATGCAGTCCTCCATCGCGCGCTCCATGTCGATGGTGCGCGTCATCGACGAACCGTCGGCGCCCTCGGCCAACACGAACTTGCCGAGCTTCTTGTCCACGCCGCACATCTCCAGCAGCGTGGACAGGCGCACGCCCGTGAACTCGGAGCAGCTCACCATGCCGTGCGTGTACTGCACCGTGGGCAGGGCCACGTTGCCCCACTCGGGCGCGGAGTTGGCGCCGCATTCGATGAAGTGGATGCGCGAGACACTGGGCAGGCGCATCAGGTCGTCCATGGTGAACACGCGCGAGCGCTTCACCAGGCCGTGCACCATCAGGCGGTGCTGGCTGGGGTCGATGTCCCACCAGCCCTGGTGGTGGCGCTCGAAGTGCAGGCCACTGGGCGTGATCATGCCGAACAGGCCCTGCAGCGGCGTGAAGCTCACCGAGGCCTGCGGCACGCGCGTGAGGCCCGGGCTCTGGCGGCGCTGCAGGTTGGCTTCCCACTTGCTGGGTTGGCCGTACGGGTTCTCGGCCACCGGGCGGCCCAGGCCGCGCGTGTGCTCGGGCATCTTGAGGATGGCGGGGTCGCCCTCGCCTTCGCTCGCCAGCGCGCGCGAAGCGTGGCCCGCGGCCACGGCGCCCGCGCCCATCGCCAGGGCCTTGCCCATGAAGCTGCGGCGCGCCTTGCGCGCCTGCTCGAGGCGCTCGGCGTCGAGGTGGTTTTCGGGGGCGGGCAGCACCCGCCCGATCGTGTGTTGCAGTGGGTCAGACACGGCACGGTCCGTTCAGAAGGAATCTCAGGGGCGCGACTATATCGTTAATTGCTGATATTTGGATGAGCGTAAACCCTTGATGCACTTCCCCACCGGCTGGTCTTCAATGCCAGAGGGCCGCACCGCACCCCAGGCATACCGATATCTGTTTTTCGAGGAAGGCCCGCTGCTACAGTTTTGGGTGCGCTTCCATCCCAACCCGCAATCGGAGACGACGATGCAGAGAACAACAAGATGGCTGGCGGCGGCGACGCTGCTGGCCCTGAGCGCCGGGGCCCACGCCCAGGTCAACCAGGTCCGCGTGTGGGCCGCGGCCTGCGCCAACTGCCACGGCACCGACGGCCGCGCCGAGCCCGGCATGATCGGCCTGGCTGGCCGCAACAAGGACGAACTGCTGCAGCAGTTGCTGGCCTTCAAGAACGGCCAGCGGCCCGCGACCATCATGCACCAGCTGTCCAAGGGCTACAGCGACGAGCAACTGGCCCAGATCGCCGCGTACTTCGCGGCCCAGAAGAAGTGAGGAGCGGCACCATGAAACGTCGTCAATTCGTACAGACATTGGGCGCCGGCTCGGCGGTGGCGGGCCTGGGCCTGCTGGCCGGCTGCGCCACCGGCGGCAGCGGTGGACCGAAGGTGGTGGTGGTGGGCGGCGGCTACGGCGGCGCCACGGCCGCCAAGTACGTGCGTCTGTTCTCCGAGGGCCGCGTGGAAGTGACGCTGGTGGAGCCCAACGCCAACTTCGTGTCCTGCCCGCTGAGCAACCTGGTGGTGGGCGGCCACAAGACCCTGGCCGACATCACCGTCTCTTACGACCAGTTGCAGCGCAAACACGGCGTGAAGGTGGTGCGCGACACGGTCGAGAGCATCGACGCCGACAAGCGCACGGTGAAGCTCGCCAGCGGCGCCACCCTGCCCTACGACCGGCTCATCCTCTCGCCCGGCATCGACTTCATGCCCACCATCCCCGGTCTGGCCAAGCCCGGTGCGCAAGACAGGATCCTGCACGCCTGGAAAGCCGGCCCGCAGACCGCCGCGCTGCACGATCAGCTCAAGGCCCTGCCCGACGGCGGCACCTTCGCCATCGCCATCCCCCTGGCGCCCTACCGCTGCCCGCCCGGCCCGTACGAACGCGCCTGCATGGTGGCCAGCTACTTCAAGGTGGCCAAGCCCAAGAGCAAGGTCATCATCTTCGACGCCAACGACGACATCACCTCCAAGAAGGGCCTGTTCCTCAAGGCCTGGGACGAGCACTACAAGGGCCTCATCGAGTACCGGCCCAAACACAAGCTGGTCGACGTGGACGCGGCCACCAATACCCTGAAGTTCGACTTCAACGACGACTTCAAGGCCGGCGTGGCCAACGTGCTGCCCGACATGCGCGCCGGCGCCATCGCCGTCAAGAGCGGCCTGGCCACGGCCAACGCGCGCTGGTGCGAGGTGGACTTCCTCACATTCGAATCGAAGGCGGCGAAGAACATCCACGTGCTCGGCGACGCCATCCAGATCGCGCCAGCCATGCCCAAGTCGGGCCACATGGCCAACCAGCACGGCAAAACCTGCGCGGCCGCCGTGGTCTCGCTGCTGACGGGCCAGCAGCCGCCGCAGAACCCGCTGTACGCCAACACCTGCTACAGCTTCGTTACCGCCAAGGAGGTGGTGCACGTGGCCAGCGTGCACCGCTACGACGCGGCACAGAAGACCATGCTCACGGTGCCCGGCTCGGGCGGCCTGTCCGGCGCGGCCAGCGAGATGGAAGGCGCCTACGCCTTCGGTTGGGCGCGCAACATCTGGGCCGACATGCTGGCCTGATCGGCTTCGGCGCTTGACTACATCAAACCCCGCTTCGGCGGGGTTTGCCCTTTCTGGCGATGCAGGCTTGACTCCGTACCCGCTACAGGCCTTGCAATGGAGGCAAGGAGAACATTTCGCCATGTCCAAGGCCTGCTGCCCGCCCCCCACCGCCCCCCGTCCGCACAAACACCAACAGCCGCACGACGACGCGGCGCACGACCACGATCACGACGACGGTCACGGCCATGACCATGGCCCCGCCACCGCACGCGACTGGGTGCGCATGGGCCTGGCGCTGCTCATGGCCCTGGTGGCCGAAGGTCTGCACTTCCTGGCGCCCGAGACCTGGCCCTGGAAGGTAGCGGGCATGGGCGTCGCGCTGGCGGCCATCGCGCTCGCCGGCACCGAGGTGTTCCAGCAAGGCCTCGCCGCGCTGCGTCGTGGCCAGCTCAACATCAATGCACTGATGGCGGTTGCCGTCACCGGCGCCTTCCTCATCGGCCAGTGGCCCGAGGCAGCCATGGTGATGGCGCTGTACTCGCTGGCCGAGCTGATCGAGGCGCGTTCGGTCGAGCGCGCGCGCCACGCCATCTCGGGCCTGCTGGCCCTGTCGCCACCGCAGGCCGAGGTGCGCCAGGCCAATGGCCAGTGGGCGCTGGTGGACGCGAAGGCGGTGGCCGTCGGCGCGACCGTGCGCGTGAAGCCCGGCGAACGCTTCGCGCTCGATGGCCGCATCACCGCTGGCCACAGCGCGGCCGACCAGTCGCCCATCACGGGCGAGAGCATCCCCGTGGACAAGGGCCCGGGCGACGAGGTCTTCGCCGGCACCATCAATCAGCATGGCGCGCTGGAGTTCGAGGTGAGCAAGCCCGCGGGCGACACCGTGCTCGCGCGCATCATCCACGCGGTCGAGCAGGCGCAGTCCAAACGCGCGCCCACGCAGCGCTTCGTCGACCGCTTCGCGGCCGTCTACACGCCGGCGGTGTTCGCCTTCGCCCTGGCCGTGGCGCTGCTCGGCCCGCTGCTGTTCGGCTGGCCTTGGCTCACGGCCGTGTACAAGGCATTGGTGCTGCTCGTCATCGCCTGCCCTTGCGCGCTGGTGATCTCCACGCCGGTGACGGTGGTCAGCGGCCTCGCGGCGGCGGCGCGGCGCGGCATCCTCATCAAGGGCGGTGTGTACCTGGAAGACGCACGCCGACTGCGCGTGCTGGCGGTGGACAAGACCGGCACCGTGACCGAAGGCAAGCCGCGGCTGGTGGCGCAGGCGGTGCTGCCGGGCACCCCGGCGCCCGAGCGGGTGCTGGCCATCGCACGCGGCCTGGCGGCGCGCTCGGACCACCCCGTTTCAAAAGCCATCGCCGCCGGCCTCGACACCGCAGCCTCGGCCATCGACGGCTTCGCCGCCGAGCCCGGCCGTGGCGTGCGCGGGCAGGTCGAGGGGCAGGCCTACGCACTGGGCAACCACCGCTGGATGGAAGAGCGCCAGCAGTGCTCGCCCGAGCTGGAAGCACTGATGCGTGAGCACGAGGCCGAGGGCCGCACCGTCACCCTGCTCGCGGGCGATCAGGGCGTGCTCGCGCTGTTCGCGGTGGCCGACACCACCAAGGCCACGAGCCGTCAGGCCGTCGAGGAACTGAACGCGCTGGGCATCACCACCGTCATGCTCACCGGCGACAACCTCGCCACGGCCCAGGCCATCGCGGCCCAGGTCGGCATCGGCGAGGTGCGCGCCAACCTGCTGCCGCAGGACAAGCTCGACGCCATCGAGGCGCTGCGCGCCCAGGGCGACGTGGGCATGGTGGGCGATGGCATCAACGACGGCCCCGCGCTCAGCGCGGCCCGCATCGGCTTCGGCATGGGCGGCGCGGGCAACGACACCGCCATGGAAGCGGCCGACGTGATCGTGATGAACGACGACCTGCGCAAGGTGCCCGAAACCATTCGCCTGTCGCGGTGCACGCACGCGGTGCTGTGGCAGAACATCGCGCTGGCGCTGGGCATCAAGTTGGTCTTCCTGCTGCTGGCGGTGTTCGACAGCGCCACCATGTGGATGGCGGTGTTCGCCGACATGGGCGCGAGTTTGCTGGTGGTGTTCAACGGGCTGCGGTTGTTGCGGGCGAAGACTCAGTAGCCGAAGAAGATGGCGCTGGACCCGTCGACGTGCTTGCCACTCAGCAACAGCTCGCTGCCATCCCTTGTCATGGCCGTGGCCTGACCCAGCCACTGGTTTAGCTGAGCGTCAGGCGCCTTCAATCGCGCCTTGATCACCATCCTCGGCTGGCTGGGGTCGGGGTTCGGGTTGTCGACAAAGTAGTAGCCCGCGCCGGCTTGCGCGGGTGAGGCGGGGAGACTGTTGTCCTCGAGCGCGATGTCGGCCGCGCGCTTGAGGCCATCGTGTCGGCTGCCGTCCTCGCGAACACCGACAAGCAGCCGGGGCCCATTGACGTTCACCAACGAGACGCTGATGCCGAAGCGATCGGCCGCCCGTGGCGCATGGGCCAACAGCACCGAGTATTCGCTCCACAAGGTGTTCTGGCGTTGATAGACGACCACCTGGCCCGCGGCCGAACGGATCGCACTGCCGTCCAGGGGGTCGTAACCCTTGTCGGGGTAGCCCACGGCCAACCAGTCGCCACCGGCGCTCATGGACAGGGCACCGCCGAAGCCCTTGTAGGCGGAAGACGATGCATCCGGATTGGGAGACACCGACGAGGAGCGGTTGGCCGCCGGTGCGAAGCCGGACGCCAGCGAGGCAGGTTTCGTCGCGTCGGACCAGAGCCAGGCCAGGTCATAGATCAACACGCCGCCGGCAAACAAGCCGTTGAACGATGCGCGCGGCGCCCCCACGGCGACGCGCTGCGCGGACTGGTCCGCCGCGATGGCCGCCCCGAAGAAGACGGCGGTCGAGCCCGTTTGCACGGGCGGCTTCACGTAAGCCTTGAAGCTGTAGAGCTCACCACTGGCCGCGTACGCGTACACCGCGCCGCGGTCCTCGGCCGTGTTGTCGTCAAGCGCGTTGGCCTCGGCCGTGCCGTACCGATAAACGTCACCATTCGCACCGCCGTCCTCGTTCGGCGCGCCGACGAGGAGTTGTCCTTCGTTTCCGATGGCGACCGCAGAGCCGAACGCGTCCTTCTCGCCCGCATTGGCCGCCTTGATTCGCGCGACCAGTGTCCATCCGCTGCCGCTGGAATGCCGGTACACCTGCACCGCGCCCGAGCCGTCCACCAAGGGCGTGCCATCGGGCGGATTGGGGTTGACGCCGTCCAGGTCGGAGGGCGCGTCGTCGCCCGGTATTCCCACCGCCAGCCATTGCCCGCTGGGCGACAGCGCCACGCTTGCACCGAAGCGATCGGAGGCGACGCCATTCGTTCGCGCAAGGGACGTGGGCAAGGTCGACCACTGCGCGCTGCCTTCCGCCCGTTCGTAGACCAGAACCATGCCGCGTTCACCGTTGGCGCCGGGCAGGCCCACGGCGAGCACGTGCGTGCTGCCCCGTTTCGCGGTGGTCATCACACGGGCCACATTGTTGTCATCGACATCGGCACTCACCCCGACGATCGATTGGGCCAGGTCGCCGCTCACCGACGCGGTGCCCAACGCCAGGTTGCAGCCACTCACCCCACAAGCGGTGACCCGGTACTTGTGGTTCATCGCCTCCACGAGACTCAGATTGGTGAAGGTGCTCGAAGGAATCGACGATTCGGCGACCTGCGTGAAGCTGTCGGTGCCATCGGTCGCATCGACATCCCGCTCGATGCGGTAACTGGAGGCACCGGAGACTGCCGGCCAGTCGAGCTTCAGACCTCGCTGAGCCACGGATGCGATCGTCAGCGTGATGGAGGGCGTACCCGATCCGTTGCCCGGATCGGTGATCGGCCCCGTGCCCGAACCCGGCGGGGGAGACGCTGGCGGCGAGCCCGAAGGCGGCGGTGCCGAAGGCGGTGGTGGTGAGCCCGAGGGAGGCGGCGACGAAGGCGGGGGCGGCGGCGCAGAACCACCCGGATCGCCCCCTGGGCTAGGGCTCGGACTCGGTGCCGGCGCCGACCCGCTGCCCGATCCATCGCCATCAGCGGGTTCGTCCACCCCGCCACCGCAAGCACTCAGACAAACCACCGCCATCGCGGCCGCGAACCACTGCATCGAACGACGCACCGTCTGCATTCCTTGTTCCTTCAGAAAATCGAATCGAGCCGCGCACAACGGCCATTGCCATCAGTAGCCAAAGAAGATCACCTTCGAGAAGGGCTCATTCGGATCGTCCTGGTATTGCCCACTCAGCAAGAGCTCGTTGCCGTCCTTGGTCATGGCGGTGGACAGGCCCAGCCACTCCTGATGGATGCGATTGGGCGATTTCAGCCGCGCCTTGAGCACCATTGGCTGGCTGGGGTCGGCGTTTGCGACGAAGTAATGGGCCGCACCGGTTTCTGGCGTCGACGAGAAGCTCTCGGGCGCGATATCCGCCGCGCGCATCAGGCCGTTGTGCCCGCTGCTGTCCTCACGAGCACCCACGAGCAGTTGGAGTCCCTTGCCCTCGTTGACCAGGGACACGTTGATGCCGAAGCGATCGTTGGCGCGCGGCGCGGGCGCGGTGGGGGAGGAATGCCAGGCCCAGGCGCCCCCCTGGTGGCGATACAGGGCCACCTGGCCTGCGTTCGAAGGCAGCGAAACGCCGGTCCCGGTGACCAGGCCACCTTTCTCGGCGTAACCAGCCGCCACCCAATCGCCCAAGGCGCTCATGGCCAGCGCGCCGCCCAGCCCCCGGAATGCGGAAGACGAGAGAGGGGGGTCGTCCGTGAGCGGGACGCTGCGTTCACCGCCCGTTCCGACATGCTCCTTGAGCGCCGCTCCAGGAAAAACCTCCGTTGGCGTCGTGAAGTTCCAGCTCAGGTCGTAGAAAACCACGCCGCCAGCCCTCGAGCCGTTATAGGACGCACCGGGTGCGCCGACGGCCAGCCGCTGCCCCAGTGCGTCCAGCGCCAGGGCGGCACCGTAGTACAGCGAACGTCCTCCCCCATCGATGGGCGGCTTCATGTACATCACGCTGGAATAGCCCACGCTGCTTCTTCCATAGCCATACACGGCACCCCGGTCCTGGGCATTGGTCCGGTCATCACCCAACCCTGCCGGGATGAAGGAGTTGATCCAATATCCGCCTGGGGGAAGTGAGCCGTCTTCATTGGGTGCGCCCACGATGAGATGACCGTCGTTGCTGATGGCCACGGCGGCTCCGAACGAATCGCGCGGCCCCGCGTTGATCGCCTTGATCCGTGCGTCCGGCGTCCAGCCGGCACCCGCCACGTAGCGATAGACCTGCACGGCCCCCGAGTCCTTCACATCGAGCGCGGTGGGTAAGGGGTCGGGATTGACCCCGCTGCCGTCGGTCGCGCCGTCATCCCCAGGAATTCCCACCGCCAGATACATCCCGTTGGGCGACAGGGCCACGCTGGCGCCGAAATGGTCTTCCAACTCCAGCGACTCCAGCGAGAGGCCCGGCTGTGCTTCGACCCAGGCCCCGCCAGTGATGGGGCGTTCGTAGATCTTGACCGTGCCCATGCCCAGGTTCGCCCCGGGCAAGCCCACGGCCAGCACATGCCGCGAGTTGTCACGCAGGGCGGTTGCCATCGCGCGTGCCATGTTGCCGCTGGAATCATCCAGTGTGGTAGGGCCGCTGGTGATCGATGCGGCCAGGTCGCCGCTCACCGATTCCGCGTCTATCGCCAATGGAGGACCGGCTGCCCCAATGGCGCGAACCTGATATTTGTGGTTCATGGCTTCGACCAGAGGAAGGTCGGTGAACGTGCGAGACAGGGCCGGGGCCGCCACGAAGTCCACGGTCTGGAAGTTGTCGACCCCATCACTGGCATCGACATCGCGCTCGATTCGATAACCGACAGCACCAGCCACCGCGGTCCATTCGAGTTTCAAACCCCGCTGCGGCGCGGACGCGACCGTGACGGTGAACGGCGTGACCGGTCCGGGACCGGGATCGGGAATCGGTGCGGTGCCCGATCCCGGTGGCGGTGCGGCGGGGGGCGTGCCGACCGGCGGCGGTGCAGGGGGCGACGGTGGCGTACCGGCCGGTGGCGGCGCAGGCGGCGTGCCGCCGGGGTCTGGATTCGGGCCCGGACTGGGACTCGGGCTCTGATCGGCACTGCTCCCCGAGCCACCGGCGTCGCTGGGCGCATCGCCACCGCCACCACCGCAGGCGGTGAGCGACACCACCGCCATCGCGGCCGCGAACCACCGCATCGAACGACGTTCCATCTGCACTCCTTGTTCCCCAGGGACCTGGAGGCGACAAGGTAGCGATGCGACGCACGCTCCGGTATCCGCAGCCTGTCCGAGGCCAAGCCGGCAGGACGGCCGATGGCCCGATGGCCTGTCTTCGGGAATTCGCGAACGCCGATCGCGGCCCGCTTCTGCGCAGGCGCCGCTCAGAGCCCTTGCTGATCGGGCTCGTCGATCCGCAGCGGCGTGGCCTGCGCCAGAGCCAGCCACACGCCCAGCGGCAGTTGCGACACCGCGCGGCGCGGTGCTTCGCGGCGCATCTCCCAACCCGCAGCACCGGCGTCGATCAGCACGCCGCAGTCCTCGGGCACGTCGGTCTCGTCGCCCACCGGCCTGCCCTTGGCGTCGCGCCCCAGCACGTACCACACCGCACCCGCCATGCCCAGGTAGGCCGCGCGCTTATCGGCCTTGCGCAGGTCGGACAGCAGATCCGCGCGGCTCACCTTGATCTCGTGCACCACGGGCTCCAGCCAGTCGGCGCGCGAGCTGCGGCGAATCGAGTACACGTCGGGGCAGGCCATCACCCAGTCATTGGCCAGCGGTTCGCCCTCGCGCGGCAGCGGTGCGCGCAACGCCAGGCCGCACCAGGTAAGGCGGCCCGCACGCGTCTGCTCCAGCGCCACGCGCTGCACCAATGCCCCGTGCGCCGACAGCGCGGCGCGATTGCGCGCGTAGATGCGCGCCAGCAGCACGATGCCCTCGTCGCTCACGCGCAGGTGCTCGCGCCCGGCGCCGTCGAAGCAGCGCTGCAGGCAACCGGCCGCGATCAGCTCGACCTCGATGGCATCGTGGCAGGGCCAGCCCGCCGAGCGGTGCATCTCGCGCAGGCGCTGGTGGTGGCGTCGGGTCAGGGGAAGAGGCAAAGGAGAAGGCTCGCTCACAGCGGGATTTTCGTTCCGTATGATCCCCGCTCCGTGTCCGCCGAACCCGTCTCCGAGCCCCTGCGCGTCGCCGTGCGACGCCTGTGCGACTTCGCCGCGCGCGCGGGCGACCTGGACCACCGCTTCACGCCCGCGCCCAGCGCCTTCGAAGGCATCGCGGGGCACGCCAGCGTGGCCGCGCGCCGCCCCGCGCACTACCAGCGCGAACGCACGCTCTCGGGCCTGTGCGAAGGCCTGCTGCTGCAAGGCCGCGCCGACGGCTACGACCCCCAGGCCCGCCGTCTCGACGAAACCAAGACGCACCGCGGCGACCCGACGCTCATCACGCCCAACCGCCAGGCCCTGCACTGGGCGCAGGCGCAGGTGTACGGCTGGTTGCTGTGCGAAGCCGAGAACCTCGACGCGATCGAACTCGCGCTCATCTACTACGACATCGACAGCGGCCACGAGACGGTGCTCACGCGCCAGGGCACGCGCGACTCGCTGCGGGCTTTCACCCAGGACCTGTGCACGCGCTACCGAGACTGGGCCTGGCAGGAAGCCGAACACCGCCGCGCGCGCGACGCCGCGCTGGCCACCATGCCCTTCCCTTTCGAAGGCTATCGCGCGGGCCAGCGCGAACTCACCGAGGCCGTGTTCCGTTCGCAGCGCGCGGGCCGTCACCTGCTCGCGCAGGCGCCCACCGGCATCGGCAAGACGGTGGCCACGCTGTTCGGCGCGCTGCGCGCCATGCCGGTGCTGGGCAGCGACCAGTTGCTGGTGCTCACGCCCAAGACCACGGGCCGCGCCATCGCGCTCGACGGCCTGCGCCGGCTGAACGCACAGCCGATGCGCGTGCTGGAGCGCCTGGCGCGCGAAAAGGCCTGCGAGCACCCCGACAAGGCCTGCCACGGCGAGTCCTGCCCGCTGGCGCAGGGCTTCTACGACCGCCTGGGCGGCGCGCGCGAAGCCGCCGCGCGTGTCGGTTGGCTGGACCGCGAGGCCCTGCGCGAGATCGCGCTCGCGCACCGCATCTGCCCCTACTACCTGGCGCAGGAGATGCAGCGCTGGGCCGACGTGGTGGTGGGCGACGTGAACCACTGGTTCGACCTGAACGCGCAAGCCTGGTCCCTCGCGCAGGCCGAGGGCTGGCGCGTGCAACTGCTGCTGGACGAGGCCCACAACCTGGCCGAGCGCGCGCGCCGCATGTACAGCGCCGAGCTGGACCCGCAGCGCTTCGGCGCCTGGCGCGCGCAGGCGCCGAAGGCCTTGAAGGCCACCATGGATTCGGTGCACCGCGCCTGGGGCGCGCTGGCGCCACAGGCACCTGAAGCAGCGCCCGACACCCCCGCGCTCGACGACGCCCTGCCCGCCGCCTTCATGGCCACGCTGGGCCGCCACGTCGCCACGCTCACCGACTTCATGGCGCGCCATCCGCAGGCCGCCGTGGGCCTGCAGCCCTGGCTGTTCGAGGCGGTGCACTTTCTGCGTGTGGCCGAGCGTTTCGGCGCGCACTCGGTGGTGGAGCGCTCGCCCGGCCCGCCCGCGCGCCGCGGCAAACCGCGCCCGCGCCTCGCGCTGCGCTGCCTGCTGCCGGCCGAACTGCTCACGCCGCGCTGGGCCGGCGCGCACGCGGCCACGCTGTTCTCGGCCACGCTCGCGCCCATGGCGCACGCGCAGCGCCTGCTGGGCCTGCCTGAGCCGGTGGCGCGCCTCGAGGTGGACTCGCCCTTCGACCCGGCGCAGTGGTCGGTGCGCGTGGCGCGCGGCCTGTCCACGCGCTGGGCCGACCGCGTGCGCACCCTGCCGCGCCTGGTGGACGAGCTCGGCGCGCACTACCGGGCGCACCCGGGCAACCACCTCGCCTTTTTCAGCAGCTTCGACTACCTCACGCAAGCCATGGAGGCGTTCCGCGCCGCGCACCCGGACGTGACCGTGTGGTCGCAGTCGCGCAGCATGGACGAGGCCGCGCGCGAGGCTTTCATCGCGCGCTTCGTGGAGGGCGGCCAGGGCATGGGCTTCGCGGTGCTGGGCGGCGTGTTCGGCGAAGGCATCGACCTGCCCGGATCGCGCCTGGTGGGCGTGAGCATCGCCACCCTGGGCCTGCCACCACCCGACGCGCTGAGCGAGGCCCTGCGCGAACGCTTGCAGCACACCGGCGCACAGGGCTGGGCCGACACCTACCTCTACCCCGGCCTGCACAAGGTGGTGCAGGCCGCCGGCCGCCTGATCCGCACGCCGCAGGACCGGGGCACCCTGCTGCTGCTCGACGAGCGCTTCGCCAGCCCCGAGGTGCGCGCGCTGCTGCCGCCCTGGTGGGGCGTGCGCTGACTCAGCCGTCCTCGCCCGGGACGAGGGTGTCGGCTTCCTCTGGCGGCAGCGGGGTGATGAGCACGCGTGCGATGCGCCGACCGTCCACCTCGCGCACCTCGAAGCGCCAGCCCGCGCCCTCCACAAACTGCCCCTGGTTCAGCAACTCGCCGGCCATGGAGTGCATCAGGCCCGCGACGGTGGCGTAGCGGCCCTTGTCCTCGTCGGGCAGCGCGTCGATCTCCAGGCGCGACTTCAGCTCCGCCACCGGCATCGCGCCATCGACTTCCCAGGTGCCGTCGTCCAGTTGGCGTGCCCAGGCGTCCAGTGGCAGCTCGGGCGAGAGCTCACCGGTGATGGCCTCCAGCATGTCCAGCGGCGTGAGCAGCCCCTGCACCACCCCGTACTCGTCCACCACGAACACCATGCGCGAGGCCCGCGCGCGGAACTGCTCGAGCAGCTCCATGCCCGTGAGCGTCTCGGGCACGAAAACGGCCGGCTGCGCGTGCGCGCCCACGACGCCCTGCTCGCCTTCGGCCTGCAGCGCCAGCAAGCGCGGCACGTGGATCACGCCCACCACGTCTTCCAGCCCCCCCCGGCACACCGGGTACCAGGAGTGCCCCGAGACAGCGGCCTGACGGACCGCTCCGTCCACGTCGGTGGCCGCGTCGAGCCATTCGATGTCGGAGGCCCGCACCATGATGGAGGTGAGCAGCCGGTCGTCGAGCCCGAACACGTTGCGCACCATGCGGTGTTCCTGCGCCTCGATGATGCCGGCGTCCACGCCCTCGGCCAGGCTGGCCTCGATCTCGGCCTCGGTCACCACCTGCGCGGCCGAGTTGTCCACGCGCAGGGCCTTGAGCACCCACTGCGTGGTGTGCGTGAGCAGCCACACGAAGGGTTTGGCGCCACGCGCCACCGCGGCCATGGGGCGCGACACCCAGCGCGCCACCGCCTCGGGGTAGAGCTGGCCGATGCGCTTGGGCACCAGCTCGCCAAAGACGATGGTGATGAAGGTGATGACGGTCACCACGATCGCCGTGGCCAGCACGCCGGCCACCGTGTCCTCCAGACCGAACGACTGGAACCACCGCCCCAGGTCGTCGCTGAACGCCGCCTCGCCCACGATGCCGTTGAGCATGCCGATGGAGGTGATGCCCACCTGCACCGAGGAGAGGAACTGCGTGGGGTTGTCGAGCAGTAGCAGCGCCGTGTGCGCGCCCTTATCGCCGGCCTCGGCCATGGCCGCCAGACGTGCCTTGCGGCTGGAGGCGAGCGCGAGCTCGGACATGGCGAACGCGCCATTGAGCAAGGTCAGGAAGACGATGAGGAGGGTGTCCATGGGGTCCTACCCATAATCGGGCGATGGCAATTTATCTCATTGGCGATGTGCAAGGCTGTGACGAAGCCCTGGGCCGCTTGCTCGAGCGGATCGACTTCTCCCCGAGCCGGGACCGCCTGGTGGTGCTGGGCGACCTGGTCAACCGGGGCCCCGCGTCGCTGGCCGCGCTGCGTCGCCTGATCGCGCTCGGCGGCAGCGGGCAGTGCCTGCTGGGCAACCACGACCTGCACCTGCTCGCGGTGTCCCAGGGCGTGCGCAAGCCGCATCGCAGCGACACCATCGGCGACATCCTGTCCGCGCCCGACCGTGTGGAACTGCTCGACTGGCTGCGCCAGCGCCCCTTGGCCCTGATGGAGCGCGGCTGGCTGCTGGTGCACGCGGGCGTGCTGCCGCAGTGGGACGCAGCCGAGGCCCTGCGGCTGGCTCACGAGGTGGAGACCGTTCTGCAGGCACCTGACTGGGGCGACTTCCTGCACCAGATGTACGGCAACCAGCCCGCGCGCTGGGCGGACACGCTGCAAGGCAGCGACCGCCTGCGCGTGATCGTCAACGCCTTCACGCGGCTGCGCTTCTGCACGGCCGAAGGAGAGATGGAGTTCGAGACCAAGGACGGCGCCGGCGCCGCGCCCGAGGGGCATTTCGCCTGGTTCGAGGTGCCGGGGCGACGCACGGCGGACACACCGGTGGCCTTCGGCCACTGGTCCACGCTGCGCGGCGTGCACCAGCCGGACCTGCTGGCGCTGGACACGGGTTGCGTGTGGGGCGGCTGCCTCACGGCCGCGCGGCTGGGTGCGGGGCCGGGTGAGGTGGAGCGCTTCGAGGTGAAATGCGCCCAGTCGCAGCGACCGGGCAAGTGATCAGGCGACGCTGATCCGGCCGATCACGAATTGGCCGGCGGCGGCGCGCTGGACTTGAACAGCGCGGGCACCTTGCGGCGCTGCTTGATGTTGGGCGACAGGCTCTTGGGCGCGTTCGCGCGCTGCGCCGTGTCCCATTGCGGCGGCGGGGCGTCCTCGCTCACGGGCTTGGCCTCGTAGGGCTGGTCGAAGAAGGGATCGGCCGGCGCACGCGACACGCGGGGGGCCGACGGCGCGCGTGGCGGACGGGACTCGCGCGGTTCGCGCTCGCCTTCCTCGCGCTGCCAGGCGCGCTGGCCGTCGTTGAACCGGCCGGCGGGGCGGCGGTCCTGCTCCAGCTCCAGCGCCTCGATCTCCAGCTTCTTGCCCAGCAGCTTTTCCAGCTCGCCCACCAGACGCGCGTCGCGACCGGAGACGAAGGACACCGCCAGGCCCGAGGCGCCCGCGCGGCCCGTGCGGCCGATGCGGTGCACGTAGTCCTCGGCGTTGAACGGGATGTCGAAGTTGAACACCGCCGGCACGTCCTTGATGTCCAGGCCGCGCGCGGCCACGTCGGTGCAGACCAGCAGGTCGACGTTGCCCTGCTTGAAAGCGTCCAGTGCCTTCAGGCGCTCGTCCTGGCTCTTGTCGCCGTGCAGCGCGGCGGTGTTCAGGCCGTCGCGCTCCAGCGAGCGCGCCAAGCGCGCGCAACCCAACTTGCTGTTGACGAACACGAAGGCCTGTTTCAAGCCACGGTCGCGCAGGATCTGGCGCAGCGTGCCGCGCTTGTCGTCGTCGTCGACGCGGTAGAAGTGCTGCTCGACGGTGGAGGCCGTGGCGTTGGAGCGCGCCACCTCCACGGTGATGGGGTCTTGCAGGTAGCTGTTGGCCAGGCGCTTGATCTCGGGCGAGAAGGTGGCCGAGAACAGCAGCGTGGTGCGCTGCTTGGGCAGGTAGCTCAGGATGCGTTGCAGGTCCGGCAGGAAGCCGATGTCGAGCATGCGGTCGGCCTCGTCGAGCACCACGTACTCGACCTGGTTCAGCACACAGTTCTTGGCCTCGATGTGGTCCAGCAGACGGCCCGGCGTGGCCACCAGCACCTCCACGCCCTTTTTCAGCTCCAGGGTCTGCGGCTTCATGTCCATGCCGCCGAACACCACCGTGCTGCGCAACTGCGTGTACTTGGCGTAGAGCTTGACCTGCTCGGCCACCTGGTCGGCCAGTTCGCGCGTGGGCAGCAGCACCAGGGCGCGCACCGGGTGGCGCGCGGGCGAGGTGGACGCGTTTTCGTGCTTGAGCAGGCGCTGCAGCAGCGGCAGGGAAAAGGCGGCGGTCTTGCCGGTGCCGGTCTGGGCGGCGCCCATCACGTCGCGCCCGGTGAGCACCTGGGGAATGGCCTGCGCCTGGATCGGCGTCATGGTCTCGTAGCCCATTTCGGCCACGGCCTTCGCCAGCGCGGGCGCGAGATTGAGTTCGGAGAAGCTTTGGGTCATGTCGGGAGCGCCAGGGTGGCGGTAAGCCCGCTATTGTCGCACCCACCCAACAACCCCGCCCGGTACCCGTCCAGGGGCGACACGGAACCGGCTTCGCCGGGCCGTTGGCGCCGCCCCCTCGAGGGGGTCGCGCGAAGCGCGGCGGGGGTGGTCAGAGTGAGCTTGTTTTGAACGTGTCGCAGGCGCGCACGTCACCTGTCTCCAGCCCCTTGTGGAACCAGCGCTGGCGCTGCTCGCTGGTGCCGTGGGTGAAGCTGTCGGGCACCACGTGGCCCTGCCTTTTCTTCTGCAGCGCGTCGTCGCCGATGGCCGCGGCCGCATTGAGCGCCTCCTCCACGTCACCGGGCTCGAGGATCTGGCCGCTCTTGTGGTTGTGGTTCGCCCAGATGCCCGCGAAGCAGTCGGCCTGCAGCTCCAGCCGCACCGACAGCGCGTTGTACTCGCGCTCGCTCACACGGCCGCGCGCCTTCTCCATCTGGTCGGTGATGCCCATGAGGTTCTGCACGTGGTGGCCCACCTCGTGCGCGATCACGTAGGCCTGGGCGAAGTCGCCCGGCGCGCCGAGCTGGCGGCGCAGGGTGTCGTAGAAGCTCAGGTCGATGTAGACCTTCTGATCGCCCGGACAGTAGAACGGCCCCATGGCCGACTGCCCGGTGCCGCAGGCCGTGGGCGTGGCGCCGCGAAACAGCACCAGGCGCGGCTTCTGGTACTGGGCGTTGGCGGCCTGGAAGATGCCGCCCCAGGCGTCCTCGGTGCCGCCCAGCACGGCGGCCACGAAGCGGCCCATGTCGTCGCTGGGTGCGCCGGTCTGGGCCTGCGGCGCTTCCACGGGGGCCTGCAGGCCGCCGCCGTCCAGCGCGCCCAGGATGGTGAGCGGGTTGATGCCGAACACCCAGCCCGCGATCAGCGCGATGGCGATGGTGCCGATGCCGATGCCCCGGCCACCGCCGATGCGCGGCATGCGCCCACCCCCGCCGGGGCTGTTGCGCCGGTCCTCGATCTGATCGGACTGCCGGTTGTTTTCCCACTTCATCGCGAACTCCTTCGCCCGGTGCGCGGGCAGGTTCGCGATGGTAGGCCAGAGATCAGGCCTTGGGCAGCGTCACGCCCACCTGGCCCTGGTACTTGCCGCCGCGGTCCTTGTAGGACACGTCGCAGACCTCGTCACTTTCGAAGAAGAGCACCTGCGCGCAGCCCTCGCCCGCGTAGATCTTGGCCGGCAGCGGCGTGGTGTTGCTGAACTCCAGCGTCACGTAGCCTTCCCACTCGGGCTCAAAGGGCGTCACGTTGACGATGATGCCGCAGCGCGCGTACGTGCTTTTGCCCAGGCAGATGGTGAGCACGTTGCGCGGGATGCGGAAGTACTCCAGCGTGCGCGCCAGCGCGAAGCTGTTGGGCGGGATGACGCAGACGTCCTTGTTGATGTCGACGAAGCTGTTCTCGTCGAAGTTCTTCGGGTCCACCACCGTGCTGTGGATGTTGGTGAACACCTTGAATTCGGGCGCGCAGCGGATGTCGTAGCCGTAGCTGCTGGTGCCGTAGCTGATGACGCGCTTGCCGTCGACCTCGCGGACCTGCCCGGGCTCGAAGGGTTCGATCAGGCCGTGCTGTTCGGCCATGCGGCGGATCCACTTGTCGCTCTTGATGCTCATGGGCGGCGATTGTAGGCAGCGGCCATTGGCATCCCTTCACCGATTTCTTTTTGCATCTTGTTGCGAATAGTTCGCATTTGTGTTTATGATGGCGGCATGCCTTCCGTCAAACCCGCCCCTCCGTCCACGCCCCCCACGCCCGCACCCGTTCAGGTGCCGGCCGTGCAGGTGCAGTTCGGCCAGCTCAGCGGCGGCCGGCGCGACGTGTTCATCGAACACGACGGCCAGCACTACAAGCTGAGCCTGACCGCACAGAACAAGCTGATCCTCACCAAGTAGGTTCCGCTGGCGCGCCACGGCGCGCGCCGCTTTTCTCAGCCAGCCAGTTGCCGCTTCGCGGCGCGCGAGCCAGCCCGTGTCTTCCACAACACACAACGGGTGCACTCGTGCCACGCCATTCCCTTTCCGCTTCCCCCCTTTCCGTCCTCCATCCCGTCGCGCTCGCCTGCGCGCTGCTCGCGGCCGCGCCGGCCCATGCACAAACCACCACCACGGCCTCTGCCGGTTCACTCAAGCCGGTGGTGATCTCCGGCTCGCGCAGCGAGCGTGAGCTGGACGACGTGCCCGCCCGCATCGACGTGATCGAAGGCGAGGCGCTGGACCCGACGCGCGCGCAGGACATCCGCGAACTGGTTCGCGAGCTGCCCAACGTGGAGGTCAAGCGCGCGCCGCAGCGCTTCGGCGCGGTCACCGGCTCCACCGGCCGCGACGGCAACGCCGGCTTCAACATCCGCGGCCTGGACGGCAACCGCGTGCTGCTCACGGTCGACGGCATCCGCATGCCGCGCGAACTCAACAACCAGGTGTTCGGCGCCGCCGCCTTCGGCCGCGACTACTACGACCTCGGCCTGATCTCGCGTGTGGAGATCCTGCGCGGCGCGGCCTCGGCGCTGTATGGCTCCGACGGCCTGGCCGGCATGGTGTCCATGACCACCACCGCACCCAGGGACCTGCTGAAGAACGGCCAGACCTTCGGTGGCCGCGTGGGCGTGCGCACCGACACCGAGGACAAGAGCGTGGGCACGGGCGCCACGCTCGCGGGCATTGCCAGCGACAGCCTGCAGTGGCTGGGCAGCGTGCAGGTGGGCCGCGCCAAGGCACTCGACAACATGGGCGAGAACCACTCGCTCGACAGCAACCGCACCGCACCCAACCCGCAGAAGGACAAGAGCGTCTCCGCCCTCGGCAAGCTCATCCTCACGCCCGGTGCCGGCCAGACGCACACCTTCACCCTCGAGCACGTGGACAAGGACACCGAGGTCGAGGGCTACACCGGCCGATCGCCCACCGCCAGCGGCGTGCAGGACCTGGACGGCACCAGCGAGATGCAGCGCACGCGCGCGAGCTGGGACGGCCGCTTCCAGTTGCAGTCCGCCTGGGCCGATTCGCTGCGCGCCACCGTGGGCTACCAGCAGTCCGAGTCGGGCGAGTGGTCGCGCGAGGTGCGCACCGCCGTGCCCAACGTGCGCGAGCGCGACGTCACCTACACCGAAGACCTCTGGCAGGCCGTGCTGCAGGCCGAGCGCACGCGCTCGCTCGGCAACGGCTGGGCTCACACACTCATCTATGGCGCCGACATCTCGGTGGCCGAGCTCGACAACCTGGTCACCGGCGTGGCCGGCCCGGCCTACGAGACCTACCCGCTGCAGCGCTTCCCCAAGACGCGCGAGACCAACAGTGCGCTCTTCGTGCAGAGCGAGTTCGTGAACGAACGCTGGAGCCTCATCCCCGCGCTGCGCTACGACCGCTTCTCGCTCAAGCCGCAAAGCAGCCCGCTGTACCCGCTGACGCCGGCCGAGCTGTCCGACAGCGCGCTCTCACCCAAGCTGGGCCTGATCTTCCGGCCCCAGCCGCACTGGCAGGTGTTCGCCAACGCGGCCGCAGGCTTCAAGGCGCCCAGCCCGCTGCAGCTCAACAACTTCTTCCAGAACGCGCTCGCCAACTACCGCACCCTGCCCAACCCGGACCTCAAACCCGAGACCAGCCAGACCCTGGAACTCGGCGCGCGTGGCGAGCACGGCCGCTTCCACTGGCTGGCCACCGCCTTCACCGGCCGCTACAAGGACTTCATCGAGGACAACGTGCGCGTGGGTGGCACCGGCGCGCCGGGCAATCCCATCCTCTTCCAGGCCATCAACCGCGGCCGCGTCAAGCTCAGCGGGTTCGAGCTGGAAGGCCGCTGGGCCGTCACGCCGGCCACCACGCTCAAGCTGGCCTACGGCCAGACCAGGGGCCGCGACACGCTGCTGGACCAGCCGCTGAATTCCGTGAACCCGGCCAAGCTGGTGATGGGCGTGGACCACCGCATCGCCGACTGGACGCTGGGCGCCGTGGTGACGCACGCCGCGGCCAAGGACGACGCGGACATCAACCGCAGCACCACGGCGCAGCAGTTCGCCACGCCGTCGTGGACCACGCTGGACCTGCGCGCCACCTGGCGCATCACCCCCAGCACGCGCCTGAGCGCGGCCGTGCACAACGTGACCGACCGCAAGTACTGGCTGTGGAGCAGCGTGCAGGGCGTGGCCGGCAACCTGGCCACGCTGGACGCCTACACCTCGCCCGGCCGCAGCCTGTCGGTGGCGCTGGTCACCGACTTCTGAGCCCCCCAAGGAGAAACAACATGGACACCCACGAGCTCCGGACCGCCTACCAGGCCGCGCGCGCCAAGGGCCTTCGCGCCCGCGACGCGGCCGCCGCCATCGGCGTGAGCGAAGGCGCGGCCCTGGCCGCGCACATCGGCGCCACCGACGGTCCCACGCGCGCCGTCGCGCTCAAGACCGAATGGCTGGCGCTGCTGCAATCGCTCAAGCCCTGCGGGCCGCTGCTCGCGCTCACGCGCAACGAGGGCGTGGTGCACGAGAAGACCGGCGTGTACGAGAAGCTCTCGGGCGAGGGCGCCATCGGCCTGGCCCTCGGCGAAGACATCGACCTGCGCCTGTTCTTCCACCAGTGGCACGCCGGCCTGGCCGTGACCGAGTTGCCGCAGAACCCCGGCAACGAGGTCCTGCCCAGCCTGCAGTTCTTCGACCGGCACGGCACCGCCGTGCACAAGATCTACGTGCGCGAGACCACCGACCGCGAGGCCTGGCGCCGCGTCGTCGGCCAGTGGCAAGACCCTGCCGCCGCGCCCAGCTTCGAACCCGTGTCCTCGCCCACCGCGAAGGCCTCCGCGTCGGTCGACGCCAAGGCCTTCTCCGAGGCCTGGGGCGCCATGACCGACACGCACCAGTTCTTCCCGCTGCTGCGCCAGTTCGGCGTCGAGCGCCGCCAGAGCTTCCGCCTGGTGGAGGGCCGCTACACGCGCCGGGTGGACCGCCACGCCGTGCGCGACACGCTCAGCGACGCCAGCTTCGACGGCACGCCCATCATGGTCTTCGTGGGCAGCCCGGGCTGCATCCAGATTCACACCGGCCCCGTCAAGCGCGTGGAGCCGATGGAGATGAAAGGCCAGGTCTGGCTCAACGTGCTCGACCCCGGCTTCAACCTGCACCTGCGCGAAGACCTCATCGACGAGGTCTGGGTGGTGGAGAAGCCCACCAGCGACGGCGTCGTCACCTCGCTGGAGGCCTTCGATGCGGGCGGTGAATTGATGGCCATGTTCTTCGGCGCACGCAAACCCGGCCAGGCCGAACGAGGCGCCTGGCGCGGCATCCTCGCGCAGCGGCCCACGGTGGATGCGCCCACCCCGGCCTGAGGAGCGCGCCATGGCACACGACTTCCCGCGCCGCCGCGCGCTGCTGCAGGGCGCCGCCGCCCTGGCCACCAGCGCCACCCTGCCCGCCTTCGCACAAGGCCAGCCCCGCGCGCCGCGTCTGGTCACGGTGGGTGGTGGCATCACCGAGGTGGTCTACGCGCTGGGCGCGCAGGACCAGCTCGTGGGCACCGACACCACCAGCCTCTACCCGGCCGCCGCGCTGGCCACGCCCAAGGTGGGCTACATGCGCCAGCTCTCGGCCGAGGGCCTGCTCTCGCTGCGGCCCGACGCCGTCATCGCCCAAGGCGACGCGGGCCCGCCCGTGGTGCTCGACCAGTTGCGATCGGCCGGCGTGAAGGTCGACCTGATCGACACCACCCACGACTGGACCGAGGTGCGCCGCAAGGTGCAGGCCGTCGGCCGCGCCGCTTCGAAAGCGCGCGCCGCGCAGGACCTGCTGGCCACGCTGGACGCGCAATGGGAACAGACGCAACAGCGCGTGAAGGCGCACCAGGGCAAGCCGCGGCGCGTGCTGTTCGTGCTGGCCCACAGCGGCAGCCCCATGGTGGCCGGCGAGGCCACGGCCGCCAACGCCCTCATCGGCTTCGCCGGCGCGCGCAACGCGCTCTCGGGCTTCAAGGGCTACCGGCCCATGACAGCCGAGGCCATGGCCGCCGCCGCGCCCGACGTGATCCTCACCACCACGCAGGGCATCGAAGCCGTCGGCGGCGAGGCCACGTTCTGGCGCCGCCCCGAGGTGCAACTCACCCCCGCCTGGCAACGCCGCGACAGCGGCCGCGCACTGGTGCACCTGGACGCGCTGGAGCTGCTGGGCTTCGGCCCCCGCATGCCGCATGTGGTGGGTGATCTGCACCAACGCCTGGTGGTCGCTTGAACACGCTCGTGCGCACGGCCACTTCGCCCTGGCCGCCCGGAGAGCCGCGCGGGCCCTGGACCCTCGCCCTGCTGGGCCTGCTGCTCCTTCTGTGCGCCCTGTGGGCGGCCGGCCAAGGTGCCTACGGTCTGCCCTTGCGTGAGCTGCCCACGCTGCTGTGGGGTGCGCTCACCAGCGGCGCCGAGGCCGCGCGCAGCGGGCCCGAACTCGTCTTCTTCAACATCCGCCTGCCGCGCCTGCTGCTGGGCGTGGCCGCGGGCGCGGGCCTGGGGTTGGCCGGCGCGCTCATGCAGGGCCTGTTCCGCAACCCGCTGGCCGATCCGGGCCTCATCGGCGTGAGCAGCGGCGCGGCGCTGGCGGCGGGCTTCACCATCGTGCTCGGCGCCACCTGGCTGCCCGATCTGCCGCGCGCCCTGGGCAGTTGGCCCCTGGTGCTGATGGCCTTCGCGGGCGGCCTCGCGGTCACCGCGCTCATCTACCTGCTCTCGCACAGCGAGGGCGGCACGCGCGTGGGCCTCATGCTGCTCGCCGGCATCGCGGTCAACGCGCTGGCGGGCGCGGGCCTGGGCCTGTTGAACTTCCTGGCCACCGACGAGCAATTGCGCAACCTGCAGTTCTGGCTGCTGGGCAGCCTCGGCGGCGCGCGCTGGAGCGCGGTGCTGCTGGTCAGCGGCATCACCGCCGTGGCGCTGGGCATCGGCCTGCGCCTGGCGGGCGCGCTCAACGCGTTGGCGCTGGGCGAGGCGCAGGCCGTGATGCTGGGCGTGCGGGTGGAAGGGCTCAAGCGCCTGTGCATCGTGGTCACGGCGCTCGCGGTGGGTGCCATCACGGCCACCACCGGCATCGTCGGTTTCATCGGTCTGGTGGCACCCCACATCGTGCGCCTGCTCGCCGGGCCCGACCACCGCTGGGTGCTGCCGGGCGCGGCCCTGCTGGGCGCCTGCCTGGTGCTGGTGGCCGACGGTTGGGCGCGCACCGCGTTCGCACCCGCCGAACTGCCACTGGGCGTCATCACCGCCGCGGTGGGCGTGCCCTTCTTCCTGGCCCTGCTGCGCAGCGCGCACGCGAGAACGCTGTGAGCGGCGATCATCAATCGCTGCGCGCCGAAGGCCTGCGCGTGCGGCACGGCGCACGTGAGGTGTTGCGGGGCGTGGACTTCGCGCTGCGCGCGGGCGAGGTCGGCGTGATCCTTGGCCCCAACGGCGCGGGCAAGTCCACCCTGCTGGGCGTGCTCGGTGGCCTGCAGCGCGCCGACGCGGGCCGCGTGTGGCTCAACGGCCAGCCGCTCGACACCACCACCGCGGCCTCGTTCGCGCGCCATCGCGCCTACCTGCCACAAGACCTCGTGCCCGCCTTCGACTTCACCGCGCAGGAGGTGGTGGACCTGGGCCGCTACCCGCACCGGCTGCAACCGGAGCCCGACGAAGCCGCCATCGTGCGCGCCGCCATGCAGGGTGTCTCGGTCGATGCGCTCGCGCGGCGCGGCATCCGCCAGCTCAGCGGCGGTGAACGCGCGCGCGTGCAGATCGCGCGCGTCATGGCCCAGGTGTGGCGGCCCAGCCCCGACGGCTTGCCGCGCTGGCTGCTGCTCGACGAACCCACCGCCGCGCTCGACCTGCGGCACCAGCACCAGTGCCTGTCCGCGCTGCGCGACTGGTCGCGCGCGCAGGGCATCGGCGTGCTCATGGTGCTGCACGACCTGAACCTGGCGCTGCGCTACGCCGACCGCGTGTGGGTGCTGGCGCACGGGCACCTGGTGGCCCAGGGCGCCACCGCCGACGCGCTCACCGCCGCGCTGGTGCAGACGGTCTGGCGCGTGAAGGCCCACCCGGTGCGCGACCCGGCGGGCGTGCCGCAGTTCGTGATGACGCCCTGAAGTCCGGGGCCGGCCGGGGCGGCGGCAGCGCCGATCCAAATCCCTTTTCCGCATCCTGAATTTTCAGTAATTACTGAAATTTCAGGCGAAACCGGCTACAGTGCCGGCCATGCCGCTGCAAGACCACCTCCCGCCCCTCAACCGCGAGTTCGTCGCCCACTTCGGGGAGATGGGCAGCCGCTGGGGCATCAACCGCACCGTGGGGCAGATCTACGCCCTGCTGTACATCAGCAACGAGCCGCTGTGCGCCGACCAGATCGCCGAGACGCTGGAGTTCTCGCGCTCCAACGTCAGCATGGGCCTGAAGGAGCTGCAGGCCTGGCGTCTGGTGCGCTTGCGCCATTTCGCGGGTGACCGCCGCGAGTTCTTCGAGGCGCCCGCCGACGTGTGGGAGATCTTTCGCGTGCTGGCGGAGGAACGCCGCCGCCGAGAGATCGAGCCCACGCTGTCGATGCTGCGCACCGCGCTGCTGGAGACGCCGTCGTCCGAGGCCGAGCGCCACGCTCAGCAGCGCATGCGCGAGATGCACGACCTCATCGACCGCCTCATGACCTGGTTCGACGACGTGCAGAAGCTCGCGCCCGAAACGGCCTTGCAACTCATGGGCATGGGCGCTACGGTCACGCGTGTGCTCGAACTGAAGGACCGGCTCACCGGCAAGGCCCCCGCCGCGCGCCCCGACAAGAAGAACGCGGCCTGACCCCACGGCAAGAAGGATCGCCCCATGGACCTCGACACCCTGCTGCTCTCGCGCCTGCAGTTCGCCGCGAACATCAGCTTCCACATCCTCTTCCCCACCATCACCATCGCCCTGGGCTGGTTCCTGCTGTTCTTCCGCATCCGCTTCGTGCAGACGCGCGAACAGGCCTGGGAAGAGGCGTACTACTTCTGGACCAAGGTGTTCGCGCTGAGCTTCGCGCTCGGCGTGGTGTCGGGCGTGACCATGAGCTTCCAGTTCGGCACCAACTGGCCCGGCTTCATGGAAAAGGCGGGCAACATCGCCGGCCCGCTGCTCGGCTACGAGGTGCTCACCGCCTTCTTCCTCGAGGCCAGCTTCCTCGGCATCATGCTGTTCGGCCGGGGCCGCGTGAGCGAACGCGTGCACCTCATCGCCACCTTCCTCGTGGCGCTGGGCACCACCTTCTCGGCCTTCTGGATCCTCAGTCTCAACTCCTGGATGCAGACGCCCGCGGGTGCCGAGTTGGTCAACGGCGAGTTCATGCCGCTGGACTGGTTCGCCATCGTCTTCAACCCATCGTTTCCCTACCGCCTGGCGCACAAGCTGCTGGCCTCGGGGCTCACCGCGTCCTTCCTCGTGGCGGGGCTGTGCGCGTGGCAGCTCATCAAGGGCAGTGCCACGGGCGGCACGCACAAGGCCCTGCGCACCGCCGTCTTCGCGGCCGTGCTGCTGGCGCCGGTGCAGATCTTCGTGGGCGACCTGCACGGCCTGAACACCCTGCAGCACCAGCCCGCCAAGATTGCCGCGCTCGAAGGCATCTGGGAGACCGAGCGCGGCGCGCCGCTCACGCTGATCGGCATTCCCGATGAGGCCGAGCGCACCACGCACTACGCGCTCAAGGTGCCCAAGCTGGGCAGCCTCATCCTGGCGCACGACTGGGACGCCGAGATCAAGGGGCTGTCGGAATTCCCGAACGCGCACCCGCCCGTGGCCCCGGTGTTCTATGCCTTTCGCGTGATGGTGGGCGTGGGCACGCTGATGCTGCTGGTGGCGCTGTGGAGCGTGTGGAAGGTCTGGCCGCAGCGCACCAGTGCGCGCATCGCGCTGCCGCGCCCGCTGTTGTGGACACTCGCGGCCATGACCTTCTCGGGCTGGCTGGCCACGCTGGCGGGCTGGTACGTCACGGAAATCGGCCGCCAGCCCTTCATCGTCTACGGCCTGCTGCGCACGGCCGACGTGGTGACGCCGATCGCGCCGGCCAACGTGGCCGCCACGCTCGTGGCCTACCTCGTGGTGTACGGCCTGCTGCTGATCACCTACGTCGGCGTGCTCAAGTACATGGCCGAAAACCCCGTGAAACACGCGCCCGAAGCGCCCTCCGGCGAAATGGGCAAGGCCGGCGCCTGAGCGGCCGCGAGCAAAGGAGACACGACATGACCTGGGCCGAATTCCTCCCCCTGATCTTCATGGCCGTGATGGGCCTTGCGCTGCTGGCCTATGTGGTGCTCGACGGCTACGACCTTGGCGTGGGCCTGCTGCTGCCGCTGGGCGACGAGGTGCAGAAAGACACCATGGTCAGCAGCATCGGCCCGTTCTGGGACGCCAACGAAACCTGGCTGGTCCTGGGCGTGGGCGTGCTGCTGGTGGCCTTTCCCAAGGCGCACGGCCTGGTGCTGCAGGCCCTGTACCTGCCGGCAGCCATCATGATCGTCGGCCTGATCTTGCGCGGCGTGGCCTTCGACTTCCGCGTCAAGGCGCCGACGAAGTACCTGCCGTTCTGGAACCGCGCCTTCTTCGCCGGCTCGCTGGCCGCCAGCGCCTCGCAGGGCTGGATGCTGGGCAGCTACATCACGGGCTTCGACACCGGCGTGCTCGGCCTGCTGTTCAGCCTGGGCATCGCCATCACGCTGCCCGCGGCCTACCTGCTGCTCGGCGCGGGCTGGCTGATCATGAAGACCGACGGCGAGCTGCAACAGAAGGCGGTGCGCTGGGCGCGCGGCGCGCTGTGGCCCATGGGCGTGGCGCTGCTGGCCATCTCGGTGGCCACGCCGCTGGTGAGCCCGGCGGTGTTCGAGAAATGGTTCGGTCTGCCGCAGATCTTTGCCCTGCTGCCGGTGCCGCTGATCTGCGCGGTGGCCTTCTTCGCGGTGCAGTGGGTGGTCACGCGGCCGAACCTCATCGCCGCCGGTTATGGCTGGCTGGTGTTCGTGAACACGGTGCTGATCTTCGTGCTGGCCTTCTTCGGCCTGGCCTACAGCATCTTTCCCGACATCGTGATCGGCCGGCTCACCGTGTGGGACGCGGCCGCCGCCACCAGTTCGCTCACCATCATCTTCATCGGTGTGGCGATCACGCTGCCGATGATCATCGTGTACACGATCTACCTGTACCGCGTGTTCTGGGGCAAGGCGCACCCGCTGAGCTACGGCTGATCCGAACGGCCCATGGTCCGATGGGTGCTCATCCCATCGGATGCCCCTGAAAGGTCTCCAAAGGGCATGCATTCACGTGCATGCAATCGGTCTTCCGCATTGTCGGCTTGCCAAGCATTCAAGCGTTGGCATCACACAACCCGGAAGACCTTCATGTTTGCCAACAACAATCCCCGACTCCGTATCAGCGCGATCGCGCTGGCCACCAGCCTGATGCTCGCCGCCTGTGGCGGCGGTGGTGGCGATGGCGCAGCCAACGGTGGCAACCCGCCCACCACCCCGCCGGCATCCCAGACCCCGGCCACGCTCAGGATCGGCGTGCTGCCCGACACCCAGGGCAGCTCCTCCGGCGTCGCCCAACATCCGATGAAGGCTGTTCTCGACTTCCACGTCCAGCAAGGCGTGAAGATCGTGCTCGCGGTGGGCGACCTGGTCGAGAACGGCACGCCCGAGGAATACGCGCTGTGGCGCGAGGTGGCCGACCAGTACAAGGACAAGCTCACCATCCTGCCCGTGATGGGCAACCACGAGCCCAAGGGAACGGACCAGGACTGGCACGACGCCGTCGAGTCCTTCATTCCGGCCGACGCCGAGCACATGCCCGGCGCGCGCAACAAGAACTACGCGCTGGTGCGAGACAACGTGCTGCTGATCAACATCTCGTACGGCTGGTTCGAGCGCTCCTACGAATTCGTCGAAGCCATGGTGAACAAGCACACCGCCAAGGTCGACCACATCATTCTGCAGACGCACAACTCCTTTGCTGGCAGCCGCTACGGACTGGTGCGCGAAAACATCATCGACGGCAGCATCTCCATCGAGAACGACGTGCTGTTCCGCGACGTTTACGACAAGTACCGCAAGCTGCTGGCCGCACACGACGTGATCTACGTCAGCGGCCACGAGCACCACTACTCGCGCAGCCTCATTCGTGACAACACCGAGCGACCGTTCGTGCAGATCATCTCGGGTAATGCGGCCTACAAGGGCTACGAGACCCGCTTCAGCGAGCACGAGCGCATCCAGGACTACCTGATGATGAAGGTGCAGAACGAAGGCACCGGCTTCGTCGATGTCAACGCCTCGGTGTTCGAGGTGACGGGCCCCAGGATCGACTACCGCTCCTACTTCATCACGCACTCGGTGTTCGCCAACACCGACCCGCTTCGGGAGCTTGCGACCCCGAACTGGACCCTGATGGACCGCTTCGTGCGCACCAAGGACCGCTGCGCCAAGACCGTGTACCCCTCCAGCGTGCCCTCCGACGTGCAGCGCTTCGGTGTGTACGACCCGAGCTACCGAACCAGCACCTGCGTCTCGGCCGGTGGCAGCCGCGCGCGCCTGCTTGACGGCGTGAACAACACCTTCAACCGCCACGACAGCCGCACACGAACCATGTCCGCCACCCCGGGCTATTCCTTCGCGAACAGCAATGTGGAGATGGAGTCCATGATGTACCGCTACATCTTCCAGCGCCACCAGAGCTACAGCCCCAACCTCAACAACAGCCAGCGCGCCCGGATCGTCAACGTGGGCGCGCCCGACGAGGAAGTGGAAGTGCGCGGCACCACCATCGACCTGAAGAAGCAGGTGCTGCTGAACTGGCAGGCCAAGGGCACGGCCACGCTGAGCGACGAGCTCATCATCAGCGGCATCAACGGGCAGGACGGCACCTACATCGATCCGTATGGCGCGGTAAAGGACATCGCCGCGGACACCGGCCTGCCGGGCAGCTACGGCAACGGCACCGAGCTCGGCAAGGCACCCGTGGTGCTGCCCGCGCATGCCAACAAGGGCTGGGCGCTGGCGGATGACAAGGTGGGTGACAGCTACGTGGTCGAGTTCATGGCGCCAACGGGCCGCAACGCGTCCAACAGCGCGATCGCGCGCCACGACACGACCACGAAGGCCTGGGTGCCGCTGGCCAGCGCGGCCTGCGTGAGCGCGATGGCCTACCAGACCAACTACCTCACGGCGCAGCCGGCCGACGTGAACGCTGCTTGCGGCAACACCACGGTCGTGGGCTTCAACGCCAACAACGGCGCCTTCTGGGCCCGGCTGAATCGCGACGAACGCCTGGCCATCGTGGCGCGCTGATCGGCCGCGCTGGCCCGCGCCCGCCATTGAGCCGGCGCGGGCCTCAGCGCCCGTTGACCACCGTGCGCGACACCACGCGGTCGTCGCCCAACACGATCAGCGCGAACAGCAGCTCGTCCAGGCTGTTGGCCTGCGCGGTCTTGCGCGTCAGCAGCGGCGTGGCCCGCGGATTCAGCACCACGAAGTCGGCCTCGTTGCCGGGCTGCAGGTTGCCCACCACGCCCTGCAGGCCCAGCGCGCGCGCCGCACCGGCGGTGTGCTGCCACCACAACTGGCCGGGCGTGAGGCTCAGGCCCGGCTTGGTCTGGCCCTCGCGGCCCACGGTGTAGGCCGCGAGCATGGTGCGAAACGGCGAGAAGCTGGTGCCGCCACCCACGTCGCTGGCCAGGCCATAGCCCATGCCGGCCGCGTCAGCGGCCTGGTAGTCGAAGAAGCCGCTGCCGAGGAACAGGTTGCTCGTGGGGCTCACGGCCGCCACGGCGCCGGTGGCGGCCATGCGCTCGCGGTCGGCCTGGCTCAGGTGGATGCAGTGCGCGTACACCGCGCGCTCGCGCAGCAGGCCGAAGTCCTCGTAGACGCCGAGGTAACTGCGACTGTCGGGGAACAGCTCCCTGGCCCAGCGCACCTCGTCGCGGTTCTCGGCCACGTGCGACTGGATCCACACGTCGCCGTACGTCGCCGCCAGTTCGCCGGCACCCCGCAATTGCGCGGGCGTGCTCGTGGGCGCGAAGCGCGGCGTGACGGCGTAGCCCAGGCGGTCCACCCCATGCCAGCGGCGGATGCCGGCCTCGGTGTCGATCAGGCTCTGCTCGGTCTGATCGCGCACACCATCAGGGCTGTGCCGATCCTGCAGCACCTTGCCTGTGATGAAGCGCAGGCCGCGCGCGCGGGCCTCCTCGAAGGCAGCGTCCACCGAAGCCGCGTGCGAGGTGGCAAAGGTGAGCGCGGTGGTGACGCCATTGCGGGCGAGTTCGTCAAAGAAGAAGCGCGCCACCTCGCGCGCGTGGACCGGATCCTGGAAGCGCGATTCGTGTGGGAAGGTGTAGTGCTCCAGCCAGGGCAGCAGGCCGGCCGCGGGCGCGCCGATCACGTCGGTCTGCGGGTAGTGGATGTGCATGTCCACGAAGCCCGGTGCGATGAGCTTGTCGCGCAGCGCTTCCACGGCCACGCCGGGAAAGCGGTCGATCAGCGCGCCGTGCGCACCCGCCGCGCGCACCACGGCCCGGCCGGTGGCGTCGGGGCCGATCACCAGCAGGCCGTCTTCATCGAACAAGGGGGCGCCGCTGTCTTCGTCGAAGCGCAGCAGCCTGGCACGGTAGGCTTTCATGGGCCGCGAGCCTACACGGCCCCGCGCGCGCTGTCATATGGCCGCGCCGATGGCGGCCATGCGTTCGCGCGGATCAGGGCGTGAGCGTGCCTTGAACGCCTTCTACAAACCAGTTCATCTTGAGAATCTGTTCGTCGCTCAGGCGCTGGCCGGCGGCGATCACGGCTTGGCCGTTCTGGCCGAGCACGGGGGCCGAGGCCGGTGCCGCGAACACCGGCAGGCGGCCCGCCGCCATGTCGGCCTGGCGCGCGTTCACTTCCTTCTGCACCGCTTCGGGGACTTTCTTGCCGAAGGCCTCCACGCGGATGAAGCCCTGCCCCACGCCGCCCCACACCTGCTCGCTTCGCCAGGTGCCGTCCAGCACGGCCTTCACGCGGCGCGTGTAGTAGTCGCCCCAGCGGTGGGTCACCGCCACCACCTGGGCGTCGGGCGCCACCGAGCGCATATCGGAGTGGTAGGCCACGGCCAGCTTGCCGCGCTCCTGCGCGGCCACCATCACGGCGTTGCTGCCGGTGTGAAAGGCCAGCACCTCGGCGCCCTGGTTCATCAGCGTCATGGCCGCGTCGCGCTCGCGCGGCGGGTTGAACCACTCGCCCAGCCACACCACCTTCACCGTGGCGCGCGGGTTCACCGAACGCATGCCCAGCGTGAAAGCGTTGATGCCCTGGATCACCTCGGGAATGGGAAAGCCCGCCACGTAGCCGGCCTGCGTGGCCAGCCTGCCCGCCGCCACGCCCGCGAGGTAGCGGCCCTCGTAGTAGCGCGCGTTCGCGGTGGCCACGTTGGGCGCGGCCTTGTAGCCGGTGATGGACTCGAACTTCACGTTCGGGAAGTCGCGCGCCACCTTCAGCGTGGGCTCCATGTAGCCGAAGCTGGGCGTGAAGATGACGTGATGGCCCTGCTGCGCGAGGTCGCGGATCACGCGCTCGGCGTCGGCGCCTTCGGCCACGTTCTCGACGAAACGCGTCTCGACGCGATCGCCCAGCGCGGCCTGCACGGCCTGGCGGCCGAGTTCGTGCTGACGCACCCAGCCGGCCTCGGTGAGCGGCGCCACGTATACGAAGGCGGCCTTCACCGGCGGCTTGACCGCCTGGGCTTGAGCGACAAAGGGAGAGAAAAACAAGGCGGCCAGAGCCGGCGCGAAGGCGCGCCAGGCCGCGAGGTTTTTGTACATGGTGTTCCTCGACATGGCTTCCAATGATGAAAAAACGCGAGCCGGGGAAGCACCGGCTCGCGTCGGGGCGGTATTTTAGGCGCTGCTCAGGGCACGATCTCGTAGCCCGCGCTGCGTCCGCCGGCCGGCACGCGGCGGATTCACCGCACCGCGCGCCTTCAGCCCAGCGCCGCGTCCACCCGCGCCAGGTAGCGCCGTCGGGTGTCTTCGTCGATGAAACTTGCCTCGAAGCTGTTGCGCGCCAGGGTGATGACCTCCTCGCGCGACAGACCCAGGGCCTCCACCGTCTGCACGAAGTTGGCGTTGAGGTAGCCGCCGAAGTAGGCCGGGTCGTCGCTGTTGACGGTGGCGCACAGGCCGGCGTCCAGCAGTTGCTTCATCGGGTGCTCGCTCAGGTCCTTCACCACGCAGAGCTTGAGGTTGGACAGTGGACACACGGTGAGCGGCGTACGGCGGCGCGCCAGCTCCGCCACCAGCGTGGGGTCACCGAGCGAGCGCACGCCGTGGTCGATGCGCTCGGCCTTCAGGTCGTTCAAGGCGGACCACACATAGGCGGGCGGCCCCTCCTCGCCCGCGTGGGCCACGATGCGCAGCCCCAGCTCGCGGCAGCGCGCGAACACGCGCGAGAACTTCTCGGGCGGGTGGCCCACCTCGCTCGAATCCAGGCCCACGCCGATCAAGTGCTGGCGGTACGGCAGCGCCGTCTCCAGCGTGGCGAAGGCCTCCTCCTCGCTCAGGTGGCGCAGGAAGCACAGGATGAGCCGGCTGGAGATACCCAGCTCGGCCTGCGCCCATTCGCAGGCGCGCTGCAGCCCGCCGATGACCACGCCGATGTCGACACCGCGCGCGGTGTGGGTCTGCGGGTCGAAAAAGATCTCGGCGTGGATCACGCGGTCGGCGTAGGCGCGCTGGAAGTAGGCCCAGGCCATGTCGAAGAAGTCGTCTTCGCGCAGCAGCACGCTGGCGCCCGCGTAGTAGATGTCGAGAAAGCTCTGCAGGTTGGTGAAGGCGTAGGCCTCGCGCAGGGCTTCCACGCTGGCGTAGGGCAGCTTCACGTGGTTGCGCTGCGCCAACGCGAAGATCAGCTCGGGCTCCAGCGAGCCTTCGATGTGGATGTGCAGTTCGGCCTTGGGCAGGTGGGCAGCCAACTCGGCTGGACTCATTGAAACACTCCGGATGAAAAGGAAGTTGTCGCGAGGTAGCGCGGAACCGGCTTTGCCGGGCCGCTGCTGCCGCCCCCTCGAGGGGGTCGCGCGAAGCGCGGCGGGGGTGTACTCATGTCAACAGGTGCCCAGGGCGATGCCCAGGCGTTGAAGGTAGCGGCGGTAGGCGCTGCTCACGCGGTCGGCGGGGCCGTGCACCTCGCTCACGCGCGCGGTACGGCCGATCGGCAGTGCCTTGGGGCTCTGCGATTCCACCACGGGCCGGTCCTGCGCGAATACCGTGTCCTGGAAGTCGATCAGCGATTCGTCACTGGATCGGTCGTTCTGCGTGGCCATCACGAACCACGCGGTGCAGGCCTCATCGCCGTCCGGGCGAATGAACAGCGCGATGGCGTTGCGCACCGGGTCGCCATCGCTCGCGTCCTTGCGCAGCAGTGCGGCATAGGGGTGCGGCACCTCGTAGGCGTAATCGATCCAGGCGCCGCCCTCGGCTTCGGCGTAGCCGCGCGGCTGCCAGGCGCGGGCCTTGAGCACCTGCACCCCTTCCGGGCTTTCGCTCACCACACCGCTCATCACCTGCGCGTGGCCCCGTTCGCCCAGCCAGCCCTCGTGCACGAAGCCGAAGTGGCTGAGGTCGAGGAAGTTCTCCACCAGGCGCGGCGCGCTGGTGGCCACCGCGTAGGGGCCGCAGACCACGCGGCGCCAAGCGCTGTCGTCGGCCTCGGCGAAGGCGGGCGGCGCATCAGGGAGCTCGGCCCCGGGCGCGTCCAGCCGCACCCAGACCAGGCCGTGCGCCTCCCGCGCCTCGAATGCCGTGGTGGCGTGGCCAGGGGGCGGTTGAAAGTCGGGCGAGGCGGGCACGGGACGGCAGCGCCCGCCGGCCTCGAACTGCCAGCCGTGGTAGGCGCATTCCAGCCGCGGGCCGGGGAA
>NZ_CCAE010000017.1 GCF_000723405.1 Hydrogenophaga intermedia | reverse complement strand
CGCGGGGTCCGTGCCGGAGTGGGGGGAGTAGCTTAGGCCATGGCGCTCGGCCTTCAATGACGGCGCTGTAATTCGCAGGGATGCACTGAATGAAAATCCGCGCGCAGTTGACGCGTCCCGTCAACTGCAGTGCAGATTCCATTCAACTGAGCCTGTCCTCCAGAGAGAGGATTGATACAGCAGACGCCGGCCGGGAGCTCCCGGCACGGGCTGCATGCGGCCGTTGCGAACGTGTGGATCGTCGCTGAGCTTGAAAAGCAAGGGGCCGACCGATGGGGGCTCGCACGGTGCTGGCCTCCACAGCGCGTCGATCCAGCTGAAGCTCCAACTCGGGCCTGAATCGCGGCGCCGGTCCAGGCGGGCGATGCCCTTGAGGTCCGCGACGGGAATCTCGGCCAGCATGTCCAGCAGCGTGTTGTCCCAGGCCACCAGCGAGGTCTGCGACACCTTCCGGCCGTTGCAGGAGACGTCGTAGACGAGCAGGCACCAGGGGCGTTCCATCGAGAGCGTGATGGCTGGCCAGTGGCTCTGGCGCGGGGCGACCTTCGAGGGGTGAAGGTACTGGACGAGGCCGGGGGCGGTGATGAACACGAGGTGACTCCCTGCGAAAGGGCGTCGATTGTGCCTCCATAAATGCCATCATGAAACTCACGGGGCAACACTTTTTAGGTGCCAGACCTTCCCTCCACGCCTTCTGATCCGTTCGACCGTCTGGTCGCCAACGTCATTGCGCTGCGCGCAAAGGGGAACTGGAGCACGCGCGCCTTGGCCGAGCAGGCGCATGTGAGCCGCACTGCGGTCCAGAACCTGGAATTGGGGCGCTCCAATCTGCCGTTGAGCATTGTTGACAACTTGGCCCGGGCCTTGGGCGTGAAGACGGGCTCGCTGTTCGGCAAGCGTCCCATCGCTCGCGATGAAACCGATGGCTTGATCGAGGTGGTTCTGGCGCAGAACCTGATTGCGGCGAGGAAGAGGGCGATGCTAACTCAGGAGAACTTGAGTCAGCAATCGGGTGTCAGCAGGTTTGTCATCGCGCATGTCGAACGCCAAGCGCGCAACCCGAAGTTGCTCACTGTCGCGAAGCTTGCTGCTGCGCTCGACTTGTCGCTCGAAGCGCTCCTGACCGCCCCCCATTCCGAAACTGGCCCGTGACACGTACAGTCCGGGAACCCATCAACGGGCTCTGACGGGAGGCGCGATTGGAAACAATGGCCGGGATTGCGTGGCAAGTGCTTAGGCAACTTGTGTTCAGCTTCATCTTCTTCTGGCCTGGCTGGTTCGTGGTCAAGACGATCACCCTGGGCCGCTACCCGCGATCCATACATCCCGCCAAAGCCGATTGGCTCGACTACGAGCTTCTGTCGGTCATTGGTGTTGTCGCTGTCATTGGGGCTTTGATCCTGGTGGCTTACCTATGGCGGTAGCCGGCCAGAAGCGGACGTCCTGAGGAGGCATGCATGCTGCACTTGCTTGAACCAGAAGTGGCTGGAGGATGGGGGCCGGGTACCGAGGCTGATGTCTCAGTCCATCCACCTGTTGTTAGTCACTTGGTGTACGAGGTGGAGGGCTGGCTGGGCGACGATTTGCTGGAGGCGTTTCCATGCTTCGTGATAACCGAACGCTTGGCGGATGCACTTCGCTCCACCGAACTCACCGGCTGGAAACTAGGGCCAGTTGAAGTCAGGCCATCGACGCAGTTCGAGGAGTTGAACGCCGGCATTGCCTTGCCGAAATTTCAGCGATTGCACGTCTCGGCCAGTGACGCTGCATGTGACTTCAACCTCGATGGTGAGCATCGGCTTCTGGTGTCCGATGCCGCCCTCACGCTGCTTCGTAGGTTCAACGTCGCTCACTGCAACATCGAAGCGGTGGGCTGAATGACCGCTGTTTGGTGTTCTGGACGTCCGCCATGGGCCCGAAGCAGCCGTTGAACAACTCGTTTACGTATCAAGCTCGTCGGCATTTGGAGGTCTCACTCTCCACTTCCAGGCTTCACTTGAAGCGCCAAATTTGGCGAAATTCAACCTCGCCTGCGAAAGACTCAGTTCATCGTTTGGACCACCCCATACCTCATCGGCCGTGAGGTCGTCCTGGCCATCGTCTTGCCAAAAGCAGACCGGGCAGATTTCATCGTCGCAAGGTTTTGCCTTTGTGCGACATCCGCAGCAAGGGCATCTCGCCAATGGCTTTTTCGTCACTTCTGGCGTCCGCTCCTGGCCGATAGCAAGCTATCGATCTTGAAGTTGTTTGCGAACTTCTTGCCAGTCCGCCCAAGCATGCTCTGGCCGAACGTCTTGGTAGCCCCGCTTTTCCTCCATCGCTATGGCCTTGCTGTAAGGCATCCTCATGCACACAGATTTGTCCCGTATAGCTTCGACTTCGTCTTGATCGAGCGGAGCGCCTTTGTCAGTTTCCATGCGGTGCAGGATTACGACAAGAGCTGGGATAAAGACCAGGCAGAGAGGATCGTCATCAGGTTGCTGCATGTTCGTTCGCTACATATGGCGAGATGTCCGCTCTTGGCCGATTGCTGACGGTGACTACTGCACGCAATCGAATACGTAGCCATTCATGTACATCGCCTCGGTCTGGCCTATGAACCGTGCGTGCCGACCGTGCTTCTGGCATTCTGACTGGGCGGCGGGCGTGGCGCTGCCAATGTCCATCGCGTCCACTGTCACGCTTCGCGGCGTGGTAGCAATGATTTTCGCGGCGCATCCCGATAGGCAGATGCAAAGCACCAAAACTGCGATCTTCATGCGCCCCTCCAAGTTTGGCCGTTCGATGCTTACCCCTGGCCGGTAGCAGCCATCCTAGCCCACACCCAAGTCGAAACCAGCAGCAATTGGAGGATCGCCGTATGGGTGTCGATGCGAGACAACGCGTATGGGCATCACTCCAATTGCACTCAATCAAATTGGGTGATATCAATCGGCATCCACACACCCTTGGAGTACCCGATGCTCACCCGCCCCCTGATCCTCGCCGCCGCCCTGGCCCTCACCGCCACAGCCTCTTGGGCCGACACCGCCACCTGCCACGCCAAGTCCGCCGAGAAAAAGCTCGCGGGCGCAGCCAAGAACTCCTTCCTGACCAAGTGCGAAAAGGACGCCGCAGCCGCCTGCACCATGGCAGCCGGCGAGAAAAAGCTTTCGGGCGCGGCCAAGACCAGCTTCACCAACAAGTGCGTGCGCGACGCGGTGGGCGCCGAGGCGCAGAAGCCGTCCTGAACCGGGTGAGCCGGTGCGCCGGCTCAACGCACGGTTACCTGCACCCGGCGGTTGCGCGGCTCGTCCACGTTGTCGGCCGTGCGCACCAGCAGGTTTTTCTCGCCGTGCGCCTCCTGCTTGATCGACGTGAATTTCACGCCCGAGGCGCGCAGGCGCTCGGCCACCAGGGTGGCGCGTTGGGTGGAGAGGATCACGTTGTCCGCGTCGCCGCCCACGGTGTCGGTGTGGCCGATCACCACCACCTCGGTCATGGCCTGCGGTGGCCGGTCTTTGAGGTAGCTCAGGATGTTCTGAAGCTCTTTTTCCGATGCGGCGGTGAGCTGTGTGTTGCCCGACATGAAGTACAGCATGAAGTGGCCGGGCAGCACGGGTTGGGCGGCTTTGGCGTCGCCGAAGGCGGCGTCCACCTCGGCGTGGTTCATCACGATGTTCACCGCGCTGCCGTCGATGGCCGCGACCTGGCCCGCCTCTGTCAGCACCTGCCGCCCCTTGGGGCCGCTCACCACCACCTGGCCCACGGCCCCATCGGGGTCGGGCACCAGCACCACGTAGGAGCGGGGCAGGCTGGGCGCGCAGGCCGACAGCAGGAACATGGCGAGCACCAGCCAGGGTGCCCGCGCGGCAGAGGGGTGGGGTCGATCGTTTTTCATGCGGAGGCCTCGAGAGCCTGGGACTTTCGCACATCGTGCCGGCAGGGGGCGGCGCAGGCTCCCGATCTTGTGGGATGCGGGGAAGGCGGGGATACTCCCCGCCGATTGAGGAGGCGCGGCGTCTGCCCTGGCGCGCAAGGTGCATGTCCTCGAGGGTGCCTTGACGATGATCAGACAGACATGACCTCAGACGACTTCGAGCCGGCCGAGCGCCGCGCGGCCCTGGCCTGATGCACCTTTCCCTGCGCGCCATCGCGGCGCTGTTGATGCTGCTGACGGCCGGCCTCGGCCTGGTGGTTGTGCTGGCCGATCCGCTGGCCGCGCAGACCCTGCGCCACCAGGGCTTCGACCAGTACCAGCGCTGGCAGCCGCGCGCATACCAGGCGGCACCGGTGCGCATCATCGACATCGACGAGGCCAGCCTCGATCGCATCGGGCAATGGCCCTGGCCCCGCACGCGGTTGGCCAGCCTGGTGGAGCGCCTGGGAGAGCAAGGCGTTGCGGCGATCGGCTTCGACGTGTTGTTCGCCGAGCCCGACCGCACCTCGCCACGGCGCGTGTCGGGCGACTGGCCCCTCACGCCCACGGCGCGGGCCGAGTTGCAGGGCCTGCCAGACAACGATGTGGCCTTCGCCGAGGCGATCGAGAAGCAGGACGTGGTGCTGGGCTTCGCGGCGCGCAGCGAGGCCACGGCCGATGCCAAGGGCCTTGAGCCACGCTACCGCTACGTGTGGATGGGCGAGCCCGACGCCGGCATCCTGAACACGATCGGGGGCGCCGTGCGCCCGCTCGCGCCACTGGAGACCGCGGCCAAGGGCGTCGGTGCGCTCAGCTTCGTGCCCGACGCCGATGGCGTGGTGCGGCGCGTGCCGATGGTGATGTCGCTGCAGGGCCAGCCCGCACCCAGCCTCAGCGCCGAGCTGCTGCGCGTGGCGCAGGGCACGCCGAACTACATCCTGCAGCGCGCCGGCGGCGGGGCACCCGCGCTGGAGGCCCTGCGCATCGGCGCGCTCACCGTGCCCACGACCGCGCGCGGCGAGATGTGGCTCCACTACACGCCGGCGCAGCCGCAGCGCTACGTGCCCGCGTGGCGGGTGTTGAACGGCACGGCCGATCCGGCGCTGCTGCAAGGCCACATCGTGGTGATCGGCAGCTCGGCCCCCGGCCTGCTCGACCTGCGCTTCAACCCGCTCGGCCAGCTCATGCCCGGCGTCGAGACGCACGCGCAGGCCCTGGAGCAGGCGCTCACGGGGCAGCACCTGGGGCGCCCGGCCTGGGCGATGGCGGCCGAGGCCCTGCTGGTGGCGGTGGGCTGTGTGCTGCTCGTCGCGATCGGGGCCTTCATGGGTTCGCTGCGCGCGGCCGTGGCCTGGCTGGTGCTGGTGTCGGCGTTGTTGTGGGGCGGCTGGTGGGCGTTCTCGGCGCACCGGGTGCTGCTGGACACCTTCACCCCCGCCATCGCCTGGACCCTGGCGTACGGCCTGGCCAGCGTGTGCCGGCATTTCCGCAGCGAGCTGCAGCACCGCTGGGTGCGGCAGGCGTTCTCGCGCTACGTCTCGCCCAACCGCGTGGCGCACCTCATGCAACACCCCGAGCAACTGGAGCTTGGCGGCAAGCGGCAGCAGTGCAGTTTCATCTTCACCGACCTGGCGGGCTTCACCTCGCTGATGGAGTCGATCGACCCGGCCGACGCGGTGCACCTGCTCAACCGCTACCTCGAGGAGATGATTTCCATCGCCTTCCGCTACCAGGGCACGCTGGACCGCATCATGGGCGACTCGCTGGCCATCATGTTCTCGGCCCCGGTGGAGCAGGCCGATCACGCGCAGCGCGCGCTCGACTGCGCGATGGAGATGCACCGCTTCGCCACCGGGTTCACGCGCCAGCAGCAGGCCCGCGGCATGGCCTTCGGCCACACGCGCTTTGGCATCCACTCGGGCGAGGTCATCGTGGGCAACTTCGGTGGCAAGGCCCTGTTCGATTACCGCGCGCTGGGCGATCCGGTGAACACCGCGGCGCGCCTGGAAAGCGTGAACAAGCACCTGGGCACCTGGGTCTGCGTGTCCGAGGCCACGCTGTCGGCCTGCGCGCCGCGTATGGCCCGGCCGGTGGGCCGTCTGGTGCTCAAGGGCAAAACGGAAGCGCTGCAGGTGTTCGAGCCGCTGGACGAGGTCCCTCGCGGTTACGCGCCCCTGGATCAGTACCGCAGCGCGCTCGACGCCCTGCGGGCCGGCGACGTCGCGCAGGCGCTGGAGCGCTTCGACGCATTGCGCCGCGCCTACCCGGACGATCCGCTGGTGAACCTGCATGGCGCCCGTTTGCTGGCGGGCGAGCGCAGCGACCTCATCGTGCTGGCCGCCAAGTGATCGGCAGCAAGTCGGGGATCACTCCTCGTCGACCTTGAGCAGGAACTGCGTGCCGCGCACGCCGATCATGCCGGTCGGCGTTTTCACGGACACGGCTTCGGGCTGCAGCTTGGCAATGCCGCCAGACACGTAGTTCAGGGTGCCCTTGCCCATGCGCGCGCCGAGCTTGAGCTTGCCGGCGCTGGGCTCGTACATGTACTCCTCGACGGTGAGCGAGGTGTTCGGCCCGAAAGACATGATGGTGTTGTCGCCGAAGACCACGCCCAGGCTGGAGCCCGCTTGCGTGCTGAGCGCGCTGCCCTGGTGCAGCGGCGTGCCCGGCTGGGCGTTGACGACCTGGCCGTCGGTGGTGACCGTGGCCACGCCCTTGACGGTCTTGACGTGACCGACCGGGGCCTTCTCCATCGCCGTGGCCGCGCTCGCAAGAGCCAGGCACAGCAGCCCGGCGCTCACGGCGGACAACCGGGTGGTGCGGACGTGGGAAGGTGGGTGGGCCATGGTGTTCTCCGTCTGACGAGCGGGATGATAAACCGCATGAACGGCATCGCCTTGGCCGCCCCTCAAAGCACCAGCCGCTTCGCGTACCCCGTCATCTCCAGGTAGCCGCGCCCCACGGTGCGGCCGTTGCTGTCGATCAGGTCCGACAGCCCCTCCCAGTAGATCGCGCCGGTGCTGGCGCGGCTGTCCAGTTCCTGCGCGTCGATCAGCGCACGCACGGTGTAGAAGTCGGCCGGCGTGCGCACCAGCCATTCCACGGGGTAGCGCGTGTTGGTCAGCGGGCTGGTCCACCAGCGCTGGGGTTTGAACTCCACCTCGCCGGGCGCGAAGCGGTGGATGGCGTTCGGGTCGCGCGCATCACCCGCCGCGCGGAATGAGCCGCCGGTCCACAGCGTGGAGCCATCGGCGCGGCGCAGGCGGAAGGCGGTGAGCGCGTGGCCGTCGAACAAGTTCATGCCGATCCAGTCCCAGCCCACGGCCTCGGGGTGCAGCAGGGCCTCGCTCCATTCGTGGTCCAGCCAGGCGGTGCCGGTGATGGCGAAGCGCCGGCCCGCCAGGCCCAGCGTGCCGCGCACCTGCAACTGCGGTTGCGAGACGTAGAAGCTGGACTGCGCGGCGTCCGGCCCCTTGCGGGAGAAACCGCGGTCACCCTGCAGCAGCCAGGCCTGCGGGGCGCTGGCCTCGATGTCGATGAGCAGGGTGTCGCCCACGGCGCGCGTGGCGTAGCCGCCGTCGGCGCGGCGGCGGATGAACCAGTCGCGCAGCACCACCTCGGTGTCGGCTTCGCTGGCGAAGACGGCGCGCTCGGTGTTGGCCGGCCGCTCGCCGTTCCAGCGCGCGATGCGCTCGTCGTGGTGCAGGCGCCGGCCCGCCACGTCGGTGATGGCGGCGTGCGCGAAGAGCAACTGCCGCGCCGCGAGGCGGCCGGGCAGCTCGCGCGCCTCGTCCACGCGGCTGCGGAAGAAGGTGATCTGGAAGCCGAAGTCGCGTCCGGCTTCGTCGCGTGCGTGGCCGGTGAGGTACCACCACTCGGTGCGCGTGTCGTTGTGGCTGCCGTGATCGCGGGGGAAGCGCAGCTCGCGCGGTCGCAGGGTGTCGCCGGGGCGGGCGATGTCGCGGGCCGCTGCGGGCGGGGTGGCGCCGGCCGGCGCGTGCGACCAGGCCAGGGCGGCGGCGCTGCCCAGCAGCCAGTGGCGTCGGTTGATGGGACGGAGCTTGAGGCGTTCCATGCGCTTCACCAATCCTGCCGCACGGCCTGCACCGCGTCGCGGCTGGCGGCCGCGCGCCCCGCCAGCCAGGCGGTGAGGGTGCCCGCCAGCACCACGGCCAGCGCCAGCGCGCCCAGCCGCGCCCAAGGCAACACCAGGTCCATGGTCCAGTGGAAGCTCTGCGGGTTGACGACGTGCACCAGCACCAGGCTCACCAGCAGGCCCAGCGCGGTGCCGGCCAGCGCGCCCAGGGCCGTCCAGGCCAGGCCCTCGGCGGCCACCACGCCCAGAATCTGCCGCCGCGTGAGGCCCAGGTGCGCGAGCAGGCCGAATTCCTTGCGCCGCACCAGCACCTGCGCGCTGAAGCTGGCCGCCACGCCGAACAGGCCGATGCCGATGGCCACGGCCTGCAGCCACACGGTGACGGCGAAGCTGCGGTCGAAGATGCGCAGCGAGGTGGCGCGCAGTTGCTCGACGGAGGCGAAGTCGATGGCGTCCTGAATGCCGTGCGTTTGGGCGAGCGCGGTGATGGCCTCACGCACCGCCGTGGCGTCGGCCTGCGGCGTGAGGTGCAGCGCCAGGTCGCTCACGCGGCGCTCGCCGCTCAGGCGGGCGTAGGTGTCGGCGTCGATGGCGATGCTGCCGTGCTGGCGGGCGTAGTCGCGCCACACGCCGGCCACCACGTAGCGCGCGCGCCGCGCCTCGGGCGCGGCCAGGGCCTGGGCCAGCGCGGGCAGGGGTTGGCCCACGCGCGCGCCGTACAGGTCGGGCATGGCCTCGCTCACGTAGACGGGGATGTCGGGCGCGGCCACGGCGGTGGCCTCGCCCACCAGCGGCAGGGGCAGGGGGTCGCCGTGCAGCGGGCGCACCAGCAGGGCCACGGGCGGGCGCGCGGGGTCGAGTTGCAGCGGCACGGCGCGCAGCGTGTCCACGCGCGCCACGCCGGGCACCGCCGCCACCGCGTCCACGAAGGCGGGCGGCAGGTGCTGGCTGTCCATGGCCGCGCCGCTGCCGCGCAGGTAGAGCGGGGCGGGCAGCACGGTGTCCAGCCACTTCGTCACCGAGTCGCGGAAGCTCGCCACCATCACCGTCAGCGCCACGGACAGGGCCAGGCTGGCGACCACGCCGCTGGTGGCCACGGCGGCGGTTTCGCGCAGGCGGCGCGCGCGTTCCACGGCCAGCAGGGGCAGCAGGTGCCGCGCGCTCAGCGGCGCCAGGCGATCGAGCAGGGCCGACACGCCCAGCGGCAGCGCCGCGATGCCGCCGATGAGCAGCAGGCCCACGGACACGTAGGCGCCCAGCGGCACGCCGGCCACGGGCGGTGCCAGCGCACTCAGGCCCGCCAGCACCAGCAGGGCCAGCGCCGCGCCATGCCGCCGCGCCCCGGGCGCGCCCGTGCCCAGGCCTTTGAGCGCCTGCGCGGGCGCCAGGCCCTGCGCCGCGCGCGCGGGCCACCAGCCCCCGGCCAGCGCCGCCACCACGCCCAGCGCGCCATACAACAGCGCGGCCAGCGGGCTCCAGTGCAGCGTGGGCGACACGCCGGTGAAATAGCCACCGCCCAGGTCGCCGCCCAACTGGCGCAGCGCCACGGCGGCCACGGCACTGCCCAGGGCCACGCCGATGGCGCTGCCCACCAGCCCGAGCAGGGCCGATTCGGCCAGCACCAGGCGCAGCCGCTCGCGCGCCGACAGGCCCAGCACGCCCAGCAGCGCCAGCGGCCCCTGGCGCCGCGTGACGGAGAGCGACAGCACCGAGAACACCAGAAAGGCGCCGGTGAACAGCGCCACCAGCGCCAGCACCGTGAGGTTGACGCGGTAGGCGCGCGAGAGGTTGCTCACGCGCTCGCCCGCCTGCTCGGGCCGCTGGGCCAGCGTGCCGGGCGGCAGGTCCAGCGCGGCCAGCACCCGTTCGGCGCTGGCGCCGGGCGCCAGGCGCAGGTCGATGCGGCTGAGCGCGCCGACGCGCCCGGCCAGGGCTTGCGCGGCGGCCACGTCCATCACCAGCACCGGCGCGCCGGGCGCGTTCCCGTGGCCGGCGACGCGCAAGGTGTGCTCCGTCGCGCCCAGGCGCAGCCGCACGGTGGGGGCGTCGCCCACGGCCAGGCGCGCGCTGGCGTTGAGGAACACGGCGTCGGGCGCGAAGAGGTCGAGGCGGCCACCCTGTTCGTTGACCAGCGGCATGAGCGCGGGCGCCACGCGGCCCACGCTCAGTGCGTCCACGCCGATCAGGCGCGCAGCCTGTCGCTCGCCCTGCGTGTCGATCAGTTGGGCGGGCAACTCCAGCACCGGGCTGGCCGCCGCCACGCCAGGCTGCGCGGCCACGCGCTCGAGCAGGGCGTCGTCCAGCGTGCCCTGGCGTGCGCGCAGTTCGACGTCGGGCTGCCCGTTCACCGCGCTCACCGCGTCGCGGAACTCGGCCAGGGCGGAGGCGTTGATGAGTTGCACCGCCAGCGCCAGTGCCACGCCCAGCGCCACCGCGAACACGGCGGTGGCCGTGCGCCAGGGGTGGTGGCGGAACTCGGGCCAGGAGATGGTGGCGAGCAGGCGAAGCATGCGGGCAGCATAAGTGGATGGGGGGTGGACGGGGAAAGCCGAGGGGAGTGCGCGAAGGCGCGCGCGTCCTGTGGTCCAATACCGGTTTTTCGTCACCCCGCCGCTCTAAGGAAAGTGCCATGGGCAACAAGATCGTCACCGAGGCCGACCGCAAGGCCACCCCCCGTCCCGTCGCCGCCAATGGCGTCGTGCTGCCCACCCCCGGCCGTGGCCAGCGCCGCAGCCTGGAGCGCGGCGTGGCCACGCGCAGCAAGAAGAACCCGGGCAAGCGCCCGCACAGCGGCTGATCGCTGCGGTTCCCGGCAAAAGCCCGCTTCGGCGGGCTTTTTGTTTTCCGATGCGACCCGTTGCGAGCGGATGCCGGTGACTCGGCTTGACTCGTTTAGATCAAAAAGTTACAATCGTCGGTTCCCAAACAGTCAACCAGATATGTTGACGCACCGGGCGCTACTCGCGGATCTCCCTGAATCCCGTCGCGGCGCCGGTTACACCCCGCCGGGCCTTGCCCGGCACCGGCTGGTTTCCAGCCACCTGCCGCCGCGTCGCGCCACCCCGTTCTCGCCCCTCGACCAGGCCCGCTGAACGGTTCCCCTTGGCGTGCACAGGCGCTGGTTGCGTCGTCGCTTCGTCGTCTTCAGTGCCTGCTGCGTGGCTGCGGTCCGCGGCCGCCTGCGCGCACGCTCCAGGCGGCCATTGCCCAAAGCCCACCCACGAGGAGGCCCGCCGCAATGGCAAAAGACATTCAGATCGACCACGTGTTCAAGGTCTTCGGCGACGAGCCCGAGGCCGCGCTCGCCCTGGTGCGCGAGGGACGCAGCAAGCAGGAGATCCTGGCCGAGACCGGCCAGTCCATCGGCGTCTTCGACGCGCACTTCAACATCCAGGCCGGCGAGATCTTCGTGATCATGGGCCTGTCCGGCTCGGGCAAGTCCACGCTGGTGCGCCTGCTCAACCGGCTCATCGAGCCCAGCGCCGGCCGCGTCGTCATCGACGGCCGCAACATCTTCGAGCACAGCGACCGCGAGTTGCGCGCCCTGCGCCGCAAGGACATCAGCATGGTGTTCCAGTCCTTCGCGCTGATGCCGCACATGACGGTGCGCGACAACACAGCCCTGGGGCTGGAGCTGGCGGGCGTGGACAAGGCGACGCGCCTGGCCCAGGCCGACGAGGCCCTCTCGCAGGTGGGCCTCGCCGGCTGGGGCGACAGCTACCCCGATGAACTCTCGGGCGGCATGCAGCAGCGCGTGGGCCTGGCCCGCGCGCTGGCGTCCGACCCCTCCATCCTGCTGATGGACGAGGCCTTCTCGGCGCTGGACCCGATCATCCGCACCGACATGCAGAGCGAGCTGCTGCGCCTGCAGGAGGTCAAGCGCCGCACCATCGTCTTCATCTCGCACGACCTGGACGAGGCCATGCGCATCGGCGACCGCATTGCCATCATGAAAGACGGCCAGGTGGTGCAGGTGGGCACGCCCGAGGAGATCCTGCGCGCGCCGGCCGACGACTACGTGCGCAACTTCGTGCGCGGTGTGGACGCGGCGGCCGTGTTCAAGGCCGGCGACATCGCGCGCCGCAGCCAGGTGGTGGTGGCCGAAAGCCCCACGCGCGGCGCGCGCGCGGCCTTGTCGATGCTGGAGCAGCAGGACCGGGAGTTCGCTTTCGTGGTGTGCACGCAGGAGCGCTTCCAGGGCATGGTTTCCGTGGAGTCGCTGCGCGCGGCGCTCAAGGGCCACGAAGGCCCGCTGGGCCTGCAGCACGCCTTCCTGCCCGGCGTGCAGGCGCTGGAGGCCGGCCACCCCGTCAACGAATTGTTCGGCCAGGTGGCGCAGGCGCCGTGGCCGCTGCCGGTGGTGGGTGCGAACGGCCGGTACGTCGGCGCCATCAGCAAGACCACGCTGCTGCGGTTCATGGACCGCGGTGGCGACTGAGGAAGGAGAAGCGATGCAAGACGAAAACCAATCTACTGACGCCTGGTCCACCAGCACGCAGCCTTCGGGCGGCGACTGGCTGAACACCGCACCGGCCGAGGCCGCCGCGCCTGGCACCGACGGCTTCCAGCTCAGCCAGCTCTGGGACGGCAGCCTGCCCGTGCAGGACTGGATCAACAGCGGCCTGGCCTGGGCCGTGGAGCAGTTCCGCCCCTTCTTCCAGGCCGTGCGCGGCCCCATCGACGCCACGCTGGGCGGTGTGGAGGCCGCACTGCTGGCCGTGCCCACGCCGGTGATGGTGGCGCTGCTGGGCCTGATCGCCTGGCAGGCGGCGGGGCGCGGCGTGGCCATCGGTGCGGTGGTGTCGTTGCTGTTGGTGTCGGTGCTGGGCATCTGGCCCGAGGCCATGGTCACGCTGTCGCTGGTGCTGACCTCGCTGGCCTTCTGCGTGCTGATCGGCCTGCCGCTGGGCGTGGCGCTGGCCGCCAGCGACCGCGCGCAGCGCATCGTGCGACCCGTGCTCGACGCCATGCAGACCACGCCGGCCTTCGTCTACCTGGTGCCGGTGGTGATGTTGTTCGGTATCGGCAACGTGCCGGGCGTGATCGTGACCATCGTGTTTGCGCTGCCGCCGCTGGTGCGCCTGACCACGCTGGGCATCCGCCAGGTGCGGCCAGACCTGATCGAGGCCGCCAAGGCCTACGGCGCCTCGCCCTGGCAACTGCTGGCCAAGGTGCAGTTGCCGCTGGCCATGCCGTCCATCATGGCCGGCATCAACCAGGCGCTGATGCTCTCGCTGTCCATGGTGGTCATCGCTTCCATGATCGCCGTGGGTGGCCTGGGCCAGATGGTGCTGCGCGGCATCGGCCGCCTGGACATGGGCCTGGCCACGGTCGGTGGCCTGGGCATCGTGCTGCTGGCCATCACGCTGGACCGCATCACGCAGGCCATGGGCCAGCCGCGGCGCGGCGCGCGCCATTGGTGGCAGACGGGGCCCGCCGGCCTGGTGCTGCGGCTGGCGCGCCGCCGCCCGAACCCTTCACTTTCTTCCTCCAACGACCTCACCAAAGGAGAACCTGCATGACGATTCCGTCCACACCCTTCACCCATTGGCGCAAGCTTTTCGCCGCCGGCCTCGTGGCCGCGACAGCCGCAACGGCGGCCACGGCCATCGCCCAGGACCTGCCCGGCAAGGGCGTCGTGGTCAAACCCGTGAAGAGCTCCATCGCCGAAGAGACCTTCCAGACCCTGCTGGTGGGCCGCGCGCTGCAGAAGCTGGGCTACGAGGTGCAGCCGATCAGCGAAGTGGAGTACGCCACCGCCCACGTGGCGCTGGCCAACGGCGACGCCACCTACCTGGCCAGCCACTGGGACCCGCTGCACGCCGACTTCTACAAGAACGCGGGTGGCGACGCGAAGCTCTCACGCACCGGCACGTTCTCGCCCGGCGCGGCGCAGGGCTACCTGATCGACAAGAAGACCGCCGACGCGCACAAGATCACCAACCTCGCGCAACTGCAGAAGCCCGAGATCGCCAAGCTCTTCGACGCCGATGGCGACGGCAAGGCCGACCTGACCGGCTGCAACCCCGGCTGGGGCTGCGAGGCCGTCATCGAACACCAACTGGGCGCCTACAAGCTGCGCGACACCGTGCGCCACGTGCAGGGCAGCTACTCGGCGCTGATCGCCGACACCATCACCCGCTACAAGCAGGGCAAGCCCATCCTTTACTACACCTGGACGCCTTACTGGGTGAGCGGCGTGCTGCGCCCGGGCAAGGACGTGGTGTGGCTGCAGGTGCCGTTCTCCTCGCTGCCCGGTGAGCAGGCCAAGCTGGACACCAAGCTGCCCAACGGCCAGAACTACGGCTTCGTGATCAACACGCAGCGCATCGTGGCCAACCGCGCCTTCGTGGAGAAGAACCCCGCGGCGGGCAAGCTGTTCGAGGTGATGAAGCTGTCGGTGGGCGACATCAACGCCCAGAACCTGCGCATGCGCGACGGCGAGAACAAGCCGGCCGACATCGAGCGCCACGTGGACGCCTGGATCAAGGCCAACCAGAAGACTTTCGACGGCTGGATCGCCGAGGCGAAGGCGGCGGCGAAGGGCTGAGGCCCGGCGTCAAGCCGGCGTCAACCCGTCGTCTTGGGCGTGAAGTCGCAGTACGCCGCCACCGCGCAGCGGTAGCACTGCGGCTTGCGCGCCAGGCACACGTAGCGCCCGTGCAGGATGAGCCAGTGGTGCGAATCCACGGCGTATTCGGGCGGCACGCGCTGCATCAGCGCCAGCTCCACGGCCAGCGGCGTCTTGCCCGGTGCCAGACCGGTGCGGTTGCTCACGCGGAAGATGTGCGTGTCCACCGCCATGGTGGGCTGGCCGAAGGCCACGTTGAGCACCACGTTGGCCGTCTTGCGGCCCACGCCGGGCAGGGCCTCCAGGGCTTCGCGGGTGTTCGGCACCTCGCCGCCGTGGCGCTCCACCAGGATGCGGCAGGCCTGCATCAGGTGTTTGGCCTTGCTGCGGAACAGGCCGATGGTCTTGATGTAGCTCTCCAGGCCGTCCTGCCCCAGCGCCAGGATGGCCTGCGGCGTGTTCGCCACCGGGAACAGCTTGCGCGTGGCCTTGTTGACGCTCACGTCCGTGGCCTGGGCCGACAGCAGCACGGCGGCCAGCAGCTCGAAGACGGTGGTGTACTCCAGCTCCGACTGCGGGCTGGGGTTGGCTGCCTTGAGGGTGGCGAAGAAAGGTTCGATCAGCTCGCGCTTCATGGGGGCGCAGTCTATCCACCTTGAGGGTTTCCCCGGACGGATGCGGCGAGTGAGGTTTTGGTGACAATGCGCCATTCCGAACCGAACCCACCCGCTGTCCGCATGAGCTACTCCATCCCCTTCGCCGATCGCCTCAACAACGTCGAAACCTCCGCCATCCGCGAGCTGTTCAAGCTGCTCGGCAAGCCCGGCATCATCAGCTTCGCGGGTGGTTTCCCCGACAGCGCCCTGTTCGACGTGGACGGCATCCGCGAGGCGGTGAACGCCGCGCTGAGCGAAGAACCCGGCGCCACCCTGCAGTACGGCGCCACCGAGGGCTACCAGCCGCTGCGCGAGCAACTGGCGGCTTTCATGGCCAGCAAGGGCGCGCGCGGCGTCGGCGCCAACGACCTGATCGTCACCACCGGCAGCCAGCAGGCGCTGGACCTGCTGGGCAAGACGCTCGTGTCGCCCGGCGACAAGGTGATCGTCGAAGGCCCCACCTTCCTGGCCACCATCCAGTGCTTCCGCCTCTACGGCGCCGACCTGGTCTCCGTGCCGGTGGACGGGCAGGGCGCGAAGACCGACGAGCTGGAGGCGCTCATCGCCGAGCACAAGCCCAAGTTCGTCTACCTCATCCCCACCTTCGGCAACCCCAGCGGCGCCATGATGAGCCTGGAGCGCCGCAAGGCCGTGCTGCGCATGGCGGTGAAGCACCAGACGCTGATCGTGGAGGACGACCCGTATGGCGACCTCTACTTCGGCGAGGCCCCGCCGCCCAGCCTGCTGGCCCTGGCCGACGAGGTGCCCGGCGCGCGCGACGTGCTGGTGCACTGCGGGTCGCTGAGCAAGGTGCTCAGCCCCGGCCTGCGCGTGGGCTGGATGGTGGGCCCCGCCGAGCTGCTGGCCAAGGCCACCATGTGCAAGCAGTTCAGCGACGCCCACACCAGCACCTTCGCCCAGGCCACGGCGGCGCAGTACCTCAAGGCCGGTCGCATGCCCGCCACGCTGTCGCGTGTGCGCCAGATCTATGCCGAGCGCGCCGCCACCATGTCGAGTGCGCTGCGGCGTGAGTTGGGCGATGGCATCGAGTTCGTGGAGCCGAAGGGCGGCCTGTTCGTGTGGGCCACGCTCACCGGCGCAGGCGGCAAGGTGAACGATGGCGCGGCCTTCGCGAAGAAGGCCATCGAGCAGGGGGTGGCCTTCGTGCCGGGCGCCCCGTTCTTCGCCACGAACCCCGTGCACGCCACGCTGCGCCTGAGCTTCGCCACCGCGCCGCTGGACAAGATCGAAGAAGGCATTCAACGACTGGGCAAAGCCTTGTGACATGAACACCACCACCACCGCTGCTCCGATCCGCGCGTCCGCCAAGGCCGACGAAGCCGACGACGAAGGCCCCGCGACACAACCGGGCCCCGTGCCCGAACTGGTGATCGACGACGTCGACGTCTTCATCGACGGCGTGGGGCCGCAGACGGTGGTGATGGTGCACGGCTGGCCCGACACGCCCGCGCTGTGGGACGGTACCGTGGCCGCGCTGGTGCCCGAGTGGCGCTGCGTGCGCTTTCACCTGCCGGGCTTCGACCTGGCGCGCGGTCCCCGGCCCATGAGCCAGAGCGACATCGTCGCGCTCATCGCGCGCATCGTGGACGCGGTGAGCCCCGACCAGCGCGTGACACTGCTGCTGCACGATTGGGGCTGTGCCTTTGGGTACACCTACGCCAAGCGGCACACCGATCGCGTGGCGCGCATCGTGGCGCTGGACATCGGGGATGTGGGCTCGACGGACTACTTCGAGTCCCTGGGCTGGCGAGAGAAGCTCATGATCTCGGGCTACCAGCTGTGGCTCGCTGTCGCTTGGTCATTGGGCGCTTACGCCCCGGGCCTGGCCAACCGCATGACGCGCTGGATGGCCCGCAAGATCGGTTGTCGCAACGACCCGGCGCTCATCGGCTGGGAGATGAATTACCCCTACGCCATGCGCTGGTTCAACGCCTTCGGCGGCCTGCGCGGCGCGGGCCACGCCGACCGGCTGATCGGCGAGAACCTGCCGGGCCTGTTCGTCTATGGGCGGCGCAAGCCTTTCATGTTCCATTCGAGCCGCTGGGTGCGGCATCTGAACCGCACCACCGGTTGCGCGGCCAAGGCGCTGGACACGGGCCACTGGATCATGAAACAGAAGCCGGCCGAGTTCCACGCCGTGCTCAAGGACTGGCTGGCGAATGTGACTCAGCCGGCCTCCACCCCCAAGGCCTGAGCCACCCGGTACGCCGCCCAGGCGTCATTGGCCGCGTAGAGCAGCTGCGATTCGCTCAGCGTGGCGGCGGCCCAGTTGCTCGTGGCGGCCTTCTTGCTCTTGGCGAAGCGCTGGCCGAACAGCACCGCCACCGCCGCGCGCACGCCCATGTCCTTGCGGTAGCCCTGGGCGCGAAAGAGGGCGTTGAGCTCGATCACGCCCGCCGGCTCGATGCCGAGCTTGGCGCGCACCCGCAGGTTGTCGTCGCGCAGGCCGAAGCCGGCCTTGGCGTGCGCCGGGTGGGCCAGCAGGGCCGCCACGGCCTCGCGGCAGCCCGGGTCGGCGAGCTGGAACACCCAGGCGCGCTCGGCGACGGCCAGTTGCACCACGTGCGGACCGTCGGACACCTGGTCCTTGAAGAAGGTGGGTTTGGACTCGGTATCGAAGCCCCAGACCGGGTGATCCGCCAGCGCGGCGGCAGCTTCGCGCGCGCCGCCGACCGAGCGCACCAGGGCGATGCGCGAGAGTTCCAGCGGCGGGAACGGGGGCAGGGCGTCGATGGCTTCCCTGTCGGGCGTGGGGCGGGTTTCGCGCGCGGTCATGGGGCGCCAGCATAGCCGCCAGGGCCATGGCCCTTCCGGCACAATTTCCCCGATGACCACCCCCCTGCTGCAAGAAGTGTCGAACGAGGCCCCCACCCAGGGCGAGTTCGTGCGCTTCCCCGACTCCCCCTTCGAGCTGTTCCTGCCTTACCCACCGGCCGGCGACCAGCCCGAGGCCATCGACCAGCTCGTCGAGGGCATCAACGACGGCGAGGTCTTCCAGACCCTGCTCGGCGTGACCGGTTCGGGCAAGACCTTCACCATGGCCAACGTCATCGCGCGCATCGGGCGCCCGGCCATCGTGTTTGCGCCCAACAAGACCCTGGCCGCCCAGCTCTACAGCGAATTCCGCGAGTTTTTCCCGAAGAACGCGGTCGAGTACTTCGTCAGCTACTACGACTACTACCAGCCCGAGGCCTACGTGCCGCAGCGCGACCTGTTCATCGAGAAGGACAGCGCGATCAACGAGCACATCGAGCAGATGCGCCTGAGTTGCACCAAGAGCATCCTGGAGCGGCGCGACGTGCTCATCGTCGCCACCGTCTCGGCCATCTACGGCATCGGCAAGCCCGAGAGCTACCACCAGATGGTGATGACCCTGCGCGTGGGCGACAAACTGGGCCAGCGCGACGTGATCGCGCAACTCGTTCGCATGCAGTACACGCGCAACGAAATGGACTTCGGCCGAGGCAAGTTCCGCGTGCGCGGCGACACCATCGACGTGTTCCCCGCCGAGCACTCCGAGATGGCGATCCGCATCGAGCTGTTCGACGACGAGATCGAAAGCCTGCAACTCTTCGACCCGCTCACGGGCAAGGTGCGCCAGAAGATCCCGCGCTTCACCGTGTTTCCCAGCAGCCACTACGTGACGCCGCGCGAGCAGGTGCTGCAGGCGGTGGAGACCATCAAGCTCGAGCTCGACCAGCGCCTGAAGGAGCTGGTGGGCATGGGCAAGCTGGTGGAGGCGCAGCGGCTGGAGCAGCGCACCCGCTTCGACCTGGAAATGCTGAGCGAGGTGGGGCACTGCAAGGGCATCGAGAACTACACGCGCCACCTCTCGCAATCGCGCCCGGGCGACCCGCCGTCCACGCTGACCGACTACCTGCCGCGCGACGCGGTGATGTTCCTGGACGAAAGCCACGTGCTCATCGGCCAGCTCGGCGGCATGTACAACGGCGACCGCGCGCGCAAGACCACGCTGGTGGAATACGGCTTCCGGCTGCCCAGCGCGCTGGACAACCGGCCGCTGAAATTCGACGAGTTCGAGCAGCGCATGCGCCAGGTGGTGTTCGTCTCGGCCACGCCGGCCGACTACGAGAAGACCCACGCCAGCAAGGTCGCCGAACAACTGGTGCGTCCCACCGGCCTGGTGGACCCGGAGCTGGAGGTGCGCCCCGCCATGCACCAGGTGGACGACGTGCTGCAGGAGATCCGCCTGCGTGTGCAGCAGCACGAGCGCGTGCTCATCACCACGCTGACCAAGCGCATGGCCGAGCAGCTCACCGACTACCTGACCGAGAACGGCGTGAAGGTGCGCTACCTGCACAGCGACATCGACACCGTGGAGCGGGTGGAGATCCTGCGCGACCTGCGCCTGGGCGCATTCGACGTGCTGGTCGGCATCAACCTGCTGCGCGAGGGCCTGGACATCCCCGAGGTCTCGCTGGTGGCCATCCTGGACGCCGACAAGGAAGGTTTCCTGCGCTCCGAGCGCAGCCTGATCCAGACCATCGGCCGCGCGGCGCGCAACCTCAACGGCAAGGCCATCCTCTACGCCGACCGGGTGACCGACTCGATGAAGGCGGCCATGGGCGAGACCGAGCGCCGCCGCGCCAAGCAGATCGCGCACAACGCCGCCCACGGCATCGAGCCGCGCAGCGTGAACAAGCGCATCAAGGACCTCATCGATGGCGTCTACAGCGAGAAGGCGGGCAAGGAAGCCGACCGCCTGGCCGCCGAGAGCGCAGCGCGCGCCGAGCTGGAGGAACTGAGCGAGAAGGACGTGGCGCGCGAGATCAAGCGGCTGGAAAAGGCCATGCTGGAGCACGCCCGCAACCTGGAGTTCGAGAAGGCTGCCCAGGTGCGCGACCAACTCGCCCAGCTCAAGGCCCGGGTGTTCGGCGCCTCGGGGCACGACAGCGCCGCCTGAACGTTTCCGGGGGATTGCGACTCCATGGATACGGGGTGCATGTCCGGGCGCCTGTCCAGTGGCACAAACCCCATACCCGTACAATGCCGAGCAAAACGCTCAGCTTTTGAGGTAGAATTCGACAAAATTAGTCGGGAAACCCTGCAAAACAAGAGATCCCTTGAGGGTCGGGGCGGGTGGAGGAGGGGTTCGCCATGGCGAATGCCCGGCGGGCCTTACCACGAAGGTCAAGCAACACATAAGGAGCTTGCGATGCGCCTCACGACAAAAGGCCGCTTTGCGGTCACAGCCATGATCGATCTGGCCCTGCGCCAGAACAACGGTCCGGTCACGCTTGCGGCTATCAGCCAGCGGCAGCAGATTTCCCTGTCCTATCTCGAGCAGTTGTTCGGCAAGCTGCGCCGGCACCAGCTGGTGGAGTCCACCCGCGGGCCGGGCGGCGGCTATACCCTGGGGCGCAAGGCAGCCGAAATCACGGTGGCCGACATCATCGTCTCGGTGGACGAGCCGATCGACGCGACTCAGTGCGGCGGCAAGGAAAACTGCATGGGCGAAGGCCAGCGCTGCATGACGCAGGAACTCTGGGCCCAGCTCAACGCCCGCATGGTCGACTTCCTCGACTCGGTCACGCTGCAGTCCCTGGTGGACGAGCAGCTCGCCAAGGGCCTCGTGATCGAGAACGCGCCCATGATCAAGCGCGCCATCTCCAGCACGCCGGTGGTCAAGCCCATCCGCGTGAACGCGCCGAACTCGGTGTTCGCGCTGGGAGGCGCACTCTCGAAATGATCCGGGTGGCTTGGGGCGGCGGAGGTTCCGCTGCCCGCGCCGGCCCTCGTCCAACGCCAGACAGAATAAGCCCATGAGCACTCCCCACTTCCCCATCTACATGGACTACAGCGCCACCAGCCCGGTCGATCCGCGCGTGGTGGACGCCATGATTCCCTGGCTGCGCGAGCACTTCGGCAACCCCGCGTCTCGCAGCCATGCCTGGGGCTGGGAGGCGGAGAAGGCCGTGGAGACCGCGCGCGAGCAAGTGGCCGCGCTGATCGGCGCCGACCCGCGCGAGATCGTCTGGACCAGCGGGGCCACCGAGTCGAACAACCTCGCGCTCAAGGGCGCGGCGAACTTCTACAAGGGCAAGGGCAAACACCTCATCACGGTGAAGACCGAGCACAAGGCCGTGCTCGACACCATGCGCGAGCTGGAGCGCCAGGGTTTCGAGGTGACGTACCTTGACGTACAGGCCGACGGCCTGGTGGACCTCGAGGTCTTCAAGGCGGCGATCCGCCCCGACACCATCCTGGCCTCGGTCATGTTCGTCAACAACGAGATCGGCGTGGTGCAGGACATCGCGGCGCTCGGCGCGATCTGCCGTGAGAAGGGCGTGATCTTCCACGTCGATGGCGCGCAGGCCACCGGCCGCATCGACATCGACCTGCAGACCCTGCCGGTGGACCTGATGAGCCTGACCGCGCACAAGACCTACGGGCCCAAGGGCATTGGCGCGCTGTACGTGCGCCGCAAGCCGCGCATCCGCATCGAGGCGCAGATGCACGGTGGCGGTCACGAGCGTGGCATGCGCTCGGGCACGCTGGCCACGCACCAGATCGTGGGCATGGGCGAGGCCTACCGCATCGCCAAGGCCGAGATGCACGAGGAAAACAAGCGCATCCAGGCCCTGCACGACCGCCTGGTCAACGGCCTGAAGGACATCGAAGAGGTGTTCATCAACGGCAACGAGGCGCGCCGCATCCCGCACAACCTCAACATGAGCTTCAACTACGTCGAGGGCGAGTCGCTGATCATGGGCATCAAGGGTCTGGCGGTGTCCTCGGGCTCGGCCTGCACCTCGGCCAGCCTGGAGCCCAGCTACGTGCTGCGCGCCCTGGGCCGCAGCGACGAACTCGCCCACAGCAGCCTGCGCATGACCATCGGCCGCTGGACGACGGAAGAAGAAATCGACTACGCGATCGCGACGATCAAGGAGAACGTCGCCAAGCTTCGCGAACTCTCACCCTTGTGGGAAATGTTCAAGGATGGCATCGACATCTCGACCATCCAGTGGGCGGCCCACTGATCTGAAGGAGAACAACCATGGCCTATTCCGAAAAAGTCGTTGACCACTACGAGAACCCCCGCAACGTCGGCTCCTTCGACAAGGGCGACGAATCCGTGGGCACCGGCATGGTGGGCGCGCCCGCCTGCGGCGACGTGATGAAGCTGCAGATCAAGGTGAACCCCAGCACCGGCGTGATCGAGGACGCGCGCTTCAAGACCTACGGCTGCGGCTCGGCCATCGCGTCGAGCTCGCTGGTGACCGAATGGGTCAAGGGCAAGACGCTCGACCAGGCCGCCGCGCTCAAGAACAGCCAGATCGCCGAGGAGCTCGCGCTGCCGCCGGTGAAGATCCACTGCTCTATCCTGGCCGAGGACGCCATCAAGGCGGCCGTGGACGACTACCGCAAGAAGCACGCGAACTGAGCGAGTCCATGTCCGTCACGATTTCCGAAGCCGCGGCGCGCCACGTCACCCGCTACATCGCCAAGCGCGGCAAGGGTGTGGGGGTGCGCCTGGGCGTCAAGACCACGGGCTGCTCGGGCCTGGCCTACAAGCTGGAATACGCCGACGAGATCGCCCCTGAAGATGTGGTGTTCGAGGAGAACGGCGTGAAGGTGCTGGTCGATCCGAAGAGCATGCCGTACATCGACGGCACGCAGCTCGACTTCGTGCGTGAAGGCCTCAACGAGGGCTTCAAGTTCAACAACCCCAATGAGCGTGACCGCTGCGGCTGCGGCGAAAGCTTCAGGATCTGAGTGTTGCCACCTCGAATCGACCGCCCGGCGCAGGCCTTGGCGGTCTTTCTTTTTCCATGAACCTGCAATCCAGCGACTTTGAACTCTTCGGGCTGCCCGAGGCCTTCACCGTGGACCGCACCACACTGGACGCGCGCTGGAAAGACCTGCAGCGCCAGGCCCACCCCGACCGCCACGCCAGCGCCGACCCGGCCTCGCAGCGACAGGCCATGCAATGGTCGGTGCGCATCAACGAGGCCTACCAGCGCCTGAAGGACCCACTGCGCCGCGCGGCCTACCTGTGTGAGCGGCGCGGCGCGCCGATCGAGGCGGAGAACAACACCGCCATGCCGGCCGACTTCCTCATGCAGCAGATGCAGTGGCGCGAGTCGCTCGACGAAACGGAGGGCGTGACCGCGCTGGAAGCCCTGGCCAACGAGGTGGCCGAGGCCCGCCAGGCCCGCGTCGAGGCCCTGCGTGTCGCCCTGGATGAAGAGAACGACGCGCCGGCGGCCGCGCGTCAAGTCAGAGCCCTCATGTTCATTGAGCGCTTTGCGCGCGACGTGGAGGATCGGCTCGATCAACTGGGACAATAGCGGGCTCAACCCCTGGCTTCCCTCACGACAACCGATCCCGATGGCGCTTCTGCAGATTTCCGAACCCGGCCAGTCCCTCGACCCGCACCAGCGCCGCGTGGCCGTGGGCATCGACCTCGGCACCACCCATTCCCTGGTGGCGGCGGTGCGGCACGGCGTGGCGGAATGCCTGCCCGACGAGCAGGGCCGCGTGATCCTGCCGAGCGTGGTGCGCTACCTCGAGGCCTCGGCCGGCGGCTCGGGCCGCCAGATCGGTTTCGACGCGCTCGCGGCCCAGGTCGACGACCCGGCCAACACCATCAGTTCCGTCAAGCGTCTCATGGGGCGCCGGCGCGATCAGGTGGTCGACGTCGACAAGCTCGCGTACACCGTGGTCGAGGACAGCGGCATGGCGCAGATCGACACCGTGGCGGGCCGCAAGACGCCGATGGAGGTGAGCGCCGAGATCCTGGCCACGCTGCGCTACCGCGCCGAGGACAGCTTCGCCGACGACCTGTTCGGCGCCGTCATCACCGTGCCCGCGTACTTCGATGACGCACAGCGCCAGGCCACCAAAGACGCCGCCAAGCTGGCCGGCATCGAGGTGCTGCGCCTGATCAACGAACCCACAGCCGCAGCCATCGCCTACGGGCTGGACCATGGCGCCGAGGGCGTCTACGCCGTGTACGACCTGGGCGGTGGCACCTTCGACATTTCCATCCTGCGCCTCACGCGCGGCGTGTTCGAAGTGCTGGCCACGGGCGGCGATTCGGCGCTGGGTGGCGACGACTACGACCAGGCCCTGGCGGCCTGGGTGTTGCAGCAACAGGGCATCGCCGCCGATTCGCTCGATGCCTCGGCGCGCGCGGCGCTGCACAAGGAAGCGCGCCGCGTGAAGGAGGCCTTGTCGGCTGCCCCGCAAGAGAACTTCCGCGCCATGCTGAGAGGCCGCGTGGTGGAGCAGACGGTGAACGTGGCCGACTTCGAGGCCTGCACCGAGGCGCTCACCGCGCGCACCCTGAGCGCCGTGCGCAAGGCCCTGCGCGACGCCCGCATCGCCAAGAACGAAGTGCAGGGCGTGGTGATGGTGGGCGGTTCCACGCGCATGCCGGTGATCCGCCGCGTCGTGGGCGAGTTCTTCGGCACCGATCCGCTGGTCGATCTCAACCCCGACGAGGTCGTCGCGCTGGGCGCGGCGGTGCAGGCCAATGCCTTGGCCGGCAACAGCAAGGACGGCGACTTGCTGCTGCTCGACGTGATCCCGCTCTCGCTGGGCATCGAAACCATGGGTGGTCTGGTCGAGCGCATCGTGCCGCGCAACAGCAGCATTCCCACCGCGCGCGCGCAGGACTTCACCACTTACCAGGACGGCCAGACCGCGCTGGCATTGCACGTGGTGCAGGGCGAGCGTGACCTGGTGGCCGACTGCCGCAGCCTTGCGCGCTTCACGCTGCGCGGCATTCCACCCATGGCGGCCGGGGCGGCGCGCATCCGCGTCACCTTCACCGTGGACGCCGATGGCCTGCTGTCGGTGGGCGCCAAGGAACTCATTTCGGGTGTCGAGGCAAGCATCGACGTCAAACCCTCTTATGGCCTGAGCGACGAGCAGATCGCGAAGATGCTGCAGGACAGCTTTTCCACCGCCCAACAGGACATGGCGGCGCGCGCACTGGTCGAGGCCCGTGTGGATGGCGACCGCCTGCTCGTGGCCACGCGCTCGGCCCTGGCGGCCGACGGCGACCTGCTCGCCGCCGATGAGCGCACCACCATCGACGCCCTGATGGCCGAGGTGCAGGCCCGCCTGGGCAGCGAAGACGCCGCGGCCATTGAAGCCGCGAGCGAGGCCCTGGCCAAGGGCACCGAAGGATTCGCCGCGCTGCGCATGAATCGCGGCATCCAGCAGGCGCTGGCCGGCAAGAAGCTCGAAGAAGTCTGAACCCCATGCCCACGATCAAGATCCTGCCCCACGCCGAATACGCCCCCGAGGGCAAGACCATCAGCGCGCCCTCGGGCACCTCCATCTGCGAGGCCCTGCTCGAGAACGGCGTCAACATCGAGCATGCCTGCGACATGAGCTGCGCCTGCACCACCTGCCACGTCATCGTGCGCGAGGGCTACAACAGCCTGAACGAAGCCGACGAGGACGAGGAGGATCTGCTCGACCGCGCCTGGGGCTTGGAGCCGCAATCGCGCCTGTCGTGCCAGGCCATACTGGCGCAGCAGGACGTGACGGTCGAGATTCCGAAGTACACGATCAACCACGCCAAAGAGAATCACTGATGCGCCAGATCATTCTCGACACGGAAACCACCGGCCTGTCGGCGGAAAACGGCGACCGCATCATCGAGATCGGCTGCGTGGAACTGCTCAACCGCAAGTTCACCGGCAACAACCTGCACCACTACGTCAACCCCGAGCGCGACAGCCACGAGGACGCGCTCAAGGTGCACGGCATCAGCAACGAATTCCTACGCGACAAGCCCAAGTTCGCGGCCATCGCCGAGGATCTGGTCGAGTACCTGCGCGGCGCCGAGGTCATCATCCACAACGCGCCTTTCGACGTTGCCTTCCTCAACATGGAGTTCCGGCGCCTGGGCCTGCCGCTGGTGAAGGACATCGTCGCCAGTGTGCTCGACACCCTGGTGATGGCCAAGGAGATGTACCCGGGCAAGCGCAACGGCCTGGACGCTCTGTGCGACCGCCTGGGCGTGGACAACTCCGGCCGCACCCTGCACGGCGCCTTGCTCGACGCCGAGCTGCTGGCCGACGTCTACATCAACATGACGCGGGGCCAGGACGCGCTGCTCATCGACGTGAGCGACGCGCCGGGCGAGGGCGGCGTGGTGGAGGTGGTGGACCTGAGCCGCCTCGACCTGCCCGTGCTGCTTGCCAACGAGCAGGAGGCGCAAGCGCATCAGACCGTGCTGGCCGAGCTCGACAAATCGAGCAAGGGCAAGACGGTGTGGCGCCGGTTGGAAGCCACCCCGGAAGCGGCCTGAAAAAGCTGGCTATAATGCGAGGCTTCCGTCAGCGGTGATATCCACCGCCGCTGAACGGGCGGTTAGCTCAGTGGTAGAGCACTGCCTTCACACGGCAGGGGTCGCAGGTTCGAACCCTGCACCGCCCACCAGGAAACCCATTCGAGCCGAAGGCCTTGCGAGCGATCGCAAGGCCTTTTGGTTTTTGGAGGCGCGCGATCGGGGCTTCAATTCACGGGGTTCGCCAGGCCGTTTCTGGGTGTTGGCAGGCCCTGCAGATCATTCAAGTAGTCGTCCCACCAGACCGAATCGGCCGCTTGCGATTCAATCTCAGGTTCCACGGCTCGCGCAGCTCGCTGTTCCTGCTGGGCTTTCTGGCGCTTCTCGGACAGGTGCTCGACGCACAAGTCGGCCAGTTTCATGGAGCTGTCGAACCGCTCTTGCAGAGTGGCGAACAACTTGGACTGCTCGTGGCTGGCATGGTCGGCGACCGACTCGCTCAGTGACGCGTATTGCGTCCTTGTGTCCTGCATCACCTGCGACAGGTAGTCGTCCTCGCTGGCAAAACCCTTCGGAACCTCGATCTCGCCTTGCTGATTTCGCAGTGTGTCGCGCCACGTTGATACGAGGTTGCCGAGCACCAGTGCTTGCTCTTCGACCGACGCATTGTTGAGGTACTTGAGCCACTGTTTTGGCGTTCGAACCGAGCGGCCCCCGGCGAACAACAGGTGGCCCTTCTTCAGCCGCTTCCGCTGGAGTGCGGTCATCTGCGCCTTGCCCAGTCGGCGGATGGCCTTCTCGAATTGCCGCACGCCGACGGGAGGGGTTGTGACGGCCTTGGCGTCCTGGGTCCCTTTCAGGGGGGCGTCTTTCCAGGTCAGCAGAAGCTCCAGCAAGAGCTGTGTCGGGTTGTCCCGCGACTTGATCTGGCTTGAAAGTTCAGCAAGTTGCCCGAGAGGAACGCCGAGTAGATCGATCAACCTGGTGCGCAGATCGGCGATCACCCGCTGCATGAAGCGTGCATTGACCGGGTCTTTTCGAACCCATTCTTCGATCGCCTCAAGAGATCCCTTCTCAGCAATCAGGTCGGTCAATGACTGGTGTTGTTGCGTACCAATCAGGCTGTTCAGGGCATCGACCGCCTCGGTGAGTTGAACATCCCTTGCCTGGTCTGTTGCGTGATCGGGTAGTCGATCGGCCTCGTAGACCTTGGCATCGCCGAACAGGGACGCCAGGGTGGTGAGCGCCACCCTTTTCTTGTGCAGTCCCTTGTGTTCCGGGTCATCCAGCAACGGGTCGTTGTGCAGCAGGAAGTTGTTTCGCTGGTCCGTCAGCCCGAGAGGCTGGGTCATCTGCACGGCGAAGGGCGCGCTGTCGATGTCCAGGGGGGTGGCGGGATCGGTAGGCGCGTTGGCGTATTCCTCACTGAGCGCCATGCTCATGAGGTACTCGTTGCGATGCAGTAACGAATGCTCATTGATGTAAGGAAGCAGTGTGGCCGGGGCCTTGGCTCGCAGCCGGGCGATCTCGGCATGCACGCTCTTGCTGTCGCCGGTAAACAGCGTCCGCACGTCGCTCACCCGGCTCTCCACCCACAACGCGGCGGCCTGGCGCCGCTTGGCTTCGTGTTTGTCCTGCTTCGCCTTCTTCTTGAGATGGGCCGAGTAGCCGTAGTACGCGCCTACGCCGATGGCGGTCAATGCGGCGGTTACCCCGAAAGCGATGCCGCCAGTCCCAATGAAGAGGGCGCCGGTGACGATCGCCGCTGCTGCAAACATCACCACAGCGGGTATGCCCACGTAGCGAAGGCCCGCTCCCTTCAGTTCCTTCTTCGCGGACAGATTTTTATCCCGCATGGCTTGCTTGTATTCGCGCAGCGCAGCCGAGATCAGGTTGTGGGCGATGCTCTTGCCGAGCCGGGTTTGCGGATTGCTTTGCTGCTCGGTTGGCAGGCCATCGAAATGCGCCAGCATGGCCCGGCCCAGGGCGAGCTTGTTCAGGATGGCTGTGAGATTGGCGTCGGCGGTGAGCCGAGAGCGGTGAGCGTCTTCTATGTCCAGCCTGGCGCTGCGCATCCAGAAGGGCGACATGAGAATGGTGACGGCAGGCCCGACGAAGCCGGTGGCGGCGAAGCCGAGGGTCATGCCGACGTACGTGATCAGGGTCGCGGCGAAGTCGGCCGGCAGGCGGATGTAGGTCACATCCTCGTCGCGCTGGCCTTTGACCTTTTTGGGCCCCAGGTGCTTGGTGGCTCGCAGCAGGCTGGGGTACTTCTTCTGCTTGTTGATGAGTTCCAGTCGATCGATGTTCGCCTGCACCCGCTTCAGTTCGGCGGTCAGGTCCGAGATGGCCGCGGCGTCGGCTGGTGAATCCGAGGCGGGCAGGGCCTTGAGGCGCCCCAGCTTCGCCTCAAGATCGGCGCGTTGGATCTTCAGGTCGTGCAAGGCATCGTCGCGCTTGTACTTGTCCTCCGGCATGAGCTCGAGCCAGTGAAGGAGCTTGTCGAGTTCCGCCTGGTCAAGCTTGCCGCGCTTGATCTCGACCAGCTCGTCGTTGATGCGCAATTCCAGTGCGCGCCGTTCGGCCAGCAAGTCGGCTTCGGCAGGGGCCAGGTATCCCTCGTGGCCCTTCAGCACCTCGTCCATCATCGCCACCATCTCCCGAGCGGCATCAAGATACGCCTTGCCCTCCTCGAGCTTGCCCTCCTTGGCTAGTGCCGTGGCGAGGATCAGGCGGTCGCCGATGGCTTTGTCGCGCAGCGTCCTGGCCTCCTCGTAATTCTTTTCGGAGAGCAAGAAGCTGCCCCTGGCCTCGAAGCCGTCATAAATGTTGCCGATCCAGGTCGCCAGCGACGTGATGCTGGCCCAGGCTGCGAGCGCCGTCATGCCCAGCGCAACGCCGGTGAGGGTGGTTCCGATGGCGGCGGTGCCTTCGACGGCCAAGCCGGCGCCCCAGCCCGCCAGGCCGATCTGCTTCTTCTGGTCGGTGTATCCCTTTCGGTGGTGCACGACGTTCTTCAGCTCCGCCGCGGTGCTGCCCATGGGAACGGGGGCTTTCAGGCGGAAGTCCTCGGGGGAATGCCGCTCGCTCTGGACAAGACTCGAGGCTTTGCCGTGGTCGGGCCGAGGCAAATCGTCGCTTGCCTCGAAGGACGTGTGTTCCTGCTCCAGGTCATCGGCGTCGAACTGCTTCTGTGAAATCTCGGTTTCGCTTTCAGATTCATGGGGCGCGTGCGTGTCGGACCGTGGTGTCGAGAGCAGCCGCTTGAAAGACCCGCACTTGGAATCTTGCAGCTTCTTCAAGTGTTCGCTAAGCCCCATGGCCGCCGTCTTTTGTTTCAGCGGGTGTGGCGCGGTCTTTTCGCCGTGCCCACGCGCGGAGTTTCCAGGCATCGGCATGCCTTTCGCAGGATCGTGCAGCGTCAGGGAGCCACCACTTCTTTTCCGGATGGTGTGGCTTTGCGATGCCGGCACAAGCGGCATCAAGCGAGGCGTTTCGATTCCCATGGGTGTTCTCTCCTCTTGAAACGAATGGGCCCGGCTTACACGGCCAGGCTTCCCTGGACCGCGGTGGGTGGCTGTTGCGCGAGGTAGGCCTGCAGCAGGGCGTCGGCCATGATCAGCGTCCAGGCCTCGTTGATCTGCTCCGCCGTTTCCATGAGCAGTTCTTCCACCGCCGGCGCCTCCATGCCCGGTTCAATGGCCAACTGGGCGCAGGCGACGAGGGCACCGTCAGGGTCGAGAGCGAACTGCAATCCGTCGCTGAGGTAAGGGTGGCCGAAGGACCAGCGCAGGAGTTCTTCGCAGATCCAGGGAGCGACTTCGTGCTCCAGCACGGGCTCGATCAGCACGTCGACGCGGATGACGTCAGGCTGTTGTGTCGTGGACAAGGCCATCCAGGCGTCGCCCACCTGCAGGGCGAGCGGCTCAACCTGTGGCATGGCCTGGGCGGCCTGCGCCTCGTGCCCGGTGTTGCAGCGCCAATGCTGCAGCCACGTGAACAGATCGGGCTCATCCATGACCACTCCATCATTCCCAACAATGGTGCATGGGTGGCGGAGTCATAACGCCATGTTCCTGTGTCATGAACACCAAAAGGTTGATGGGGCGCGATCGGTCGCGATGGGCGCTGGCCGGATACGTCTGCCTCCTTGGCGTGATCGGGCGAACCCTTATGCCGCGGGGTCAGCGAGCGAGGGGCGCAAGTACAGCAGGCACAGCCATGCGCTGGCCACCAGCCCGCCCGACACCCACAGCGCCTGCGCCCCCCAGCGCTCCACCAGCGCCCCGAACAGCAGCGGCGCGAAGGCCTGGGCCACGCGCGAAGGCGCGACGATCCAGCCCTGGCGGCGGCCATAACCCACCGGGCCGAAGTAGGCCAGCGGCAGCGTGCCTTTGGCGATGGTGAGGATGCCGTTGCCCAGGCCATGCAGCACGGCGAACACGGGTGCCGCCGCCGCGCCCACCGCCATCCACACCAGCACGCCCACGGGGTGCATGGCAGCCGCCACGCGCGCCGAGATGAGCGGGTGGAAACGCCTGAGTCCACCGAACTCGAGCAGGCGGCCCGCCACCTGTGCCGGCCCCACCAGCGCCCCCACCGCCAGCGCGCCCGCCAGTGACAGGCCGCTGGCCATGAGCAGCGCCGGCAGGTGCGCCGCCAGGGCGGTGCTCACGAACCAGGTGGCGGCGAACACGTAGGCCAGCACCCAGGCCACGTGGCGCGGCGCGCGCGGCGGGGCGTCGGTGGCCAGGCCTTCATGTGGCCGCGGTGGCGGCAGGGCCGATGCGTGCGGCAGGCCGATGTTGAGCGGCAGCCCCAGCAGCAGGTGCAGCGCGGCCCAGCCCAGGCAGGCGCCGCGCCAGCCGATGTGCGCCTCCATCCAGCCCGACAGGGGCCAGCCCACGGTGCTGGCCAGGCCCGCGAGCAGGGTGATGCCTGTGATGGCGTCACGCGCGGCCTCACCCTGCAGACGCACGAGCGCCGCGAAGGCCGCCTCGTACAGGCCGGCCCCCATGGCCACGCCGATCAGCAGCCAGCCCGCGAACAGCATGACCGGGCCGTGGGCCTGCGACAGCAGGGCCAGCCCGCTGGCGAAGATCAGGCTCGTGGTCGCCAGCACAGGGCGCCCGCCGAAGCGGTCGATGGCACGCCCGGCGAAGGGGCCGATGAGGGCCGAGAGCAGCAGCGCCATGGAAAACGCCATCCACACCGTGCCTACGGGCAGGCCGGTGTCCTCAGCCATGGGCCGGGCCAGGATGGCGGGCAGGTAGTAGCTGGAGGCCCAGGCCAGGGTCTGGGCGGTGCCCAGACGCAACACGAGGCGCGTGTTGCCGCCCATGTCTTACACGATGTCGAGCACGTGAAAACCGAAGCGGCCGTGGCGGCGGTCGGCGAAGTAGCACTGCAGCGTCTCGCGCACGGTGCGAAAGGCGATCTCGTCCCAGGGCACCTCGTCCTCGCGGAACAGCCGGGCCTCGATGGTCTCGTGGCCGGGGTTGAAGCGCTCGCTGAGCAGGCGCGCGCGGTAGAACAGGTGCACCTGACCCACGCGCGGCACGTTCATCAGGGTGAAGAGTTCACCCAGTTCGATGTGGGCGCCGGCCTCTTCGTCGGTTTCGCGCTGCGCGCCCTCGGCCGTGGTTTCGCCGAGCTCCATGAAGCCGGCGGGCAGGGTCCATTTGCCCCAGCGCGGCTCGATGTTGCGCTTGCACAGCAGCACCTGCTCGCCGTCGGCGCCCCACACGGGCACGGTGCCCACCACGTTGAGCGGGTTGTCGTAGTGCACCGTGCCGCAGGCAGGGCAGACCGCGCGTTCGCGCGTGTCGCCGTCGTCGGGCAGGCGCATCTGCACGGCGGTGCCGCAGTTGCGGCAGAACTTGGCGGGCGGACGCAGCATCGGGGCAGTGTAGCGAGGTGGTTTGACGGCGAAAAAAAGGCCGGGAAGTCCCGGCCTTGTGTGGCATCGGTCGATCAGGACTTTTTGCCGTGTTTCTCGATCAGCGCCTTGGCGGTCTCGAACAGCTTCTTGCCGTCGAAACCGCGCTTGTCCATCTCCTGCATCCATTCCACTTCCACCAGGCGGGCCTTGCGGCGGAATTCCTGCGCGTCGGCGGCCGAGATGGTGTGGATGGTGTTGCCCTGGTCCACCGCGGCTTTGCGGCCGGCGGCGTCGCCACCCTGCTGTGTCTTGCCCAGCCAGCCCGAGGTCTCGATGCCGGAGTTCTTGTCGATGATGGCCTTGAGATCAGGCGCCAGGGTGTTGTACTTGGCCTTGTTCATGGCCAGCACGAAAGTGTTGGTGTACAGGGCGCCGCCAGCGGGCTCGATTTCGCTGTGGAACTTGGTGAGTTCGTGCACCTTCACCGACGGCACCACTTCCCACGGAATCACGCAACCGTCGATCACGCCTTTGGAGAGCGAATCCGGGATCTGCGGCAGGGGCATGCCCACGGGCGTGGCGCCCAGCAGACCCAGCATCTTGGTGATCTGGCGGGTGGGGCCGCGCACCTTGGAGCCGCGCAGGTCGTCGGCCGTCTTGATGAGCTTGCTGCGCATGTGGAACGTGCCGGGGCCGTGCACCTGCAGGGCGATGGGCTGCACTTCGCGGAACTCGTCCTTGGCGACGGTCTGCACGTATTCCCAGTAGGCCTTGGAGGTGGCCTCGGCGTTGTTCATCATGAACGGGAGCTCGAACACCTCGATGCGCGGGAAGCGACCCGGCGTGTTGCCCGGCAGCGTCCACACGATGTCGGCCACGCCGTCGCGCGCCTGGTCGTACAGCTGAACGGGCGAGCCGCCGAGCTGCATGGCCGGGTAGTGCTCGAACTTGATGCGACCGCCCGAGTCCTTCTCGACCTTGTCCATCCAGGCCTTGTGCATGTTGAGCGACACGTTGGACTGTGGCGCCTCGAAGGTGTGGAACTTGAGCGTGACGCTTTGCTGGGCAAAGCCGGTGAGCGCCGGGGCGCCGAGGGCGATGGCTGCACCAGACTGGAGCAGGGTTCTGCGCTGGATCATGGGATGGGTCTCCGGGGTTGATGAACTTGGTTCAAGCTTAAACCGTGGGTGTGCCCCTGTATCAGAGGGCAAACCCCAAGATCGGCATTTGTCAGGCGATCTTGACGGTGATCGGTACCAGGCCGTCCACGCCACCACTGAGGGTGTCGCCGCTGACGACCGCGTTCACGCCCTCGGGCGTGCCGGTGTAGATGAGATCGCCCGGCTGCAGTTCCCACGCGGCCGAGAGGTGTTCGATGGTTTCGGCGAGGTTCCAGATCAGCTTGGCGACGTTGCTGCGCTGGCGGTCAGCGCCGTTGACCTGCAGCCAGATGGCGGCGTTGGCAACGTCACCGGCCTGGTCGGCGGGGGTGATGGGGCCGATGGGGGCCGAGTGGTCGTAGGCCTTGCCGATGCACCAGGGGCGGCCCTGCTTCTTCATCTCGCCCTGCAGGTCGCGGCGGGTCATGTCCAGGCCCACGGTGTAGCCGAAGACGTGCTGGATCGCGTCAGCGGCCTTGATGTTCTTGCCACCGGTGCCGATGGCGGCCACGAGCTCGATCTCGTGGTGCAGGTTCTTGGTGAGTGAGGGGTAGGGGACGCTGGCCGTCTGGCCGGCGTCGGCCACCACGATGGCGTCGGCGGGCTTGAGGAAGAAGAAGGGCGGCTCGCGGCCGGTGAAGCCCATCTCCTTGGCGTGCTCCTCGTAGTTGCGGCCCACGCAGTAGATGCGGTGGACAGGGAAGCGCTCGGCGCGCCCGACCACGGGCACGGATACGGTGGGGGGCGGGGTGATGACGTACGAGTTCATGACCCCGGAGTGTGCCACCTCAATACTGGGTGGCTGGCAGTTTCACCACCAGGCCGTCCAGCTCGGGCGTGAGCACGATCTGGCAGGACAGCCGGCTTTCGGGTTGCACCGGCGCGGCGGCGAAGTCGAGCATGTCGCTCTCGTCGGCAATCGGCGCGGGCAGCTTGTCGGCCCAGGCGGCGTCCACGTACACGTGGCAGGTGGCGCAGGTGAGGGTGCCGCCGCAGTCGGCGGCGATGCCGCTGACGCCGGCGTCCACGGCGGCCTTCATGAGGCTGTCGCCGGGCTTGCCGCTGACCTCGGTTTCGCTCTGGTCGGCGTTGATGAGTCGGATCTTGATCATGGGTCGTGGGCTCAATATCGCGAAAAATATTCGCGGCGGTCGAAATCGGTCTTGTCCTCGGCGGCGGCGTGGCGCTCCAGCTCGCTTTGCTTGATGCGGCAGAAGTGGTTCACCACCACCTCGCCCAGGCCCTTGACCATGGCCGCGTCGGCGCGCAGCGCGGCCAGGGCGTCGCCCAGGTTGTTGGGTATGCGTTGACTGCCTTCGGCGTAGGGCGCTTCGGTGCCCTGGGGCGCCGACAGCTTCTGATCCACGCCATCCAGGCCGGCGTGGATCTGGGCGGCCATGCACACGTAGGGGTTGGCCGCGGGCTCGCCCAGGCGGTTTTCGATGCGCGTGGCGCCGTCGCCCGCGCCACCCACCACGCGCAGCATGGCGCCACGGTTGTCGCGACCCCACAGGATGGCCTGCGGCGCCAGCGCGTTCGGGCGAAAGCGCCCGAAGCCGTTGACGGTGGGCGTGCACAGCGGCGTGAGCGCCGGCGCGTGCGCCAGCAGGCCGGCCAGCCAGCCCGCGCCCAGTTCGCTGAGCGTGTGCGTGGCGTCGCGCGGGTCGGTGCCCGGCGCGGGCGCGTCGCGCATGAAGGCGTTGCGGCCGCCGTCCAGCGTCACCACCGACTGGTGCAGATGCCAGCCGCTGGACATGATGCCGGGGAAGGGCGGGCGGCACATGAAGGTGGCGTGGTAGCCCTCGCGGCGCAGCGCCTGGCGCACGCCGTTGCGCAGCAGCACCATCTGGTCGGCGGCGGTCAGCGCGTCGGTGGCGTCGAACACCGCCTCCACCTGGCTCGGGCCGAGCTCGATTTCCAGCGACTGCAGCGGCAGCCCCAGGCCCAGCGCGGTGCGCTCGACAATGCGCAGCGCGTCTTCGGCCATGTCGGTCATGGCCTCACCGTGCAATTGATAACCCGGGTGCACCATCTGCACAGCGGGCGGCAGGCCGGGCCAGGCCGCGAGTTCGGGGTCCAGCTGCGGCGTGGCGTCGGTGAGGCGGTAGATGTGGAACTCGACCTCCAGCCCCGTGGTGAAACCCAGGCCGCGTTGCGCCAGACGGTCCAGCGCGGCCTGCAGCACGCGCCGGCTGTCGAAGGCCACGGGCGTGCCGTCTTCATGCCAGGGCTGGGCGCGCAGCCAGGCGGTGCCGGGCGACCAGGGCAGCTCGATGAAGCTCTCGGGGTCGGGCAGCAGCAGCAGGTTGGACGCGCCGGCGAAGCCGGGCAGATCGGCCGTGCCACCGGGCTCGAACACCTTCCAGGCCTTGCGGTCGGCGGTGTCCTTGAGCATCAGCGTGCCCACCATGCCCACACCCTGGCGCAGTGCGCGCACGGCGGCGTGCGGCATCAGCGTCTTGCCGCGCAGCAGGCCGTGGGCGTCGCACCAGCCCACGCGCACGCGCTCGATGCCGCGCTCGGCGATGAGCCGCTCCAGCCGCTGGCAGGCGGCTTCGCGTTCGGGGGTGTGCAGTCCGCAGCGTTCGGCGAAGCTCATTTGGCGCCCGCCAAGGCCGCGTCCTTCGCGCTCCAGGGCGAGTGCTCGCGGCGGTCGTCCACCGCCTTGCGCCACCAGGCGTCCCAGTCGCCCGTGGGGGCGAAGCCGTCGATGGTGTCGGGGCCGTGGATGCCTTCGTGCTTCGCCACGTCGGCGATGCCGGGGGCCGTGCCGCCTTGTTCCACCGCGTCGATGGCCTGTTGCAGCGCGCGGCGGTAGGCCATGATGACCTTGTCGCTGGTGCCCAGGTGCTCGCGGGTGCGGTCCTGGATGGCGCCCATGCTCTCGCAGGCCCATTGGTCGTGCACGTTGATGTCGTCTTCGCCCATGCCCAGGTAGGTGCGCTCCACCTGCTCCTGCGCATTGAAGCCCCAGTTGTTGTGGCGGCCCATCTTGGGCTGGAAGAAGGGCAGGGTCACCGCGTCCAGGCGCGGCTTGCGCATGGCTTCCTTGTCCACGGGCTTGTCGAAGCTGGTGAAGAAGGCGTACCAGTAGTTGTGCGTGTCGTCCACCGGCACATGCATCTGCGTGATCGTCATGGTCTCGGACAGCGGGATCACGAAGGTCTGCGGGAACACGGCGTTGGTCACGCGCACGTGGGTCAGCTCGTCGTTCAGGCGGCGCAGGGCGATGAGCTGGGTGCCCCAGGGCTTGGGCTCGTGCAGGATCTCGGGCTGGCCGAACTCGCGCATCACGCGCGTCATGGGCCAACGCTCGCCGGCCACCTCGCCGGCGCTGGCGCCGCGGAACTGCTTGCCATAGGCGTCGTCGAGCGAGCCGTCGCTGAAGAAGCGGTGCAGGTAGGAGGCGTGCGCAGGGTCGATGCCCACTTCCAGCGACTGCAGCCAGTTGCAGTTCCACAGGCCCTTGAAGGCGAAGACGTGCGTATTGGGCGCGCTGAAGCAATCCAGCGCGGGCAGGGGCGGGGGCTCCACGCCCTCGGGGCCGAACCAGCCGAACAGCACGCCGCTGCGCTCGATCAACGGGTAGCTCTTCTGCGTCACGCGGTTGCACAGGGTGCTGCCGGCGGGCTCGGCGGGCGTCTCCAGACAGCGGCCGTCGACGTCGAACTTCCAGCCGTGGAAGGGGCAGCGCAGGCCGTCGCCTTCGTTGCGGCCAAAGGCCAGGTCGGCACCGCGGTGCGGACAATCGCGGTCGAGCAGGCCGAAGCGGCCTTCGCTGTTCTTGAACAGCACGAAGTTCTGACCCAATACGCGCACCGGCTTGACCGGGCGCACCGCCATGGCCGGGTCGATGGCAGGATCGAACTCGTCCACCAGGGCCACGGGCTGCCAGTAACGACGCAGCAGATTGCCGCCGGGCGTGCCGGGGCCGACTTGTGTAAGGTGTTGATTCAGTTCAGCTTTCATGAGGTTCTGGTGGGTTTGGGGTTAAAACGGTATCCCGTTTGACGAATGCAGTGTACAGTTTCGATCATGAGCTTGCAAGAAACCGTTTTGATGCAATTGCGCGACTGGATCCTGTCGGGCCAGTTCGAACCCGGCCAGCGCCTGGCCGAGCAGCAACTGGCCGAGCGCCTGGGCGCCTCGCGCACGCCGGTGCGCGCCGCGCTGGTGACGCTGGAGCAGGAAGGCCTCGTCGAAGCGAACGAGACCGGCAAGTACCTGGTGCGCCAGTTCACCGCGCAGGAGGTGGTGGTCGCCATCGCCGTGCGCGGGCACCTGGAGGGCATGGCCGCGCGGCTGGTGGCCGAACACGGGATACCGCGCGCGCTGCAGAACGATCTGCAAGCCGTGCTGGACGAAGGCGACCGCTTGCTGGCGGACGACCCGCTCACGCTGGAGAGCTACGCGGCGTACGCGCGCATGAACGACCGCTTCCATGAACTCATCCTGCAGGCCTGCGGCAACCGCGCGCTGCAGCGGGCCGTGGCGGTGAACGACAAGCTGCCGTTCGCGCCGGCATCGGCCATGCTGCCCATGCAGGGCACGGTGGCGATGGACCGCGACTGGATGCTCTATGCGCACCGCCAGCACCACATGCTGTTCGATGCGCTCAAGCGCGGTGAAGGCGCGCGGGCGCAATCGCTGGCGACCGAGCACACGCAGGTGGCGCAGATGAACATGCGGCTGGCACTGGAGCGGCGCAGCGAGAGCGAGCAGGTGATGCCGCTGATGAGGTTGGTGGTGGGCTGAGGCCTGGGCCGCTGCTCGGTCGGTATCCGCATTTGCTTGGCCGCACGGGTCATAAGCCCATTCGGGTGGTGGCTTCAGAATGAGCGCGTCGGCGGCGGTGATGCCGCCAACCGTCCCACTGGAGAACCCTCATGACCACCCTGTTCGAGCCCACCACCGCCGGCGACATCGCCCTCAAGAACCGCGTCGTGATGGCGCCGCTGACGCGCAACCGCGCGCCCGATGCCGTGCCCACGCCGCTGATGGCCACTTACTACCGTCAGCGCGCCAGCGCCGGTCTGCTCATCACCGAGGCCACTGCCATCAGCCACCAGGGCCAGGGCTACGCCGACGTCCCGGGCCTGTACGCGCCCGAGCAGATTGCGGGCTGGAAGCGCGTGACCGACGCGGTGCACCAGGCCGGCGGCAAGATCGTCACGCAGATGTGGCATGTGGGCCGTGTCTCGCACACCGAACTGCAGCCGGGCAAGGGCGCACCCGTCGCGCCCTCGGCGGTGACGGCCAAGACCAAGACCGTGCTCATCGTCGACGGCGTGCCCACCTTCGTCGAGACATCCGAGCCGCGCGCGCTGCGCGCCGACGAACTGCCCGGCATCGTCGAGGACTACCGCCGCGCCGCGCTCGCGGCCATCGAGGCGGGCTTCGATGGCGTCGAGATCCACGCCGCCAATGGCTACCTGCTCGACCAGTTCCTCAAGACCGGCGCCAACCAGCGCACCGACGCCTATGGTGGCCCCATCGAGAACCGCGCCCGCTTGCTGCTGGAGGTGGTGCGCGCGGTGATCGGCGCCATCGGCGCGGGCCGCACGGGCATCCGCCTCTCGCCCGTGACGCCGGCCAACGACATCGTCGACGCCGACCCGCAGCCGCTCTTCGAGTACGTGGTGCGCCAGCTCGGCCCGCTGGGGCTGGCCTATGTGCACGTGATCGAAGGCGCCACCGGCGGCCCGCGCCAGCTCGACGACCGACCCTTCGACTACGCCGCGCTGCGCCAGGCCTGGCGCGACGCGGGTGGCAAGGGTGCCTGGATGGTCAACAACGGTTATGACCTCGCACTGGCCGAGCAGTCGCTGAAAGGCGGCGCCGATCTCGTGGCCTTCGGCAAGCCCTTCATCGCCAACCCGGACCTGGTGGCGCGGCTGCGCCAGGGCGGCCCGTTCAACCCGCCCGACAAGGCCACTTTCTACGGCGGCGGCGAGAAGGGCTACACCGACTACCCGGCCCTGGCCGGCGCCTGAGCGCCCGGGTGGGCCATCCCCCCGGGGTTATCCTCCGGGGCCATGAAGCTCTACAACTACTTCCGCTCTTCCGCCTCGTTCCGCGTTCGCATCGCGCTCAACCTCAAGGGCCTGCCCTATGAGTATGTGCCGGTGCACATCGCGCGCGGCGAACACCGGCAGGAGGCCTGGGCCGGGGCTTTGCCCGAAGGCCTGGTGCCCACGCTGGAGCTGGACGATGGCACCCTGCTGACGCAGTCCATGGCCATCATCGAGTACCTGGACGAGACGCAGGCCGGTGCGAAGCTGCTGCCGTCTGACGCCCTGGGCCGCGCCCGCGTGCGCGCGCTGTCGCAGATCGTGGCCTGCGAGATCCACCCGATCAACAACCTGCGCGTGCTCAAGTACCTCGTGAAGGAGTTCAAGGTCGAGGAAGAGCCCAAGAACGAGTGGTACCGCCACTGGGTGCGCACCGGACTGGAGGCGTTCGAGAAGCAGCTCGCCGCCGGTCCGAAGGGCCGTTTCTGCTACGGCGACACGCCCACCCTGGCCGACTGCTGCCTGGTGCCGCAGATCTTCAACGGCCAGCGCTTCAATACTGACCTGAGCGGCCTGCCGCGCACCATGGCCGCCTTCGAGGCCTGCATGGCGCTGGAGGCGTTCCAGAAGGCGCAGTGGTCAGCCTGCCCGGACGCCGAGTGAGCCGGCCCAGCGGCCCGGCACCGGACTGATGGCGCCCGACACCGCCGCCCGCTTCGTCCCCGACTGGCCTGCGCCCTCCGGTGTGCGCGCGCTGTGCACCACGCGCGCGGGCGGCGTGTCGGCCGCGCCCTTCGACAGCTTCAACCTCGGCGACCACGTGCGCGACGAGCCCGCCGCCGTGGCAGCCAACCGTGAGCGCTTCGCGGCGCTCACCGCGCCCGCGCGCCCGGTCTTCCTGCGCCAGGTGCACGGCACCGGCGTGGTGAGGCTCAACGCCGAGACGCCCGACGGCACCGAAGCCGACGCCGCCGTGGTCCACACGCCCGGCGTGGCCGCCACCATCATGGTGGCCGACTGCCTGCCCGTGCTGTTTGCGCACGCCAGCGGGCGCGCGGCGGCCGCCGCGCACGCGGGCTGGCGCGGCCTGCATGGCGGTGTGCTCGAGGCCACGCTGAAGTCGCTGCGCGACGTGGCGGGGCCGGGCGAGGTGATCGCCTGGCTCGGTCCTGCGATCGGGCCGACGGCTTTCGAGGTGGGCGAGGAGGTGTGGGAGGCCTTCGTGACCGCCGACCGCGCGGCCGTGGCGCACTTCCGGCCCCACGCCACGCGCGGCAAGTGGTGGGCCGACCTGCCCGCCTTGGCCCGCCAGCGGTTGGTGGCGGCCGGGCTGCGCTCGGTGCACGGCAACGACGGCAGCGCCGCCTGGTGCACTTTCAGCGACGACTCAAGGTTCTTTTCGCACCGGCGCGACGCCGCCCGGCTCGGCAGCACCGGGCGCTTCGCCGCCAGCGTCTGGCTGGGTTGAGGCGGCCCTGGCGTCGGGTGCGGTCGCGGTCGCGCGGGCCGCGTCCTCGGCCGCTTCGCGTGCCTTGATCGCGCGGCGCCGCTGCGGCGCGCGCATCACGTAAACCACGATGCCGACGGGCAGGATGCCGTAAAGAAAAAAGGTCACAATGCCCCCGAGCACCGTGCCGGTCGTGTTCGTGGCCTCGGCCACCGACATCATCAGGACGACGTACATCCAACCGATCACGATCAGGTACACGGCTTGCTTTCTGGTTGAGCTGCGTCAAGCCACCACGGGGCCGCGCAGGGATACTGGAACTCTCATGGAGACAAGGGCCGACACTGTAGGCCTTGCGTGAAAGCTGAGGAGACTGGCATGGCATCGGGCAACAAGAACGGCACGACCGACTGGGCACAGGCGGCGCAGCAGTTCCAGCAGAACCTGGTGCAGCAATGGACGCAACTGGCGCAGAGCTTTCCCGGCGTCGCGGGGCAGTCGGTGCCGACGCCCGACGCCTGGTCCGCCTTCCAGGCCTTCATGCCGCCGGCGCAAGGCGCCGCACCCATGGGCATGCCCGCCTTGAACGAGCTGTTCCAGCAGGCCGCCGGCACCCCGGCCTCGTTCGATCCGGCCACGCTGCTCGAGATCCAGCAGAACTACCTGAAGGAGGCCGCGGCGCTGTGGAACCAGGGCCTGTCCGTCAAGCCCGTGGGCGACCGCCGCTTCGCGTCCGACGCCTGGGCCGCCAACCCGGTGGCGGCCTTCACCGCCGCCACCTACCTGCTCAACGCGCGCACGCTCATGACCATGGCCGAGGCCGTGCAGGGTGACGCCAAGACCAAAGCCCGCGTGCGCTTCGCCGTGCAGCAGTGGATCGACGCCAGCGCGCCGAGCAATTTCCTGGCCTTCAACGCCGAGGCGCAGAAGAAGGCCATCGAAACCCAAGGGGAAAGCATCGCCAAGGGCGTGGCCAACCTGCTGCACGACATCAAGCAGGGCCACGTGTCCATGACGGACGAGAGCGTGTTCGAGGTGGGCAAGAACGTGGCCACCACCGAAGGCGCGGTGGTGTTCGAGAACGAACTGTTCCAGCTCATCGAATACAAGCCGCTCACGGCCAAGGTGTTCGAGCGGCCCTTCCTGCTCGTGCCGCCCTGCATCAACAAGTTCTACATCCTCGACCTGCAGCCCGAGAACTCGCTCATCCGCTACGCGGTGGAGCAGGGCCACCGCACCTTCGTGGTGAGCTGGCGCAATCCCGACGAGTCGCTGGCGAACGCTACCTGGGACCAGTACATCGAGGACGCGGTCATCAAGGCGATCGACGTGGTGCGCGACATCAGCGGCGCCAAGGACATCAACGCCCTGGGCTTCTGCGTGGGCGGCACCATGCTGGGCACGGCGCTGGCCGTGCTGGCGGCGCGCGGGCAGCAGCCGGTGCACAGCGCCACCTTCCTCACCACGCTGCTCGATTTTTCCGACACCGGCATCCTGGACGTCTTCATCGACGAGAACTTCGTCCGGTTCCGCGAGATGCAGTTCGCCAATGGCGGCCTCATGCCGGGGCGCGACCTGGCCACCACCTTCAGCTTCCTGCGCCCCAACGACCTGGTCTGGAACTACGTGGTGGGCAACTACCTCAAGGGCGAGACGCCGCCGCCGTTCGATCTGCTGTACTGGAACGCCGACAGCACCAACCTGCCCGGGCCGTACTACGCCTGGTACCTGCGCCACATGTACCTGCAGAACGACCTGGTCAAGCCTGGCGAGGTGACGGTCTGCGGTCAGAAGATCGATTTCCGTCAGGTCAAGCTGCCGGTCTATATCTACGGCTCGCGCGAGGACCACATCGTGCCCATCGGCGGCGCCTATGGCAGCACGCAGCTGTTCCCGGGCAAGAAGCGCTTCGTCATGGGCGCCTCGGGCCACATTGCGGGTGTCATCAACCCCGCGAGCAAGGGCAAGCGCAGCCACTGGACCTCATCGGGCGCCAGTTTCCCCAAGGACGTGAAGGACTGGATCGCCAAGGCCACGGAACATCCGGGCAGTTGGTGGGGCGACTGGTCCGCCTGGCTCAAGCCCCTGGGAGGCAAGCAGATTGCCGCGCCCAAGGCCTATGGCCGGGGCAAGGCCTACGGTGCCATCGAACCGGCGCCGGGTCGGTACGTCAAGGCCAAGGCCTGAACCACCTCATTCGAATCACTCAGGAGAAACCATGGAAGACATCGTCATCGTCGCCGCCGCCCGCACTGCCGTAGCCAAATTTGGCGGCGCGCTTGCCAAGACGCCCGCCACCGAACTCGGTGCCACCGTCATCAAGGCCTTGCTGGAGCGCACGGGCCTGCCCAACGACGCCATCGGCGAAGTGATCATGGGCCAGGTGCTGGCGGCCGGCGTGGGCCAGAACCCCGCGCGCCAGGCCCTGATGAAGGCCGGCATCGCCAAGGAAACGCCCGGGCTCACCATCAACGCAGTCTGCGGTTCTGGCCTCAAGGCCGTCATGCTCGCGGCCCAGGCCATCCAGACCGGCGACAGCGAGATCGTCATCGCCGGCGGCCAGGAGAACATGAGCGCCGCGCCGCACGTGCTCAACGGCAGCCGCGACGGCCAGCGCATGGGCGACTGGAAACTGACCGACACCATGATCGTTGACGGCCTGTGGGACGTCTACAACCAGTACCACATGGGCATCACCGCCGAGAACGTGGCCAAGGCGCACGGCATCACGCGCGAGATGCAGGACGCCCTGGCCCTGGGCAGTCAGCAGAAGGCCGCCGCCGCGCAGGACGCCGGGAAATTCAAGGACGAGATCGTGGGCGTGAGCATCCCGCAGAAAAAGGGTGACCCGCTGATCTTCGACGCCGACGAGTTCATCAACAAGAAGACCAACGCCGACGCGCTGGCCGGCCTGCGCCCCGCCTTCGACAAGAGCGGCACCGTCACGGCCGGCAACGCCAGCGGCATCAACGATGGCGCCGCGGCCGTGGTGGTGATGACGGCGAAGAAGGCCGCCGCGCTGGGCCTCAAGCCGCTGGCCCGCATCGCGGCCTTCGGCACGAGCGGCCTGGACCCGGCCACCATGGGCATGGGCCCGGTGCCGGCGTCGAAGAAGGCGCTGGCGCGCGCCGGCTGGAAGGCCGCCGACGTTGACCTGTTCGAGTTGAACGAAGCCTTTGCGGCCCAGGCCTGCGCGGTGAACAAGGCGCTGGAGCTCGACCCGGCGCGCGTGAACGTCAACGGTGGCGCCATCGCCATCGGGCACCCGATCGGTGCATCGGGCTGCCGTGTGCTGGTGACCTTGCTGCACGAAATGCAGCGCCGCGATGCCAAGCGCGGCCTGGCCGCCTTGTGCATCGGCGGCGGCATGGGGGTTTCCCTCGCTGTGGAGCGCTGATCACCCCGATAGCATGGCCGACGAACAAGGCATTCATCCAGCACTCACAGAGAGGTCAACATGACACAGAAGGTTGCATACGTCACCGGCGGCATGGGGGGCATCGGCACCGCCATCTGCCAGCGCCTGCACAAGGAAGGCTTCAAGGTCATCGCGGGCTGCGGCCCCACGCGCGACTACCAGAAATGGATCGACGAGCAGAAAGCCCTGGGCTTCACGTTCTACGCCAGCGTGGGCAATGTGGCCGAGTGGGACTCCACAGTGGCCGCGTTCTCCAAGGCCAAGGCCGACCACGGCTCCATCGACGTGCTGGTCAACAACGCGGGCATCACGCGCGACCGCATGTTCCTGAAGATGACGCGCGAGGACTGGGACGCGGTCATCAGCACCAACCTCAACTCCATGTTCAACGTGACCAAGCAGGTCGTGCCCGACATGGTGGAAAAGGGCTTTGGCCGCATCATCAACATCAGCTCGGTCAACGGCGAGAAGGGCCAGGCGGGCCAGACCAACTACTCGGCCGCCAAGGCCGGCATGCATGGCTTCACCATGGCGCTGGCGTAGGAACTGGCCAACAAGGGCGTCACGGTGAACACCGTGAGCCCGGGCTACATCGGCACCGACATGGTCAAGGCCATCCGCACCGACGTGCTCGACAAGATTGTCGCCACCGTCCCCGTCAAGCGCCTGGGCGAACCCAGCGAGATCGCCTCCATCATCGCGTGGCTGGCCGGGGACGAGGCGGGCTACTCCACCGGGGCCGATTTCTCGGTCAACGGTGGACTGCACATGGGCTGAGAGCCCCTCGCCCAGTCAGTCACTCGCCTTCGGCCACCTCGAAGTCGATCAGATCCACCGAGACGATTTCGTCCGGCTTGCCGCTGCACCAGTGAAGGTACAGCGTCATGTCGGTCGAAATGCCGCCGTGCAGCGCGCCCGGCGCGTTGTACATGAAGCTGCCTTCCTTCGCGACCACGCGCCCGCGCGTGTCGTAGTAGGCCCCTTTCATGATGTAGACCTCCTCGCCGAGTTCAGGCGCGCGGCCCATGATCTTCCAGGCCTTGCCCGGTGGTGCCACGAACCGGGCGATGACGGTGAGGCCGTGCGCGTCTCGGCGCAGCACGCGCCGGAAGCGCCCGTACTCGCGGCCGTCCTCCCAGGTGATGTTGTAGGCCGCAGGCTCCCAGGGGCTGTCGTCCGGGTGGAGCTGGAAAGAGCGGGGGCGTGGGCTTGCTTGCATGGTTGGGTGCGGTTGTTGGGTGGTGGGGAATGCGCCGACGGGGCCCCTAGATCTGGGTTGCCGGCAGTTGAACGATCAATCCCTCGCACCGCCGGTCCGCGAGAACCTGGCAGGCCAGCCGACTGCCGGCGCGGCGCGGGGCGGCGGTGAATTCGAGAACCTGCAACTCCATGTCGTCCGCTGGCAGTAACCTGGTCATTGAGGCTTCGTCGAGGTAGACGTGGCAGGTGGCGCAGCAGCAGGCACCGCCGCACTCGCCCAGAATCTCTTCTACCCCATGGTGCACGGCGATGCGCATCAGCGTTTCGCCGTCGGGTGCGTCGACGGCTCTGCGCGTGCCATCCGGGCTGACAAAGGTGATTCGGGGCATGGGCTTCGTGGGTGTCTCGTCTGTTCCGCGGCGGATTCTGTGCCCCCCGGTGCTAGGATCCAAACGCTGTTTTTTGACCCACCCATAAGTTCAGCTGATGCATATCAGTCTTCGGCAACTGCGAGCCTTCATCGCCGCGGTCGAAACGGGCGGTTTCACACGCGCCGCACACCGCCTGCACCTGACGCAGTCGGCCGTCAGCATGGTGATTCGCCAGCTGGAGTCCGAGGTCGGCCTTCCCCTGTTCAACCGCGAGGGCAAGCGCATCACGCCGACCGAGATGGGGCTACAGCTCGTGCCCATCGCCAAGCGCATGCTCGACGACCTGGACCGCATCGCCATCAGCGCCTCCGACGTCCGTCAGCTCCAGCGCGGATCGCTGCGCTTCAGCGCGCCCGATTTGCTCGCCTGCACGCTCATCCCACCGGCGCTCGCCGCGTTCTCGGCCCGGCACCCGCAGGTGTCCGTGCAGATCGTGGACACGGCACTGGGGGACATTCCCGCAGCGGTTTCGCGCGGGGTGGTGGAGTTCGGCATCGGCCCGGACCGGCCGTCCGACCCCGGCGTGGAGCGCACCTTCTTTCGCAAGGTCGCGATCCAGTTCGTGTGTTCATCGACACACATCGCCGCGCGCAAGCGGTCCATGCGGTGGAGCGACACCCGGGACGATCCGTGGATCTGCTACCCCAGCACCTTCGAGCAGGACATTCGCGACGCGATGTGGCAGAACGGCCGCGCCCAGCGCATGGAGGATGCGACGGTCGTCGAGCACCTGCCGACCGCGCTCGCGCTGGCCGGGCATGGCCTGGGCGTGACCACGGCTCCCGACTACGCCCGGGCCCTGCGCCGCGATCTGCGCCTGAGCTTCATTCCGCTGGTCGAACCCTCGATCGAGCGCACGTTCTACGTCTACCACCGAAAGGGCCATCTGCTGTCGCCGGCGGCGCGTGCGTTTCTTGATGAACTCATGTAGTCGGCGGGGTCCGTCGTCTTGACTCAGCGCCGCATCCCCGGCCGGTTCGCCATCAGCAACTCATACAGTCCCTGCGCCGCCGACGACAGCGCCCGGTCGGCGCGGCGCACCAGGAACACCTGGCGCTTGAGTCCGGCCGACACCACCGGCCGCGCGCGCAGGTCCTTGTGGTCGAAGTGAAACAGCGTGAGGGAGGGCACGATGGAGATGCCCAGACCCTCGCGCACCATGGCGGCCACCGAGCTGAGCTGTTCCAGTTCCAGCAGGGTCTGCAAGCGGTTCGGGTAGATCGCCGCCTCGACGTACTGGCGCACGCTGCTGGAGCGCGCGAGCTGGATGATGGGCCAGGCGCCGAGTTCGGACAGCTTGAGCCGGCCGGTGTCGGCGGCCAGCGGGTGGTCCTTGCGGAAGACGGCGTGGAAGGTGTCGGCACAGAAGCGCTCGGTGCGCAGGCCGCCGACGTTGGCGCGCGTTGAAGCCAGCGCGAAGTCGGCGTGCCCGGCCTGCACACGCGCCACGCAGCCGTCGGACAACACATCGGCCACGTCGAGTTCGATGCCCGGGTGTTCGCGATGGAATCGCGCCAGCAAAGGTGGTAGCCAGCCGGCGGCGAGTGAGGGCAGGGCCGCGATGGCCACGCGCCCGCGCCGCCGCGCCACGTGGTCGCGCACGTCGGACACGGCGTCCTCCGCGTCGCGCAGCAGGCGAGACGCTGCCTCGAGGAAGGCCTGGCCCTCGGTGGTGAGCTCCACCTGGCGTGTGGTGCGGTCGAACAGGCGCCCGCCCACGTGCTCCTCCAGCGAGCGGATGAGCGCCGAAAACGCCGGCTGCGACAGGTGGCACAAGGCGGCCGCGCGCGTGAAGTGGCGCTGCTCGGCCAGTGCCACGAAGGCACGCAGTTCGCGCGTCGACAGATTGAGTTGCATGGCCGATGAATGTATCGGCATTCGCGGGCGTTGCGGATCAGCCGTTGCCCGGGCAAGATGCCCGGCCGCCGCCCCATCGATGCCATGCACACATTGCCCCTTCGTCTGAATCCCGGTGAGGACCTGCGCGCTGCGCTGCAGGCGGCGGTGCGTGCACGGGACCAGCGCGCGGCCTTCGTGATCGCCGGCATCGGCAGCCTCGTCGACGCTCGCCTGCGCCTGGCCGCTGCGGACGATGCGCTGGTGGTGCCCGGACCGAGCGAGATCCTCACGCTCAGCGGATCGCTCGGCGCGGACCACGCCCACTTGCACATGAGCGTGTCGGACGCACAAGGCCGCGTGTGGGGTGGCCATGTGCTGCCGGGTTGCCGGGTGCGCACCACCGCCGAGGTGCTGATCGCGCTGCTGCCGGACTGGGATTTTTCCCGTGATCCCGATGCGGCCACGGGTTATCTGGAACTGGTCGCGAAAGCCCGGGGTCAGTGAGCCGCGGGCGGCGCGCGCAAAAGAAAAGGGAGCCACTGGCTCCCTTTTCCGTATCGATCGGCCCGATCAGAGCGAATCGATGAAGCTGCGCAGCTTGTCGCTGCGGCTGGGGTGCTTGAGCTTGCGCACCGCCTTGCTCTCGATCTGGCGGATGCGTTCGCGCGTGACGTCGAACTGCTTGCCCACTTCTTCCAGCGTGTGGTCGGTGGACATCTCGATGCCGAAACGCATGCGCAGGACCTTGGCCTCGCGCGGCGTGAGGCTGTCGAGGATTTCCTTCACCACCTCGCGCAGGCCGGCCTGCATGGCGGCCTCGATCGGGGCGGTGTTGGTGGTGTCCTCGATGAAGTCGCCCAGGTGCGAATCGTCGTCGTCGCCGATGGGGGTTTCCATCGAAATCGGCTCCTTCGCGATCTTCATGATCTTGCGGATCTTGTCCTCGGGCATCTCCATCTTCTCGGCCAGGATGGACGCATCGGGTTCGAAGCCGAACTCCTGCAGGTGCTGGCGGCTGATGCGGTTCATCTTGTTGATGGTCTCGATCATGTGCACCGGGATGCGGATGGTGCGCGCCTGGTCGGCGATCGAGCGGGTGATGGCCTGGCGGATCCACCAGGTGGCGTACGTGGAGAACTTGTAGCCGCGGCGGTATTCGAATTTGTCCACCGCCTTCATCAGGCCGATGTTGCCTTCCTGGATCAGGTCGAGGAACTGCAGGCCGCGGTTGGTGTACTTCTTCGCGATCGAGATCACCAGGCGCAGGTTGGCCTCGATCATTTCCTTCTTGGCGTCGCGCGAGGAGGCCTCGCCGTTGTTCATGCGCTTGTGGATGTCCTTGAGGTGATCGATGGGCACCACGACGCTGTTCTGGATGTCGATCAGGCCTTGCTGCAGCTCCTGCACCGGCGGGATGTTGCGCTCGATGATGACGCTCCAGGGCTTGCCCGCGGCGGCCTGCTTCTCCACCCACTTGAGGTTGAGCAGGTTGGGCGGGAAGTCCTTGATGAAGGTCTCCTGCGGCATGCCGCACTTGTCCACGATGATGCGGCGCAGCTCGCGCTCTTTCTTGCGGATCTCGTCGACCTGGCCGCGCACCGTACTGCACAGCTTCTCGATCGCCTTGGCCGTGAAACGGATGGTCATCAGCTTCTCGGTGATGGCCTGCTGCGTCTTGACGTAGACGGCGCCACCGTAGCCTTCCTTGTCGTAGGTCTTGTGCAGCTTCTCGAACATGCCGCGCAAGGCGTCGAAGCGCTCCAGCGCTTCGCGCTTGAGTTCTTCGAGCTTGCGCGTGAGGGCCTTGGAGCCGCCCTTGCCGTCGTCGTCGTCGGCCTCGTCGTAGTCGTCGAAGTCTTCCTCGGCCACGTAGTCGTCGGCCTCGTCGGCGTCGGCAAAGCCGTCCACCACGGTGGAGATGACGACCTTGCCTTCGCGGATCTCCTCGGCCATGGCCAGGATCTCGGCGATGGTGGCGGGCGATTCGCTGATCGCCTCCATCATGCTGTGCAGGCCGCCCTCGATGCGCTTGGCGATCTCGATCTCGCCCTCGCGCGTGAGCAGCTCCACCGTGCCCATCTCGCGCATGTACATGCGCACCGGGTCGGTGGTGCGGCCGAATTCGCTGTCCACGGTGGACAGGGCGGCCTCGGCTTCCTCTTCCGCTTCCTCTTCGGTGGCGGCGGTGGGACCGGTGTTGTTGAGCAGCAGGGTCTCGGCGTCGGGCGTCTGTTCGTAGACGGCCACGCCCATGTCGTTGAGCAGCGAGACCACGACTTCCAGGGTCTCGGCCTCGACCAGCTTGTCGGGCAGGTGGTCGTTGATCTCGCCGTGCGTGAGGTAGCCGCGCGTCTTGCCCAGCTTGATCAGCGTTTTGAGGCGTTCGCGGCGGGCACGGGCTTCTTCTTCGGACAGGATGGTTTCATCCAGGCCGAATTCCTTCATCAGCGCGCGTTCCTTCGCCTTGCTGATCTTCATGCGCAGCGGCTTGGCCTTCTCGGCCGGCTGCGCTTCATCGACAGCCGCGACCTCCTCAGGCAGTTCCTCGCCGGCGAGTTCCTCATCGATGTCGCCCAGATCGGCGTCGTCGATGTCGTCGCCGGGCTTGCTGCCTTTGGCGTCGGCCTTGGGCTTGCGGCCACGTTTGGCGGCGGGCTTGTCGGCCGCGGCCTTGGCGGGGCGGCCGGGCTTCTTCTTCGCCGGGGCGTCTTCGAGCAATTCCTCGCTCAGGGCCTCGGGCTTGGCTTTCTTGGCGGTGCTGCTGGCGGTCGTCTTGGCGGCAGCCTTCTTGGCCGGCGCGGCCGTGGCGGCGGCTTTGGTGGGGGTCTTGGTCGTCACTGCAGGGGCTTTCTTGGGGGCGGCCACCGGTTTTGCCTTGGCGGGCGGGGCCTTCTTGGCGGCGGTCTTGGTGGCGGCAGCGGACGGACTGGCTTTCTTCGCGGGCATGGGAACCTCAAAAAAACGTCGATGGGACCGGCAGAACACTCAACAGCCGCCAGAAGACCCTACATGGGGTCGAACCGGTGGTTTGGAAGTGCACGAAACCCACCACGGGCCGGTGCGGGCGGGCTTGCAAGCTGTGGGGCGATCATTTGGTGTGCAGTCCTTGCGGGGTTCCGCGCGCCCGGGGAGGGCGGGGTGGCCAGGCTGTTTTGCCATGTAGCCCTTGCAGGAGGGCCGGGCCGGTGCCGGAGGTGCTGCTGTCGCGCTTGCGGTGCAACCCAGGATTATACCGGGGCGGCCCCGATCTGGTGCTCCAGCGCCTTGCGTTGCGCCTGAATGTCGGCATAACGCCGCAGTTCGGTCGGGTCGCTGGCGGCGCGGGCAATGGCCTGCACCTCCAGCGCCTTCAGGTGCTCGATGCGCAGGCGCAGCATGACGCCGGCCAGCTCTTCGGCATCTTCCTCCGCGCCCGGTGTCATCGCGCAATGCTCCACCTGCTGGCAGGCCAGGGCCTCGTGCTCGTGCCCGCGCAGGGCCTCGCGCAGGGCAGCCCAGGGCTGGTGGCCGTGTTCGTGCAATTGGGCTTCCAGCCAGGCGAACAGCGGCCCGTGCGGCGCGGGCAGTTCGGCCAGCAGGTGGTGGTCGTCGGCCGAGAGCTGGTCCCAGGACGTGGTGTTCGACAGCAACAGGCCCAGGGCCCGGTCCTCGCGGCTCATGAGGCCGCGTCGCCCGGTCCGCGCGCGGCCTTGCCAGGCGTGCTGGGTGGCGGCCTTGCGCTGGCGGCGCGGGCCGCGCGCCTCGAATCCACCGGCCTGTTCGTACCCGCCAGCGTGTTCATAACCGTGGTCGCGCTCGTAGGCCTGGTCGTGTTCACGGAACTCCTGGCGGGCCCGGGGCGAGCGCGGGGCGCCCCCCGTCTGGCCGCGTCCGCCCGAAGGCGCCCACAGGCGCAGCAGGTCTTGCGCGTCCAGCGCTGCGGTTTGGGCGATGTCGGCCAGCAACTGGCTCTTGAGCGCGCCCTCGGGCAGCGCGCTCCACAGGGGGCGCGCCTGGCTGGCCATGCGCGCGCGGCCCTCGGCGGTGTCGAGTTCGCAATCGGCGCTGGCGGCTTCCAGCAGGAACCGCGAAAGCGGCACGGACTCCTTCACGCGTGCGGCGAAGGCATCGGTGCCGTGCTCGCGGATGAAGCTGTCGGGGTCGTGTTCGGTGGGCAAGAACAGGAACTTGACGCTGCGCGTATCGCTGGCCCAGGGCAGGGCGGCGTCCAGGGCCTTGCGGGCGGCGCGCCGGCCGGCGGCGTCGCCGTCGAAGCTGAACACCACGGCATCGGTGAAGCGGAACAGCTTCTGCACGTGATCGGCCGTGCAGGCCGTGCCCAGCGTGGCCACGGCGTTGCCGAAGCCGAGCTGGGCCAGCGCGACCACGTCCATGTAGCCCTCCGTCACCAAGGCGTAGCCATGCTGGCGGATGGCGGTGCGCGCCTCGAACAGGCCGTAGAGCTCGCGGCCCTTGCTGAAGACCGGCGTTTCGGGCGAGTTGAGGTACTTGGGCTCGCCCTTGTCGAGCACGCGCCCGCCGAAGCCGATGCACTCGCCTTTGACGTTGCGGATGGGGAACATCACGCGGTCGCGGAAGCGGTCGTAACGCTTGGCCTGGCCGTCCTGGCCTTTTTCGTCGGCGTGTTCGATCACCAGGCCCGATTCGGTCAGCAGGGGCGACTGGTAGTCGGGGAACACGCCGGCCAGGTGGCGCCAGCCCTCAGGGGCGTAGCCCAGGCCGAAGACCTTGGCGATCTGGCCCGACAGGCCGCGTCCTTTCAGGTAGTCGATGGCGCGCGGCGAGGCCTTGAGCTGCTTCTGAAAATCACGCGCGGCCTTCTCCAGCACGTCGGTGAGCGTGGCCTGCTGTTGGCGCTGCTGCGCGGCGCGCTCGCGGTCCTGCGGCGACACGTCATCGTCCGGCACCTGAAGGCCCACCTGCGCCGCCAGATCCTTCACGGCCTCCACGAAACCCATGCCCGCGTGCTCCATGAGGAAGCCGATGGCGTTGCCGTTCGCCCCGCAGCCGAAGCAGTGATAGAACTGCTTGGACGGGCTGACGCTGAAGGACGGCGACTTCTCGCCGTGGAAGGGGCACAGCCCCATGAAGTTGGCGCCGCCCTTCTTGAGCTGGACATAGCGGCCCACCACGTCGACCACGTCGACGCGGTTGAGCAGTTCCTGGATGAAGCTTTGGGGGATGGCCATGAAAGAGGGCTAGCTTACCCCCTGGGGCCAGCCGGATCAGTCTCCGGACACGATCCCCTCGCGCCGCGGGTCGGCGCCGCCCAGCCAGCGGCCGCCGCGTCGCACCAGGGCCTGCGCGCCGCTGGTCATCTCCACTGTCTGCACCGTGTGGCCCATCGCGCGCAGGGCCTGCACGGTGGCGTTGGGGAAGCGGTTCTGCTCCAGCATGAGCGGGCCACCCAGCGTGCCGAAGTTGGGCAGGTCCAGCGCCGCCTGCGGGTGCAAGTTCCAGTGCAGCGTGCCGTGCAGGGCCTTGGCGGTGTAGTGAATGATCAGCGCGCCACCCGGGCTGCCTGCGCTCATGATCGGCTCACCCGTCTGCGCGTCGAACACCAGCGTGGGCGCCATGGACGAGCGGGGGCGCTTGCCCGGCTGGACACGGTTGGCGATCGGGCGGCCCTGCGCGTCGGCGGGCGCGAAGCTGAAGTCGGTGAGTTCGTTGTTGAGCAGGAAGCCGCCCGGGCGCGCGGGATTGGTGCTCACCATCAGCCGCGCGCCGAAGGCCGACTCGATGGTGGTAGTCATGGCGAGCGCCTGACCCTGGCCGTCGACGATGCTGATGTGGCTGGTACCGGCCTCGGGCTGCGGCGGCATGGGTGCGAAGGCCAGCGGCGTGCCGGCTGGGCGGCCCGGCTCGGCGTTCGGCATGCGCTGCGGGCCGATGAGTTCGGCGCGCGCGTTGAGGTAGTCGGCATCGAGCAGGCTGCGCCAGTCGCCGCCGGGAGCGGGCACGAAATCCGGGTCGGCCACGTACTGGGCGCGGTCCGCAAAGGCCAGGCGGGAGGCCTCGGTGTAGGCGTGCAGCCAGTCGGCGCCGGGCAGGCCGTTGCGCAGCGAGGCCATGGCCTGTGGTGTGCGCGAGAGCAGGCTCAGGATCTGAGCGACCGCGATGCCGCCCGAGCTGGGCGGCGGGAATCCGCACAGGCGCACCCAGCGCCCGCCGGTGCGCAGCGGGTGGCACAGGGCCTCGCGTTCGCGCGGCTGGTAGCGGCGCAGGTCGTCCTGCGTCAGCGCGCCGGGCAGGGTGGGGTGCTGGCGCACCTTCTCGACGATGGCGCGCGCGATGGGGCCTTCGACCAGGGCGACGGGGCCAGTGGTGGCGATCTCGCGCAGCACCACCGCGAGTTCGGGGTTGCGCAGCACGTGCCCCACGGGCTGGGGCGTGCCGTCGGGGCGGTAGAAGTAGGCGCGTGCCACGGGATCGGCGGGCAGTGCCTTCTCGGCGGCCAGCAGCGTGTGCAGCCGCGGGCTCACGGCGAAGCCGCGCTCGGCGAGGTCGATGGCGGGCTGGAACAACCGCGCCCACGGCAGCCTGCCGTGCTGGCGGTGGGCCAGCGCCAGCATGGCCACGGCGCCCGGTACGCCCACCGAACGGCCGCTGGCCACGGCCTGCGGAAAGGACATCGGCTGGCCCTGGGCATCGAGAAACAGGCGTTCGTCCACACCGACGGGCGCGGTCTCTCGGCCATCGAAGGCCTGCACGCGCCGGCCGTCCCAGTGGAGCAGGAAGGCGCCACCACCGATGCCGCTGGACTGCGGCTCCACCAGCGTGAGCACCATCTGCACGGCGATCGCGGCGTCCACCGCGCTGCCGCCTTCGCGCAGGATCTGCGCGCCGGCGTCGGTGGCGAGCGGGTTGGCGGCTGCAACCGCCTGACGCTGGTAGGACCAACCCGGTTTCGCGGTGAAGCCGGAGGCGGCCTCGGGTTGTGGCGCAGTGGCCGGCGGTTGCGCGCAGGCCGCCAGCAAAGACAGAAGGAGGGGCGAGAGACAGCGCGTCATGGCGCCACTCTACGCCCGACGCGCCGGCTTATCGAGGCGCCAGCCGGATTGCGCCATCGAGACGGATCACCTCGCCATTGAGCATGTCGTTTTCGATGATGTGTTTCGCCAGCTTCGCGTAGTCCTGCGGCGTGCCCAGGCGGCTGGGGAAGGGCACGCTGGCGGCCAGGGCGTCCTGCACTTCCTGCGGCATGCCGAAGAGCATGGGCGTGCCGAAGATGCCGGGGGCGATGGTCATGTTGCGGATGCCGTTGCGCGCCAGGTCGCGCGCGATCGGCAGCGTCATGCCGACCACGCCGCCCTTGGTGGCGCTGTAGGCGGCCTGGCCGATCTGGCCGTCGTAGGCCGCCACGCTGGCCGTGCTGATGAGCACGCCGCGCTCGCCCGTGGCCTCGGGCTCGTTCTTGCACATGGCGTCGGCGGCCAGGCGGATCATGTTGAAGGTGCCCACCAGGTTGACCATGATGGTCTTGGTGTAGACGGCCAGCGAGTGCGGCCCGTTCTTGCCCACGGTCTTCTCCGCTGGCGCAATGCCCGCGCAGTTGACCAAGCCCATCAGCTTGCCCAGCGACACCGCCTTGGCCACCACGGCCTGGCCCTCGGCCTCGCTGCTCACGTCGCATTTGACGAACACACCGCCGATGTCCTTGGCCACGGCCTCGCCCTTGTCCACCTGCATGTCGGCGATGACCACCTTGGCGCCGTTGGCCGCCAGCATGCGCGCCGTGCCTTCGCCGAGGCCCGATGCGCCGCCGGTGACGATGAATACCTTGCCTGCAATCTCCATGCTTGTGCTCCTGAGGTGGAAAGGACGCCGGTGTGGCGTTGACGTTGACGTAAACGTCAATTATGCAGCGTCGCCAGTCGATGTTGCCCCTGAAACAAGTCCCTCGCGTCCCCACCCGCATAATCCGGCCCATGTTCTTCAACCTCCCCACACTGCTGACCTGGGCCCGCATCCTGGCCATTCCGCTGATCGTGGGGGTGTTCTATCTGCAAAGCCTCAGCGCGGCCGAGCAGAACCTGGTGGCCACCGCCATGTTCATCGTCTTTGCGCTGACGGATTGGGCCGACGGCTACCTCGCGCGCAAGCTCAACCAGACCTCGGCCTTCGGCGCCTTCCTCGACCCCGTGGCCGACAAGTTCCTGGTCTGCGCGAGCCTGCTGGTGCTGGTGCACATGGGCCGGGCCGACGTGTTCGCCGCGCTCATCATCATCGGCCGCGAGATCGCGATCTCCTCGCTGCGCGAATGGATGGCCATCATCGGCGCCACCAAGAGCGTGGCGGTTCACATGATCGGCAAGCTCAAGACCATGGTGCAGATGATCGCGATTCCCTTCCTGCTGTTCGACGGTCGACTGCTCGGCCTCATCGACACGCGCGTGTGGGGCACCTGGCTGCTGTGGCTCTCGGCCATTCTCACGGTCTGGTCCATGGTCTATTACCTGCAGAAGGCGCTGCCCGAGATCCGCGCGCGGTCCCGCTGAGTGAGCCCCATGCAGTCCCCAGCGTCCGACAACGCCTGGCTGCGCGCCATGCCCTGGGTCTTCGTGCTGATCTGGAGCACCGGCTTCATCGTCGCGCGCTACGGCATGCCGCACGCGCCGCCGCTGTCCTTCCTGGCCATGCGCTACGCGCTGTCCATCCTGTGCTTCCTGCCCTGGATCCTGTGGGCCGGCGTGAAGTGGCCAGCCAACCGCCAGCAGTGGCTGCACCTGTCGGTGGTGGGCGTGCTCATGCACGCGGGCTACCTCGGCGGCGTGTGGGCGGCGGTGAAGGCGGGGATGGGCTCGGGCCTGTCCTCGCTCATCGTCGGGCTGCAACCGGTGCTCACCGCCATCTGGCTCAGTGCCGTGGGCGGCGCGCAGGGCCAGGTGTCGCGGCGGCAGTGGCTGGGTCTGTTGCTGGGCTTCGCGGGCCTGGTGCTGGTGGTCTCGCGCAAACTGATCGAAGGATCGCCCGGTGATCAGGCGAACGCGGAGAACCTGGTCTACGCGGTGTTCGCGCTGTTCGCCATCACCGCCGGCACGCTGTACCAAAAGCGTTTCGTGCAGGCCTGCGACGTGCGCACCGCCAACACCGTGCAGCTCATCGCGGCCTTCATCGTCACGCTGCCGCTGGCCTTGCTCGAGTCCGAGCCCATGCACTACACGGGCGAATTCATCGGCGCCATGGCCTGGTCGGTGCTGGGGCTCACGCTGGGCGGCAGTTCGCTGCTGTACCTGCTGATCCAGCGCGGCGCGGCCGCCAGCGTGGCCAGCCTCATGTACCTCGTGCCGCCCACCACGGCCGTCATCGCCTGGCTGCTGTTTCGCGAGCCGATCACGCCGCTCACCGTGGCGGGCATTGCGGTCACGGCTTTCGGCGTGAGCCTGGTCGTGCGCTCGCCCCGCTGAGCGCCGGTGCGGGCCGCCAGGGCTCGTCGCGAAAGGCCTCCGCCAGAGCGGCCACCAGCAACCGTATGCGCTTGGGTGAGTGCGCCTGCCAGGGCGCGAGCCAGTGGATGTCGGCGTCGCGGTGGCTCCAGGCCGGCAACACCTGCATCAGCTCGCCACTATCGATTTGCGGTGCGATGTCCCACAGGCTGCGCAGCATGATGCCGTGGCCCGCCAGGCACCAGTCGCGCACCAGCTCACCCGAGTTGCTGGACAACGGCCCGGCGATGGCCACGCGGTGCAGGGCGGTGTCGCCCTCGCGTTGCAGGGTCCAGTGGTCGCTGCGTCGTGGGCCCGCGTCGGTGTTCTCGCGTACCACCAGGCAGTGATGCATGGTCAGGTCGTCCAGCGCTTGCGGCGCGCCATGCACCGCCAGGTAGGCGGGCGCGGCCACCAGCACGCGCCGGTTGGGGGCCAGACGTCGCGACACCCATTCGCCGGCGCGCTGGTCGGGTGCGCTCCACAGCCACACCGCGCCGTCCAGGCCCTCGGCCGCCAGGTCGGGCAGGCGTTCGGTGAGCTGCAACTGCACGGACACCGCCGGGTGTTTCGCCTGGAAATCGGCCAGCGCCGGGCCGAGCCAGCGCCGCCCGAAGCCGAAGGTGGCCGCCAGGCGGATGGGGCCGGCGGGTTCGGCCTGGCGCTCGCGCAGTTCGGCTTCCGCCGCCTCGAAGCCGCGCAGCAGCTCGGCCGCGCGCAGCGACAGCGTTTCGCCCTCCGCGGTGGGGCTCACGCGGCGCGTGGTGCGCTGGAACAGTCGCACGCCCAGCGCGTCTTCCAGCGCCGCCAGGCGCCGCGTGATGGCCGATGGGGTGAGCCCGAGGGCCTGCGCGGCCTGCGCCAGGCTGCCGTGCTGGTGCACGGCGTGCACCATCTCCAGATCGGCGCGGTCCATGAATTGCTCCTGGATCAATAATCGATGCACGGATTATTGCGAATGGATTCGCTACAGTGGCGCCAGCGATTCGAGTCCACACCAGGAGATCTTCCATGAGCAAACACCGCATTGCGGTCATCGCCGGCGACGGCATCGGCACCGAAGTCATGCCCGAGGGCCTGCGCGTGATGGAGGCCGCGGCCACGCGCTTCGGTATCGACTTGCAGTTCGACCACTTCGACTTCAGCAGTTGCGACTACTTCGAGAAGCACGGCAAGATGCTGCCAGACAACTGGAAGGACCTCATCGGTGGCCACGATGCCATCTACTTCGGCGCCGTTGGCTGGCCCGACAAGGTGCCCGACCACATTTCGCTGTGGGGCTCGCTGCTGCTGTTTCGCCGCGAGTTTGACCAATACATCAACCTGCGCCCGGCGCGCCTGATGCCCGGCGTCATCGCGCCCGTGGTGCGTCGCGATGGCAGTGCGCGCCAGCCCGGCGAGATCGACATGGTCATCGTGCGCGAGAACACCGAGGGCGAGTACAGCAGCATCGGCGGGCGCATGTACCCGGGCACACCGCGCGAGATCGTGATGCAGGAGACCGTGATGTCGCGCCACGGTGTCGACCGCGCGCTGCGCTTCGCCTTCGAGACGGCGCGTTCGCGCCCGAAAAAGCACCTGACCAGCGCCACGAAGAGCAACGGGATCGCGATCACCATGCCGTACTGGGACGAGCGCGTGGCGGAAATGGCAAAAGAGTATCCAGATGTGACGGTCGACAAGTTCCATATCGACATCCTCACCGCGCACTTCGTGCAGCGGCCCGATTTCTTCGACGTGGTCGTGGCCAGCAACCTGTTTGGCGACATCCTGTCCGACCTCGGTCCGGCCTGCACCGGCACCATCGGCATCGCGCCCAGCGCCAACCTCAACCCGGACCGCACCATGCCTTCGCTGTTCGAGCCGGTGCACGGCTCGGCACCCGACATCGCCGGCAAGGGCATCGCCAACCCCATCGGCCAGATCTGGTGCGGCGCCATGATGCTCGACTTCCTGGGCCACCGCGACGCGCACGACGCCGTGCTGCGCGCCATCGAGGCCGCGCTGGAGCCCAAGAGTGGTGCGCCGCGCACGGCCGACCTGGGCGGACGCGCGGGCACGGCCGACGTCGGGCGTGCGATCGCGTCCCTTGTGTGACCGCCGGTCCCGCAGGCGTGGCTTCACCCCCCGTGAGAGGGGCGTCGCGCGTTGCATCTGCGTCTAGAATCGCCGCTCGTGTGGCCCACGGGCCTCAGCGCCAACCGTCTTGTTGACATGCGCTGCGGCACGTGGGTCTAATCGTTCGGCGCATGGATTCCGGCAGCTCGCCAGGGCCTGCGCTCCCGGATAGACCCCGGTCGGCCCTCGCGGCAACCGGCCCATCCGGCCCAACACACGCTTCACTCATCCATTTCCAAGAGGGGCCCTTCGTGAACAAGACCGAACTCGTCGAACACATCGCCAAGCACGCCGACATCTCCAAGGCCGCCGCGACACGTGCACTCGACTCCACCATCGCCGCCATCCGCACCACGCTCAAGAAGGGCGGCACCGTTTCCCTGGTGGGCTTCGGCTCGTTCGCCGTGAGCAAGCGCCCCGCCCGCAAGGGCCGCAACCCGCGCACGGGCGCCGAGATTAAAATCAAGGCCGCCAAAGTGCCGAAGTTCCGCCCCGGCAAGGCACTGAAGGACGCGGTCAACTGATCGACCAATACCCGGGTGCTTAGCTCAGTTGGTAGAGCGGCTCTCTTACACGGAGTAGGTCGGCGGTTCGAGCCCGTCAGCACCCACCACAAAAAGGCGAACGAGGGTTCGCCTTTTTTGTTGTCCATCAGAATCCGGCACTCGACCCCGCCACCTCAAGGACGTCCGCATGTTCGATTCCATTCGCGATCACAAGAAGTACCTCATGGGCTTCCTGCTGATCCTGATCATTCCCTCCTTCGTGCTCTTCGGGGTCGAGGGTTACACCCGCTTCAGCGAAGGCGGTGAAGCGGTGGCCACGGTCGATGGCAAGGACATCAAGCGCGCCGAATGGGAGCAGGCACACCGCGAAGAGTCGCAGCGCCTGCGCCAGGCCATGCCCACGATCGACCCCGCCATGCTCGACTCTGAGGAGGCCCGCTACGCCACGCTGGAGCGCATGGTGCGCGACCGCGTGGTGGCGGCCGCCGCACAGAACCTCCATCTCTACACCAGCGACCAGCGCCTGGCGCGCGAACTGCAGTCCAACCCCACCATCGCCGCCATGCGCCGGCCCGACGGCAGCCTCGACGTCGGGGCTTATCGCCAGTTGCTCTCGCGCCAGGGCATGACGCCCGAGATGTTCGAGGCTTCGGTTCGCGCCGACCTGTCGCAGCGCCAGGTGCTGCAGAGCGTGCAGAACAGCGGCTTCGCCTCGAATGCGATGGCCCGTGTCTCGCTGGACGCGTTCTTCGAGAAGCGCCAACTGCGCAGCAAGACCTTCTCGGCCAAGGACTTCACCTCGCGCGTGAAGCCGAGCGACGCCGACATCGAGGCCTTCTACCAGCAGAACCAGGCGCTGTTCCAGGCCGGTGAACAGGCCGATGTCGAATACCTCGTGCTCGACGCCGCCGCGCTCGAGAAGTCCGTGGTCCTCAACGAGGCCGACCTGCGCAGCTACTACGAGCAGAACGTCGCCCAGCTCAGCGGTGCCGAAGAACGCCGCGCGAGCCACATCCTGCTGAGCGTGCCTGCCGGAGCCACGCCCGAACAGAAGGCCGAGGTGCGCAAGAAGGCCGAGGACCTGCTCGCCCAGGTCAAGGCCGATCCGTCCAGGTTCGCCGAACTTGCCAAGGCGAATTCTCAGGACCCGGGCTCGGCGCCCAATGGCGGCGACCTCGACTTCTTCGGCCGCGGCGCCATGGTGCCGCCGTTCGAGCAGGCCGTGTTCGCGCTCAAGAAGGGTGAGATCTCCAATCTGGTGGAGTCCGACTTCGGCTTTCACATCATCCAGCTCACCGACATCAAGGCGCCGCCCCAGCGCTCCTTCGCCGAGCTGCGCCCGCAGATCGAAGAGGCACTGCGCAAGCAGCAGGCCCAGCGCCAGTTCGCCGAATCGGCGGACACCTTCACCAACCTGGTCTACGAGCAGCCCGATTCGCTGCAGCCCACGGCCGAGCGCCTGAAGCTGCAGGTCCAGACCACCAAGGGCCTGCAACGAACACCCGCGCCGGGCGACGACGGCGTGCTGGCCAACCGCCGCCTGCTCGAAGCCCTGTTCGCGCCCGAGTCCACGTCCGGCAAGCGCAACACCGAGGCCATCGATGTGGGCAGCAACCGCCTCGTGTCGGCGCGGGTGGTGGCGTATCACCCGGCCCGCACGCTGAGCCTGGACGAGGTGCGCGATCAGGTGCGTGCCCGTCTGGTGGCGCAGCGCGCCGCCGAGCTGGCCAAGGAAGAAGGCGAGAAGCAGCTCGCGGCCTGGAAGGGTGGTGCCGATGCCGCCGCGCTGGGTGCGTCCGTCACGGTGTCGCGCGACGCGCCGCTGGACCTGGACCCGCGCGTGCTCGACGCGGCCCTCAGCGCCGATCCCAAGGCCCTGCCGGCCTGGGTGGGTGTGAACCTGGGCGAGCAGGGTTATGCGGTCGTGCAGGTCAATCGGGTGGTGCCGCGCGGCGACGTGGACGCCCAGCGTCTGGCGCAAGAGGTGCAGCAGGTGTCGCAGTGGTGGTCGGGTGCCGAGAGCCTGGCCTACTACGAGACACTCAAGGCCCGCTACAAAGCCAGCATCAAGGTGCCGCGGCCCGGTGCGGCCACTGTGGCGGCCCGCTGAAGGCGTGCGCCGGCTGAGGCTATAATGCGCGGCTTGCGGTGGCTGTAGCTCAGTTGGTAGAGTCCAGGATTGTGATTCCTGTCGTCGTGGGTTCGAGTCCCATCAGCCACCCCAGCAGATCCCAATGAAAAAGCCCGGCAACCGCCGGGCTTTTTCATTGGGCGCGTTGTGTCTCAGGCCCGTGGCCCTTGCCGGCCGAGGCTCGCGATGCTGGCAAGCCCGCACAGCGCCAGGGCGAAGGCGACCAAAGGGCCGCTCGGGGCGTTCATGGCCCAGGAAGCCCCCAGGCCCAGCAGGACGGCGGTGATGACCAGCCCGAACACGGCGGCGAATCGCAGCCCGGCGCGCCGCCACAAGCCCGGTGCGATCAGCGCCGCGAAGACCACGAACAGGCCCAGCACCTGCACGGCCAGGCTGCTGACCAAGGCAAACGTGGCGTAGAACCACACGTCGCCGCCGAGGCGGCGCCGCACCAGGCCCACCAACGCGGCACAGGCTGCCAGCAGGGCCACTTGTGGCCACTGCGACCACAGCACATCGGCCGCCAGCAGAGCGTGCAGGTGCTCGCCACCGTGCGCATCGATCTGCGCGGTGAGCAGCGCAGCGCAGGCACTGGCCACGTAGACCAGACCGATGAGGGCTTCGCGTTGCGCCGGCCACCAGCGCGCCAATGCGGCCACCAGCGCCACCGCCAGAAAGGCGCCCGCGATGGCGCAGGCCTGCACCACGGGCCAGGGCGGGTGTCCGCCCAGCACCGTGGCGGTGAGGGCGGCGGCGGCGGCGGCCTGCGCCACCGCCAGGTCGATGAAGACCACGCCGCGTTCCAGCACGCGCTCGCCCAGCGGGGCCAGCGCCAGCACGCCGGCCACCAGGGCCAGCGCGGGTGCGAGGAACCAGGCGTCCATCACCGCGGGCTCAGCAAGGCGTCCACGAGGCCGTCCATCCAGAGGCCCAGGGCGTCGGGGGCCTCGGGGTCGTCCACGGTGGCCGGCAGTTGCAGCAGCGGCACACCGCCGCCCAGTTGCTGCACGAGCCAACGCCCGGCGCGCGGGTTCTGGTGGCCGGCGATGACCACGGCGTAGGGCGGGCGTGCGCGCAGATCGGTCAACAGGCTTTGCAGGTGCCCGGGGGTCGGCGCCAGGCCCGGCTTGGGCTCCAGGTCGGCCACCTGGCGCATGCCCAGCCACCGCCACAGGTAGGCGAAGCTGGCGTGCTGCGCCGCCACGCCTTTGTCGCGCAGCGGGGCGGCCTTGAGCTCCCAGGCCCGAATGCGCTCGGTCCAGTGCGCCTCGAATGCGGCCTGGCGCTGGGCGATGCCGGCCTGCTGGGCTGGAAACAGTTGCTGAAGGCGTGCGCCCCAGGCGCGCGCTACCTGCAGCAGACGGTGCGGGTCGGCGTGCAGGTGCGGGTTGCCTTCGGCGTGCACGTCGCCGGCGAATGGGTTGCCGCCAGTGCCGGGCCGCGCGTCGATGAGGGCCACGGCCGAGGCGGCGTGGAACATGCCGGGTGCGCCGTCCTGCACAGCCGCGTTGCCGGCGCGCTGCCGCAGCATGGGCAGCCAGCCCGCCTCCAGCGAGGCGCCCGTGCAGATGGCGGCATCGGCCGATCGCAACTGGGCAATCAGCGCGGGTCGGGCCTCGATGTGGTGCGGGTCCTGCCGGGCATGCGTGGCCACGTGCAGCGTGGCCTGGGGCAGCAGGGCGCGCGTCAGCGCGGCCCACTCGGGTTCGCAGGCAAAGATGGTCTGCGCCCGCAGCGGCGTGAAGGCCAGCAGCAGCAGGGCCCCGCCCAGCCAGCGCTCAGTAGCTGTGCGCACCGTGGGCCCCGAACGCGATCACGTACTGCAGCTGGATGGCCCGCTTGGCCGGGTGTTCGAAGCCAAGGGCCCTGTCCTGCGTCGTGTACTGCAGGCGAAGGCTTTGACCGTGGCTGGGCTTCCAGGCCAGCATCAGGGCCGTTTCGTCCAGGCGGCCATCGTGGAAATGGTCGCCGTGCGGCATGGCGACGCGCAATCGATCGAAGCGCACGCCGGTCTCCCAGTTGGGGTGGAAGCGCCAGACCGCGGACAGCGCATAGGCCTTGTGCCGATCCTGCGAGCTGGCGAAGCGGTTGATACCCGAGATCTGCGCGGCCTCGACGCTGACGCGCACCTGCTGGTCGCTGTTGTTGCCGGCAGGCGCCCACTTCCAGGTGGCGTCCACCATCCAGGTGTGGCGGCCACCGAAAACGGCGCCGTGGTGGTGGTGGGCGTGGTCGTCGTGCCCTTCTTCCTCATGGCCTTCCTCTTCCGCCTCGTGCTCCCCGTGTTCCTCGTGTGCATCCAGCGCCGCGATGCGCCGGCTCTTGAGGTAGGACAGCCCCAGTTGCCAGCTGTTGGAGCGATCGAAGTCGCCGCCCAGCTTGGTGGTCAGCGTGAAGGCCCCGGCGCCGTTGACGGGTTCGTCCGTCTCGGCGATCAGTCGACGGCCGCGGAAGGCCTCGGCGCCGACCATCCAGTACAGGCGCGTGGGCAGCGTGAGGTTCAGGCGCACACCATCGTCGTTCCAATGCCCGCCGAGGAAGGCGCGGTAGAGCAAGGGGCGCTCGACAAAGTCGTCCGCGTGCGGGTGCTGCTGGTTCAGGTAGCCGATCTGCGAGGCGAAACGGCCGACGCGCGCCGTCAGGCCCAGCGGCAGCGTGCGCGTTTCCAGCCAGGCCTCCTCGAAGGCCGACTCCAGCTCACCGTCGTGCGTTTCGAGCACGCCGGTGATCTGCGCCTGCAGGTGTCGGCCGACGGGGCCACTCGCGGTGAGGTCCGAGTGCCCCAGCTGCAGGCCCTGGTCGCGTGTGCCGAGTTCGAGCGCGCGGGAGGTGGCGGTGGCGTCCAGCACGGCGCCGAACTGCCACTGTTCGGTGGGGGCGCTGGTCTGGGCCTGGGCTGCGGCAGCCAGCAGGGCGGTGGCGCCGATGAGCAGGTTTTGCATGTCGGTATCCTTGCTTTATTGATATTGAGAAGTGTATATCAATAAAACAAGAACACCGATACTGATGGATTTGCCCAGCGGGTTGGATCAGCCTCCTAGAATGCGCGCAGCCACACGACCGACCATGGAAAGAAACACCCGCCAACGCAGCGCCATCGAGGCCGTGCTCTACGCCGCCGGCCGGCCCCTGACACCTCAGGAAATCCTCGAGGCGGCGCAGCAGGGCGCGCCCGGCCTGGGCATCGCCACGGTCTATCGGCAGATCAAGGCCTTGCAGGACGCGCAACTGATACAGCCCGTGCTGCTGCCCGGCGAGAACCCGCGGTATGAGCTGTCGGGACTGCACCACCACCACCACTTCCAGTGCACGCAGTGCCAGCGGGTGTTCGACATCCACGCGTGTCCGGGCGATCTGGACCGCATCGCGCCGCCGGGCTTCAGCGTCGAGCGGCACGAACTCACGCTCTATGGCTTGTGCGACGAATGTGGCGCCAGGCGCGGTCGGCGCAAGCCTGCCGTGGGGTAGCCGTCGGCGAGAAGATCGCCTTGGGCCCGGTCAGGGTGAAGGCACTGTTTGCGCCTGCCAGCGCGCCAGTTGCTCGCGCAGCGCGACGTTCTCCTGTTCAAGCGCGCGCACGCGCTGGCGCAAGGCATTGAGTTCATCGCCGGGCGTGTCGCTGGCTGCGCAGGCCTCATCGGACGCTGGCACCGACTCGCTCGCCGCCGGTGGTTTGCGGCGGGCTTCGCGCACGCGCCGGGCCGCCTGCCTGAGTTCTTCCTTGCCCGCGAGTGCGGCGTCCTTCTGTTCCTGCTCGGGCAGGCTGGCCACGGCCGCGGCCGCGTTCAGGGAGATGTCGCCGGCCTTGAGAGCCTCCACCACTTCGGGGGTGGCGTGCTTCTGGATCTTCTCGATCATCACCACCTGGTTGCTGCTCAGGCGGGCGGCCCTGGCGATGGCTTCGCGGCTGTTGAGCGCGCGCGTTTCAGGTGCGTCGGGAGCGCCGGGAGCGCCGGGAGTGTGCGCTTCGGGCGTGGGCACCGCTTGGTCATCGGGTGGCAGCGATTGCGGCGGGGGGCTGGCGGCAAGCAGGCGCGCGCGCCGTGCGCCAATGATTTCTCGCTTGCGCAAGGCGAGCACGCCGCGCTGGAAGTCGGACACGCTGCGGCGACCGAGGTGCTGGTCGATCATCCACAGGTGCACGTCTTCCATCGACTGAAAGCGCGGGTTTTGCACGGTGTGGAACGGCAGGCCGTGCTTCTGGCAGATGCCATGCCGGTTGTGTCCGTCCACGAGCACGTCGCCCCACAGCACCAAGGCATCGCGGCAACCTTCGGCGAGGAGGCTGCGCTCCAGTGCGTCGTATTCGTCGGGCGTGAGGGGGTCGATGTAGGCTTTGAGCTCCGGAAGAATGGTGATCTGCATGGGGTCGGCTGAAACGAGCAAAAGGCGGCCGGCGACTATACCCAGGCGGCGAAGCACCCCGGGCCGTCACCGGCGCACCCGCTCGAGTGGCCGCCTCCGTCAGGTCAGCGCCAGCGACAGCGCGGGAAACACCGCCACCAGCAGCAGCACGAACAGCATCGCGCCCACGTAGGGCAGGGTGCCGCCAAAGATGGCCTCCACCGATACGCGCGGGTCGTTCAGCGTGGACTTGACGGTGAACACCGAGATGCCGAAAGGTGGCGTGAGCAGGCCGATCTCCACGGCGAGCACGGTAAGTACGCCGAACTGGATCAGGTTGAAACCCAGGTCGGTCGCAATGGGCACGGCCACGGGCGTCATGATCAGCAGGATGGAACTGGAGTCCAGGATCATGCCCAGGAAGAGCACGATCAGTACGTAGATGAGCAAGAAGCCGTAGGGACCCAGGCCCGCGTCCTGAACCAGGTCGCTGATGGCGACCGGCACACCTGCCACGGAGAGCATGCGGCTGTAGAAGCTCGCGGCGATCAGCAGGATCAGGATGGTGACGGACACGCTACCCGTTTCGTGCAGAACGCGCCAGAAGCGGCCCTGACCCAGGCTGCGCCGTGCCAACGCCACCAACAGCGCACCGAAAGCGCCGATGCCGCCCGCCTCGGTGGGCGTGAAGAAGCCGCTGTACAGCCCACCCAGCACCAGCACCACCAGCGCCACGATGGGCAGCAGCTTGCCCGCCATCTGCGCGCCGCTGAGCAAGGGGCCGGTGGCGCGCTGCAGGGCGATGTCGCGCTGGCGCTGGAGATCGAACACCATGCCGGGTGCGAAGGTGGCCATCAGCACGATGAGCACCACGAAGGCCGCGGCCAGCAGGAAGCCCGGGATGATGCCGGCGATGAACAGCGTGCCGATCGACTGCTCGGCCAGCACGCCGTAGATGATCATCAGCAGGCTGGGCGGGATCATCATGCCCAGCACCGAGCTGCCGGCCACGGTGCCGGCCGCGAAGGCCGTGCGGTAGCCGTGGCGCGCCATCTCGGGCACGGCCACGCGCGTGAACACCGCGGCCGATGCAATGGACACCCCCGTGACCGCCGCGAACACCGTGTTGGCCGCGACCGTGGCCACGCCCAGCCCGCCGCGCACGCGGCGCAGCAAGGCCTCGGCCACCTCGAAGGTGTCCTTGCCCACGTTGGATATGGACACCAGCAGCCCCATCAGAACGAACAGCGGGATGGTGGCGAAGATGTAGTCGGCCACGCCGTTGTAGGCGGAGAGGTAGAGCAGGCGCATGGCCATCTCCACGTCTTCGCGCATCAGCCAGATGCCCGCGAAGCCGATGCCGATGAGCGCCACGGCGATGTGCACGCCGAGCAGCACCAGCACCACGAGCGCGCCGATCAGCAGCGCACCGAAGCCAAGCTCGCTCATGCCGGTTCTCCGAATTCACCCGCGTGGCGCCACAGCGAGGGGATCTGCAGCAGATAGGCGCCAGCCGCCACGACCGAGCCGCCCACGATGAGTGCCCGAAAGGGCCAGGTGGGCACGGTGTACACGCCTTGCACGCCGAAGAATTCGTTGCTGCGCCAGGCGTCGGCGAGTTCGGGCCAGGCGATGAAGGCCAGCGCCACGAAGAGCGCCGTGCCCAGCACCGCGTTGCCGACCTCCAGCACGCGCAGGGCCGTGAGCGAACGCGAGCCCACCAGGCGCAGCAGGAAGTCGCTGCGGGTCATGCGGCCCGAGCAGATGGCCGCCGCGAGCTGCAGGAACACGATGGAGGCCACGGAGCGCGCGGCGAATTCGGCCACGCCCGTGATGGGCGTGTCGAGGAAGTTGCGGCCGACCACGTCGGCCACGACCATCATCATCATGAGGAAGATCCACACGGTGCCGGCGGCAGCCAGCACCCGCGCGATGCCTTGCAGCGGGTGCGGATCGGCCGGCGCGGCGCTGCCACCTTCGGCGGCGAGTTCGGGTTCGTGGTGCACGGTTCAGCGGTTCTGGCCGTCCCAGTCGCGCAGCGGCTTCACGCCGCGCGCGCGCAACTCATCGAAGTAGGCCTTGAGCACGGCCTTGCCGTTGTCGCCCGTGGCCTGCAGCCAGGGCTGCACGATGTTGGGCAGGCCGTTGACCCACTTGGCCTTTTCGGCCGGCGGCAGGTCGGCGATCTGCAGGCCGGCGGCCTTCATCGTTTCCAGCGCGGCGTTGGCGGTCTTGGTGACGTGCTGGCCGTGCGCCTTGGACGTGGCCTTGCCGGCCTGCGCGAAGGCGTCCTGCACTTCCTTGGGCAGGGCGTCGTGGAACTTCTTGTTTGCGGCCACGCTGCCGAAGTACATGGAGCCCACGTCCACGCGCGTGAGGTGCTTGGCCACCTCGTACACCCGCGCCGGACCGATGCCGCTGGCGAACGACAGCGCGCCTTGCGTCACGCCGGTCTGGATGTTGGTGTAGTAGGTGGTGAGCGCGCCGTCCACCGGCGTGGCGCCAGTGTCGCGCAGCCAGTTGGCCGAGGTGCCTGGCGCGTTGATCTTCTTGTTCTGAAGATCGGCCATCGTGCGGATGGGGAAGTTGGCGTAGATGTCGTAGCTGTCGGTGATCAGTGAGGACAGCGGCACCATGTTCTGCGCGGCCCAGCTCTCGCGCAGCGCGGGCACCGTGGTGTTGAGCTTGTCGAAGATCTCGATCAGCAGCTCGTGGTTGGTGGTGGCGAAGGGCGTGAAGTAGGTGACGTTCTGCAGCGGCATGGCCGAGTTTTCCCAGACCGTGCCGACCATGCCGACGTCCACGATGCCGTCGCGCACGGCGGCGCGCGTGTCGGTGAACTTGTAGAGCGTGCCGCCGTAGTTCTCGCGCCAGCGCACCTCGTACTTGCCGCCGCCGGCCTTGAGGAGGCGGTCCACCTCGGGCTGGAACACCTCCTTCATGGCATAGGCCCAGATGTTGGTGGTGGGGTGGCTGGAGCCGATGTTGACGGTGATGCGCTGCTGCGCGACGACGGGCAGTGCGGCCAGGGCCAGGGCGCCGGCCACGGTGAGGGTCGAAAGCTTCATCTGTCTTGTCTCCTTGTGTTGCTCTTGGGGTGGCGGCTCATCGAGCCGGGGATTTCTTTCTTGGCGTCGTGCCGGGCGCTTCACCGAGCAAGTCGCGGCTGCTCTGCAGGTAGCCGCGCACGCGGTCGCGCACCAGGGCCTCGTCGCAGGTCTCGTGCATGGCCTCGCTGTGCACGTCCTGGCCATAGATCCAGCGGCGGATCGAGATGTAGAACATGCCGCCGTGCAGGCCCATGAGCAGTTCGAGCTCGCGTTCGCTGGGTTTGGCGCGCGAGGTGGAGCCGCGGAAACGCCGCGTCTCGCGCACGAGGCGCGGGAACAGGCGCTCGCGCAACATGGCGAAGAAGCGGTCGGAGATGGCGTGGTCCATCAGGCCCGAGAACATGAGGATGCGCACGAACTCGCGCGAGAGCGCGTTGTTCACGTAGTCCGCGTAGAAGGCGGTGAACTTGTCTTCGACGTCGGCCTTCGGGTCATCCAGCAGTTCGTCCCAGCTCTCGCGCCAGCGGCCCTCGAACACGTCGAGGTACACGCGGTCGATGAGGGCCTGCTTGGTGGGGAAGTAGTGGTAGAGCAGCGCGTGCGTGACGCCGATGCTGCTGGCCAGGTCGCGCAGTTGCCCGCCGAAGCCGTTGGAGGCGAAGAACTGGATGGCGCCATCGACGATCTGGCGCTCGCGTTCGGACACGCTCAGGCGGCGGCGCGTGGGCACGCCCTCCGCAGCGGTGCCCTCGACTTTCTGCTGTCGCTCAGGGTTTTTCTGTATGCGCACGCTATTTACCGAACGGTCAATGAGACATAGCATTGTTGAACGGTTGGTAAACAAGCGCACCCGTGAAAACCCGGGGGCGGAAAGAACGAATGGAACTCAACGGAGACATCCTCATTGCGGCGCCGCGCGAGCAGGTCTGGGCCGCGCTCAACGACCCGGCGGTCCTGGCGCGCTGCATCCCCGGTTGCGAGAGCATGGAAGCCACCAGCGACACCGAGCGCACCGCGCGCGTGGCGGTGAAGGTGGGCCCGGTGCGCGCGCGCTTCACGGGGCATCTGCGCCTGCACGACGTGCGAGCCGGCGAGGGCTGCACGCTGCAGTTCGAGGGCTCGGGCGGTGCGGCGGGCATGGCCAAGGGACAGTCGAGCGTGTCCCTGAACGACGAGGACGGCGGCACGCGCCTGCGCTACACGGCGCAGGCCTCGGTGGGCGGCAAGCTGGGGCAGGTGGGCGGCCGCATGATCGACGCGGCAGCCAAGCAGATGGCCGATCAGTTCTTCGCCGCGTTCCAGAACGAACTCGCGCCGGTCCAGGCCTTGGCTCCTGAGGGCGAGCGTGGTGCCGCAGCCGACGAAGCCCCATCGGGTGACAAGGCCAGCGCGCCCGCTGCCGCGCCCGCTGCCACGTCCACCGCTCCAACAGCCAGTCCCATTCGAACGGCGCGTCCCATGCCCGTCCATGCCTCGCCCGTTGCTGGCGAAGGCGTGCGCGTGCTGTGGTTTGCGCTCGGCGCCCTGTCCACCGGTTTCGGCGTGTGGATCGCTTCCCTGTTGTCCGCTTGAGGAGAGCGCCTTGAAAGCCGCTGCATTCGACTACATCAAGGCGGGCTCGATCGCTCAGGTGATCGACCTGCTGGTGCGCCACGGCGACGATGCCCGTGTGCTCGCCGGGGGGCAGACGCTCATGGCCACGCTGAACATGCGCCTGTCCGAGCCCGCGCTGGTCATCGACATCACGGGCCTGCAATCGCTGCGCGGCATCGAGTTGCGGGGCGAGGTGCTGCGCATCGGCGCGCTGGCCACGCACACGCAGATCGAGCAGTGTGCGCTGGTGGCGCGCCACGCGCCGCTGCTGGCCGAGGCCGCGCCGCACATCGCGCACCGCGCCATTCGCAACAGCGGCACCTGGGGTGGCTCCATCGCCTACGCCGACCCCGCCGCCGAATGGCCCGCCTGTTTGCTGGCGCTGGGCGGCACGGTGATCGTGCAGGGGCCGGACGGTGAGCGCCGCATCGCGGCCGACGATTTCTTCACCGGTCTCTACGCGACCGCGCTGCGGCCCGAAGAAATCATCACCGCCAGCGAGTTGCCCATCGCCACGGCGGGCCAGTGGCAAGGCATGTCGCAGCTCGCGCGCCGCCATGGCGACTACGCCATCGTCGGCCTCGCGGCCTCGGCGCAGCGCCAAGACGGCGGGCTGCTCGCCCCGCGCCTGGCCTTCATGGGCGTGGGCACCACGCCCTGGCGTGCGCGCCAGGCCGAGGCCGTGCTCGACGGCCAGACCCCCGACGAGGCCACGGTGGCCCGCGCGGTGGCCGCATTGCGCGAGGAGATCGACCCCTTGCCCGACCTGACCAACACCCCCGACACCAAGCGCCACCTGGCCGGCGTGCTGCTGCAGCGCCTGCTGGCCTCGGCGCGCGGTTGATGCGAGAAATCACACCCATGGCAGACCAGCTCCCCATTCAGCTCACCGTCAACGGCCACACGCACCGTTGCCAGATCGAACCCCGCACCCACCTCGTGGACTTCCTGCGCGAGGACCTCGGCCTCAAGGGCAGCCACCTGGGCTGCGAGCACGGTGTGTGCGGTGCCTGCACCGTGGAACTCAACGGCCAGATCGTGCGCGGCTGCCTCACGCTGGCCGTGCAGGCCGACGGCGGTGAGGTCAACACCATCGAAGGCCTGAGCCAGAGCGGCGCGATCCGCGACCTGCAGCAGGCCTTCGTCGCACGCAACGCGCTGCAGTGTGGCTTCTGCACCTCGGGCATGCTGATGGCGGCGAAGGAGCTGGTCGAGACGCGGCCCCAGGCCACACGCGCCGAGGTGCGCGACTGGATCTCGGGCAACTACTGCCGCTGCACCGGCTACCACGCCATCGTCGACGCCATCTGCGACGTGCTGCGTCAACGCCAGGAGGCCGCCCTGTGAAGCGCGACATCACCAACCTCGAACCCGGCGTCGAGCAGCCCACGCCAATCGCCCCCGTCACCGAGGACCAGCGCTACATCGGCGCGCCCGTGCCGCGTGGCGGCATCGAACGCCTCACGCAGGGCCTGGGCCAGTTCATCGACGACATCGAGCTGCCGCGCCTGGCGCACGTGGTGTTCTGGCGCAGCCCGGTGGCGCACATGCGCCTCAAGGCCGTGCATGCCGACGCCGCGCGCGCCATGCCCGGCGTGCTGATGGTGGCCGACGGCCAGGACCTGGCCAAGGTCTGCAAGCCCTGGGTGGCAGTGCTGGGCCACCTGGCGGGCATGAAGTCCGCGCCGCAATACGCGCTGGCGGTGGAGCGTGCCTGCTGGCAGGGCGAGCCCGTGGTGGCGGTGGTGGCCGAGTCGCGCGCGCAGGCCGAGGACGCGCTGCAACACGTGGTGGTGGACTGGGAAGAGCTGCAGCTGGCCACGGACATGGAGGCGGCGCTCGGCGACGGCGTGGCGCCGATTCACGCCGAACTGGGCGACAACCTGTGCTTCACCCGCAGCCTGAACGTGGGCGATGTCGACCAGGCGTTCGCCGAGGCCGACGCGGTGGCCGAGGCCACGTTCGAATTCGGCCGGCACACCGGCGTGACGCTGGAGCCGCGCGGCCAGATCGCACACTGGAACCCGGCCGAGCAGCGCCTCACGGTCTACCACTCCTGCCAGGCGCCGCACATGATGCAGGACCTGTATGGCCGTCAGTTCGACCTGCCGGCGAGCGCCATCCGCGTGGTCTGCAAGGACGTCGGCGGCTCCTTCGGCATCAAGGTGCATGCCTACCCGGACGATTTCGCGACCGTGGCCCTGTCCATCCTGCTGGGCCGACCGGTGAAGTTCGTGGCCGACCGGCTGGAGAGCTTCACCAGCGACATCCACGCGCGGCACCACCTCGTCAAGGCACGCATCGCGGTCAACCGGGACGGCGAGATCCTCGGTTTCGACATGAATGATCTCACCGGCATCGGCCCGTATTCGATGTTCCCGCGCACCAGCGCGATCGAGGGCAACCAGGTCGTCAACCTGGTGGGCGGGCCGTACAAGCACCAGCACTACCGCGCCAAGCTGGACGTGGTGTTCCAGAACAAGACGCCGACCTGCCAGTACCGTGGCGTCGGCCACCCCATTGCCTGCGCCGTGACCGAGGCCCTGGTGGACCTGGCCGCACAGAAGATCGGCATGGACCCGCTGGAGATCCGCGCGAAGAACGTGATCCCCGACGACGCCTACCCGGCCACGGGTGCCTCGGGCATCAAGCTGGAGGTGCTCTCGCACGAGGCCAGCCTGAAGCAACTGCGCGAGCTGATGAACTACGACGCGCTGCGCGCCGAGCAGGTCGCGCTGCGCAAGCAGGGCATCCACCGCGGCATCGGCTTCGCGGTGGTCATCGAGCTCACCAACCCCAGCGCCGCGTTCTACGGCGTGGGCGGCGCGCGCATTGCCTCGCAGGACGGCGCCACCGTGCGGCTTGACCCGGAGGGCGACGTCACCGTGCTGGTGAGCGTGGGCGAGCAGGGCCAGGGCACCGAAGGCATCTACCGCCAGATCGCGGCGGATGCGGTGGGCGTGGACATCGACAAGGTCAAGGTCATCACCGGCGACACCGACGTGACGCCCTACGGTGGCGGCACCTGGGCCTCGCGCGGCGCGGGCATTGGTGGCGAGGCGGTGCTGCTGGCCGGCCAGGCGCTGCGCGACAACATCCTCAAGGTCGCGGCGGCCATCCTGAAGGCCGATGTGGCCACGCTCGCGCTGCGCCGCAACCGGGTCGTGGACGCCGACAGCGGCGAGGAACGGCTGCCCCTCAAGGAGCTGGGCCGCATCGCCTACTACCGCTCCGACACGCTGCCGGCCGACTTCACGCCCGAGCTGATGGTCACGCGCCACTACGCGCAGCGCGACTACCCCTTCATCTTCACCAACGGCGTGCAGGCCTCCTACGTGGAGGTGGACCCCGACACCGGCTTCGTGAAGCTGCTCAAGCATTGGGCGGTGGAGGATTGCGGGCGCGTGCTCAACCCCATGCTGGTGGACGAGCAGATGCGCGGCGCCATCGTGCAGGGCATTGGCGGCGCGCTGTTCGAGGAATGCCTGTACGACGAGGCCGGCCTCATGCTCAACGCCAACATGGCCGACTACCTGGTGCCCATGTCGGCGGAGATGCCCGACATCGAAGTGGCGCACGTGATGACGCCCACGCGCAGCTCCAAACTGGGCGCCAAGGGCGCGGGCGAGGCCGGCACGGCCGGCGCGCCGGCGGCGGTGATGAACGCGATCAACGACGCCATCGCGCCCTTCGGCGCGGTGGTGCATTCGCAGCCGATCACGCCGCAGAAGCTGCTGCGGGCGTTGGGGAAGGTGGGCTGAGCGCGGTCAAGGACTTTAGTGCGTGGGGGTTGTCGAGTGCCGACGTGTCGCCAATCGCTTTGCCCTCAAGCGCGCTGCGGATGAGGCGCCGCAGAACCTTTCCATTGCGGGTTCTCGGCAGTTCGGCCACCCAGTGGATCCGTGCGGGCGAGAAGGGCTTTCCCAGGCCGGTCTGCACGGCGAGCGACATGCTGTGGCCGATGGTGTCGAGGTCCGCCGACACACCTTCATCGGCGATCGCCACGAGCACCAGGCGCTGGCCCTTGTGCGGGTCGTCGACGCCAACTGCCGCCACCTCCCTGACGCCCCGCACGTGGGCCAGGGCTTCCACTTCCGCCGGGCCGACGCGCTTGCCCGCGATCTTCAATGTGTCGTCCGAGCGGCCCTTGATGAAGTGGTGTCCGTCCGTGTCCGTGAGCAGCAGATCGCCATGGGCCCAGACACCGGGAAAGCGTTCCCAGTAGGACTCGAAGTAGCGGCGCTCTTCGCGCCAGAAGCCTCGGGTCATGCCGATGAAGGGACGACGGACCACCAGTTCGCCCACGGCGCCGATGCAGGCATGGCCACCGGCGTCGAAGGCCGCCACGTCTACCGCGAGTGAAGGCGCATTGAAACCAGAGGCCTTGATGGGCCGCGTGATCACGTTGCCCAGAATCGCGCCGGATACTTCGGTACCCCCGGTGTAATTGATCACGGGGCATCGACCCTGGCCGTAGTCCTTGAAGTACCACTGGAAGGTTTCCTCGGGCAGGACCTCGCCGGCTGAGATCAGGATGCGCAAGGTGTCGCGCGAGGGCTTGAGGCTGTGCCCCGCATGTTCCGCCATGCCGCGCAACAGCGTGGGCGAGGCGCCGAAGTGCGTCACCCCGTGGCGCGACACAGTTTCGCTGAGGCGGCTCCAATCGGGGTGGTCGGGGGCGCCGTCGTAACACACCAGCGTGGCCCCCAGGCACAACGCACCCACGATGGTGATGGGCGCCACGATCCAGCCCACGTCGCTGGGCCACAGCCACCGTTCGCCCGCGTGCAGGTCGAAATGGTAGGCACAGTCTTCGACGATCTTGACCGGAAAGCCGCCGTGCGTGTGCACGGCGCCCTTTGGCCGCCCCGTGGTGCCCGATGTGTACACGACCATGAACGGATCGTTGGGTTGCATCGTTTCCGGAGCGCGAGGCAACAGGCCCTGGCCCAGCGTCTCCCAACGTCGCTCGCTCAAGTGCTGCAGCTGGAGCGGTTCGTCCGAGGCGGCGAGCAAAACCAACCGCAAGGACGGCAAGCGGCGCGCAGCGTCGCTCACCCGTTCCCGCAGATCGATGCGCTGGCCACGGCGGGCCATCGCCGTGGTGCAGATCAGGGCCTTGGCCCCGCAGGCATCCAGCCGGGCCACGATAGCGTCTACTCCGTAGCCTGTGAACAAGGGCACCGCGATGGCGCCGACGGCGCTCAGTGCCAGGAACGCGACGACCGCGTCCTTGCCCATGGGCAGCATCAAGCCGACGGTGTCGCCGCGACCGATGCCCTCGTCCGCCAGACCAGCCGCCTTGCTCCTGACCTCGTGACGCAGGGCCTCGTAGCTTGTGGTCTGCTCAACTCCCCCCTCGGACACGCAGATCAGGGCGGGGCGCTGCGCGCTTTCGACGCGTTCTCCATGCTTGAGCGCGTTGTGTACCCAGTTCAGCCACCCGCCAGGGAACCAGCTGGGCAGGCGGGGATCTGCGTCGGCAGACATCAGGGCCTTGGGCGGCTCATACCACTCAAAGTCGAGATGGCGCATGGCCTCCATGTGAAAGCGAAAGCCCTCATCCAGCGACAAGCGGTGCAACTGTGTGTAGTCGGCGACCCCGAGGCGATCGCACAGTTGTTGCACTCGGGCGCTCGAGCGCGTGGCGGAGTCGGGACGCCAGGCGATGGCCTCGCTGGCGGTGGACGTCGCCTTCGTGTTTGAACGTTTCATGCATGCCCCTTGATGAGTTGCCTGGCGATCACCAGTTGCTGGATCTGAGAGGTGCCCTCATAGATCCGGTAGAGCCGAGCGTCGCGGTAGAAGCGCTCGACGCAGAAGTCACGCATATATCCGGCGCCACCGTGAATCTGCAGCGCGCGGTCCGCGACGCGACCAAGCATCTCGCTGCTGAACAGTTTGGTGCAGGACGCGAGCATGTTGACGTCTTCGCCTTCGTCGCGGCGCCGCGCGGCGTCAAGCACCAGGGCGCGCGCCGCCTCGATCTCGGTCTGCGAGTCCGCCAGTTGCGCCTGGATGAGCTGGAAGCTGGCAATGGGCGCGCCGAACTGCTTGCGGCTCAGCGCATAGGACAGGGCCTCGGCTTGCAGGCGCTGTGCCATGCCGACGCAAACGGCGGCGATGTGAATGCGACCGCGGTCCAGCGTTTTCATGGCGAGGCGAAAGCCTTCCCCAGGCTGGCCCAGCAAGGCGTCGCGCGAAACCGGCACGTCGTCGAAGAACACGTCGGCGGTGTGCGCGCCGCGTTGTCCCAGTTTGTGGTCGCGCGGCCCGACCGACAACCCGGGAGCGTCGCGCTCGACCAGGAAGGCCGAAATCGTGTGGCCGTTGGCATCCGAGGCGGGCGTTCGGGCGAACACGGTGAAGACGGACGCCTGCGGGGCGTTGGTGATGAACCGCTTGACGCCCTGGATCACGAAGCCCGAGTCGACGGGCCGGGCCATGGTCTTCAGGCTCGCGGCATCCGAGCCCGCATCGGGCTCCGTTAGAGCGAAGGCCGCGATGCGATCGCCACTGGCCATTGCGGGAAGGTGTCGCTGGCGCTGCGGCTCGCTGCCCGCGAGCACGATGCCCAGGGAGCCGATGCCATTGTTCGTTCCCACGCGTGAGCGGAAGGCGGGCGAGGTCTTGCCGAGTTCGAAGGCAATGCCGACTTCTTCCTCGGTGGTCAGCCCCATGCCGCCATAGGCTTGCGGAATGGTCATGCCGAACAGTCCCATTTCTCGCATGTCCTGCAGGATGTCGGGGGCGATGTCGTCTTCATCCTCGACCTGTTGTTCGGCGGGGACGAGGCGTTCGCTCACGAAACGCCGCACCCCCTCGATCAGCAGCGTGTGGGTGTCTGGGTCGCGGATCATGGTGTCCGCCTCTGGTAGTGCGATCGAAAGTCGGGCTTTCGTTTGTTCAGGAATGCCTCGACACCTTCGCGCGATTCGGCGCTCTCGTAGAAGAGGGCAAGCGCCTCGAAGCCCATGGAGGAGACGGCGCGGAGTTGCTCCGTGTCGATGTTGAAGGAACGCTTGGCGATGGCCAGCGCCGTCGGACTCAAGCCGAGGATCTCGTCGCACCACCGCTGAACCTCGGCGTCGAGGTCTTCCTTGGAAACCACGGCGTTGATCCAGCCCCATGCCAAGGCTTGCGCGGCGCTGTAGCGCCGGCAAAGAAACCAGACCTCTCGCGCGCGCTTCTCGCCGAGGCCCCTGGCCAGCAAGGCGGTGCCAAAGCCGGGATCGACCGATCCAACCTTGGGGCCGACCTGGCCAAACTGCGCGTGCTCCGCGGCGATGGCCAGGTCGCACACGGTGACCAGCACATTGCCCCCGCCGATTGCATAACCATTGACCTTGGCGATCACGGGCTTCGGCGTGTCGCGGATGAGGCCCTGCAATTCGTCCACTGGCAGGCCGATGGCACCCCGGCCGCCGTAGCCGCCCTGGCCATGCGAGGATTGGTCGCCTCCCGTGCAGAAGGCTTTGTCGCCCGTGCCGGTGAGCACGATGACGCCGACGCTGCGGTCCGCGCCGGCCTGTTTGAATGCATCCAGCAGTTCCTCGATGGTCTGGGCCCGGAAGGCGTTGTACTTGTCTGGCCGGTTGATGCGAATTTCCGCCACACCCTGTCGGCGGTCGAACGCGATGTCCTGGTAGCTCATGGTTGTTCCTCTTGGTTGGTGCGCGGGGTGGGCATTGGCCTCACAGGCGTGACTCCACGACCGCCAGGGCTTCGTCGAGGGCCTGGAGCCCGACGTCGAGTTCGTGCCGCTCGATCGTGAGCGGCGGGGCAACGATCATCACGTTGTAGCGTCCGTAGGCATGGACGCCGCGCTTGAGCAGTTCGGTGTAGAGGGTGCGCATGGGGGCGGATCCGTCGGGGTGATGCCACTGCACCAACGGCTCCTTGCTCGCGCGGTCCTTCACGAGTTCGATGCCGAAGTGCGCGCCCAGTCCGCGCACATCACCGATGACCGGGTGGCGCTCCTGCAGCTGGCGCAAACCGTGGTCCAGCCACTGCTCAACCTGGCGTGCGCGTTCGAACAAACCCTCTTCCAGGTAGACCTTCAAAGCCGCCAGGCCACCGGCCACGGCCAGCACGTGGCCGGCGTGGGTGTGGCCCACATCGAAGAGATGGGTGTCGAAATGACGGGCCACGCGCTCGCGCACCAGCACGCCGCCCAACGGTGTGTAGGAAGCGCTCGCGCCCTTGGCGAAGCTGATCATGTCGGGTGCGACGCCCACACGCTGAGCAGCGAATGGCGCGGCGCACCGCCCGAAGCCCGTCATGATCTCGTCGAACACCAGCAGGATGCCGTGTTCGTCGCAGAGCTGGCGCACGCCTTCGAGGTAGCCATCGGGGTACAACACCACACCGCTCGAGCCGGTCACCGGCTCCATGAGGATGGCGGCGACGTTTTGCGCGCCTTCATGAGAGAGCACCATCCGAAGGTGGTCCAGCGCGCGCGCCGCTTCCACCTGCGGGTCTTCGGTGTGGAAGGGGCTGCGGTAAGGGTTGGGCGCCACGAACTTGGCAAAGCCTGCAGGCGCGGGAATCGGATCGCGCCAGCGATCCACGCCCGTCAGAGCGCTCGAGCCGAGCGTGCTGCCGTGATACGAGCGGTAGGCCGTCAGTACCTTGGTCCGCCGCGTGACCAGGCGCGCGATCTTGATCGCGTCGTCGTTGGCCTCGCCCCCACCGCAGGCGAAGTGAACCCGAAGGCCTTCGGGCCAGGGTGAGATGGTCTGCAACAGCTCCGCGTACTCGGCGCGCACGTCGTTGAAATAGCTCGACGCCGTCCAGCAAAGTCTTTCAGCCTGCGCCTGGATGGCCTTGACGACCTTTGGGTGCCCGTGGCCCAGCGAGACGGCCACGTAGCCGCTGGTCAGGTCGAGGTAGCTCTGGCCATGCTGGTCCTGGAAGTAGGCGCCCTTGGCGCTGGTGATGACGGGGGGGTTGAGGCCGCCCTGGACGGCCCAGGGCACCAGCACCTGGCGGTAGCCGGGGGCGAGCTGTTCGTTGCCCAGTCCTTGAATCTGAAGGTCCATTGCTCACTTTCGGAAAGAGGTGGTCCGCGTGCCGCGGGTGCGACAAGGCCTAAGATAATTAGGGCAGTCGCTCTCAACAAACGAATGTTTTTCGCCTCTTTGGTGCAATTTCATTGATCCTCATGCCACGTCGACTTCCCCCCCTTCTGGCCGTCAGGGCGTTCGAGGCCGCCGCCCGCTTGAACGGCTTCTCGCGCGCCGCCGAAGAACTGTGTGTGACGCCAGGGGCGGTCGGTCACCAGATCAAGGCCCTGGAGGCCTGGCTGGGCGTGAACCTGTTCGAGCGCGGAGCGCGCTCGGTGGAACTCACCGAGTCCGGCCGGCGCTACTGCGGGGAAGTGACGGCTGTCCTGGAGCGCCTCGAGTCCTGCTCCGATGAGGTGCGGCGCATGGCGCAGACGAACGAGATCACGCTTACCGCCATGCCTTCGTTCGTGACCCGATGGCTGATGCCGCGCCTGGGCAATTTCCAGGCGCGGCATCCCGACATTGAGGTGCGGGTGCTGGCCTCCGTCCCACCGGTGGATTTCGCGCGCGATCGGGTCGATCTCGCCATACGCCTGGGGTCGGGCAGCTATCCGGGCCTTGTGGCGCGTTCACTCATGCCCGAGCACTACATGCCGATGGCCAGTGCGGCCTTGGCCAGGCGCCTGGGCCGCGCCGGTCCGGCGGATCGTCTGCTGGCGTCGAATCTGCTGCACGACGAATACGAGGTGCGCATCCCAGATCAGATCGATTGGCCGCGCTGGGCGCGTGCGCAACGAGCCGGGAGCACCACCGACGCGCGCTGGCGCCGCGGCATGCGTTTTTCTCACTCCTACCTGACGCTCGATGCGGCGGGCGCAGGCCAGGGTGTGGCGATGGCGTCTTCGGTCCTGGCGGGGCGTGCCCTGTTGGCGGGTGTGCTGGCGCCGCTGTCTGATGCCTGGCTGGCTGGGCCGTATGCCTATCACCTGCTGTGGCCGGCAGACCGGCCGCTCAACGCGCGGGCCGAGCGCCTGGCCTCTTGGATCGAAGATGAGGTGAGCGTGTTTCTGGGCGATATGAAGCGCCGCTTCAAGTTGCCGCAGACGCCGGCCTGAACAACCGGCTCAGCCCTTCGCGCGGCGCGGGGACTTGAGCGCATGCAGCACCAGTTCCAGCAGGCGCGAAGCGAAGTCTTCATCGATAGGTGCGTGGTCAAACAGCAACCGGTACCACAAGGGGCCGAACAGCATGTCCAGAATGAGCTCGAGGTCTCCATCGGCGGCGATTTCCTTGCGCCGCTGAGCGCTATGCAACAGGCGCAGGCCGGCTTCGCGTCGCGGGCGGATCACCTTGTCCTGCATGAGGCGGGCGGTGCCTTCGTCGTACTGCGCTTCGGCGACGAGGGAGCGCAAGATCTCGCGCCAGCCTTCGTCGTTGACGCGGCGGATCGTCGCCAACAAGTACCGATGCAACTCGTCGCGCAGTGAGGGAGCGTCCGCCGCGATGGCATCGCTCGGCAGGCCCGCCATGTAGAGGTCAAGCAGCAGCGCGCCTTTGGTGGGCCAGCGCCGGTAGATGGATGCCTTGGATACGCCCGCGTCCGCCGCCACGCGCTCGATGGAAAAGCGTGCGTAGCCTTGCGAGCGCAGCAGGTCTCGCGCGGCACCCAGGATCGCTTCATGCGTCTGTGGGTTGCGCGGGCGCCCGCGGCCGGATCGATCGGATGGCGGGGGTGTGGGCATACGGGTTAGTCCTTATATTTGGAACGGTGCGTATCGTTTTATATTTTACGAAACGGCACGTGCCGTATTTAGGAGATGTCCCCCATGATGCTTCGACTCCGCCGTGGTCTCCTGCTGGCCTTGTCTCTTCTGGCCATCGGCACCGCCCACGCCGTTCCCTTCAAATGGGCTTCGCAGGACGACGCGACCACGCTCGACCCGCACGCCTTCAATCACGGCATGACCTTGACGCTGCTCAACCACGTCTACGAGGGCCTGGTGCGGCGAGACAAGGACATGCGCATCGAGCCCGCGCTGGCGCAACGCTGGGAGCAACCCACGCCCACCACCTGGGTGTTCCATCTGCGCCCGGGCGTGCGGTTCCACGACGGCACGCCACTGGCGGCGGCCGACGTGGTGTTCTCCATCCAGCGCGCCATGCACCCGGATTCGGACATGAAGGTCTTTGCCGCCTCGATTGGCTCGGTCAAGGCCCAGGGGCCGGCCACAGTGGTCATCGAAACAGAGTTTGCGAACGCCGCGCTGCTTCAGTCGCTGCCCGAGCTGCGCGTCATGTCGAAGGCCTGGAGCGAGGGCAATGGCGCAACCGCGCCTGCGAACATGCGGCAGAAGCAGGAGAACGCCGCGACGCGGCAGGCCAATGGCACGGGTCCGTTCAGGGTCGCAAGCCGCGAACCCGACGTCAAGACCGTACTGGAGCGCAACGAGCAGTGGTGGGGCAAGCACACCACCAACATCACGCGCGCCGAGTTGCTGAAGGTGAGCTCGGACGCCACGCGCGTGGCCGCCTTGCTGTCGGGCGAGCTCGACTTTGCCTATCCGATCCCGCTGCAGGACATCGCGCGCGTCGAGAGCAACCCGCGCTTCAAGGTGAAGCAAGGTGCCGAGATCCGGGTGATGTTCCTGTCCCTTGACCAGGGCAGCGATGAACTCCGGTATGCAAGCGTCAAGGGGCGAAACCCCTTCAAGGACCAACGCGTGCGGCAGGCCTTCTACCAGGCCATCGACACCGAGGCCATCCGTTCTCGCATCATGCGCAACAGCGTCAGACCCACGGGCATTCTCATTGCCACCGGCGTGAACTCCGTCGATCCCGCCGCCACCCAGCGCCAGTACGCCTACGACCCCGAGGCCGCGCGCCGCCTGCTCGCTCAGGCCGGTTACGAGAATGGGTTCGAGCTCACGCTCGACTGCCCCAACGACCGCTACGTCAACGACGAACAGGTCTGCGTGGCCGTGGCGGCCATGCTGTCGCGTGTCAACGTGAAGGTGGCGGTGAATCCCTTGCCGGCGGCCCGCTTCTTTCAGAAGGTCGGCGCGGGCGACTCCAGCTTCAACTTCTTCGGCTACACGCCCAGCAACATCGACGCCTACAACGCAATGGACGTGATCATGGCGACCCGCCAGGGCGGCTCGGGGCAGTGGAACGTCGGGCGCTACTCGAACCCGCAGGTGGACGCGCTGATCAAGCAAGTGCTCAGCGAAATGGACGCTCGCAAGCGCACCGAACTCGTGACGCAGGCGCTGGCGCTTCACAAGCGCGACGTCGGGCACATACCGCTCTACCAGCAGGGGCTCGCGTGGGGCATGCGCCAGAACGTCGATGCCGCGCTTCAGATCGACAACCGTGTCAACCTGAACTACATCACGGTGAAGTGAAGGACCATGTTTGGTTTTATCCTGCGGCGGCTGATCGCCAGCCTGGGCGTTCTGCTGGTCGTCACCGTCCTTGCCTTTGTCCTGTTCCAGTACGTCGGAGATCCGGTCAACCAGATGCTGGGCGTGGAGGCCACCGAGGCGGATCGTCAGCGACTGCGCGCCGAACTCGGCCTTGATGACTCGGTGCCAAGCCAGTTTGCCCGGTATGTGGCGAACCTCGCCCAAGGCGAGTTGGGCAACTCGCTGCGCCAGGGCCGGCCGGTGGCCGACATGTTTCGCGAGCGCTTGCCGGCCACGTTGGAGTTGTCGCTGCTGTCAGGCGTGTTGGCCTTGCTGGTGGGCGTCGTGCTGGGCGTATCGGCGGCCATCCGGCCGAACGCCTTGCGGGCCAAGGTGGCGATGCTGTTCTCGCTCATCGGCGCCACCTTGCCGTCCTTTCTGATCGGCATCCTGCTCATCATGGGATTCTCTGTCCAGTTGAACTGGCTGCCTTCCTTCGGCCGCGGCCCGACCGAACTCGTCGGTGGCTGGAGCACCGGGCTGCTCAGCGCGCGGGGGTGGGTGCATCTGATCATGCCGGTGGTCACCCTGTGCCTGTTTCAGCTGGCGCTGATCGTGCGACTGTCCCGCACCGAGATGTTGGAGGTGCTCAAGTCCGACTACGTCAAATTTGCGAGGGCCCGGGGAATCCCCGAGCACCGGATCCGATACGGACACGCGCTGCGCAATGCAATGATCCCGGTGATCACCGTGGCCGGCCTGCAATTGGGCACGGTCATCGCGTTTGCCCTGGTGACCGAAACCGTCTTCCAGTGGCCCGGCGTGGGCCTGCTCTTCGTCGAGTCGCTGGCCTTTGCCGATGTCCCGGTGTTGGCGGCCTACCTGTGCTTCGTTTCGCTGACCTATGTCGGCATCAATCTGCTGGTCGATCTGGCCTATGTCGGCATCGATCCGCGACTTCGCGTGAGCGGCTCATGAACCACCCCATCGACACCATTGGCGCTTTCAAAGGCGAACTCATTGACATCCGCAGAGATTTCCACAGCCATCCCGAACTGGGGTTCGAGGAGCACCGGACAGCCTCGAAGATCGCCGCTTACCTTCGGGCTTTGGGGCTGCCCACCCACACCGGCGTAGGCCGAACCGGTGTCGTGGCGGTGATCGATGGCGAATCCCAATCCAGTGGTGCCTCCGTGGGGCTTCGGGCCGACATGGACGCGCTGCCCATCACCGAGCTGGGCAATGCGCCGTACCGCTCGTGCGTACCTGGCCGCATGCACGGCTGTGGGCACGACGGGCATTGCGCCATGCTGCTCGGCGCAGCGCGGTACCTGGCCCAGACGCGCCGTTTCAATGGCACGGTGTACCTGTACTTCCAGCCCGGTGAGGAAGGCTACGCTGGTGCGCGCGAAATGATCCAGGACGGCCTGTTCGAGCGCTTTCCCGCTCAGCGGGTGTTCGCGCTGCACAACTGGCCTTCCTTGCCTGCGGGCCATATCGGGCTCAACAGGGGCCCGATGATGGCCGCCATCGATCGGATCCACATCCGCGTGCAGGGGCAGGGCGGCCACGGCGCGCACCCGCATCAGGCCATCGACCCTATCTTGGTCGCGTCGCAGATCGTCGCCAACGTGCACACCATCGTCAGCCGCAGCGTCGACCCGGCCGATGCCGCCGTGATCAGCTTCCAGTCGATCCAGGCGGGCGCGCCCGAGGCGCTGTCCGTGATCCCCGATACCGCCTCGCTCGATGGCATGGTCAAGTGGTTCAAGCCTTCGGTGCAGCAACGGCTGAGGCAGCGTCTGCACGAGGTGGTCGAGGCGGTTGCGCGCGCCCATGGCGCGCGAGCCGAGTTGCGATACGAGGAGCTCTACCCGCCGACGATCAATGCACCAGACGAGGCGGCGCTGGTCGCCAGGGTGGCAACGCGCCTGTTCGGCGCGGACAAAGTCGATTCCGATATGGACCCCAGCATGGGATCGGAAGACTTTGCCTTCATGCTGCAGCAGCGCCCCGGTGCCTATTTCCGGCTGGGGCAAGGCATGCAGGAAGGCCGCTTCCTGCATCACCCCATGTACGACTTCAATGACGAGACCATTCCGGTGGGCAGCGCGCTGTTCGCGGGCCTGGTCGAAGAGGCGCTGCCCCGATGACGACACACCTGGGTCGCTGGCTGGACAGCGATGTCGGCCACAGCTTTCGCACCTCGCCCACGGCCATCGTGGCGGCGGTGATCGCGCTCATCTGTGTGGTCTGCGCGCTCTTCGCC
>NZ_CCAE010000016.1 GCF_000723405.1 Hydrogenophaga intermedia | reverse complement strand
GGGGTGGGGCGTTCGGCACCGGCGGCGGCGCGCCGGGCGGTTGCCCTTGCTCGCCCGCGCGCCGGGGCACGCGGCCCGAGCCCAGCACCTCGCGCGAGAGTTCGAACCAGCGCTCGCGGTCGCCCACGATCCAGTCCCAGTGGCCGTGCTCGCGGTAGCCGTTGGCCAGGCGCACCACCAGCGGTTGCAGGCGCGTCTCGTCGGCCTTGTTCAGGTACTCCACCAGCCCACGGTCGAAGCTCCAGCCGTAGATGAGGTAGGCCGCCATCACCAGCACCACGTTGGCGCCGGCGATGGCCAGGAAGAGCTTCACGCGCAGCGAATCGAAGCGCGCGAGCCCGGAGCGGGGGCGGGCGGTGGGCGAGGAGGGCGCGGCGGGCATGGGGTGAGCCTAAACGGGAATCTGGCAAACACTGTGCAAGCGCCGTGTGAAGCGGTCTTCGCACGCCGTACGCATTCTTTCCATATTTGCCCCGCAACATCCGCTCCCAGCATCGCCGAACCCGGCTTCCCGCTTGTCCACCATGAACCAGACCCAGAAGACTTCCTCCCTCCGCCGTCACCCCTGGCGCACCGCGCTCATCGGGCTGGTGGGCCTGGCCTTGCTGGGTGGTGGCGGTGCGGCCTGGTGGTTCAAATGGGGCCCGGGCGCCAAAAAGGAAAGCACCTACATCACCGCCACCATCCAGCGCGGCGACATCGAGGACCAGGTGGCGGCCACCGGCTCGCTGCAGCCGCGCGACTACGTGGACGTGGGCGCGCAGGTGTCCGGCCAGTTGCGCAAGCTGCACGTGGAGGTGGGCACCGAGGTGAAGGAGGGCGACCTGCTCGCCGAGATCGACGCCGAGACCTCGCAGGCGCGTGTGGACGCCAGCCGCGCGCAACTGCGCTCGCAGCAGGCCCAGATGGCCGAGCGCGAGCTCAACCTGGCCAAGGCCGAGCGCGACCTGCAGCGCCAGAAGAACCTGATGGCCGAGGAGGCCACCACCGCAGAGGCCCTGCAGAACGCCGAGACGGCGGCGCGCACGGCGCGCGCGCAGATCAATTCGCTGAAGGCGCAGATGGAGCAGGTGCAGGCCAGCATGCGGGTGGAAGAGGCCAACCTCAAGTACACGAAGATCTACGCGCCCATGTCGGGCACGGTGGTCAGCATCACCGCGCGCCAGGGGCAGACGCTCAACACCAACCAGCAGGCGCCCACGCTCATGCGCATCGCCGACCTGTCGGTGATGACGGTGCAGACCCAGGTGTCCGAGGCCGACGTGAGCAAGCTGCGCCAGGGCATGCCGGTGTACTTCACCACCCTGGGCGGTCAGGGCCGGCGCTACTACGGCGACCTCAAGAAGGTGGAGCCCACGCCCACCGTGACCAACAACGTGGTGCTCTACAACGCGCTGTTCGAGGTGCCCAACAGCAACCGCAGCCTGATGACGCAGATGACCGCGCAGGTGTTCTTCGTGGTGGCCGAGGCGCGCGACGTGCTGGTGGTGCCGATGTCCGCGCTGACGATGCAGCGCGGCGGGCCGGCGGGCCGCGAGCGCGCGGGGCAGGCTGGTGGTGCGGCGGGTGGTGCGCTGGGTGGTGCGCAGGGTGGTGCGCCTGCGGCTGCTCCGGGCGCCCAACCCGCCACGCCGCCGGCATCTCGCCCGAACTCCTCGCTCTCCGTGCCCGACGGCGCGTTCCGCACCGTGGCCGACACGGTGCTCGCGCAGGCCCCCGCCGGCGAGCGCCCGCGCTTCGACCGCGAAGCCTTCGAGAAGATGACGCCCGAGGAGCGCGAACGTTTCCGCGAGCAGCGCCGCGCGGAGATGGAGAAGCTCAGCCCCGAGGAGCGCGAGCGCTTGCGCGAGCAACGCCGCCAGATGCGCGAGCAGGGCGGTGGACAAGGGGGCGCGCCGACGCCGCCCGCGGACGGCGCACGCCAGGCCTCGCCCGACAAGGCCGCTCGCCCGTCGAGCGATGCGGCCGTCAAGCCTGGCAGCGCCACCCCCGCCACCGTGCCCAAGGCCGCCGCTGGCGCGGCACCGGCGGCACGCCCGAACGCCGCCAATGCCCCCGCCCGAACGCCCGCGACCGCCGCTTCCAGCCAGGAGCGTGGCCCGGGTGCGCAGCCCAACGCCGCGCCGCGCGGCGCGCGCGGCCCCCGCCAGGCCAAGGTCAAGGTCATGAAGGACGACGGCACCATCGAAGAGCGCGAAGTCACCATCGGCATCAGCAACCGCGTGCACGCCGAGGTGCTGTCGGGCCTGAAGGAAGGCGAGCGCGTGGTGGCCGGCACGCGCGAAACCGAGCCACGCAACAACAGCAGCGGCAACCCGCAAGGCTCGCCGCTGGGCCAGCAGGGCATGCGCGGCCCCGGCGGCCCGGGCGGCATGCCCATGGCCGCACCGGCCGGAGCCCGCCGATGAGCCAGTTGCCCGCCGCCCCGGACGCCGCCGTGCTGCCCTCGGGTGCGCCGGCCGAGGCGGTGCTGCCCCTGATCGACCTGCGCGGCATCACCAAGACCTACCGCAACGGCGAACTCGCGGTCGAGGTGCTGCACGGCATCGACCTGCAGATCTACCCCGGCGAGCTGGTGGCCATCATGGGCGCCTCGGGTTCGGGCAAGTCCACGCTCATGAACATCCTGGGCTGCCTGGACAAGCCCACCACCGGCACCTACCGCTTCATGGGGCGCGACGTGTCCGAGCTGGAGCGCGACGAGCTCGCCGAGCTGCGCCGCGACGCCTTCGGCTTCGTGTTCCAGAGCTACAACCTCATCGCCACCGGCACGGCCACCGACAACGTCGAAGTGCCCGCCGTGTACGCCGGTGTGCCGCCGGCCGAGCGCCACGCGCGCGCGGCCGAGCTGCTGGACTCGCTGGGCCTGGGCGAGCGCCAGCACCACCGGCCCAACCAACTGTCGGGCGGCCAGCAGCAGCGCGTGTCCATCGCGCGCGCGCTCATGAACGGTGGCCGCGTGATCTTGGCCGACGAGCCCACGGGCGCGCTGGACAGCAAGAGCGGCGCCGACGTGATGGCGCTGCTGAAGGATCTGTCGGCGCAAGGCCACACGGTCATCCTCATCACCCACGCGGCCGAGGTGGCCGCGCACGCGCAACGGGTGATCGAGATCAAGGACGGCCATGTGGTGGCTGACCCCGGCCCGCGCCCGCCGCAGGGCGAGGCCGCGCAACTGGCGCGCGACTGGACGCCGCGGCGCGGGCGCATCTCGCCCCTGGGCGACGTGGCCGAGGCCGCCAAGACGGCCCTGCGCGCGCTGCGCGCCAATGTGTTCCGCGCCATCCTCACGCTGCTGGGCATCGTCATCGGCGTGGCCTCGGTCATCGCCATGCTGGCCATTGGCGACGGCGCCAAGCAGCAGGTGATCGACCGCATCAGCGCCATGGGCTCCAACCTGCTGCTCGTGCGCCCGGGCGCGCCCAACCAGCGCGGCTTCCAGAACATCGCCACGCTGGTGCTGTCCGACGTGCAGGCCATCGACAAGGAAGTGCCCAACGTACTGGCCGCCGTGCCCGAGCAGACCAGCAGCGTCACGCTGCGCTTCGGCGAGTCGGACTATTCCAGCAGCGTGCGCGGCACCTCGACGAAGTTTCCGCTGGCGCGCCAGTGGCCGGTGGCGCGCGGCACCTTCTTCAGCGAAGAGGACGAGCAGGAATACGCCACCGTGGCCGTGCTGGGCCAGACCGTGGCCAAGGCCCTGTTCCCCGACGGGCAGGAGCCGCTGGGCCAGTACATCCTGGTCAACAACCTCATCTTCCAGGTGATCGGCGTCATGAGCACGCGGGGCGCCTCGCCCAACGGCGACGACCAGGACGACATCGTGATGGTGCCGTACGCCACGAGCCAGTTGCGCCTGTCGGGGCAACGCTTCCTGCGCAACGTCACCGTGGCGGTGCAGGACGTGAGCCGCATCGACGAGACGCAGTCGGCCGTGGAGTCGCTGCTGGCCGAGCGCCATGGCGTGATCGACTTCCAGATCCGCAACATGGCCTCCATCATCGACACCGCCACCGAGACGCAGAACACCATGACGGTGCTGCTCGGCTCGATCGCCGCGATCTCGCTGCTGGTGGGGGGCATCGGCGTCATGAACATCATGCTCGTGAGCGTGACCGAGCGCACCCGCGAGATCGGCATCCGCATGGCCACCGGGGCGCGCACGCGCAACATCCTGCAGCAGTTCCTCATCGAGGCCCTGGTGGTCTCGGCCCTGGGTGGTGTCATCGGCGTGTTCGTCGGCCTGGGTGTGGCCGCCGTGGTGGGCGCCACGGGCACGGCCGTGCAGTTCTCCATCGCTCCGGTGGTGCTGGCCTTCGGCTGCGCCTTCGCCACCGGTCTCATCTTCGGTTTCCTGCCGGCGCGCAAGGCCGCGCGGCTGGATCCGGTCGTCGCGCTCGCATCCGAATGAATATGAAACACCCCCGCCGCGGCGCAGCCGCGACCCCCTCAAGGGGGCAACACCTGCGGCCCGGCAAAGCCGGCTCCGCGGTGTTCCTCGCCTTGTTGCTGCAGGCCTGCGCCGTCACGCAGGACCCGGCGCGCGGCCCCGTCGTCGACATGCCCGCGCAATGGGACGCCACCGCCACCACGGCCGAGGCCCCCGCGCTCACCACCGCGTGGTGGCAGGGCTTTGGCTCGCCCGCGCTGGTGCAACTGCTGGACGAAGCCCAGGCCGGCAGCGCCGATCTGCGCATCGCGATCGAGCGCATGCGCCAGGCCGACATCGCCCTGCAGCAGGCCGGCATCGCGCGCCTTCCCTCGGTGGGCGGCAGCCTGAGCACGTCCACCGGCCGCAGCGACGCGGCGGGTACGCCGTCTACCTCGCGCGAATCCACCAGCGCCGGCCTGTCGGTCAGCTACGAGCTCGACCTCTGGGGCCGCATCGCGGCCGGCGTGCGCGCGGGCGAGGCGTCTTTCGAGGCCAGCCAGCACGACTGGCGCACCGCGCGCCTGACGCTGCTGTCGGGCGTGGCGTCCAACTACTTCCTCTGGCTCAACACCAGCGAGCGGCTGGACATCGCGCGCCGGAACCTGGAGATTGCCGAGCGCGTGCTGCGCATCGTGGAGGCGCGCCAGCGCAACGGTGTGGCCACCGCGCTGGAGGTCTCGCAGCAGCGCGCCACCGTGCTGTCGGCGCGCACCGCGCTCATTCCGCTGGAGCTGCAGCAGCGCCAGACGGCGTCGGCCCTGGCCCTGTTGCTGGGCCGCGTGCCGCAGGGCTACGCGCCCGCCGGCGGCGAGTTCGCGCAACTGCGCGTGCCCACGCTGGCGCCGGGTTTGCCGTCCACGCTGCTGACGCGCCGGCCCGACCTGGCCTCGGCCGAATCGCAACTGGCCGCGGCCGACGCCAACGTGGCCGCCGCGCGCGCCGCGCTGCTGCCCAGCGTGTCGCTCTCGGGCTCGGTGGGCCTGGGCACCTCGGCGCTGCTGAGCCTGGCCGATCCCACGCGCAGCGTGTCGCTGGGCCTGTCGCTGGCGCAGTCCATCTTCGACGGCGGGCGCCAGCGCCTGCAGGTGCGCACCACCGAGTCGCAGCGTGTGGTGCTGATCGAGAACTACGGCAAGACCATCCGCACCGCCTTGAAGGAAGTGGACGACGGCCTGGGCAACCTCTCGCGCAGTGAGCAGCAGGAGTCGCTGCAGCGCGAGCTGGTGGCGCAGGCCCGGCGCTCGCTGGAGCTGGCCGAGCTGCGCTACCGCGAGGGCAGTGGCGATCTGCTGTCGGTGCTGGACGCGCAGCGCACGCTGTTCTCGGCGCTGGACGCGCTGTCCACGCAGAAGCTGTCGCGCCTGACGGCCGCGGTGGATCTGTACAAGGCGCTCGGCGGCGATTGGGTCGCCAGTCCTTCCCTGTCCTGATGGTGCGACGCCCTCGAAAAAGAGGGCAGTTCGCTGCTTTATCTAAATGAGAATAGTTATAATTTGCAAACTGTGAACACCCGGTCAGACACCCTCACGAAACCTCCCTCGGCCGCCCCGGCGGCGTCCAACCGGGCCTATTGGCTCAAGACCCTGCACCAGTGGCACTGGATCAGTTCCGCGCTGTGCCTCATCGGCATGCTGCTGTTCGCGTTCACGGGCATCACGCTCAACCACGCGGCCGACATCCCGGCCACGCCCGTGGTGCAGAACAAGACCCTGGAATTGCCCGCCGAGCTGAAGGCCGCGCTGGCCGTGAAGGACGACGAGCCCGACAACGCCGCGCTGCCGCCCGAATTGCGCGCCTGGCTGGGCCGCGAGCTCGACCTGAACCTGCCCACCACCGAGGCCGAGTGGTCGCCCGAGGAGATCTACCTCTCGCTGCCACGCCCCGGCGGAGACGCCTGGCTGCGCATCGAACGCGAGAGCGGCGCCGTGGAGTACGAGCGCACCGACCGCGGCTGGATCTCCTACTTCAACGACCTGCACAAGGGCCGCCACACGGGCCTCGCGTGGAAGTGGTTCCTCGACGTGTTCTCGGTGGCCTGCCTGGTGTTCTGCATCACCGGCCTGTTCATCCTCAAGTTCCACGCCACCGCGCGGCCCACCACCTGGCCCATGGTGGGCGCGGGGCTGGTGATCCCGCTGCTGCTCGTGATCCTCTTCATCCATTGACCCTCGAAGGAGCTTCCGTCACATGACGACCATCCGTTACGCCGCCGCGCTCACCGCGGCCGGCCTCGCCTGGCCCGCCGTGGCCGCCGACATGGCGCTCAAGGTCGAGATCCCGCGCCTCACCGTGGCGGAGTACCACCGCCCCTACGTGGCCATCTGGATCGAGAAGCCCGACCAGTCCTTCGTGAGCAACCTCGCGGTCTGGTACGACATCAAGCTGCGCAACAACGAGGGAACCAAGTGGCTCAAGGACATGCGGGCCTGGTGGCGCAAGAGCGGGCGCGAGCTGACCATGCCCGTGGACGGCCTGAGCGGCGCCACGCGCGCGCCCGGCGAGCACAGCGTGCAGTTCAACGACGCCGCCCTGGGCAAGCTGGCCCCCGGTGAATACACCGTGGTGCTGGAGGCCGCGCGCGAGGTGGGCGGCCGCGAACTCGTGAAGATTCCCTTCGTGTGGCCGCCCAAGGGCGCCACCACCACGCAGGCCAGCGGCCAGCACGAACTCGGCGCCGTCAGCGTCACCGTCAAACCCTGAACCTCGACCGGAGACCCAACATGAAGAACGTTTCCCTTCGCGCCCGCACGCTGGCCCTGGCCGCCGCCCTGGCCCTGCCTATGGCCGCGCACGCGCACCGCGCCTGGCTGCTGCCCTCGGGCACCGTCTACTCGGGCCAGCAGCCCTGGGTGAGCGTGGACGCCGCCATCTCCAACGACATCTTCTATTACGAGCACAACGCCGCCGGGCTCGACAACCTCGTCGTCGTCGGCCCCAACGGCCAGCCCGTGCAGGCCGAGAACCAGGCCAAGGGCCGCTACCGCAGCATGTTCGACGTGAAGCTCGAGCAGCAGGGCACCTACCGCATCGCGCTCGTCAACGACGGCATGATCGCCAGCTTCAAGGTCGGCAACGAGACCAAGCGCCTGCGTGGCAACGCCGAGTCGCTGGCCAAGGAGATCCCGGCCGGCGCAACGGACCTGCGCGTGAGCCAGAACAACAGCCGCGTGGAAACCTTCGTCACGCGAGGCAAGCCCAGCACCGACGCGCTCAAGCCCACGGGCAAGGGCATCGAGCTCGTGGCCGTGACGCACCCGAACGATCTGGTGGAGGGCGACACGGCGACCTTCCGTTTCCTCGACAACGGCAAGCCCGCCGCGGGCTACTCGGCCACGGTCATCCTCGGTGGCTTGCGCTACCGCAGCGAGCTCGGCGAGATGCGCATGGACACCGACGCCAATGGCGAGATCAAGGTGAAGTGGCCGGCCGCCGGCATGTACTGGGTCAACGTGGCGCCCCCGCGCCCGCCGCGCGTGGAAGGCGCGCCGCCGGCCCCGCCCACGGGTCCGGCCGGTACCTTGGCCGAGCCGGTGCGCCGCTCCAACTACAGCCTCACGCTGGAAGTCCTTCCGAACTGAGTCCACCCCCGCCGCGCTTCGCGCGACCCCCTCAAGGGGGCGGTACCAGCGGCCCGGCAAAGCCGGTTCCGCGGTACCTCTGGGTGGCGCGACTTCAGGCGTTGCGGATCGTGTGATGTGTGGCGTTTTCCTTTCATGACCCGTGTGCTGGTGCCCGAGCAGATCGCTGGCGCCGTGCCCTGGCTGGGCGCGCGCGTGCAGCGCCTGCGCGGCGAGAGCATGGGCACCACCTGGCAGGTGCTGTGGGCCGATGGCGACGCGGCGCGCCATGACGAGGTGCGTGCGGCCATCGAGGCCGAGCTGGACCTCGTGGTCGCGCAGATGAGCACCTGGCTGCCGACGTCCGACCTGGAGCGGTTCAACGCCGCGCCGGCCGGCACGCGCCGCGCGCTGCCCGAGGCCTTGGCCGAGGTGCTCGCGGCGGCGTTGTGGTTGGCCGACGCGTCCTCAGGCGCCTTCAACCCGGCGGCCGGCGCGCTGGTCAATCTCTGGGGCTTCGGCCCCGCGCCGCGCTACACCGACCCCGGCTTCGCACCGCCCGACGCGGCGGCCGTGCAGGCCGCGCTGGCCGGCACCGACTGGCGTGCGCTGCGCTTCGACGCCGCCACGCGCGAGGCCACGCAACCGGGCGGCCTGCGGCTCGACTTCTCCGCCATCGCCAAGGGCCACGCGGTGGACCGCGTGGCGCGGCGTCTGGGCGAACTCGGCATCGCGCACACGCTGGTGGAGGTGGGTGGCGAGCTGCTCGGGCAAGGCCTGCGGCCCGACGGCATGCCCTGGTGGGTCGACCTGGAGACGCCGCCGGTGGGGAGCGGCCACGCCAGGCCGCGCGCCACACGGGTGGCCTTGCACGGCCTGTCGGTCGCCACGTCCGGCGACTACCGCCGCGCCTACCTGCACGGCGGCTGGCGCCTGCCGCACAGCCTCGACCCGCGCACCGGTCAACCCGTGGCGCACGGGCTGGCATCGGTGAGCGTGCTGCACGCCGAGTGTCTGTGGGCCGACGCCTGGTCCACCGCGCTCACCGTGGCCGGCCGGGAAGCGGGTGTGGCCCTGGCCGAAGCGCATGGCATCGCGGCCCTGTTCGTGCAGCGCGAGCCCGACGGCTGCCTCACCGAAACCCTCACGAGCGCGATGGAGCGCCTCGCAGGATGACCCCGGAAAAGCTTGCCTACGCCCTGGTCGTGCTGGCCCTGTACGCTCTGATGTGCGGTGCCTTCGCCTGGCAACACCGCCGCCGCCAGGCCGAGGCGCAGCGCCGCGTGGCCGCGCTGCTGCCCGCCACGCCCGGCGTGCCCGCCTGGTGGGTGACCTACGCCAGCCAGACCGGCCAGGCCGAGGAACTGGCGCTGCAGACCGCGCAGGCGCTGCACACGGCCGGTGTGCCCGTGCGCCTGGCGCCGCTGGACCAACTGAGCCTGGCCGATCTGCAGCAGGCCGATCGCCTGCTGTGCGTGGCCAGCACCTACGGCGAAGGCGACCCGCCCGACAGCGCCGCGCGTTTCGCGCGCCAGGTCATGGCCTCGGCCGAGGTGAGCCTGTCGCACCTGCACGTGGGCCTGCTCGCGCTGGGCGACAAGACCTACGCGCACTTCTGCGGCTTTGGCCGCGCGTTGGACGGCTGGCTCACCGCACGCGGCGCGCAGCCGCTGTTCGAGCGCATCGACGTCGACAAGAGCGACCCCGAGGCGCTGCGCCAATGGCGCCAGCACCTGGCGCACCTGGCCGGCACCAGCGACCTGCCCGACTGGGAGGCGCCCGCGCTGCAGCCCTGGCGCTTGCGCGCGCGCCGCCACCTCAACCCCGGCAGCACGGGCGAGCCGGTGCACCACCTGGAGCTGGTGCCGGCGTCCGGTGAGCTGCCCGATTGGCGGGCCGGCGATCTGGTGCAGGTGGAGGTGTCCGAGGCGCCCGGCGCGCCGCGCGACTACTCCATCGCCTCGGTGCCGGCCGATGGCGCGGTGCACCTGCTGGTGCGCCGCTCACGTCGGGCCGACGGCGGCCCGGGCATCGCCTCGGGCTGGCTCACCGAAGGCGCCGCGCTTGATGAAACGCTGATGCTGCGCGTGCGCGCGCACGGCGGATTCCGCATCGGCGAGAACGCGCGGCGGCCCCTCATCCTCATCGGCAATGGCACTGGCCTGGCGGGCCTGCGCGGACACATGCGCGGGCGATTGGCCGAGGCGGGGCACCTGCCCGATGCCGCGAGCCTGCCGCGCCCCGACGCGGTGGCGCCGATGTGGCTGCTGTTCGGCGAGCGCCAATCGGCCTGCGACGCGCACTACCGCGAGGAGATCGAGGCCTGGGCGCACCAGGGCTGGCTCAGCCGCGTGGACTGGGTGTTCTCGCGCGACCAGGCCGAGCGGCGCTACGTGCAGCACGCGCTGGCCGACTCGGCTGACGCCGTGCGCGAGTGGGTGGGGCAGGGCGCCGCCCTCTACGTGTGCGGCAGCCTGGAGGGCATGGCGGGCGAGGTCGATCGCACGCTGCGCGAGATTCTCGGCGACGAGGCCCTTGAGGATCTGGCCGCGCAAGGCCGCTACCGGCGCGACGTGTACTAGAGAAGGTGTGAGAGAACCCGTCATGGCCGCTCATGCCGCCCAAAGGCACCCACTCGGCGTTGCAAATGCTCGCCGTAGCCCGAGCTACGGCTGTGCTTTGCGCCTTGATTGGGTGCCTTTGGACGGCCTGCTCGACCACGCCGAGTTCTCTCACACCTTCTGAAGCCTCGCGCACGCCCCGCGATGCACGGGTAGCATCCGGCGCTTTCCCCCACACGGAAGGCAAGGACATGGCGACAGGCAAAGTGGCGGTGGTCACCGCGGGTGGCAGTGGCATGGGCGCGGCCGTGGCGCGGCGTCTGGCGGCCGAGGGGTTTCAGGTGGGCGTGCTGTCCTCGTCAGGCAAGGGTGAGGCGCTGGCGAAACAACTGGGTGGCGTGGGCGTCACCGGCTCCAACCAGTCCACCGACGACCTGGCCCGGTTGGTCGATCTGGTGATGGCGCGCTGGGGCCGCATCGACGTGCTGGTCAACAGCGCGGGCCACGGGCCGCGCGGGCCCATCCTGGAGATCAGCGACGAGGACTGGCACCGGGGCATGGACACCTACCTGATGAACGTGATCCGCCCGACGCGGCTGGTGACGCCGCACATGAAGCAGCAAAAGGGCGGGGCGATCATCAACATCTCGACCGCCTGGGCCTTCGAGCCGAACGCGATGTTCCCGACGTCGGCGGTGTTTCGCGCCGGCCTGGCATCCTTCACCAAGGTCTTCGCCGACACCTACGCGGCCGACAACCTGCGCATGAACAACGTGCTGCCGGGCTGGATCGACAGCCTGCCACCCACCGAGGCGCGGCGCGAGAGCGTGCCGATGCGGCGCTACGGCACCAGCGATGAGATCGCGGCGACGGTGGCCTTCCTCGCCTCGGACGGGGCGGCGTACATCACGGGGCAGAACCTGCGGGTGGACGGCGGGCTGACGCGCTCGGTGTGAAATGAAAAAGGCCGCGCATCGCGCGGCCTTTTCTTGAGGAGCGAACTGGCTTACTTGTAGCCGACGCGGTCCAGCATCTGCTGAACCTTGGTCAGGTTCTTCGCCACGGCCGCCAGAGGCACCGTCTCCAGCTTGAAGTTTTCGCCGCCCATGGCATGCAGGGCCGGGTTGTCCAGCTTCACGCCTTTGGCGGCCGGGAATTCGTTGTTGCCATCAGCGAAGTACTTCTGCGCCGACGGGCTGGCCAGGTACTCCATGAAGGCCACCGCGCTGTCGCGGTTCTTGGCGTGCCTGGCCACAGCCGCGCCGGCGATGTTCACGTGCGTGCCCGACGTGCCCTGGTTCGGAAACACCACGCGCACCTTCTCGGCCACGGCTTTGTCTTCCGGCTTGTCCGACTTGAGGATGCGGGCCATGTAGTAGCTGTTGGCAATGGCCACGCCGCACTCGCCCGATGCCACGGCGCGGATCTGGTCGGTGTCGCCGCCCTTGGGGGCGCGCGCCTGGTTGGCCACCAGGCCCTTGAGCCATTCCTCACCCTTCTGGTCGCCCAGGCGCTCCACCACGGTGGCGAACAGCGACATGTTGTAGGGGTGCGAGCCGGTGCGCGTGCACAGCAGGCCCTTGAGCTTGGGGTCGGCCAGTTGCTCATAGGTGGCAACGTCTTCGGCCTTCACGCGCGCCGGGTCGTAGATGATGACGCGCGCGCGGGTGGAGAAGCCGGTCCAGGTCACGCCGTCGGGCGTGGCTGCGGCGCGCAGCGTGGCGGGGATGGTGTCGTCCAGCTTTTTCGACTTGATCGGTTGGAACAGGCCCTGCGCGTCGGCGGCGGCCATGCGCGCGGCGTCCACCATCAGCACGATGTCTGCCGGCGAGGCCGAGCCTTCGGCGCGCAGGCGCGCCGTGATGCCGGCGTCGTCCGCTTCCACGCGGTTGATCTTGATGCCCGTGGCTTGCGTGAAGCCGTTGTACAGCGCTTCGTCCGTCTGGTAGTGGCGGGCGGAATAGATGTTGAGCACCTTCTCCTGGGCCTGCGCCTGCGCGGCGCCGAGGGCCAGGGTGGCGGCGGCCGCCAGGGCCGAGACGATGTAACGGGTGGTTTTCATGGTGGTCTCTCGTTTCAGGAAGCGCTTGGCCGCCGCGGTGCTTTGGGACAATCCCGTACCCGCTGAACGACCGCGGTGAATGCTAGCAGAGACGAGAATGATTCTTAAGCAATTTAATTGGTTCCCAGGGCGCCGGGCCTGGCTGGGCGCGCTCGTTCTGGCGCTCGCGGGCTGCGCCCTCACACCACCGCCACCGCCCGAGGCGACGCCCCCCGTGGTGGTCACGCCGCCGACGCCACCGGTGACGCTCACGCGGGCGCCCCGCCTGGGCCTGGCGCTGGGCGGCGGCGCGGCGCGCGGCTTCGCGCACATCGGCGTCATCCAGGAGCTGGAGCGCGTGGGCATCCGCCCGGACCTGCTTGCCGGCACCTCGGTCGGCAGCATGGTCGCCAGCTTCTATGGCAGCGGCATGCCGGGCAAGGAACTGGAGCGCCTGGCCATGGGCATGCACGAGGCCGAGATCGCCGACTGGTCGCTGCCCATCCTGGGACGTGGCCTGCTGCGCGGCGAGGCGCTCACGCGTTACGTGCGCCGCGCCATCGATGGCAAGCTGCTGGAGGACATGGTGCTGCCCGTGGGCGTGCTCGCCACCGACCTGCGCACCGGCCGCGGCGTGCTGTTCCGCCGGGGCGACGCGGCGCTCGCGGTGCGCGCGTCCAGCGCCGTGCCGGGCGTGTTCTCTCCGGTGAAGATCGGCGACGCCGAGTACGTCGATGGCGGCCTGACCGCGCCGGTGCCGGTGCGCCAGGCGCGCGAGATGGGCGCCGAGATCGTGCTCGCGGTGGACATTTCCAGCGTGCCCGAGACCAACAGCGCGAGCGGCAACCTCGAGTTGCTGCTGCAAACCTTCGCCATCATGGGACAGAGCATCAACCGGCACGAGCTCGCCGAGGCCGATCTGGTCGTGCGGCCGGTGCTCAATGGCATGAGCGGGGCGGACTTCTCCTCGCGCGAACGGGCCATCGAGGCCGGGCGCCAGGCCATGCGCGCGGCGCTGCCGCGCCTCAACGCGCTGCTGGCGATGCGGCGTTCGCTGTAACGGCGCGGGCCACGGTGGTGCGCCGTTCCGAGCGAATCGACAGCCATCCGAACAGCAGGCCCACGGCCGCACCACACGCCACGTCGATGAACACGTGCTGGCGGATCGCCATCGTGGACCACACGATGGCCAGGCACTGCAAGGCGCTGGCCCAGCGCGTCCAGCGCGGCGCGCCAAGGGCCTGCAGGCGCCAGTGCAGCCAGCAGGCCGCGTGCACCGCCGCGGCCACGTGCAGGGACGGACAGGCGTTGCTGGACGCGTCAATGCCTTTGAGGAAGGCCAGTTGCGGGTAGGCGGACCAGGGAATGTCGAACACCGGCGTGCGCGTGGGCCAGAGCCAGAAGATGGCCAGGCACAGCGCGCACATGAGCGCCACCCAGGCGCCATAACGCAGCAGCGAACGAAAGCCCGACACGAGGCCGGGCGCCACGGACACGTAGACCCAGAGCCAGCCATAGGCGTAGATCGCTGTGGGCGTGAACGGCACCCAGTGATCGGGCGCCATCAGGGGCAGTTCGAACGCCTCGGTGGACGGGTTCTTCAGCACCCAGAAGTAGGCGTGGAAGAACAGCACCATGAAGGCGGTGGTGCCCACGGCCTTGAGCAGCCACAGGCCGAAAAAGCAATCGACGACCCTGCGTGTCCAGGCCGGGGGAGGGGAAGGGGTCAAGACGGCAGCACTCCGTTGGCGGGGCCGCGCCACTGTACCCGAGGCCGGTGACATCCCCCGCGCGGGCGGTACGCCCGAGGGCTCCAGGGACCCTGCTCACTATAATTCCGCACTTTTTTCGGGCCCACATGAACGCCATCGAACTGATCCGCCAGTTTCTCGTCGATCGCCTCGGCGTGGCCGAAGCCGCTGTGGTGCCCGAAGCCGTGCTGGGCGAACTGGGCGTCGACTCGCTCATGCTCGCCGAACTGATGTTCGAGGCCGAGGACCGGCTGGGCATCGAGATTTCGTCCGACCAGACGCCACCGAAGACGGTGGCCGACATGGTGGCCGTCATCGACGCGCTCGCGGCGACCAAGACGGAGTGAGCATGTCGCGACACCGCGTCGCGATCACCGGCCTGGGACTCGTGAGCCCGTACGGCGGCGATCTCGAGGACTTCTTTCAACGGGTGTGGGCCGGCGAATCGGCCGTGCGCTGGCTGGTCACCGACGACGAGCCGCGCCCGCTTCGCTTGCCCTACGTGCGCTGCGCGGGCTTCGAGCCCGACCGCGAGCTGGGCAAGCCCCTGGCGTCCATGATGGAGCGCTTCTCGCAACTGGGCATGGCCGCGGCATTCAAGGCTTGGCGCCACGCCGGGCTGGCCCTGAAAGCCGCCGACGACGGCAGCGCCCGCGCCCGCTGGGGCTGCCTGTGGGGCACCGCGCTGGGGGGCCTGGCGGCGCACGAACGCGGTGCGCGCGAACTCTGGCTCAAGGGGCGCGAGCGCGTCTCGCCGCTGTCGGTGGTCATGGGCATGAACAACGCGGCCAACGCGCACATCTCGATTCAGCTCGGCCTGGGTGGCGTGAGCAGCAGCCACACGGCCGCCTGCGCGTCCGCGTCCATGGCCATCGGCGAGGCGTTTCGCCGCGTGCGATCGGGCGAGGCCGAGGTGATGATCACCGGCGGCTCCGACGTGTGCCAGTCGGTCAGCGTGGTGAAGGCCTGGGAAGCCATGCGCGTGCTCGCGCGCGGCGACGAGAACACCTCGCCCAGTGCCTGCCGGCCTTTCGCGGCCGATCGCAGCGGCCTGGTGCTGGGCGAGGGCGGGGCGGCGCTGGTCCTGGAAAACTGGGACCGCGCCGTGGCGCGCGGCGCGCGCATTCACGGCGAGCTCATCGGCTTCGCCACCAATTGCGATCACACCCACTTGGCGCGGCCCGACCGCGCCGGCCAGGTGCGCGCGCTGCGCGCGGTGCTCGACGACGCGGGCGTCGACGCGCATGACGTGCACTACGTCAATGCGCACGGAACCGCCACGCCCGAGGGCGATCCCATCGAAGTGCAGTCGCTGTGCGAGGTGTTCGGTGAGCGCGCCGCCCACCTTCCCGTGAGTTCCACCAAATCGATGCACGGTCACCTGCTGGGCGCGGCGGGTGCCATCGAGGCCATCGTGACGGCCATGGCCTTGCGCGAACAGGCTGTGCCACCCACGGCCCATCTGGCGGGCCGGCTCGACCCGGCGTGCGAGGGGGTGGATCATGTGCCCCAGGGCCGACGCGTGAACGGCATGCGCGTGGCGCTGTCCAACTCTTTCGCCTTCGGTGGCAGCAACGCCGTGCTGGCGTTCGCGGCCCCACCCCATTGAATATCCCCTGGAGTTCCCTCATGCAGGAAGACACCGTCAACGCCGAAACCGTGGAGCAACTGATCCCCGAGCTCGTGCAGCTCATCATCGAGGCGCTCAATCTGGAATTGAGCGCGCAGGACGTCGACGCGGACGCTCCGCTGTATGGCGAAGGCATGGGCCTGGACTCGATCGACATGCTGGAGATCGCTCTCGTCATCTCCAAGCGCTACGGCTTCCAGATGCGCTCGGACAACGAGCACAACCAGACGATCTTCGCCAGCCCGCGCTCGCTGGCGGCCCACATCGCGCGCAACAGAACGCAATGAGTTCCCTGCGCGCCGCGGCGTCCGCCCTGCTGTTGCTGGGCTGGATCGCGGCCTCGCACCTGGGCAGCACTGGCCGCGGGCCAGTGGACCTGCATGTGGCCGTGGCGGTGGCGCCGTTTCTCGCGGCCGTGGCCATCCTGTTTGCGCGTGTCGCGCGGCCCCCCGTCAAGCTGTTGGCCTGGCTGTCCGTGGCTGTGCTGCTGTGGAGTCTGTGGGCGCTGCTGCGTACGCATGTTGCCCTGCTGTACTACCTGCAGCACCTGGGCATCCACCTGGCCCTGGCGGCGCTGTTCGGCGCCAGCCTGATCGGTTCGGGGGAGGCGCTGGTCACCCGCATGGCGCGCCTGCTGAGCGAGGGCGATCTCTCGCCGCGCCACTGGCGCTACACGCGCCAGGTCACCGCCGTCTGGGCGGCGTTCTTCGTGCTCAACGCCCTGGTTTCCACCGCCTTGTTCCTTTTCGCGTCGCGCGAGGTCTGGTCGCTGCACGCCAACGTGCTCACCGGGCCGCTGGTGGGCTTGGTGTTCATGGTGGAGGTGCTGTGCCGGCGCGCCGTGTTGCCGCCGCATGAGCGGCCCAGCCTGTCGGCGGTGGTGCACGCCTGGCGCACCATGGGCCGGCACCGCCCGACGGATCCTCGGAGTCAGCCGTGAGCCGCTCCGCGTTGATCACCTCGCACGCGCTCGACGCCGTTTTCGCCTGGTGCCCCGACGGTCCGGTGCGCGTGGGCGAGTTCCTCGCCGACGCCGCGGCCTTCGCCGAGCGCTTGCCCGCCTCGGGCGATCTCGTCAACCTGTGCGAAGACCGTTACCGCTTTGCCGTAGGCTTCGCGGCGGGCCTGCTGCGCGGCCGCGTGAGCCTGCAGCCCTCGTCGCTGGCGCCGCAGAGCCTGCGCCAGCTTGCGCAGGACCACCCCGGGGCGCTGTGCCTGACCGACGACAGCGCCGACACCCCCGATCCCACGCAGGCGGCCGGCCTGCCCGCGCTGCGAGTGCCGGCACGCCCCGGCGCGGGCCGCGCGCCGATCACCGAGATGCCGTTGATCGACGATCAGCGCGTGGTCGCCGTGCTGTTCACGTCGGGTTCCACCGGGCGTCCGCAACCCCACCACAAGCACTGGGGAAACCTGGTGCGCAACGGCCAGGCCGAGGCCGCCGCGCTCGGGCTCGACCGCGAGCCGCACGTGCTGGTGGGCACCGTGCCCATCCAGCACAGCTACGGCTTCGAATCCACCTTCCTGCTGGCGCTGCACGGTGGCTGCAGCTTCTGGTCGGGCAAGCCCTTCTTTGCGCAGGACATCGACGACGCCCTGGCCGCCGTGCCGGGCCCGCGCCTGCTGGTGACCACGCCCTTTCATCTGGCCAACTGGCTGGCCGCCCCCGCGCACGCGGTGAAGCCGCAGCGCCTGCTGTCGGCCACCGCGCCGCTGGCCGAGGGCCTGGCGCAACAGGCCGAGACCGCGTGCGGCGCCGAATTGCACGAGATCTACGGTTCCACCGAATCGTCGGCGCTGGCGAGCCGGCGCACCGTGTCGGGCCCGGCCTGGACGCTGTTGCCGGGCACGCGCTTGCGTTTTTCTGGCGACGTGGCCAGTGCCGAGGGCGGGCATGTGGAGGGCCGCGTGCCCCTGGCCGATCTGATCGAGCCCCTGGCCGACGGCCGCTTCCTGCTGCACGGGCGCCACGCCGACCTCATCAACATCGCGGGCAAGCGCAGCTCGCTGTCCTACCTCAACCGCCAGCTCGCGGGGCTGGAAGGCGTGGTCGACGCCGCCTTCTTCCTCCCCGATGAACCGACTGGCACGGGCAACGCGGCGGCGGTGACGCGGCTCGTGGCCTTCGCAGTGGCGCCCGGGCGCAACGCAGCCGATCTGCTGGCCGAGCTGCGCGAGCGCGTGGACGCCATCTTCCTGCCCCGGCCCCTGGTGCTGCTGCCGGCGCTGCCCCGCAACGACACCGGCAAGCTCACGCGCGACGCGCTGGCCGCGTTGTACCGCCAGGAGGTCTTGAATGGCCGTTCTTGAGCGCGACTGGCGCGTGCCCACGAATCACCCGGCCTTCGCCGGGCACTTCCCGGGCCGGCCCATCCTGCCGGGTGTGGTGCTGCTCGACGAGGCACTGCGCGCGGTGCGCGAGCTGGCGCCCGGCGCGCGCGGCTGGACCATTCCCCAGGCCAAGTTCCTGCGGCCGGTGCTGCCGGGCGATGCACTGCGGCTCAGCTTGAGCGCCTTGCCATCCACGGGCTACGCGTTCAGCTTCCTGCGCGGGGGGGAGGCCGTGGCCACAGGCCAACTCCGGCCGGTGCAATGACCACCGCCCGCCTGCCCGAGTGGCGCCAGCGGCCCGAACGCGGCCAACTCTGGCTTCTGCGGCTGATGGTGCGCCTGTCCCTGTGGTTCGGCCGCGCGGCGAGCCGCGTGGTGCTTCACGGCGCCACGCTGTACTTCCTGCTGTTTGCGCCGCGCCCGCGTGCGGCCAGCGCCGACTACCTGCGCCGCGCCACCGGGCGCGCGCCGGGCTGGCGCGATCGCTACCGCCACCTGCTGAGCTTTGCCACCACGGTGCACGACCGCGTCTACCTGCTCAACGACCGCTTCGATCTGTTCGACATCGAGGTGCAGGGCGCGCCCGCGCTGATGGACGCCGTGCGTTCGGGCGGCGTGCTGCTGATGGGCGCGCACCTGGGCAGCTTCGAGGTGCTGCGCTGCGTGGGTCGCCAGCGCCCGGGCCTGCAGGTGAGCATGCTGATGTACGAGGAGAACGCGCGGCAGATGCGCGCCGCGCTCGGTGCCATCAACCCGCAGGCGCAGCAGGACGTGGTGCCCTTGGGCCGGCCCGACTCCATGATCGAGGCCGCGCAGCGGCTGGAGCAGGGCCACCTGGTGGGCATGCTGGTCGATCGATCCCTGGACGCCGACGACCGCGCCATGCACGACTTTCTGGGCGCGCCCGCGGGTTTTCCCACCGCGCCCTGGCGCATGGCCGCCGTGCTGCGCCGGCCGGTGTTCTTCATGGCCGGCCTGTACCTCGGTGCGAATCGTTACCGCCTGGTGTTCGAGCCACTGGCCGACTTTGGTACGGTAGGCCGTGGCGCGGCGCGTGACGCGGCCATCGCCCAGGCGCGCGGCGCCTACGTCAAGCGCCTGCAGGCCTGCTGCCGGCAGGCGCCGTTCAACTGGTTCAACTTCTTCGATTTCTGGCAACGATGAACACCCGAAGGCTCTGGCTGCTCACGACGCTGCTGCTGCCCCTGGCGACCGCGACGCCCGCGCACGCGGCCGACGACCTGGACCGCCTCATGGCCCTGCTGGCCGCCCACCCCGGCGGCACGGTGCGCTTCGTCGAACGGCGCCGCCTGGCCATGCTGGACGCGCCCCTGGTCTCGCGCGGCGAGATGACCTACCGGGCGCCCGACTGGCTGGAGCGGCGCACGCTCTCCCCGCGTCCCGAGCGCCTGCTGCTCGACAAGGACACGCTGACGATGGAGCGCGACCAGCGCCGCATGAGCATGCCCATCAGCCAGCGCCCCGAGGTCGAGGCCTTCGTCGCCAGCATCCGCAGCACCCTGCGGGGCGACCGCGCCGCGTTGGAGCGCCACTACCGCGTGGCCCTGCAGGGCCAGCCCGAGAAGCGCTGGACGATGACCCTGGAACCCCTGCAGGCGCGCCTGCGCGGCATCGTCACGCAGATCGTCATTTCGGGCGTGGGCGTGGCCGTGGACCGCGTTGACTACACGCAGTCCGACGGCGACAGCACCGAGATGCGCATGGAACCGGCGAGCAAGCCGTGACGACGGGGATGAAGCGCGCAGGGGTGGTGCTGGCCTGGGTGCTGGCCATGGCCCTGGGTGGATGGCTCGCCTCGCAGACGCGCTTCACCACCGACCTTTCCTTCTTTCTGCCGTCCAGGCCCAGCGCCGAACAGCAGGTGCTGGTGGAGCAACTTCGCGAGGGCGTGGTATCGCGCCTGATCATGGTGGCGATAGAGGGCGGCGACAGCGCCACGCGCGCCGAGCGCTCACGCGCTCTGCGCCAGCGCCTCGCGGCCGACGCGGACTTCGTGTCCGTGCAGAACGGTGAGCTCGACGCCTTCGACCGCGAACTCGCCGTGCTGCAGCGCCACCGCTACTCGCTGAGCCCAGCGGTGGGCGAACAACGCTTCACGCCCGACGGCCTGCGCGAGGCCATCCTCAACACGATCGACATCGTGTCCTCGCCAGCCGGACTGCCGTTCAAGGCGCAGTTCCTGGCCGACCCCACGGGCGAGGCATTCGAGGTGCTGATGGGCTGGCAGTCGCAGGGGCAGCCAACCATGGCCGATGGCGTCTGGACCTCTCGCGACGGCGAGCGCGCGCTGCTGTTGCTGCAGACCCGCGCCGCCGGGGCCGACACCGATGGCCAGGCTCAGGCGGCGGCGCGTGTGCAGGCTGTGTTCGACGAGCTGTCCGCGCCCGCGCCGGACGCGCTGCGGCTGGAGTTGTCCGGCCCCGGCGTGTTCGCGGTGCAGACGCGCGCGGCCATCAAAGCCGACGTGGCGCGGCTCACCCTGGCCAGCTCCATCGGCATCAGCGTGCTGCTGGGGTTTGTGTTCCGACGCTGGCGCCCGCTGCTGCTCACGCTGGTGCCGGCGGTGAGCGGCTCGCTCGCGGGCCTGGTGGTGGTGGGGCAGGCGCATGGTTCGGTGTTCGCCATCACCGCCGGCTTCGGCGCCGCGCTGGTGGGCGAGGCGGTGGACTACGGCATCTACTACTTCGTGCAGACCGGCCGCGCGGACAGAGGCTCCTGGCAGGAGCGTTTCTGGCCGACCATCCGTCTGGGCGTGGCCACGTCGATGCTGGGCTTCGGCGCGCTGCTGTTCGCGGGCTTTCCGGGGCTCGCGCAACTGGGGCTCTACGCCATGACGGGCGTGTTCGTCGCAGCCCTGACCACGCGACTGGTGCTGCCGGCCATGGCGGGCAGCCACGTGGCGCGCACGCCCGATCTGCCGGCCTGGGTGACCCCGCGCATGGTGGCTCTACAGGCCTGGCGCTGGCCGGCGCTGGGTGCGGCGGCGATCGCGTTGGCGTATCTGGCGTGGCAGCACGATCGCCTGTGGGAGCCCGACCTGTCGGCACTGTCCAGCGTGAGCGCGCAGGACGCGGAGCGCGACGCACGCCTGCGCAGCGATCTGGGCGCGCCCGACGCGCGCTACATGGTGGTGGTGCGCGCCCCCGACCGCGAGGCCGCGCTGCGCGGCGCCGAGGCGGCGGCCCAACGCCTGGACCCGCTGGTGGCGCAGGGCCTGATCGGCGGTTACGACAGTCCCGCTCGCTTTTTGCCCAGCGAGGCCCTGCAGCGCGAGCGCCAGCGCATCCTGCCCACGACCGAGGCGCTCTCGCGCAACCTGGCGCTGGCCTTGCAAGGGCAGCCGCTGTCGTCCGAGCGGCTGCGGCCCTTCGTCGACGCCGTGGCACGGGCGCGCACGGCCGAACCGATGCGGCGCGAGGACCTGACCGGCTCGGCGCTGGCCATCGCGGTCGACTCGCTGCTGCAGCCGCACGCCGATGGCTGGACCGCGCTGCTGCCGCTGCGCCCCGCACCCGGCGCGGCCGACGCCGGGCTGCCCGTCGACACGCTGCGCTCCGCTCTGGAGGGCAGCGGCGCGAGCTTCATCGACCTCAAGCAGGAGTTCGAGTCCGTCTACAGCGACTACCTCGGGCAGGCCATCACGCTCTCGCTGCTGGGGCTGGCGGGCATCGTGCTGGTGCTGGGCGCCTCGCTGCGCAACCTGCGCCGCCTGGTGGGCGTGATGCTGCCCATCGCGGCGGCGGTGCTTGTCGTCGTCGCCGTGCTGCACGCGCTGGGTGTTCGCCTGCACCTGCTGCACCTCATCGGCATGCTGCTCATCGTGGCCGTGGGCTCCAACTACTCGCTCTTCATCGAACGCTGGCGCCGCGACCCGCAGGCCGATCCGCAGGCCCTGTTGTCGGTGCTGGTGGCCTGCGCCACCACCGCCATCGGCTTCGGCGTGCTCTCGCTGTCTTCGGTGCCGGTGCTGCAGGCGGTGGGCGTGACGGTGGCACCCGGGGCGCTGCTGGCGCTGCTGCTGTCGGCCATGCTGACGCCGGCGGAGGCACGGGAATGAACGCCGAGCGCTTCGCGGGCTGGACCGGCGACGCGCCCTGGCGCCTGGTCTGGCTGCCCGGCGCAGCGATGACGGCCGCCGACGTGGCGGCGCAGGGCTGGGCCGCCGAGGCCGCCGCCGCGGGCTGGCCGGTCGACATGGTGGCCATCGACCTGCAGGCGCAGCGCTACGACGGCGCCGACGCGATCGACGAATTGGTCATCGACTGGCTGCGGCCCGCGCGCGAGGCGGGGCGGCGCGTGTGGCTGGGTGGCCTGTCGCTGGGCGGCTGGCAGGCCGTGCTGTGCGCGCGGCGCCACCCGGGCCTGCTCGATGGCCTGTGCCTGCTCGCGCCGTACCCGGGCGACCGGCTGGCGTGGAATGCGATCCAGCGCGCGGGCGGGCTGGACGCCTGGGGTGGCCCTGAAGCAGGCGAGAGCGACCCGGCCTTCGAGGTCTGGGACTGGTGGCGGCACGTGCCGCAGCGGCCGGCGGTGTGGATGGGCCACGGCCGCCAGGACCGATTCGCCGAGGGGATGGACCGCATGGCCGCGCGCTTGCCGCCCGCGCGGGTGCTGCGCATCGACGGTGGGCACGACTGGGCCTGCTGGCGGCCTCTGTGGTCGGCCTTCCTCGCGCAGCGGGCGTGGGATACAGCAGAAGGGGGTGCGCGATGAAGGCCGGTTGGCGCCCCGCACCCTTGCTCACGGTCAGCGCGCTGGTGCACGGTGCCGCGCTGGGCGCGGGTTTGTGGCAACCGGGCTGGTGGCCCTGGCTGGCCGGCGGCGTGGTGGCCAACCACGCGGCCCTGGTGAGCGCCGGCCTGTGGCCGCGTTCGCAGTGGCTCGGTTCCAACTGGACGCACCTGCCCGCGGCCTCGGCTGCGCGCGGCGAATTCGCCATCACCATCGACGACGGACCCGACCCCGACATCACCCCGCGCGTGCTCGACGCGTTGGATCAACTCGGTGCCCGCGCCAGCTTCTTCTGCATCGGCCACCGCGCCCAGGCGCACCCGGCGCTGTGCCGCGCCATCGTGGCGCGTGGCCACCGGGTGGAGAACCACGGCCACGGGCACTCCAACGCCTTCTCGCTGTTCGGCCCGGGCCGCATGCGGCGCGACATCGCCACCGCGCAGGCCGTGCTGAGCGACATCACCGGCCAGGCGCCACGCTTCTTCCGCCCCACCGCCGGCCTGCGCAACCCCTTCCTCGACCCGGTGCTGCACGGTCTGGGTCTGCAGCACGCCAGCTGGACGCGCCGCAGCTTCGACACGCGCAGCGGCGATCCGGCCACCGTGCAACGCCGTCTGCTGCGCGGTTTCGCGGGCGGTGACATCCTGCTGCTGCACGATGGCCACGCTGCGCGCGCCTCCGATGGGCAGCCCGTGCTGCTGCACGCCTTGCCCAAGGTGATGGCCGAGGCGCGCCGGCTGGGTCTGCAGCCCGTCACCCTGTTTCAAGCCCTGACATGAGCCAAGCCTTCGTACAAGATCTGGTCGACCACGCCAGCCAGCGCTTTCGCGCCGGTGGCCGCTTCGCGTACCACTACTCGCGCGGCAAGCTCGGGTACGACACCATCTTCCACGATATCCTGCGTCGCGGCCTGCTGAGCCACACGCCGCGCGTGCTCGACCTGGGCAGCGGGCAGGGCAGCCTATTCTCGTGGCTGCTGGCTGCGCAGCAACTGGCGGCCCAGGGCCACTGGCCGGGCGACTGGGCGGCACCGCCACAGCCCCAGGCATTGCGAGGCGTGGAGCTCATGGGCCGCGACGTGAATCGCGCGGTCCGGGCCTTCGGCGCCACGCACCCGGTGGTGCGCATCGAACTCGGCGACATGACGCGCGCCGAGCTTGGCCGACCCGACGCCATCACCATCCTCGACGCGCTGCACTATGTGGACTACCGGCGCCAGAGCGCGCTGCTTGCGCGCATTCGCGACGCGCTGCCCCACGGCGGTGTGTTCCTCACGCGCATCGGCGACGCCTCGGCGGGCTGGCGCTACCAGATGGGCCTGAACATCGACCGCGCGGTCACCTTCGCACGGGGACACCGGCTGTCGCGCCTGTACGCCAGGCCCCTGGCCGAGTGGCGCGCCGAGCTGGAATCGCTGGGGTTCGAGGTGGACAGCCGCGACATGAGTGGAAACAAACCTTTGGCGAATGTGATGTTGCATTGCCGCGTGCGCTGAACGCGCCGTTTCGCCGCCACACTTCGCGCCATGCAAGCCGCATCCCTTACCGCCTACACCGCCACGTCCTGCCTGGGGCATGGCGTCGCCGCGCACGCGCAGGCGCTGCGCGACTCGCGCAGCGGCCTCACGCCCTGCCGGTTCGAAACCGTGGACCTGCCCACCTGGATCGGCGAAGTCGCCGGTGTCGACGAGGTGGTGCTGCCCGACGCCCTGAGCGCTTTCGATTGCCGCAACAACCGCCTGGCCTGGCTGGGTCTTCAACAAGACGGATTTGCCGGGCGCGTGCGCGAGGCCATCGCTCGCCACGGTGCCGGGCGTGTGGGTGTGTTCCTCGGCACCAGCACATCGGGCGTGCTGCAGACCGAACTGGCCTACCGCGAGCGCGACCCGGTCACGGGTGCGCTGCCGGCGCATTTTCTCTACGACAGCACGCACAACGTCTACTCGGTGAGCGCCTTCGTGCGCGCGGCCTTCGGATTGCAGGGTATGGCCATGAGCCTGTCCAGCGCCTGCTCGTCCAGCGCCAAGGTGTTTGCAGCGGCGGCGCGCCAATTGCAATTGGGCACCATCGACGCCGCCGTGGTCGGGGGTGTCGACTCCCTGTGCCTCACCACGCTGTACGGCTTCGCCTCGCTGCAACTCACCTCGCCCGAGCCCTGCCGCCCCGGCGACGCACGGCGCGACGGCATCTCCGTCGGCGAGGCCGCGGCCTTCGCGCTGCTCGAGCGCGGCGACGCGCCCGCCGATGTCCGCCTGCTTGGCGCCGGCGAATCCAGCGACGCGCACCACATGTCGGCCCCCCACCCGCAAGGGCTGGGCGCGCAGCGCGCCATGGAGGCGGCCCTGCGCTCGGCCGGCCTGTCGGTCGCTGACATCGGCTACATCAACCTGCACGGCACCGCCACGCCTGCCAACGACGCCGCCGAGGGGCAGGCCGTGGCCGCGCTGTTCGGGCGCGGTGTGCCATGTTCGTCCACCAAGGGCGCCACCGGGCACACCCTGGGCGCGGCGGGTGCGCTGGAAGCGGTGGTCTGCGCCATCGCATTGAGCGAAGCCCGTGTGCCCGGCAGCCCCGGCACGCAGACGCCCGACCCGGCGATCGCGGTGGACTACCGCGTGCAGGGGGCGTCTGCGCCTGGGCTGCGGTACACGCTGTCCAATTCCTTCGGTTTCGGCGGCAGCAACTGCAGCCTGGTGTTCGGCAAGGGGGATGCATGAACGGAACCGCTCTCTGGCTGCACGGCCTGTCGATCATCGCCCCCGGCCTGCCCGACTGGGCACATGCCGCCCCCGTGCTGCGCGGTGAACAGGCCTGGGCGCACGCGCCGTCGGTGCTGCCGCCGGCCGAGGCCTTGCCCGCCGCCGAGCGCCGCCGCGCCAGCCGCGCGGTGCGCGTGGCCCTGGCCCTGGGCCTGCACGCGCTGCAGGGGCACGACCCGGGCGAGGTCGCCACGGTGTTCACCTCATCGGGCGCCGACGGCCACAACTGCCATGCGCTGTGCGAGCAACTCGCGGGCGAAGACCGCGCCATCTCGCCCACGCGCTTCCACAACTCGGTGCACAACGCGGCGGCCGGCTACTGGGGCATCGCCACCCGCTCCATGGCGCCGAGCCAGGTGCTGTGCGCCCACGATGGGAGCCTGGGCGCGGGATGGATCGACGCGCTGGGTCAGCTGGCCTGTGACGGCGGCGAGCTGCTGCTGGTGGCCTACGACAGCGAGTACCCCGAACCGCTGCACACCTGCCGGCCCGTGCCCGACGCCGCCGGAGTGGCGTTCTGGCTGGGTACGACGCCGCGCGAGCAGAGTCTGGGCACGTTGCGCACCACGCTCGTCACCGATGACCCCGAGGCCATGGCGCAGGCGCCACTGGACGCCTTGCGCACCGACTTTCCCGCCTTGCGCTGCCTGCCCTTGCTGGAGCGCATCGCGCGACGCGATGAGCGCCCCGTGGTGATCGACTACCTCGCCCCTCAGCGGCTGCGTGTACAGTTCACGCCCGCTGACCATGAGCACCAACAACCACGTCCCGCACACGCCGCTTGACCGCGAGTGGATCGCACAGCGAATCCCGCACCAGTTTGACATGTGCCTGCTCGACGCCGTGCGGCACTGGTCGCCCGAGGCGATCGAGTGCGAAGCGCTGCTTGAAGGACTGGGCACGCACCCGTTGCGCGCAGTTGATGGCGGTGTGGGTGCGGTGAATGCGGTCGAATACGCCGCGCAGGCCATGGCGGTGCATGGCGCCCTGGTGACGGGCACGAACGATGCACCCAAGGCCGGCTACCTGGCCAGCGTGCGCGGCGTCAACCTGCACGTAGACACCATCGCCGCCAGTGACGCGCCGCTGCGCGTGTGCGCCGAGCGCCTGTCGGGCGATGACCGCAACGTGCTCTATGCCTTCCGCGTCGACGGCGCGCGCGGTGCCGTGGCCGATGGCCGCGCCGCCGTGGTCCTTGATGCGGGGGAGGGCCACGTATGAAGCGCGCACTGGTCACCGGCGGCAGCGGCGGCCTGGGGTCGGCCATCGCGCAACGCCTGGCACAAGACGGGCTGGAGGTGCTGGTGCACGCCAATCAGGGCCTCGAGCGCGCCCAGGCGGTGGTCAATCGCATCCTCGCCGCCGGCGGTCGGGCGCGGGCCCTGCGCTTCGACGTGACCGACCGCGCCGCCTGCGCCGCGGCCCTGGCCGAATTGACCGACGAAGGCGCCGTGCAGGTGCTGGTGAACAACGCGGGCGTGCACGACGACGCCGTGTTCCCCGGCATGACGGGCGATCAGTGGGACCGCGTGCTCGACGTCTCGCTCAACGGCTTCTTCAACGTCACCCAGCCGCTCATGCTGCCCATGATCCGCACGCGCTGGGGGCGGGTGATCAACATCACCTCGGTCGCGGGCGTGATGGGCAACCGCGGACAGGTCAACTACTCGGCGGCCAAGGCCGCGCTGCACGCGGCGGGCCGCTCGCTGGCGCTGGAGGTGGCGGCGCGCGGCATCACGGTCAACGCGGTGGCGCCGGGGCTCATCGACAGCGGCATGGCCGAGGGCCAGTTCGACGCCGCCGCCGTGAAGCAACTGGTGCCCATGCAGCGCGCGGGCCGCGCCGACGAAGTGGCCGAGCTCGTGGCTTTCCTCGCGTCCGAGCGCGCGGGCTACATCAGCGGGCAGGTCATCGGCATCAACGGCGCGATGGCCTGAGCCGGCGCGCCAGCAACATCGGCAGCCGGAACACGAAGCCCCACCACAGGCGGCTGTGCATCCATGTCAGCAGAAGGTTGTCGCGCACGTACTTGAAGTGGGACACGCCGCCCTCGTCGGGCGCCAGGTAACGCACCGGCGCGTCCACGTTGATCGGGCGCACGCCGGCCCAGCACAGGCGCACCACGGCCTCGGGGTCGAAATCGAAACGGCGCATGAAGCGCGTTGAGCGCATCACGTCGATCAGCGCGTGCACGGGGTACACGCGAAAGCCGTAGAGTGAATCGCCGATGCCCATGCCCAGGGTTTCCATGTCGGCCCAGGCGTTGGACAGGCGGCGCCCCTGCACGCGCAGCGCGGGGGCCTCGGGGCCGAACACGGGCTTGCCCAGCACCATCGCGTCGGGGCTGGACACCGAGGTGGCCATGAAACGCGGGATCAGTTCGGCCGGGTGCTGGCCATCGGCGTCCATGGTGAGCGCGTGGGTGAAGCCGGATCGGGCCGCAGCCTCGAGGCCCGCCAGCACGGCCGCGCCCTTGCCCTGGTTGTGCGGCAGCACGATCACGCGCAACTGCGGGTCCTGCGCGGCCATGGCCTGAACAGTGGCGGTCGAGTCGTCCGTGCTGCCATCAACCACCACCCACACGGGGGCCCATTGGGCCCGCGCGGCGCGCACCGTGCGGGCGAGCAGTTCGCCCGGGTTGTAGGCCGGGATCAGGACGAGGTGGGTGGTGGAGGTATGGGGCATGGAGTCGGGGAAGAAGACGGGGCGCTCAGCGCCTGGTCGAAGTGGCGCTGCAGCTCGTCGGTGAAGGCCTGGGCGTCGCGGGGTGGGTCGAAGCGCCGGCCCAGCCGCGCGCGCACGTGCAGCGGCAGCTCCGGGCGGCGCCACAGCGGCCAGGCCTTGCCCAGGTAGGGGCTGGAGAAGTCGAGCAGCACCGTTTGCACGGGCATCTGGGCGCGCACCGCCAGCAGGCCGATGGAGACGGGAATGCGGTTCATCGGGGCCTCGATGGTGCGGGTGCCTTCCGGAAACACGATGACGTGCGCGCCCTCGCGCAAGGCCGAGCGGCAGTGCAGGATCACGTGCAGCAGGCTGTCGTTGCGAATGTAGCCCGCCAGACGGGCGCCCGCGCCAAACATCGGGTTGTTCATGAGGCTGGCCTTCATGATGCAGACCGCGTTGGGCAGATGAGAGATCAGCAGTAAGGCGTCAAGCAGGCTCGGGTGGTTGGCCACAATGATCGCGGGTCCCCGTTTGGCCAGTTCGTCGAGCGCGTTCAGGTGGAAGTGGCAGCCGCAGGCCACGCGCAGCACGCCCAGGTAGAAGCGGAAACACAGCGTGGCCACTCGCCGGCCCAGCGGTTGGCCCCAGCGGCGGGGCAGCGTGTGGTGCAGCAGCAGTGCGATCGGCGACCAGCTCAGGCACAGCAGCGCGAGCGTGCCCAGGCCGATCGCCATGGCGATGTGCTCGCGCAGCGCTTGCAGCGCCTGGGCAGTTCGTGGCAGTGCGAGCCCCATCAAGCGAGCAGGAGGCCGTGGGCCACGGACTCCACCTCGACCAGCAGATCGTGGCGGCAGATGTCGGCCTGCATGAGTGTGAGGCCGGCGCCGCCAAGACAACGCTCCAGCGCACGACGCACCACAGGGAAGTCAGCGGTGTGGCGCACGTACACGCGGTGGCTCAGCGCCTCGGCGCGGTGGCCTGCTGTGCGCGTGACCTGGTTCGCCTGGTCCAGCACCGTCAGCACGTTGCGGGCGGTTTCCTCGCACTGCGCCACCACGTCGCCCGTGTGCACGGTCTGGTGGCCCACGATGCTGGCCGTGCCCGAGACGAAGAGCCATTCGTCACGGCCCGATTCGGCCAGCGCCGCGCGCGCGAACAGCGGCGGGCGTGGTCCGTAGTCGCCGGGGTAGTGGAAGGCGCTCACCTGGCGCGGGTTCTCGATCGGGCGCGGCGGCTTGCGCCCGGCGAGGAAGGCAATCGACAGCGGTCCCCGGGCCCAGCCCAGGGCGCTGGCCGCGGGCATCTGGGCCGCGCTGGCGGCGCCGGCCGCCGAGCAGGCGTCGTGTCGGCCCAGGTTGAACCAGCGGTAGCGCTCCAGGCCGTCCTCGTCGCGGTTGATGTCGGCCATGAAGTTCCACACACGCCACAAGTGGGGCATTTCACGCTCGTTTAGCAAGGCAAACAGGCGCAGGTAGGCATTACGCGTGCGTTCGCGCAGGTGCTTGCCGCGTTCGGGCACGTCCGGCGCGGGTTCGTCGAGTTCTATCAGGCCGTACAGCAGGTCATGGCCGCAGCGCCATTGCAGGCCAGCAACCTGTTCCTGCTGCAGTGGGCCGTCACTGCACCAGGCCTCGCGCCAGGTCGCGTCGGTGCCGCTCTCAACGACCATGCGCAGGCGCTGCTCGGGCCAGGTCGGCGTGCCGGGTGCATCGGGCAGGGCCGCGCCACCCAGCACGGTGTGAGCGATCGACGTGTCGATCGCGCGCTGCGTGAGCCATTGCAGGCCGCTCATGGATTCGAGGCGGCGTTGGCCGAGACAGTGGGCCGGATGTTGCGCCGGCGCTGTCGCCAGGCGCGCCAGGTTCGCAGCGGGTTGCCCAGGTTGACCGCGAAATAAAAGCTCTTGAAAGCCCACAGCGAAGGCCAGATGGGTGTACGCCCGAAGAGGTCCCCGGCTAACACGGACAGCAGCGCCTCTTTCATGCGCAAGGGGTTGTGCGGGTCCATGAAGAAGCCGCGCATGGTGGGATTCGTCATGCGGTAAATGAACCAGGAAAATTCGCGTGGGCCATGGCGCATGTGCTGGTCGAAATGGCGCATGGCCCGTGCAGCGCGCGCGGGCTCGCGCAGGCAGGTGTCAACCGTGCGGGCCCCGATGTCGGCGCTGCTCATGGCCAGCCATACCCCCGAGGAGAACACCGGGTCGATGAAGGCGTAGGCGTCGCCCAGCAGCAGGAAGCCCTCGCCGTGGCTCAACGTGGAGCGGTAGGAGTAGTTGCCCGTGGCCTCGGCGGCGGTGACCGGCTCGGCCTCGGCCAGCCGCTCGGCCAGCGCGGGGCAGGCGCGGATGTTGTCGAGCAGGAAGTCCTGCAGATCCCGTCCGCCCCGCGTCTTCATGTGGTAAGGCCAGGTGACCATGCCCACGCTCGTGGTGCCGTCGCTCAGCGGGATGAACCAGAACCAGCCGTGGTCGAACCAGAAGATGGTGATGTTGCCTTCGTCCGCGCCAGCTTGCCGGCGTGCCCCCCGGAAGTGCGCATACACGGCGGCGCTGTTGTGGTTGGGGTTCTTTTCCTTGCTCTTGAGCCGGCCGGCGAGAAAGGTGTCGCGCCCCGAAGCGTCCACCAGGAAGCGGGGGTGCCATTCGATGGCCTGGCCGTTTTCGTCTGTCGAGGTGACCGACTCGGCGCGCTGGGCATCGGCGGACCAGCGCACCTCCCGGGCCAGCGTGGCCTCGTGCACGTCCACGCCTTGGGAGGCGGCATTGCGCAACAGCACATGGTCGAAGTCCGCGCGCTTGACCTGGTACGCAGCGGGCATGGACTTGTCCCAGGCGTCGGCAAAGTGATAGACCTGCGTGTGGGTGTGCTGGGGAGACACGAATTCGGCCCCGGGCTTGTGCATGCCGATCGCGCGGATCGCGTCGCCTACGCCCAGCCGATCCAGCAGCGGCAGGTTGGCCGGCAGCAGCGACTCACCGATGTGAAAGCGCGGGTGCCGGTCCTTGTCCAGCAGCACCACATGGTGGCCCTCGCGCGCCAGCAGCGTGGCGACCGTGGAGCCCGCAGGCCCGCCACCGATCACCAGAACGTCGCAGTCGCGCTGCGTGATGCCCGCCTCTTGCATGGAACCTCGTTGTTCGTCGAGCGCGCCGTTCGCGGTCGCGTGGCGCTTGGTCCCGGGCATTCTAGGAGGCCCGCCCGGGGGCCTCCTGGGGGGGCATGTAACCAAAAAAAAGCCCTCACCGCATGGTGAGGGCATTGAAGGGTCCGATGAAACCGAATTTCGAAAAGGACCCGAGGAGACAACCAGAAAAAACCGATGACAGCAAAACCTTGGGTGCTCAGGCTAAGACTGTCTTGTCGTACCAATTGTGGGCGGGCGACGAAATGTCAAGTCCCGCGATCAACGGCAGCAAACTTGTGCTATTTCAGCGCTTCTTGGCGGCGGTCTTGGTGGCGTTCACGGCGGTGGCGGCCACGGTGTTGAAGTTGGCTTCGGCCATGTCGGTGGCTTGCTTGACGGCCTTTTGCACCGATTCGATGGCGTTGTTGGCAGCGGAGACAGCGCTCTTCATCACGGCGACAGCGGTTTCGGAACCGGCCGGCGCGTTCTTGGCGGCGTTGTCCACGACAGCCATGAACTTCTTCTGCGTGTCGGTGGCGGTGGCTTCGGCGGCCTTGCTGAACTCGGCGCCGGTGCCGGCGGCGATGTCATACAGGTGGCGGCTGTAGGCCACGGTCTTCTCGGCCAGGGGCTGCACCATGCTGGCTTGCAGGTTCAGCAGTTCCTGGGCGTCCTTGACGCTGAGCAGGGCCTGGGTGTTGTTCGCGGACTCGGACAGGGCGGCCTTGGTGGCTTGCAGGTTGAGTTCAACCAGCTTTTCGACGCCTTCGAAGGCTTTCTGGGTCAGACCGAAGAGGGTGTCGATCTGGGACTTCTGGGCGGCGATGATTTGTTCGGCGGTCAGCATGAGGATTCTCCTGAAGGGTGGATGGTGGACAACGGCGGTTGCGGCGTGGGGCTGAAGTCCCGGTTCGAGCGGTGTTTCCGTTCGTTATGCTGCGCTGCAACATGGATCGAATTATTCAGGACGCGCTGCCGGAGCGCAACCCTTTTTTGCTGCATTGCAACAATCTAGAGACCGCGTTCTAAATCCGGTACCCCCGCTGCGGCTTCGCGCCGCGACCACAATGCGCCGCTGTTCCTGGACCGTCCCCTCGTGCACGCCTTCTACGCCGATCACTTCGTGCTGCCCCTGCCCAGCGGGCACCGCTTTCCCATGGCCAAGTACGCTCAGTTGCGCGAGCGCCTGGCCCGGGAATGTCCCGAGGTGGAAATGCATGAGGCGCTCCCCGCCAGCGATGGCGAGCTGACGTTGGTGCACACGCCCGCCTACATCGACGCTGTGGCCAGCGGCACGCTGAGCCCGGCCTTGCAGCGCGAGATCGGCTTTCCCTGGAGCACGGCCATGGCCGAGCGGGCGCGCCGCTCGGTGGGGGCGACGCTGCAGGCCGCTCGACGCGTGATGGGGCAGGGTGGCGGCCTGGCGGCCAACCTTGCGGGGGGTACCCACCACGCTTACGCCGACAAGGGCGGCGGCTTCTGCGTCTTCAACGACTTCGCCGTCGCGGCGCGGCTCATGCAGGCGGAGCACGCCCGCCGCCACGACAGGCGCGAGCCGCTGCGCGTGGCCATCGTCGACCTGGACGTGCACCAGGGCAATGGCACGGCGCGCATCTTCGCGGGCGATGCCAGCGTGTTCACGCTGTCGTTGCACGGCGCGAAGAACTTTCCCTTCCGCAAGGAGCCGAGCGACCTTGACGTGGAGCTCCCCGATGGTTGCGCCGACGACGACTACCTCCACGCGCTGGAACTGGCACTGGACGAATTGGACCGACGCTTCGAGCCTGAGCTGGTGCTCTACCTGGCCGGCGCCGACCCGCACGAGGGCGATCGGCTCGGACGCCTGAAACTCAGCTTCGACGGCCTGGAGGCGCGCGACCGACGCGTCATGGACTGGGCCTGGTCGCGCCGCCTGCCCCTGGTCTTTGCCATGGGTGGCGGCTATGGCCACGACATGGAGTCCACCCTGCAGGTGCAAGTCAACACCTACCGCACCGCGCTGGCGTTCGAGCGCCGTTGGCAGGGCCAGGCGCTCGCGGCCGAGGCCGCGGCCACCCCCCAGGGTACGCACTGGCACAATCCGGCGCCATGACCGCACCGGCTTCCCGCCCCCAGGCCCGGCCCCGCAGCGACTACCGCGTCTTTCGCGCCATCGGCACGCGCTGGGCCGACAACGACATCTATGGCCACGTCAACAACGTCGTCTACTACGGCTGGTTCGACACCGCGGTCAACGCGCACCTGATCGAGTCGGGCGCGCTGGACATTCATGCGGGCGGTGTGATTGGCCTGGTGGTGGAGACGCAGTGCCACTATTTCGAACCCCTCGCCTTTCCCCAGACCGTCTGGGCGGGCCTGCGCGTGGCGCACCTGGGCACCTCCAGCGTGCGCTACGAGGTCGGCCTGTTCGCCGAGGGGGCCGAACGCACCGCGGCCCATGGCCACTTCGTGCATGTCTACGTGGACCGCGCCAGCCGCCGTCCGGTGCCTCTGCCCGAGGCCTTGAAGCAGACCCTGGAGACCCTTCGATGAATCTTGCCGAGCCCGTGTCGATCGACCCCGCGAGCGTCGATGCCGCCATCACCAGTCGCATGTCCACGCGCGCCTTCCTGCGCACGCCGGTGCCGCGCGAGTCCATCGAGCACATCCTGCAGGTGGCGAGCCGCGCGCCCTCGGGCACCAACACCCAGCCCTGGCGCGTGTACGTGCTGCAGAACGCCTCACGCGACGAACTGGTGGCCAAGGTCTGCGCTGCGCACGACGCGATCTACGCCAACCCCGCGCTGGCCGCCGAGTACCGCGAGGAATACGACTACTACCCCGAGAAATGGGTCAGCCCCTACATCGACCGTCGTCGCGAGAACGGCTGGGGCCTGTACGGGCTGCTGGGCATCGCCAAGGGCGAGAAGGACAAGATGCACGCGCAGCACCACCGCAATTTCCGCTTCTTCGACGCGCCCGTGGGCCTGATGTTCACCCTGGACCGCGTGATGGGGCGCGGTTCCCTGGTGGACTACGGCATGTTCATGCAGAACATCATGGTGGCCGCGCGCGGCCAGGGCCTGCACACTTGCCCGCAGGCGGCCTGGAATGGTTTCGCGAAGATCATCCTGCCGCACATCGGTGCCGGCGCCGACGAGATGCTGGTTTGCGGCATGGCGCTCGGCTACGCCGATCCCGACGAGCCCGTCAACGGGTTCCACACGCCCCGCGAGCCGGTGTCGGCGTTCACTCGCTGGCTGGGCTGAGGCCGCCTACTTCCCTTTCATTTCAGGAGACACACATGATCACCACCCCCAGCGGCCTGCAGTACGAAGACACCGTGGTGGGCCAGGGCGACGAAGCCCAGGCGGGCCGGCCCGTGCAGGTGCACTACACCGGCTGGCTGTACGTCAACGACGCCGCCGGCAGCAAGTTCGACTCCAGCAAGGATCGCGGCCAGCCGTTCGAATTTCCGCTCGGCATGGGCCACGTCATCCGCGGCTGGGACGAGGGCGTGCAGGGCATGAAGGTGGGCGGCACGCGCCGCCTGGTGATCCCGCCCGAACTGGGTTACGGCGCTCGCGGCGCCGGCGGCGTGATCCCGCCCAACGCCACGCTGCTGTTTGAAGTCGATCTGCTGGCCGTCTGAGCAAGGAGCACCGCGTGAGACTTCAATGGAGCAGGGCGCTGGCCCTGTTCACCCTTCTGTTGCCCGGCCTGGCCGCCGCCGCCGACCTCGACGGCAGCCAGCTGTCGGTGTTGTGGGGCGTGCCGTTCGCGGGCGTGCTGCTGTCCATCGCCATCATGCCGCTGTTGGCGCCCATGTTCTGGCACCACCACTTCGGCAAGGTGTCGGCGGCCTGGGCCCTGGCCTTTCTGGTGCCCTTTGCCATTACCTTCGGTGCCGGGGCCACCGGCGCGGCGGTGGTTCACGCGGCGCTGGCCGAGTACATCCCATTCATCATCCTGCTCACCGCGCTGTTCACGGTGGCCGGCGGCATCTTCGTGCGCGGCAACCTGCACGGCAGCCCCGCGCTCAACACCGGCATCCTGGCCATCGGCGCGGTGCTGGCCAGCTTCATGGGCACCACCGGCGCGTCGATGCTGCTGATCCGCCCACTGATCCGTGCCAACGACAACCGCAAGCACCAGGTGCACGTGGTGGTGTTCTTCATCTTCATCGTGTCCAACGCGGGCGGCGCGCTCACGCCGCTGGGCGATCCTCCGCTGTTCCTGGGCTTCCTCAAGGGCGTCGGCTTCTTCTGGACGCTGGAGCACCTGTGGGCCAAGACGGGCTTCATCGTCGGCGCGCTGCTGCTGCTGTTCTACCTGGTCGATACCTGGTACTACCGCACCCGTGAAGAGGTGCGCGCGCCCGACCCCACGCCCGACACCCCGCGCCTGGGCTTCGACGGCGCGGCCAATTTCGCGCTGCTGGGCGTGGTGGTGGTGCTGGTGCTCATGAGCGGCTTGTGGAAGTCCTCTGTGGTGTTCAACGTCGCCGGTACCGACGTCGGCCTGCCCGGCATCGTGCGCGACGTCGGCCTGGTCATCGTCACGCTGGTCTCGCTGCGCATCACGCCGGCCAGCGCGCACGAGGGCAATCAGTTCAACTGGGGGCCGATGGCGGAGGTGGCCAAGCTGTTCGCGGCGATCTTCCTCACCATCATCCCGGTCATCGCCATGCTCAAAGCCGGCGTCGACGGCCCGTTCTCGGCCGTGATCCGCGCGGTGACGCACGCCGATGGCTCGCCGAACAACGCCATGTACTTCTGGGCCACGGGCGCTCTGAGTTCCTTCCTGGACAACGCGCCCACCTACCTGGTGTTCTTCAACACCGCCGGTGGCGACCCGCAGGTGCTGATGACCACCCTGGCGCCGACGCTGATCGCCATCTCGGCGGGCGCGGTGTTCATGGGCGCCAACACCTACATCGGCAACGCGCCCAACCTCATGGTCAAGGCCATCGCCGAGGACCGCGGCGTGAAGATGCCCAGCTTCTTTGGGTACATGGCCTGGTCGGTCGGCATCCTGGTGCCGCTGTTCCTGGTCGTCACCTGGATCTGGTTCCTCTGATTTGCTCCCCCGCACAACACCACCCCAAGGAGACCCGCCGCATGGCCGCCAAGCCCGCCATCCTGATCAGCCGCAAGATCTTTCCCGACGTTGTCGAACATCTGCGCCAGCACTTCGAGGTCGACCACAACGACACCGACGGCGTGCTCGCGCCGGCCCAGCTCATCGAACGTCTGCAGGGCAAGGTGGGCGCGCTCACCACCGGCAGCGAACGCATCGATGGCGCGATCGTGCAAGCCGCGCCCTCGCTGCGCATCGTGGCCAACATCGCGGTGGGCTACAACAACTTCGATGTGCCCGCGCTGAGCTCGGCCGGCGTTCTGGCCACCAACACGCCCGACGTGCTGACCGAGACCACGGCCGACTTCGGTTTCGCGCTGCTCATGGCCACCGCGCGCCGACTCACCGAGAGCGAGCATTTCCTGCGCGCCGGCCAGTGGAACCGCTGGGCCCTGGACATGTTCGCGGGCGCCGAGGTGCACGGCAGCACGCTGGGCATCCTGGGCATGGGCCGCATCGGCCAGGCCATCGCGCGCCGCGGCGCCCTGGGCTTCGGCATGAAGGTGATCTACCACAACCGCTCGCGCCTGGACGCGGCCACCGAAGCCGAGTGCAAGGCGAGCTATGTGGACAAGGCCACGCTGCTGCGCGAGGCCGACCACCTCATCCTCGTGCTGCCCTACAGCAAGGAAAGCCACCACGCCATCGGCGCGGCAGAGATCGCGCAGATGAAGTCCAGCGCCACGCTGGTCAACATCGCGCGCGGCGGCATCGTCGATGACGCGGCGCTGGCGAAGGCACTGAAGGAGCGGCGCATCGCGGCGGCGGGCCTGGACGTGTTCGAGGGCGAGCCGTCGGTGCATCCGGATCTGCTCACCGTGCCCAACATCGTGCTTACGCCGCACATTGCCAGTGCCACCATCCAGACGCGCCGCGCCATGGCCATGCTGGCGGCCGACAACGTGATCGACTACCTCACCACCGGCAAACCGCGCACGCCGCTGAACGCGGACATCATCGGGAAGGGTGCACGGACCTGATCATGGACACCTGGTTGCTGATCGTGTTGCTGGCGCTGGCCGTCGCCGGCGTGCTGCTGCAGGTCCTGCTGTGGCGGCGCCGGCCCGAGCCTGCTCCCGCCACATCCGAGGAGATCGCGCACCGGCAGGCGGTGCTGGCGCAACTGCAGCAGATCACCCAGCGCGTGCAGCAGGTGGAAGGCGAGTTGCGCCGCGAGGTGGCCGACAACGCCCGCACCGCGCGCCAGGAACAGCAGCACAGCCTGAGCCGCTTCCAGGAGTCGATCACCGCGCAGTCGGCCGAGACCACGCGCACGCAGAACGCGCAGCTCGACGGCTTCGCGCAGCAACTGGTGCAACTGCGCGGCGCCCTGGGCGACGCGCTCACGCGCCAGTTGCAGGACATGAGCGAGGCGAACGCGCGCCGCCTGGCCGAGATCCGCACCACGCTGGACGCGCAACTCACGCAGCTTCAGCAGGGCAACGCAGCCAAGCTCGACGAGATGCGCGCGGTGGTGGACGAAAAACTCCAGACCACTCTGCAGGCTCGCCTGGGCGAGAGCTTCAAGCAGGTGGCCGACCGCCTGGAGCAGGTGCACAAGGGCCTGGGTGAGATGCAGACCCTGGCGCAGGGCGTGGGCGATCTCAAGCACTTGCTCACCAACGTGAAGACGCGCGGCATGTTCGGTGAGGCGCAACTGGCCGCGCTGCTGGAGCAGGTGTTCGCGCCCGACCAGTACGCGGCCCAGGTGAGCACGCGTCCGGGCTCGCGCAACGCGGTGGACTTCGCGGTGCGCCTGCCGGGCCGTGGCGACGACGGCGCGCCTTGCTGGCTGCCGATCGACGCCAAGTTTCCGAACGAAGACTATGAGCGGCTGCTCGACGCGCAGCAGCGCGCCGACGTGGAGGGCGCCGAGATCGCCGCCCGCGCCCTGGAGCAGCGCATCCGCCTGGAAGCGAAGTCCATGGCCGAGAAGTACCTCGAGCCGCCGCACACCACCGACTTCGCCATCCTGTTCCTGCCCACCGAAGGTTTGTACGCCGAGGTGCTGCGCCGCCCGGGGCTGATGGAGCTGTTGCAGCGCGAACACCGCGTTACCCTGGCCGGGCCCACCACGCTCATGGCCATGCTCAACTCGCTGCAGATGGGCTTTCGCACGCTCGCGCTGGAGAAGCGCAGCAGTGAGGTCTGGCAGGTGCTGGGCGCGGTCAAGACCGAGTTCGGCAAGTTCGGCGACACGCTCGCGCGCGTGAAGAGCCAGACGCAAACGGTGCTCAACACCCTGGACCAGGCCGAGGTGCGCAGCCGCGCCATGGGCCGCGCGCTCAAGACCGTGGAGGCACTGCCGCAGGATCGCAGCAGCGCGCTGCTGCCGCTGGACAGCGACCCCACCGACCCCGAGGCCCCTTGAACCCCCGCTTGCGCGTCGACCTGGCGCGGCTGATCGCCTCGCAGATCAGCGTGCACGCCTGCATGACGGGCTTTCGCATGGCCGCGCCGCTGATGGCGCTGCGCGAAGGCCACAGCGCCTGGTCGGTGGGCATCCTGCTCGCGCTGTTCGCGCTGGCGCCGGTGTTCCTGGCGCTGCCCGCAGGCCGCTTCGCCGACCGCCACGGCCTGCAACGCCCGGTGCGACTGGCCGTCACGGTGGCCAGCGTGGGCGCGCTCGCGGCCGTGGTCTGGCCCACGTTCTGGGTGTTGTGCCTGTCGGCCACCACCTGCGGCGCGGCCAGCGGCATGGCCATGATCGCGCTGCAGCGCCACGTGGGCCGCCTGGCGCACGATGCGACCGAGTTGCGCCAGGTCTTCAGTTGGATGGCCGTGGGGCCCTCGATCTCGAACTTTCTCGGCCCGGTGCTGGCAGGCTTCGTCATCGACCACGCGGGCTTTCGCTGGGCCTACCTGGTGCTGGCCTTGCTGCCCTGGCTGGCCTGGTGGTGGGTGCGCCGCACTCAAGAGCTGCCGCGCGAGCCCGCGCCCGAAGGCGGTCGGCGCGCTTCTTCCTGGGATCTGCTGCGCCAGCCCGACTTTCGCCGGCTGATGGCGCTGAACTGGATGCTGTCGTCCTGCTGGGACGTGCACACCTTCCTGGTGCCCGTGCTGGGCCATGAGCGCGGCCTGAGCGCCACCGCCATTGGTGCGATCCTGGGCGGCTTCGCGCTCGCGGCCACGGCCATCCGCGTGCTCATGCCCTGGCTCGCGTCGCGCCTGCGCGAATCGGCCGTGATCGCCACGGCCATGTTCGCCACCGCCAGCCTGTTCGCCATCTATCCGTTCGCACACGCGGCCGGGGCCATGGCCACGCTGTCGGTGCTGCTGGGCTTCGCTCTGGGTTCGGTGCAGCCCATGATCATGAGCATGCTGCACCAGATGACGCCACCGCACCGCCACGGCGAGGCCCTGGGCCTGCGCTCCATGGCCATCAACGGATCGAGCGTGGCGATGCCGCTGTTGTTTGGCTCGGTGGGGGCCGCGGTGGGCGTGGCCTACGTGTTCTGGGCCGTGGGCAGCCTGGTGGGCGTGGCTTCGCCCATGGCCTGGCGCCTGCGGCCAGTGGCCACGCCACCGGAGCGGTCCCCGCGCTGAGCCGCGCGGGTGCTGGCGGAACGCGTCCAGGGCAACTCGAAGCCCAGTCCGCGCAGATACGCATCGAAGGTCTGGCGTCCGACGCGCACCAGATGGAATGCCTCGGGCTCGAGGAGCCAGTTGTGGATCAGGCCATCGATCAGCGCGTGCAGGCCCAGCGTGGCGGCGGGCAGGGAAATGGACAAAGCGCCCCCCTGGCGGTGCACGGCCTCGCGCAGCGCGGTGCGCGTCAACGCCTGGCACTCATTGAGCACCTGCACATGCCGCTCGTGCACGGCGCGCATCTCATCGGTGCGCTCCACTTTTTGCATCGCCACCTCGAACACACGCCGCGTGCGCTCGTCGTGCGCAATCTGGTGCAGGGCATGCAGCATCACCTGGCGCAGGGATTGCAAGGGATCTTGTTCACCCCCCGCGTCCTTCGCCATTTCGGCCAGCGCATCCTCCATCGGCAAGGTGACACGTTCCATCATGGCGTTGAACAGGTCCGCCTTGTCCTTGAAGTGGTGGTAGACCGCGCCGCGCGTGGTGCCGGCCGCGGTGGCGATGTCGCCCAGCGTGGTGCTGGTCACGCCCTTGGCCTGGAACAGGCGCTCGGCCGCGTCCAGCAGCCGGTTGCGGGTTTCCAGTGCTTCGACTTTGGTGCGTCGGGCCATGAATGGGCTGGGGATCCGTGGGGGTTTGGATTACAAGCCCGTCACTATACATACATTCACGTATGTATACTCGTCGCTTTCGTGCCTGGCCCGACGTTCCTCGAGGTTATTCCATGCCCAGTTCGCTCTCGCTGCCGCGCTCCCGCGCGGCCAAGACCCTTGTTGCCATCGCCCTGACCGCCCTGATCGCCGCCTGCGGCCAGAAGGACGGTGCGGCCCCGGCCGCTGGCGCCGGCGCGCCGCCGCCGCCCGAAGTGGGCGTGATCACCGTGGCCCTGGGCGACATCGGGTTGGTCAACGAATTGCCCGGTCGCCTGGAGGCCTCGCGCGTGGCCGAGGTGCGGGCGCGCGCGGCCGGCATCCTGCAGCGGCGCCTGTTCCGCGAAGGCAGCGAGGTCAAGGCTGGCCAGCGTCTGTTCCAGATCGACTCCGCGCCGTATCAGGCCACGCTGCAGAGCGCACGCGCCACGCTGGCCCGTGCCGAGGCCAACCTCACGCAGGCCAAGGCCCTGGCTGACCGCTACGGCCCGCTGGTGAAGGAAAACGCCATCAGCCAGCAGGAATACGCCAACGCCCAGGCCGCGCAAAAGCAGGCCGAGGCCGACGTGGCCGCCGGCCGTGCCGCCGTGCAGACCGCCAGCATCAACCTGGGCTACGCCAATGTCACGGCGCCCATCAGCGGGCGCATCGGCCGCGCGCTGGTGACCGAGGGCGCGCTGGTGGGGCAGGGCGAGCCCACGCCGCTGGCCGTCATCCAGCAGATCAACCCCATGTACGTGAACTTCACGCAGTCGGCCTCCGAGGTCTACCGCCTGCGCCGCGCCTTCCAGAGCGGTTCGCTCAAGGGCGCGGGCGATCAGGTGGCGCACGTGAAGATCGTCCTGGAAGATGGCTCCGTCTACGGGCGCGACGGCCGTCTGCTGTTCTCCGACCTCACCGTCGACAGCGCCACCGGCCAGGTGACGCTGCGCGCCGAGGTGCCCAATCCCGATGGCGTGCTGCTGCCGGGCCTGTACGTGCGCGTGCGCATCGAGCAGGCCACGGCCGGCAACGCGTTGCTGCTGCCGCAGCAGGCCGTCACGCGCACCGCGCAGGGCGACTCGGTGATGGTGGTCGATGGCGAAGGCAAGGTCGCGCCGCGCAACATCACCGTGCGCGGCCAGCAGGACGGACAGTGGGTCGTGACAGACGGCCTCAAGGCTGGTGACCAGGTCATGGTCGACGGCTTCCAGAAGCTGCAGCCGGGCGGCACGGTCAAGCCCGTGCCGTGGCAGAAGCCGGGCGAGAAGAAGCCCAACGGCGCCACACCTTCCAAGGCGAGCTGAGGTAGTCGTACATGGCGAAGTTTTTCATCGACAGGCCCATCTTCGCGTGGGTGATCGCGCTGTTCATCATCGTGATGGGCGCGGTCTCCATCACGCAGCTCCCCATCGCGCAGTACCCGCCGGTGGCGCCGCCGTCCATCTCGATCAACGCCACCTACCCGGGTGCGTCCGCCAAGACGCTCGAGGACTCGGTGCTGTCCATCATCGAGCAGGAAATGAACGGCTCGCCCGGCCTGATCTACATGGAGTCGGTGGCCCAGGCCAACGGCACCGGCTCGATCACGCTGAGCTTCCAGCCCGGCACCAACGCCGACCTGGCGCAGGTGGACGTGCAGAACCGGCTCTCGCGCGCCTCGCCGCGCCTGCCGGCGGCCGTGACGCAGCAGGGCGTGCGCGTGGACAAGGCGCGCAGCAACTTCCTGCTGTTCACCATCCTCACCAGCGACGACCCCAAGTGGGACCCGGTGGCGCTGGGCGACTACGCCACGCGCAGCGTGCTGCCCGAGATCCAGCGCGTGCCTGGCGTGGGTCAGGCGCAGTTGTTCGGCACCGAGCGCGCCATGCGCATCTGGATCGACCCGGCCAAGCTGCTCGGCTTCAACCTCAGCGCGGCCGACGTGAACGCCGCCATCCGAGCCCAGAACGCGCAAGTCTCGGCCGGTGAGATCGGCGCGCTGCCCAACGTGGCGGGGCAGGGCATCTCGGCCACCGTGGTGGTCAATGGCCAGCTCAGCTCGGTCGAGCAGTTCGGCAACATCGTGCTGCGCGCCGACCCCGGCGGCGCCACCGTGCGCCTGAAAGATGTCGCACGCATCGAGCTCGGCGCCCAGGCCTACGCCACCTCGGCCCGCCTGAACGGCAAGCCCTCCACCGGCATCGGCGTGCAACTCTCGCCCAGCGGCAATGCGCTGGCCACCGCCGACGCGGTGCGCGCGCGACTCACCGAACTGGAGCGCTTCTTCCCCGAAGGCATGAGCTGGACCATTCCCTACGACAGCTCGCGCTTCGTGCGCATCTTCATCGAGCAAGTGGCCGAGACCTTGCTGGAGGCGGTGGCCCTGGTGTTCCTGGTGATGTTCCTGTTCCTGCAGAACTTCCGCTACACCGTCATTCCCACCATCGTGGTGCCGGTGGCGCTGCTGGGCACCTTCTCCGTGCTGCTGGCGATGGGCTTCTCGATCAACGTGCTCACCATGTTCGGCATGGTGCTGGTGATCGGCATCGTGGTGGACGACGCCATCGTGGTGGTGGAGAACGTCGAGCGCATCATGAGCGAGGAGGGCCTGCCACCGCTGCAGGCCACGCGCAAGGCCATGGGCCAGATCTCGGGCGCCATCATCGGCGTGACCGTGGTGCTGATCTCGGTGTTCGTGCCGCTGGCCTTCTTCGCGGGATCGATCGGCAACATCTACCGCCAGTTCGCCGCGGTGATGGGCGTGTCCATCGCTTTCTCGGCCTTCCTGGCGCTGTCGCTCACGCCGGCCTTGTGCGCCACGCTGCTCAAGCCGGTGCCCAAGGGCCACCACGTGGAGAAGAAGGGCTTCTTCGGCTGGTTCAACCGGGGCTTTGCGCGCACCACCAACGGCTACACCCGCACGGTGAGTGGCCTGCTGCCGCGCGCCGGGCGCATGCTCATCGTCTACCTCGCCATCGGCGCGGGTGCGGCCTGGGTTTACACGAGCCTGCCCAATTCCTTCCTGCCCAACGAAGACCAGGGCACCATGCTCGTGAACGTGCAGCTGCCCCCCGGCGCCACGCAGGCGCGCACGCTGGAGGTGATGCAGCAGGTCGAGGGCTATATGCTCAAGCAGCCCGAGGTGCAGAGCATGGTGAGCGTGCTGGGCTTCAGCTTCTCGGGGCAGGGGCAGAACGCCGCGCTGGCCTTCATCACGCTCAAGGACTGGGCCGAACGCGAAGGCGCCGCCAACTCGGCCGAGGCCGTGGCAGGCCGCGCCTTTGGTGCGCTCTCGGGCATCCGCGACGCCTTCATCTTCCCGCTGAGCCCGCCGCCGATTCCGGAACTGGGTGCGTCCTCGGGCTTCAGCTTCCGCCTGCAGGACCGCGCCAGCCTGGGGCGCGACGTGCTGCTGCAGGCCCGCAACCAGTTGCTGGGCCTGGCCTCCAAGAGCCCCGTGCTCACGCAGGTGCGCCCCGATGGCCTGGAGGACGCGCCGCAGTTGCAACTCGACATCGACCGCGACCGCGCGCAGGCGCTGGGTGTGGGTTTCGACGCCATCAACAGCGCCATCGGCACCGCGCTGGGCTCCAGCTACGTGAACGACTTCCCCAACGCCGGCCGCCTGCAGCGCGTGGTGGTGCAGGCAGACGCGGCGGCGCGCATGCAGCCGGACGACCTGCTGCAACTGAACGTGGTGAACAACCGCGGCCAGGCCGTGCCGCTGTCGGCCTTCGCGTCCACCAAGTGGATCAGCGGCCCGATGCAGACCGTGCGCTACAACGGCTACCCCACCATGCGCATCAGCGGCAGCGCGGCCCCGGGCTACAGCACGGGCGCTGCGCTCGACGAGATGGAGCGCCTGGCCGCCCAATTGCCGCAGGGCATCGGCTTCGAATGGACCGGCACCTCGCGCGAGGAAAAACTCGCCGGTGCCCAGGCCATCGTGCTCTACGGCTTCGCCATCCTCGCCGTGTTCCTGTGCCTGGCGGCGCTGTACGAGAGCTGGACCATCCCGCTGTCGGTGATCCTGGTGGTGCCGCTGGGTGTGGTCGGCGTGCTGCTGGCCACGCTGCTGCGCGGCTACCAGAACGACGTGTACTTTCAGGTCGGCCTGATCACCATCATCGGCCTGTCCGCGAAAAACGCCATCCTGATCATCGAGTTCGCCAAGGACGTGCAGGCCCAGGGCAAGAGCGCGATGGAGGCGGCGCTGGCCGCGGCCAAGCTGCGCTTTCGCCCGATCATCATGACCTCGATGGCCTTCACGCTGGGCGTGTTGCCGCTGTTCCTGGCCTCCGGCGCGGGCTCGGCCAGCCAGCGCGCCATCGGCACGGGCGTGGTGGGCGGCATGATCTCCGGCACCTTGCTGGCCGTGATCTTCGTGCCCCTGTTCTTCGTGGTGGTGCGCCGCCTCTTCAAGGGCAGCGAACGCCAACACCAGCGCGACCGCGAAAGCGCCCGCGCGCATGGAGTCGACAATGACGAATCGTGATCTCACCACCCGCCTGAGCCCGCTGGTCGCGGCCCTGCTGCTGGCCGGCTGCTCGATGATTCCCACCTACGAACGCCCGGCGTCTCCCGTGCCGCAGGCGTACCCGCTCGCTGGTGAAGCCACTGGCGTGCCCAGCGCGGCCGACACCGCCTGGCGCGACTTCGTGCAGGATGCGCGCCTGCGCGAACTCGTGCGGCGGGCGCTCGACAACAACCGCGACCTGCGCGTGGCCACGCTCAACATCGAGCGCGTGCGCGCGCAGTACCAGATCCAGCGCGCCAACCAGTTTCCCAGCATCGGCCTGGCCGCCAGCGGCAACCGCCAGCCCGACGGCACCGGCGGCATCCAGAGCACCTACAGCGTGGGGCTGGCGCTGAGCACCTGGGAGATCGACTTCTTCGGCCGCCTCGGCGCGCTGAAGGAAGCGGCGCTGGCCGAGTACCTGGCCAGCGAACAGGCGCGCAACGCCGCGCAGACCAGCCTCGTGTCGGCGGTGGCCAGCAGCTGGCTCAGCCTGCAGACCAACGAGGCCCTGCTGGCCATCACGCGCCAGACCCTGAGCACGCGAGAGGACTCGCTGCGCCTGACCAAACTGCGCTTCGACAACGGCGCGGCCTCGGCGCTGGACCTGCGCCAGGCCGAGTCGCTGGCCGCCACGGGGCGCGCTGCGCTCGCCCAGCAGCAGCGGGCGCGCGCGCTCGACGTGAACGCGTTAAACCTGCTGGTGGGCGAGGCCGTGCCGGCCGAGCTGCTGCAGGTGGCCGAGGCCGAGACGGCCGTGCTGGCCGACGTGCCGGCGGGTCTGCCGTCGGACCTGCTCACGCGCCACGCGGACATCCGCCAGGCCGAGCAGACATTGATCGCGGCCAACGCCAACATCGGCGCGGCGCGCGCGGCCTTCTTCCCGCGCATCACGCTCACCGCAAGCGCGGGCACGGCGAGCAACGACCTCTCGGGCCTGTTCAAGGACGGCTCCTGGGGCTTCACGCTCAACCCCGTGGCGCTGCTGCCCATCTTCGACGCGGGCCGCAACCGCGCGGGGCTGGACTCGGCCGAGGTGTCGCGCGACATCGCGGTGGCGCAGTACGAGAAGGCGATCCAGACCGCGTTCCGCGAGGTGGCCGACGCACTGGCGGGGCGCGCGACGTTGGCCGACCAGTTGCAGGCGCAGCGCGATCAGGTGGTGGCCGAGGAAGACCGCTTCCGCCTGGCCGACCTGCGCTACCGCAACGGCGTGGCCAGCTTCCTGGATGTGCTGGACGCGCAGCGCTCGCTGTTCGCGGCGCAGCAGGCCGAGGCGCAGACGCGCCTGGCGCTGCAGCAGAACCGGGTGGCGCTGTATGCGGCGCTGGGTGGGGGGTGGTTGGAGTGATTGCTCTGGCTTGATGGGGTTTGGGGCTTTGCGCGCCTCTTCCTCGCGAGGGCCGCTGGTGCGTGTGCCCGTTCTCCGGCCCACGCTCGCGCAGAGGCGCCCGGGCGCTCGAACAGGGCTGGCGTCACCGCCGTGGTTGGCGCACCCCCTCTGTGGCAAGCGCGAATGGGGCCTGCGCCCGGGCACCCACACCATCGACCCCAGTAGCGCACTGGCCAGCCAAAGAAGACCGGACTTCCCTTCACGCGGCGACTAATTGGAATCTGACCCCAATTGAGGGGCTCTGACCCCAATTGAGGGGCTCCCGATTTCCGGTGCAGCGCTCGGGCGCCTCTGCGCGAGCGTGGGCCGGAGAACGCGGACCACGCCAGCCGTCAGCGCGAGGTCTGCGATTGAAGCCGACGCGAGGGCGTGCCGCAAAAGCCCGAAAGCCCGAGAGGCGTTAACCCACCGGCAACTGATAGAACTTCACGATCGCCTCCCAGGCCACCTTCGGGTCGTCCACGTACTGGAAGAGCTGAAGGTCTTCGGGCGAGATCGTGCCTTCCTCCACCAGCACCTCCAGATTGATCAGCCGTTTCCAGTAGTCGCTGCCGTACAGCAGGATCGGCACCGGCTTGGACTTCTTGCACTGCACCAGTGTGATCACCTCGAACAGCTCGTCCAGCGTGCCGAAGCCGCCGGGGAAGGCCAGCAGTGCCTTCGCGCGCATCATGAAGTGCATCTTGCGCAGCGCGAAATAGTGGAACTTGAAGCTCAGCTGCGAGGTGATGTACGGATTGGCCGACTGCTCGTGGGGTAGCGCGATGTTCAGGCCCACGTTGAGCGCGCCTTCGTCGTGCGCGCCCCGGCTGGCCGCTTCCATGATGCCCGGGCCGCCGCCCGTGCAGATGAACAGCTTCTCGCTCTCGGGGCAGTGCGCGCTGTACTGTGCCACGATGCGCCCGAACTCGCGCGCCCGGTCGTAGTAGTGGGCGTTGCGCACCAGCGCACGCGCCTTGGCGATGGCGCGGGGCTCGCCCGCGGCCTCGGCCGCGCGCAGGCCGGCCTCGGCCTCGGCCTGTTCGCGAAAGCGCGCGCTGCCGAACACCACGATGGTGTTCTCGATGCCCAGTTGCTGCTGCGCCAGGTCGGGTTTGAGCATCTCCAACTGCATGCGGATGCCCCGCGTCTCGCGCCGCAGCAGGAACTCGGGGTCGGCGAAGGCCAGGCGGTAAGCGTCGGCCAGCAAGGGGTTGCCGCTGTCCGAATGGGCCTGCAACTCCGCCCAGGCGTCGGCCAGGCGGCGTTCGGTGATGTCGTGATCGGCTTCGGTGGTGTTGGCTTGGGGCATGTTCTTGTCTTTCGGTTCAGAGGCCGAGGGCCAGCGCCAGTGGCACGAAGACCACCGCCAGCGCATTGCCCACCATGATGGAGGCGGCCACCGTCTCGGGCTCTTGATGGTATCGGTCGGCCAGCATGAACTGGATGACAGCGGGCGGCAAGGCCGCGAACAGAAGCAACTGGCTGCGCGCCGCACCCTCCAGCCCCATGGCCCAGGCCAGCGGAATGCCGATGGCCAGGCCGATGAGGGGACGCGCCAGCGCACCCAGCAAGCCCAGCTTCATGCCCTGGCGGGTGAGCGCCGTGAGGCGCACCCCCAGCGCGAACAGCATCATGGGCAGCAGGGCGTCGCCCAGCAGCTTCAGGCCCGACAGCACCACGGGCGGCGGGCGCACATCGGTGAAGGCACTGAGAAAGCCGAGCAGGGTGCCGATCATCAGGGGGCTGAGCAGCAGGTCGCGCGTGCGCGCCGCAGCACTGGTGATGCGCGCGCCCAGCGAGAAGTGCAGCAGGTTGCTCACCGAGAACAGCGCCACCGCCGCGCCGAACTCGGCCGGCCCGAAGGCCAGCAACGCCAGGGGCAGGCCCATGTTGCCGCAGTTGTTGAACATGACCACCGGCACCAGGGTGCGCGGCTGCGCGCCGAAGGCCTTGGCCAGCGGCCAGGCCACCAGCCCGCTGGCCAGGATGATCACCGTGCCGCCGATGAGCAGCGGCACGTACTCGCCGATGACGAAGTCGCGCGAGGCCAGCGCGGAATACACCAGCAGCGGCGCCAGCACATCCAGCGCGATGCGGTTGAAGCTGTGCAGATCGATGGACCGCCGGCGCGCATAGCCGTAGCCGATGGCCACGATCAGGAACACCGGGATGATGATGTCGGCGATGCGGGCGATCAGGTCCATGCTGCGCGTGCGGGGCGTTCAATGCAGAAGGGCTCCGTGTGGAGCCCTTCGTGTCTTGCGACAGTGATGCGATCGATCAGACGCGCTTGCGGTATTCGCCGGTGCGCGTATCGATCTCGATGCGGTCGCCCTGGCTGACGAACAGCGGCACGGGGATCTCGAAACCGGTGGCGATCTTGGCCGGCTTGAGCACCTTGCCCGAGGTGTCGCCCTTGACGGCGGGTTCCGTCCAGGTGATTTCGCGTTCCACGCTGGTGGGCAGTTCCACCGAGATGGCCTTGTCGTCGTAGAACACCACCTCGACGGCCATGCCGTCTTCCAGGTAGTTCAGGGCGTCGCCCATGTTCTCGGCTTCCACCTCGTATTGGTTGAAGTCGGTGTCCATGAAGACGTACATGGGGTCGGCGAAGTAGGAGTAGGTGCACTCCTTGTGGTCCAGGATGACCTGGTCCATCTTGTCGTCGGCCTTGAAGACGACTTCGGTGCCGATGTTGCCGAGCAGGCCCTTGAGCTTCATGCGAACGGTGGCGGCGCCGCGGCCGCCGCGGGCGTACTCGGTGCGCAGGACGATCATCGGGTCCTTGCCGTGCATGATGACGTTGCCGGCGCGGATTTCTTGGGCGATTTTCATGAGGGAGTTCCGTTGAAGGGATCGCCCGGCGGTTCGGGCGAGGGGCCGGCATCTGCGGTGGATGGACCGGGCCCGGGTTGCGGGTTTGTCGCTAAACCCGACATTTTACCGTTTTCGCTCCACTACCTCGCTCAGCTGCGTCGCCAGATCGGGTTGGGCGAGCAGGCGCTGGCGGGCGGCCCGGACGGTGTCGCGCCAACCGGTCACCACGTCCCAGCCCGGCCAGACAGGGGCTGCGGGCGCAGATGGCGAACCCGGCAGACCGTTCCAGTGGTGGTGGAAGGCGCGCAGGCTGGCGGGTGCGTCCAGCCAGTCGAGAAAGGCCTGGAGTTTGGCGTGGTGGGCGTCGTCGTGCTGGGGGTAGATCTGCCAGACGAAGGGCTGGCCGGCCCACAGGGCGCGCACCAGCGAGTCCTCGCCGCGCACGAGGTTGAGGTCGGCGCTCCACAGCAGCTCGTCGAAGCCGCGCTGGTCGAGCCAGGGCAGGGCGTGGCGCGTGGCGCCGGGCGCCAGCGGCAGGCCCTGCGCGGCGGCGCCCGATCGGCCCGGCGTGACCAGCCAGTGCGCTTCGGCTTCGGCCATCACCGCCCCCAGGCTGGGCGGCTCGTAGCCGAACAGCACGACGCGCCGGCCATCGGTGGGCAGGCCATGCGCGCTCAACCAGGCCGTGCGGTCGAACGCGGCCTGCCGCGCCGCGATATCGTCCTCGCGCAGCAGCCCGCCGGTGCGCTCGGTGAAGCCCGGGTAGAAGAAGCGCTTGGTAAGGCCCTTGCCCGGCCCGCTCATCACGGGCGAAGGCAGGCCGTGGCAGCGCTCCACCCAGACCTCGGCGCTCAGGTACTCCAGGTTGATCCACGCGGGCTCGGTGGTGCGCGCGGCGACGAAGGCCTCGGGCGGCTCGCAACCGAAGGCTTCGATCCAGACCTCGCCCGGCACCACACCTTGCAGGTCGAACGGTTCACGCCAGGGCAGCACGCTCACGCCGGGCGCGCCCTCGGGGGCCATCCAGGCCAGGGGTGCGGCGTCGTCGATCCACAGGCGCACGGCCTGACCGCGCGCGCCGAGTTGCGCGGCCAGGCGCCAGCAGACGCCGACGTCGCCGTAGTTGTCGATCACGCGGCAGAAGATGTCCCAGGTGCGGGCCTCGCTCATGCGCTCGATCATGCCCGCATCGGCGCACGGCCCGACCGACCCTTGAAAAACTGATTTCCGCGTGCCGGGTTGCCGCGAGGCCGGGTGGGTGGACACACTCGGCGCCCTTAGCGAACCACAAGAGGAGACAAGCACGTGAGCCAATCACTGGGATGGATCGGCCTGGGCCGCATGGGCGAGGCCATGGTCAAGAAGCTGCTGCAGGCCGGGCATGGTGTGAAGGTGTGGAACCGCACGCGGGCCAAGGCCGAGCCGCTGGCCGAGTACGGCGCGCAAGTCGTCGACAGCAAGCTCGATCTGGCGGGCTGCGACACCGTGTTCACCATGGTCTCCACCACCGACGACCTCAAGCAGGTGCTGTTCGGGGACGGCGGCGTGATGACGGGTGCGAAGAAGCCGCGCACCGTGATCGACAGCTCGTCCATCTCGCAGGAAGGTTCGGCCCAGATCCGCGAGAAGCTCGAAGGCATGGGCGTGGCCTACCTCTGCGCACCCGTCTCGGGCAACGCCAAGGTGGCCAAGGCCGGCAAGCTGCTGGTGGTGGCATCGGGGCCCAAGGCGCTGTACGACACGAACGAGACCTACCTGGCCGCGATGTCGCGCAAGACCATGTGGGTGGGCGAGGGCGAACTCGCGCGCGTCTGGAAGATCGCGCACAACACCATGTTCGGCGTGATCATCCAGAGCCTGTGCGAGATCACCGTGCTGGCCGAGAAGGCCGGCATTCCGCGCCACGTGTTCCTGGAGAGCATCAATGACTCGGTGTTGGGCAGCATGTACACGCGCTACAAGACGCCGGTGCTGACCAAGCTCAGCTTCGAGCAGGTGACCTTCACGCCCAAGCTGTTGCTCAAGGACATGGATCTGGGCCTGGGCGCGGGCAAGGCGCACGGCGTGCCCATGCCCTCGGCGGCGGCCACGCGCGAGAGCATCGCGCGCCTGGTGGGCCGCGGACACGAGGACGTGGACTTCGCCATCCTGCTGAAGGAGACCGCGAACGACGCCGGCCTGACGATCGCGCCGCTGAACGTCGACGTCGGCGACGGGCTGTCGAGTTGAGGCGGCGCGATGGCACAGCGCACCCACATCCGAGGCGCGTCCATCGTCACCATGGACGCGCAGGGCGACCTGCCCGTCGGCGACCTGCTGGTGTCGGGCGACACCATCGAGGCCATCGCCCCGCAACTGTCGGTGGACGATGCGCAGGTCGTTGACGCCAGCGGCTGCATCCTGGTGCCGGGCTTCGTCAACGCCCACATGCACACCTGGCAGACCGCGCTGCGCGGCGTGGCCGCCAACTGGACGCTGTTGCAGTACTTCAAGAACATGCACGCGGGCCTGGCCACGGTGTTCACGCCCGAGGACCTGCGCATCGCCACGCTGGTGGGCGCGCTCAACCAGCTCAACTGCGGCACCACCACGCTGGTGGACTGGTGCCACAACAACCCCACGCCCGCGCACAACGACGCGGCGGTCGACGCCTTGCTGCAATCGGGCATCCGAGCCGCTTTCTTCCATGGCACGCCCAAGCCCGACCCCAAGCCCGGCCAGACGCCGTTCTGGGAAGTGCCGCACCCGCGCGCGGAGGTGGAGCGCCTGCTCAAGGCCCACCAGGGGAAACCGCTGCTGGAGATCCACGCCGCCGTGCTGGGCCCGCACTACAGCACGCTGGACGTGGCGGTGCACGACTTCCGCATGGCCCAGGAGCTGGGCCTCATCGCATCGCTGCACCAGGGCGGTGGGCCGGCGCGCACGCCCGACGGCTGGGAGCGGCTGGAGGCGCTGGGCCTGCTGGGCGAGCAGATCAACATCGTGCACGGCCACGCGCTCAGTGATGAACAGCTCAAGCGCTTCTGTGACCTCGGCATGAGCTTTTCGGCCGCGGCCGAGAGCGAAATGTCGCAGGGCCACGGCCACCCGCTCACGGGCCGGCTGCGCGCACTGGGCCGCGCGCCCTCGCTGGGCGTGGACCTGGAGAGTGTGATGAGCGGCGACATGATCAGCCAGGCCCGCATCGCCCTGGGCATTCAGCGCAGCCTGGACAACGTGGCCCACCGCGCTGCGCACGGCACCATCCCCGACACCTCCACCATCACCACGCGCGAGGCCCTGGCCTGGATCACGGTGGAGGGCGCGCGCATGCTGCGCCAGTCGCACCGCATCGGCACCCTGGCCCCGGGCAAGCAGGCCGACCTGGTGCTGATCCGCGCCGACGCGCTGAACATGCAGCCCGTGCACGACCCGGTGAGCGCGGTGGTGTTCCAGGCCACCTTGGCCAACATCGATTCGGTCATGGTCGCCGGCCAGTGGCGCAAGCGCGCCGGGCAACTGGTGGGCGTGGACCTGCCCCCTTTGCTCTCGGCGCTGCGCGCCTCGGGCGAGAAGATCACCTGCGCCATGGGCATCGGCGCATCGAACGGAGTCACGGCATGAAGGTTCACGTCATCGGCGTCGGCAAGATGGGCCTGCCCATGGCCCGCCACTTGCTCGCCGCGGGGCACAGCGTCTCGGTGGAAGACCCCTCGGCCGAGCGCCTGGCCCTGGCCCGCAAGGCCGGGCTGGACGCCGGCGACGGCCTTGCCGCGGCGGAGGTGATCGTCTCCTCGTTGCCGCACGATGGCGCGCTGCTCGCGGTGGTTGAGCGCGTGGCCGCGAATGCGATGAAGGGCTCGGCCTGGGTGGATACCAGCACGGTGTCGCCCGAGGCTTCGGCCCGCGTGGCCGAGGCCTGTGCGCGTGCCGGTGTGCAGAGCCTGCGCTGCACCGTCTCGGGCAACAACCACATGGCCGAGGCGGCGCAACTCACGGTGATGGCCTCGGGCCCCAAGGCGCTGCACGAGCGCCTGCTGCCCCTGCTGCGCTGCTGGGGGCCCACGCAATTCTGGCTGGGCGAGGCCGAAGAGGCGCGGCTGATGAAGCTGGTGGTCAACCTCATGATCGCGCAGACCAGCGCGATGCTGGCCGAGGCCCTGAGCCTGGGGCAGAAGGGTGGCCTGGCGTGGGATGACATGTGGCAGGTGATCGGCGCCAGCGCGGTGGCCTCGCCCATCGTCAAGGCCAAGAGCGTGCAGCTCTCGAAGAACGACTACACGCCCACCTTCACCGTGGGACAGATGAACAAGGACATCGACCTCATCCTCGGTGAAGGCGCGCGCTTGCGGGTACCGTTGACGCAGACGGCGGCCACGCGCCAGCTCATGTCGGCCGCGCAGGCGCAGGGCGATGCGGAGCTGGACTACGCGGCCATCATCCGGGTTCTGCAGCGCGCCTCTGGCTTGCGCACCGATTGAAGAAGGAAAGAGACCGCATGCGACCGTTCGTTTATCAGGGCCTGCCCAGCCGCGTGGTGTTCGGCGCGGGGGCGCTGGCGCAACTGCCGCAGGCCATCCAGGCCATGGGCGCGCAGCGCGCGCTGGTGCTGTGCACGCCCGAGCAGCGCGCCAGCGCCGAACGCGTGGCGCAACTGCTGGGTGATCGCGCGGCGGGCATCTTCGATCGCGCGGTGATGCACGTGCCGATCGAGACCGCGCGCGAGGCGCGCGAGGTGGCGCGGCAACTGGGCGCGGACTGCGCGGTGGCCATCGGTGGCGGCTCCACCACCGGCCTGGGCAAGGCCATCGCGCTCGACTCGGGCCTGCCCATCCTGGCCATTCCCACCACCTACGCGGGCTCGGAGATGACGCCGATCTACGGCATCACCGAAGCCGGCCTGAAGAAGACGGGCAAGGACCTGAAGGTGCTGCCGCAGAGCGTGATCTATGACCCGGAGCTCACGCTCACGCTGCCGGTGGGTCTGAGCGTGACCAGCGGCATCAACGCCATCGCGCACGCGGCCGAGGGTCTGTACTCGGTGGAAGGCAACCCGGTGATTGATCTGATGGCGGAAGAGGGCATCGCCGCCATTGGCCGTGCGCTGCCGCGCATCGTGGCGAATGCGCAAGACGTGGACGCGCGCGGTGACGCGCTCTACGGCGCCTGGTTGTGCGGCATCGTGCTCGGCTCGGTGGGCATGGCGCTGCACCACAAGCTCTGCCACACGCTGGGCGGCAGCTTCAATTTGCCGCACGCCGAAACGCACACGGTGGTGCTGCCGCACGCGCTGGCCTACAACGCGGCGGCCGCGCCGCAGGCCATGCGGCGCATCGCACGTGCGCTGGGCCGCAGTGACAGCCCTGATAGCGGCCAGGCCGCGCAGGCGGTGTTCGATCTGGCGAAGGCCAACGGCGCGCCCGTGGCGCTGCGCGACATCGGCATGAAGGCCGAAGACCTGGACAAGGCCTGCGAGATTGCCTTGCAGAACCAGTACCCGAACCCGCGGCCACTGGAGGCAAGGGCGATCCGCGCGCTGTTGCAGGCGGCCTGGGAAGGCGCGCGGCCCGCTTGAACCCTGGTGCGCTGCCTGCACCTCCGCTGCCCAAGGCCACTGGGTGCCCTGCGCAGCGAAATAAAGGAGGAGGGCGCGCAGCGCCCGGGGGACATTCGCGGAGCAGGGCACCCAGTGGCCTTGGGCTACCAGAAGCGGGGGCCTGCAACGGGTCCCTGAAAAATCACCCGTCGGAGCGATCCCCCTCGACCGCCGGCGGATCGATCGGCAACTTCGTCGCCATCACCTTGTCGATGGTGCGCCCGTCCATGTCCACGATCTCCAGCCGCCAGCCCTCCCAGGTGGCGCAGTCGCCCACGCGCGGCAGGCGGCCCGTCAGCAGCATCAGCATGCCGCTGAGCGTGTGGTAGCGGCCCCGCTCCTCGTCGGGCACCCTGTCCAGGTTCAGCCGGTCCTTCAGCTCGGGCACGGGGATGTGGCCGTCCAGCAGCCAGGAGCCGTCCTCGCGCTGCATCGCCCACGAGGTCTCGGGGTCGCGCGGCTGGAACTCGCCGGTGATGGCTTCGATGAGGTCCTGCAGCGTGACGATGCCCTGCAGCTCGCCGTACTCGTCGATCACGAAGGCCATCTGCACGTCGGAGAGGCGGAAGTTGTCCAGCAGCTCCATGCCCGTGATGGTTTCGGGCACATACAGCGGTTGCTGCAGCGGCTGCTCGGCCAGCTCGCGCGCTGCACCGCGCAGGGCCTGCGCCATCCACTGGCGCGCGTTCAGTACGCCCTGCAGGTTGCCCAGATTGCCTTTGACGACGGGAAAGCGCGAATGCTCGCTGCTTTCCACGCGCGCCATGTTCACCTCGAAGGATTGCTCCAGGTCGAGCACCACCACGTCGCTGCGCGGCACCATGAGCGAGCCGATCTGGCGGTCGTCCAGGCGGAACACGTTGCGCACCATGGCGTGCTCGTGCGATTCGATCACGCCCGCGCTGGTGCCTTCGGCGAGCATCGCATGGATCTCTTCCTCCGTCACCGCGTTGACATTGCCTTCCTTCACGCCCAGCAGGCGCAGCAGCGCGCGGGTGGACACCGACAGCAGCATCACGAAGGGCTTGGTGGCCTTGGACAGCCAGTCGATGGGCCGCGCCACCAGGCGGGCCAGCGCCTCGGGGTAGGTCTGCCCCAGGCGCTTGGGCACCAGTTCGCCGACCACGATGGAGAAGTAGGTGATGACCACCACCACCAGCGCCGTCGCGCCGTACTGGCTGGCCTGCACCGGCGCGCCCAGGGTCTGCAGCCACAGCGCCAGGGGGCCGGCCAGCGCCGCCTCGCCCACGATGCCGTTGAGCACGCCGATGGAGGTGATGCCGATCTGGATGGTGGAGAGGAAGCGGTTCGGGTCTTCGCCGAGCTTGACGGCCGCGGCGGCCGCGCCGTCGCCCTCGTCGATGAGTTTTTGCAGGCGCGCCTTGCGCGCGGTCACGAGCGCCAGCTCCGACATGGCGAAGACGCCATTGAGGAGGATGAGCGCGATCAGTAAGGCAATTTCCATGGGGGTGATTCGAGCAAGGGCCGGGCCGTCCGCGGCGCAGCGCACAGGCGGCAGCGCTCGATGGCGGACGGGGCTGGAAGAGACGGTGCGCTCAGGCGCGCCGGGGTGGACGAAACGGCGCGTCCAGTAGCGGCCAGGGCATGAGCCCCACGTTCGTGGGCGCCCGCGCCGGCGTCATCACATGCGACAACGGCGGCGTCGCGCGCCGTTGCAGGGAGTCGGGCAGATCGGGGAGTTCATCGCCCAGTGCGTGTTCCAGGTCGGCCAGGCCTTTCTGGCTTTTGGCGAGCGGGTCGTTCGACGCGGGGTCGATCAGCGCGTCGGCCGCGCGAGGCACGTCCACGATGTGATCCGGTATGCCGAAGCCGATCACTCCCAGCAGGAAATGGCAGGCAAACAGCGCGATGAGCCAGCGGCGCATAGAGGACGCATTGTACGGAGCGGCCGCTCGGGCGCGGTCGCCGCTCAGTGCGCCTTCTCCAGCGGGGGCGGTGCCAGCACGTGCCGCGCCATGGCGTGTGCGAGCTCGGCCTCGCCCAGGAACACCGTGCCCACGCCCGCTGACCGCATGCGCTCGGCCTCGTCCTCGTTGTGCGAGCGCACCACGATCTGGATCTCGGGGTTGAGCGTGCGCGCGGTCTCGATCATCTGGTGCAGCGACAGCGTGTCCTGCGTGGCGATGACCAGCATGCGCGCCTGCGCGATGTGGGCCTGGATCAACACCTCCGGGTCGCCGGCGTTGCCCACCACCGCGGCCACGCCCTTGGCGCGCAGGGCTTCCACCAGTTCGCGGTTCTGGTCGGCCACCACGAAGGGCTGGCCCGCGGCCTTGAGTGCCTGCGCGATGCGCCGGCCCACGCGGCCGTAGCCCACCAGCACCACCTGGCGCGAGAGGTACTTGGCCTCGGTGCTGCGTGGCAGTTCGGCCAGCGGGTCATCGCGCGCCTCCAGGCGGCGGATCAACGGCGAGTGCTGGCGCATCAGTGCGCGCAGCGGCTCGATGGCTCTGAACAGCAGTGGGTTGATGGCGATGGAGATCAGCGCGCCGGCCAGCACCAGGCTGTGGCCCTCGTCGGGCATGAGGCCGAGCTGGGCGCCCAGGCCCACCAGGATGAAGGAGAACTCGCCGATCTGCGCCAGGCTGGCCGAGATGGTGAGCGCGGTATGCAGCGGGTAGCGCATCAGCAGCACCAGCGCCACCGCGGCGAGCGACTTGCCCACCACGATGATGGCCACCACGCCCAGCACGTGCACCGGTTCCTCGATCAGCACGTACGGGTCGAACAGCATGCCCACCGAGACGAAGAACAGCACCGCGAAGGCGTCGCGCAGCGGCAGCGATTCCTCGGCCGCGCGGTGGCTGAACTCGGACTCGCGCAGCACCATGCCGGCGAAGAAGGCGCCCAGCGCGAAGGACACGCCGAACAGCTTGGCCGAGGCGAAGGCGATGCCCAGGGCCGCGGCCACCACGCACAGCGTGAACAGCTCGCGCGAGCCGGTGCGCGTGACCTGCCAGAGCAGCCAGGGAAACAGCTTGCGCCCCACCAGCAGCATGAGCGCCACGAAGGCACCGACGCGCAGCAGTGTCATGCCCAGTGCGGCGCCCACCGACTGCGCGCCTCCACTGTCGGGCGCAGTGCCGCCCAGGAAGCCCGCCAACGGTGGCAGCAGCACCAGCACCAGCACCATGGCCAGGTCTTCCACCACCAGCCAGCCGACCGCGATGCGCCCCGTGATGGAGCCCAGGATGCCCAGGCTTTCCAGCGCGCGCAGCAGAACCACCGTGCTGGCCACCGACAGGGAAATGCCCAGTACCAGCGCGGGCCCGATGTCCCAGCCCCACCAGGTGGCCATGGCCATGCCCATCAACGTGGCCACCACCATCTGCACCACGGCACCGGGCAGGGCGATCTTGCGCACCGACAGCAGGTCGTCGAGCGAGAAGTGCAGGCCGACGCCGAACATCAACAGCATCACGCCGATTTCGGCGAGCTGCGAGGCGATCTCGGTGTCGGCCACGAAGCCGGGCGTGTAGGGGCCGATGATGACGCCGGCCAACAGGTAGCCCACCAGGGCTGGCAGCTTCACGCGCGCGCAGAGGAACCCCAGGATCAGCGCCAGTCCTAGGCCGGCGGCTATCGTGTTGATCAGGGCAAGGTTGTCGTGCATGCGGGTGTCGAGGTGAAGCAGGTGGGGTTGCTGGCGACAGGGGTGCACCGAGTGTCGCGCAATTTCACGCGGGGTCCATGCACGTGGCAGGCTCGATCGTTCAGCGTGCCGCGAGCGACTGGCCGTAGGCCTTCACCACCTCCAGGAAGCGGCGCAGCCGCGCGGCCTGGAAGCGCGCGGGGGGATAGACCAGTTGCACGGGCAGCGGCTCGGCGCGCCAGCCGGGCGCCAGGTGCACCAGGCGGCCGTCGCGCAAGTCGTCGGTGACGAGCCAGGCCGAGACGATGGCCACGCCCAGGCCCGCCAGCACCGCGCTGCGCAGCGCGTACAGGCTGTCGGTGCGCAGGCGCGGGCGGATGTCGAAACGCTGCGCCGTGCCGCCACCCACGGGGTGCAGCACCACGCGGTCGCGATAGAAGGTCTGCAGCGCCAGCCAGGGCAGCTCGCGCAACTGCTCGGGCGTGCGGGGCGGGTGGCGGCCGAGCAGGGCGGGCGCGCCGATCACGATGCGGGGCAGTTCGTACAGCGGCACCGCCACCACGTTGGGGTCGGTGACCTCGCCGACCTGAACCGCGCAGTCGATGCCTTCGCCCGCGAAATCGGGGGGGCGGTCGCCCAGCAGCCACTCCACGCGCACCTCGGGGTGCGCGCGCAGGAACTGGGCGAGTGGCGCCACCAGTTGTTCCTGCCCCAGCGCGTGCGGCACCTGCACCTTGAGCGTGCCGCTGGCCGCGAGCCGCGAGCCGCGCAGCTCTTCCTGCATGGCGTCCCATTCGTCGATCAGCGAGCGCGCCATGGTCAGGCAGCGCTCGCCATCTGGCGTGAGCGTGGCCGCGTGGGTGGAGCGCCGCAGCAGGCGCACGCCGAAGTGGCGCTCCAGCGCCTGCAGGCGCCGGCTCACCGTGGGCTGCGTGGTGTCCAGGCGCTCGGCCGCGGCCGAGAGGCTGCCACTCTCGACGATGCGCACGAAGGTCTGCAGCAGTTCGATGCGGTCGATGGCGAGTCGGGTGTCTTTCATGCGCAGGACGTATGAAGCCTGTTCGCCTTGCAGTCTATCCGACCGACATTCGCATGGGAACAATGCGGTCCATCGCCGAAATGGCCTCGAAAGCACGTCATGACTTCCATTCCCGCCACGCATGACCTGAACCGCACACCGGTCGGGCTTGCCCCCTTGCTCGCCGCGGGCGCAGGCTTCAGCGTCGCCTCCATCTACTACAGCCAGCCCATGCTGCCCGATCTGGCGCGTGGCCTGCAGGTGGGCGAAGGCGCCATCGGCGCCGTGCCCACCCTCACGCAACTGGGTTATGCGGCCGGGATCTTGCTGCTCGCCCCGCTGGGCGACCGCTTCGACCGACGCCGCGTGATGCTGGTGAAGTCGATGCTGCTGGCGGTGATGCTGCTGGTCTGTGCCCTGGCGCCCAATGTTCCGGTGCTGCTGGTTGCGAGCCTGTTCATCGGGCTGGCCGCCACGGCCGCACAGGATTTCGTGCCGGCGGCTGTCTCGCTGGCGCCCGAGCACCAGCGGGGCAAAGCCGTGGGCGCGGTGATGACCGGCCTGCTGCTGGGCATCCTCCTGTCGCGTGTGGTCAGCGGCCTGGTCACGCAGGCACTGGGCTGGCGGGCCATGTTCGGCTTCGCGGCCGCCAGCCTGCTGCTGCTGGCCTTGGCGGTGCAATGGCGGGTGCCGGCCTTTGCGCCCACCACGCGCCTGCCTTATGGCGATTTGTTGAAGTCGATGGCCGGGCTGTGGCGCCAGCATGCCTTGCTGCGCCGGGCCGCCGTCGCCCAGGCCCTGTTGGGCCTGGGTTTCAGCGCGTTCTGGTCCACCCTGGCCGTGATGCTGCACGCGCGCTTCGGCATGGGCAGCGGTGCCGCGGGCGCCTTCGGCCTGGCCGGGGCGGCGGGCGCGCTGGCGGCGCCCATCGCGGGCCGGCTGTCCGACCGGGTGGGTCCGCGCCGCGTCGTGCTCATGGGCACCGGCGTGGCCGCCCTGGCCTACGCGCTCATGCTGGGCATGGACTTCCTGCCGATGTCAGGGGCATTGCTGTTGTTGGTCCTCAGCACCATCGGCTTTGACTTCGGCTTCCAGGCCTCGCTGATCGCGCACCAGAGCACCGTCTACGGCCTGGACCCCGCTGCGCGCAGCCGCCTCAACGCCATCCTCATCACGGCCATGTTTGTGGGCATGGCGGGCGGGTCGGTCCTCGGGTCGCTGTTGTGGGCGCACTGGGGCTGGCCGGCTGTCGCCCTGCTGGGCGTGAGCAGCGCGCTGGGCGCGGCGCTGTGGCGCTGGCGGGCATAGCGCTGACCCCGGGGGCATTCACGTGAATGTCATGTGAACGTCACACATCGGGGCAATACTGGCCTGTTCGGTAGGAAAAAGGACTGCGCCATGCTCATGAACCACAACGACGACCTGATGCGCCGCCTGAGTGACGACCTCATGGACGGCTACGACGAGGAACTCGAGATGGAGATCGAGGACCGCGACCCGAACGAGGAGGCGGATCCCGAAGCCGCCGCCCAGCGCCGCGAGGCGCGGCGGGTCTACTTCCGCGAACTGTTCCGGCTGCAGGCCGAACTGGTGAAGCTGCAGGACTGGGTGGTGAGCACCGGCCACAAGCTGGTGGTGGTGTTCGAGGGCCGCGACGCGGCCGGCAAGGGCGGCGTGATCAAGCGCATCACCCAGCGCCTGAACCCGCGCGTGTGCCGCGTGGTGGCGCTGCCCGCGCCCAACGACCGCGAACGCACGCAGTGGTACTTCCAGCGCTACGTCACGCACTTGCCTGCGGGTGGTGAGATCGTGCTGTTCGACCGCAGCTGGTACAACCGCGCCGGCGTCGAACGCGTGATGGGCTTCTGCGACGACCAGCAGCTCGAGTCCTTCTTCCGCACAGTGCCCGAGTTCGAAAAGATGCTCGTCAACTCGGGCATCCAGCTCGTGAAGTACTGGTTTTCCATCTCCGACGAGGAGCAGGAGGCGCGCTTCCTCGGTCGCATCCACGACCCACTCAAACAGTGGAAGCTCAGCCCCATGGACCTGGAGAGCCGCCGCCGCTGGGAGCTCTACACCAAGGCCAAGGAAGAGATGCTGGCGCGCACGAACACCCCCGAATCGCCTTGGTGGGTGGTGCCAGCCGATGACAAGAAGACGGCGCGGCTGAACTGCATCCACCACCTGCTCTCGCTCATCCCATACCACGAGGTGGAGCGGCCCGGCATCACGCTGCCGGAGCGCATTCGCCACGAGGGCTACCGCCGCCACCAGGTGCCGGGCGAGATCTACGTGCCCGAGGTGTACTGAGCACCGCGCCCGGCGCGCGGGCAAAAAAAAAAACCGCCAGGCGGGTGGCCTGGCGGTAATTCCTTGGATTCTCCGGTTCGGTCAGAACTTGAAGTTGGCCGTCAGCATGGCCGAGCGGGGCGTGCCCAGCGCCAGGCGCGAGCCGCCGTTGTTCAGCACCGAGAGGTATTCCTCGTCGAACAGGTTGTAGACGTTCAGGCGCAGGCTGACCTTGTCGTTGATCTGGTAGCCCAGCATGGCGTCGGCCACCCAGTAGGAGGGAATGTTGGGCACGTTCTGCGTTGCGGGGTTGGCGCCGTTGATCACGCGCTTCTGTTCCGACACGTAGCGCGTGCCGACGCCCATCGTCCACTTGTCCAGCTGGTACGAGGTCCACAGCGTCAGCGTCAGGTCGGGCGACCAGCGCACGCCGTCGGTGATCGTGGCGCCGTTGGTGCCGCTGCGCTGATCGATCTGCTTGGTGCTGGTCTTGGCCAGGCCGGCGCTGACTTGCCAGAAGTTGGTGATCTGGCCGACCGCCGAGAGTTCGAAGCCTTGCACGCGCGTCTTGCCGAACTGCTGCACGGTGTTGGTGACGGGGTCGGTCGAGGTTTGCTTGTCGTTCTCGATGCGAAAGATCGCGGCCGAGACGTTGAGGCGCTTGTTGAGCAGATCCCACTTGGTGCCGAGCTCGATCGACTTGGTCTCCTGTGGGTCCAGAGCGGCGTTGTTCTGGTTGTTGTCCTGCGAGCTCAGCGTGAAGTTGTTGCCCCCGGGTGGGGTTTCCGAGGTGGCGTAGGCCGCGTAGATGCTGCCGTTCTCGGCGGGCTTGTACGTAGTGCCCAGGCTCCAGCTCTTGAGCGTGCGCGAATCGTCAAGCGCCGTCGTGAGCACGCCGGCCGCGTCGTTGGCGCGCGTGCGCAGCTTGTAGCGGTCCAGGCGCAGGCCTCCGGTGAGCGACCACTGCTCGTTGAACTTCACGGTGTCGAAGGCGTACAGCGCGATGGTGTTGGTGGTGCCACCGGACTTGGCTCCCGTGCGTGGCCCGAACTGCGACACCACGTCGTAGGGGTTTGGGTTGTACAGGTTGGCGAAAGTGACAGCACCGGCGGGGGTGACGGTCGAATGGGTGAAGGACGTCTGCTTCTCGTGCAGCAGTTCCACACCGGCCGCCAGCGAGTGCTCCAGGCCGCCCGCGTTGAACTCGGTGTTCACGCTGGTCTGGTTGGCGAAGATCTCGTTTTCCTGGTCTACGCGTTGGCGCGAGCGGCTGATGTTCCAGGTCAAGGGGTTCGCCAGCACCGCGCCGTTGCCGGTGGTGGTGATGGCGTTGATGCCAGTGAGCGTGCGGTCCATGTGCGTCTTGCCGACGCGCGTGATGTTGCGCACAGTGGTGCCCGCGCCGAGGTCGTGTTCGACCTTGGCGGTGAGCATGTCGGCCTCGACCTTCTCGCGGTCGTTCACGCTGCCGTAGTAGTTCTCGCGATCGACCTTGGGGGCGTTTCGGACGGCGGGAGTGGCGTTGAAGAAGCCTTCGAAACCAATCGACGGAATGCCCCCATCCGGCACGTTCTTCTGGCGGATGTGCTGGCTGTACAGGTGGATGCGCGTGGGCGTGCCCAGGCCGGTCGCGTAGGACAGGCCCAGGCCCTGGCCGGTGTTTTCCACGTAGTCGCGGCCGTCCACGCCGCTGTCTTGCACCATCGCGTTGATGCGGATGGCGGACTCGTTGCCGAGCTGCTTGTTCAGGTCCACGGCGGCGCGCTTGCGCTTGGCCGTGCCCAGGGTGACGGAGGCGCTGTTCTCATCGCCCAGGTGCGCCTGCTTGGTCACCAGGTTCAGGAAGCCGGACGCGGCGCCCCGGCCGGTCTCGGCGCCAGCGGCGCCCTTCACGACCTCGATCTGCTCGAGGTTGAAGGTGTCGCGTGTGATGGCACCCAGGTCGCGGATGCCGTCAACGAAGGTGGATTGCTGCAGCGAGAAGCCGCGCAACTGGAAGGTGTCGCCGGCGGAGGTGTTGCCGTTCTCACCCATCTGCATGGTGATGCCAGGGGTGTTGCGCAGCGCTTCCATCAGGGTGATGGCGCCTTGCTCCTCAATGACTTCCTTCTTGATGATCTGAACCGTCTTGGGTGTGTCGAGCAAGGGCGCGGTGAACTTCGGGTTGGCCGACTCGTCGGCCTTGTACGGCACCTCCGGCGCCTCTTTCACCGTGACGGTGGGCAGCGTGTTCGACGGGCTGGTCTGCGCGATGCCGACGGCGGGCACGGCGACGGCCAGCAGGGCGAGGAGTTGGGCGGAAGGGCGGGAGGAGCGGCGGTGCTTGCGTGCCATGTTGGGTCCTTGAGGCAGTGGTGAGTCGGCTGGCTGGCTTCCTCATCACGGCGCGCAAGTGCCGCTGGGCACGAGGGGGGAGCGCTGGGTCGGTGGCTGGCTGCGGGCGAGATTATTGCTAATGAAAACCGTTCTCATTAACATCTCGTGCGATTTTTCTTCACATTTTGTTGCGTTGGCACATCAACAGCCGCTCGGGCTTACCGATTGCCCGTGACAGCCGCAGGCGTCATTCGTGCTGCAAAGCACAAAAATCCCTATGGAGCGGATAAAGACTATTAATCCGCATCATCCATAGTTATCGACTATGATTACCCCTGTCGCGTCGAACAGTGTTCAACGCCGTCACCGTTCCTCCCATTCCCTTCAACCGCAACCAGGAGTTCCCATGTCCCTGATCAACACCACCGTTCAACCCTTCTCCACCACGGCCTTCCACAACGGCAAGTTCGTGCCCGTGAGCGACGCGAGCCTGCGTGGCGAGTGGTCGGTGCTGGTGTTCATGCCGGCTGCCTTCACCTTCAACTGCCCCACCGAAGTGGAAGACGCGGCTGACAACTACGCCGAGTTCCAGAAGCTGGGCGCCGAGGTGTACATCGTCACCACCGACACGCACTTCTCGCACAAGGTGTGGCACGAGACCTCGCCCGCCGTGGGCAAGGCCAAGTTCCCGCTGGTGGGTGACCCGATCCACGCCCTGACCCGCGCCTTCGGCGTGCACATCGAGGAAGAGGGCCTGGCGCTGCGCGGCACCTTCATCATCAACCCCGATGGCGTGATCAAGACCGCCGAGATCCACGACAACGCCATCGCGCGTGACATGAAGGAAACCCTGCGCAAGCTCAAGGCCGCCCAGTTCGTGGCCAAGAACCCCGGCCAGGTGTGCCCCGCCAAGTGGAACGACGGCGCCAAGACCCTGACCCCTTCGCTGGACCTGGTCGGCAAGATCTGATCGCCCCATGCGCTGAAACCCCCTGAGGGTTTTGCGTTGAACCTTGGGCGCCGCGCGCCCAGGGTTCCTCGCAAAACGCTGAACCGAACCGAAAGGAGTCCCCCATGCTCGACGACACCCTCAAGGCCCAATTGCAGGCTTATCTGGGCAAGCTGCAGCGGCCCATCCGCCTCATCGGCTCGTTCGACGATTCCACTTCGTCGCAGGAGCTGCGCGAGTTGCTGCAGACCATCGCCGGCCTGTCGGACCAAGTGTCCTTCGACGACAGCGGCATGGATGAGCGCAAGCCCTCGTTCGTGATCGCCCGCGAGGGCGAGACCACCGGCGTGCGCTTCGCTGCCATCCCCCTGGGCCACGAGTTCACTTCGCTGGTGCTGGCGCTGCTGTGGACGGGCGGCCACCCGCCCAAGGCCGAGCAGGAGACGCTGGACGCCATCGCCACGCTGGAAGGTGATCTGCGCTTCGAGGTGTACATGAGCCTGAGCTGCCACAACTGCCCGGATGTGGTGCAGGCGCTGTCGCTGATGGCGATCCGCAACCCGGCGGTGCAGGTGACGGTGATCGACGGCGGCCTGTTCCAGGCCGAGGTGGAGCAGCGCCAGGTGATGGCGGTGCCCATGGTCTACCTCAATGGCCAGGAGTTCGGCGGTGGCCGCATGTCGCTGGAGGAGATCGTCGCCAAGCTCGACGTGAACGCCGATGCGCGTGAAGCCGCCAAGCTGGATGCGAAAGACCCGTTCGACGTGCTGATCGTGGGCGGTGGCCCGGCCGGTGCCGCGGCGGCCGTGTACGCGGCGCGCAAGGGCATCCGCGTGGGCGTGGCGGCCGAGCGCTTCGGCGGCCAGGTGAACGACACGCTGGCGATCGAGAACTACATCAGCGTGCTGGAAACCGACGGGCCGAAATTCGCTGCCGCGCTCGAAGCCCAGGTGCGTCACTACGGCGTCGACATCATGAACCTGCAGCGCGCCGAAAAACTGGTGCCCGCCAGCGAGCCCGGCGGCCCGGTGCAGGTGGTCATGGCCAACGGCGCCACGCTCAAGGCGCGCAGCGTGATCCTGTCGACCGGCGCGCGCTGGCGCAACGTGAACGTGCCCGGCGAGGCCGAGTACCGCAACAAAGGCGTGGCCTACTGCCCGCACTGCGACGGCCCGCTGTTCAAGGGCAAGCGCGTGGCGGTGATCGGTGGCGGCAACTCGGGTGTCGAGGCGGCGATCGATCTCGCGGGCATCGTGCAGCATGTGACATTGATCGAGTTTGCCGACGCGCTCAAGGCCGACGCGGTGCTGGTGCGCAAGCTCGAGAGCCTGCCCAATGTCAGCGTCCACGTGAACGCGCAGACGACCGAGATCACCGGCGCCAACGGCACGGTGAATGGCCTGAGCTACAAGGACCGCGTGAGCGGCGAGCAGCGTCACATCGAGCTCGAAGGCGTGTTCGTGCAGATCGGCCTGGTGCCCAACACCGAATGGCTGAAGGGCACGGTGGAGCTCAGCCGTTTCGGCGAGATCGTGATCGACGCCAAGGGCCACACCAACGTGGAGGGCGTGTTCGCGGCCGGCGACTGCACCACGGTGCCCTACAAGCAGATCGTGATCGCCGCCGGCGCGGGGTCGACGGCCGCGCTGAGCGCGTTCGATCACCTGATCCGTCTGCCGGTGGCGGAAGCGGCGGCGGCCTGATCAGGCGGCCCCAGCCGCCGCCCCCGCATAGCGCCTGAGGCGCTGCAGCAGCAGAGCAGCCGCCTCCCGGTGCGCGGTGCCGCGTTGGCCGGCATCGGCCAGCCCGAGCAGGAACTCGAGTTGGTCGGTCGGCGATTTCCACAGCCAGCTTGAGCCCGCGTGGGCGTGCAGGTCGACCAGCATGGCGTCGATGCCGGCTTGCGCCTGGGCCAGTTGGTTCTGGTCCAGCGCCTGCAGGATGAGCAGTTCCGCGTCCGCCACGGCGCTCCAGAAGTTCGGCGAGCGGGCGTGCTGGCGCCGCAGACTGTCGCTGGCCTGGGCCACGCGCCGTGGGTCCAGGGGGTGTCCGCGCACCACGTCGGCGGCCAGCAGGTTCATGGCGGGGTGGAAGGCCTCGTCCTGGCCCTGGCGCAGGGCGAGTGTTTCGGCGCGCTGGTAGTGCTCGGCCATGCAGGCCAGCGCCTTCGCGCAGGCCGCGTCATCGGGCGTCAGCCCGCGTTCGTGTGCCAGCCGTTCGATCTGTGCCAGACGCTTGAAGGTGCCGCCTTGCAGGCTGGCGCGCTCGACGGAGTCCGCCAGCGCCACCAGCGCCTGCAGGCTGTCGAGCGCCCGCGCCACGTCCACGCGGGCCTGCCGCAGCGCCTCGGACATCTCGTCGGGCGAGCGGCTGGCACTCCGCAGGCGGTACCAGGCACGGCGCGCCAGCACGTTGGCCAGTTGCTCCGCCGCCCGGATGCCCGCGCTGCCATCGTCGGCGCGCACGGCCTGTTCGAACCAGTGCACGGCCTCGTCGAGCTGATCGGCTTCGCGCCAGGCCAGGCCGAAGGCTTCGGCGATGGCGCCGCTGCCGCCCCAGGGCTCCTGGAACCGCTGCTGCAGGTGGCGCAGGCGCACGACCATTTCGGCCGGCGCCAGATTGCCCGTGTTGCATTGCGCGATGAGCGATTCCAGTGCCACCACCAGCGCCGAGGGCGAAGCCACCGAGGCGTAGCGCTGTTCGACGGGCAGGGGCGCGTTGTCCGCCTCGCTGCCTGCGCGCTGCCAGACCCAGTCGGGGTCACCGTAGCACTGGTAGGCCGCCCAGGTGTTGCTGGTGCCGTCGGTGCGGTAGGCCTCGACGCGTCCGGCCTGCACGGCGTCCATGAAGCGCTGGCCATCGAGCAGCCGCTGATAGAAGGTGGTGGCAAAGGCCGCGGCAGCGCCGTCGGCCACGGCCCAGCCGGCCGCCACCACGCAGCGCACGCCGATGCGGATCAACTGCTGGGCCAGGCCTGCGGCAAGCGCACTGCGGTTGTCGGCTCCGGCCAGCGACGCGCTCTTGTCCGCCGCCAGGTGGCAGCAGTTGAGGAACACCAGCTCCGGCACCACGCGCATGGCCTCGATCTCGCGCGGGCCGATGAAGGCGCCGTCGCTGAGCACAACGCCGCGCAGGGCCGGGCGAGTCGGGCCGCTGTCGCGCGCGGCGGCGGGCTCGCCATGGCCAGCGATGTGCAGCACGCGGTAGGGCCGCTCGAACAGCGCGTTGATGATGTCGGCGGCGCCGGGCTTGTGGCCGTCCTCGTCGGCGATGAGGCGGCGCACCTCGTTCTCCGCCAGGCCCTTGGGGCCCAGCAGCGCCGTGGCCACGGCCCGGGCCTCGGCGCGCGCGCCCGGCAGCTCCGCCAAAGGCGTGGGGCCGCTGGCGGGTTCACCCACCACCAGGGCGTGGTCTTCGATCGTGGCGTCGCGCACCTGGGATCGAAACACCTCGGTGCGCAGGCGCCGCACCAGGCGGTTGCGAATGGCCCAGGGCTCCTTGGGGTCGCGACGGCGGTCCAGCGGGGCGTCGAGCAGTTCCCAGGGGATGGTGGCCGAGCGGTCGTCGAGCTCGAGCACGAGCTCGCTGGTGCCTTCCAGGCTGCTCTCCAGGTCTTGCGGCACGAGCAGCTGGAACAACGTGCGGCCGAGCTGCGGGTCGCGTGTGAGGTGGTTCGACGCGGTGGTGACCAGGTCGTGGATCAGCCGCTGCTGCAGCGGCTGCTGCCGCACCTCGCTGCGCGCGCGTTTGGTGTCCAGGGTGTAGGTGATCACGGGTTCCCCATGGCGGTCGTCGTGCACGATGGCGCTGACGAAGTCGTAGCCCGTGCCGCGGTAGCCGCTGTCCAGCGGGCGGCGCAGGGCACCGGGGCCGGACTCGATGAGCGGGCTGAGACGGAAGTGGCCCTGCGCGGCGCCGGCCAGCATCTGCAGCGCCGACCAGGCCTCGGTCGCCCGGTCGAGGTACAGCTCGTTGATGTGCAGGTGGCTCACCTGTGGCCACTGGCCCTGGGCCAGCCGGGCATTGGCCTCGCGCACGCCGTGCGCCAGTGCCTGTGCCGAGGTGCCCACGTGGATGCCGCTGCCGCCGCTGGCGATCAGCGTGCTGGTCAGCTCGAACTGCGCCGGCGGGCCTGCCGGGTCTTCGGTCAGGCGCATGGCCCAGGCGATGGTGGCCTGGCAGATGGTGTGCACGAGTTGCGCACTGCCGAGCTTGCCTTCGGCCCCGAGGCCGGCCACGACCACCCAGGGCGGCTGCGGCAGGCCGAGGGGCCGCGCGGGGTTCTCGTGGCGGTTGACGAAGATCTGGTGGGTGCCCGGCGCCTCGGGGTACACGCCGGCGGCCAGCGAGGCCGATGGCACGCCACCCAGCAACCGGTCCGCCACCGCCTCGGTGCCGGTGAGGCGGGACGAGGCATAGTGGCCGATCAGCAGCGTCTGGCCGACGAACACCAGGTCGCGGTTGTGCACCGTGATCGCCAGCGGCGCAGAGCCGGGCGCGGGGGGCTGCGCGGGGTGGAGATCCTCGGGGTCGAGCAGCGCGTGCACGTCGAGCAGCGGCTCGTCGATCGCGCGCGCCTGGCGCGAGGGGCGGCTGCGCACCGTGGGCGCTTCGGTGGGTTCGGCGGGCGAACTGCGGGCGGTGGCGACCACGGGCTCCAGCCGCGTGGTCTCGCCGCGCTCGAGCAAGTCGAGGTAGGCGTCGAAGGCGCGCTCAGCCTTGGGCAAGTCGCCGTGGGCGCAGTCCAGCCGCCAGGCGCGCACGCCGGGCAACAGGGCGCTTTCCTGCGTCACGCGGCCGTCGCCACCTTGGGGGCGGTCAAGGTAGACCAGGCCCTCGTCGTCGTCGATTTCGTAACCCGCGGGCGTGAAGCGCGAGCGACCGACCACCATGACGAGGCGGTCACGGAAGCCCGGCAAGGCCTCGCGCGCCTGGCGGTCGAGCCGTTCGCGCAGCGCACGCGCCTGGTCGAGCACGGGCTGCGGCGGAATGCCCCACCGGTAGATGGAGCGCTGCGGTCCTTCGCTGTGCCACGTCAGCGCGCGCTCCAGTGTCTTCATGTCCTGCTCGGCCAACTCGGTCCAGCGCTGGCTCGAGGCCAGGCCGAGCGACGGGTCCAGCAGGCCGGCCTGCAGCTGCAGGAAGCCCGGCATGGCGGCCATGATCTGGCGCGCCCGGTGGTCCTGGAAGGGCAGGCCGAAGGCCACCAGCGCGTTGCCGAAGTTGTCGTCGCCCGAGAGCACCTGCATGGGCGCGAAGGAGCCGCCGTTGGGCGTGCCCAGCATGAGCAGGCGCGCGCCAGGCCGCTGTGCCCAGCGCTCCCATACGTCGGGCCGTTCGAGCTGCACGGTGCGCGCGAGCACGCCGCCCATGGAGTGGGCGAGCAGGCGCACCGGCTGGCCGCTGTCCTCACGCGCGGCCAGCGCCCGCTCCATACAGTCGGCGAGTCGGCGGGCTTCTTCCTCGATCGGGCGGCGCCAGTCGAAGCCGAAGGGGATGAGTTCGTGCGTCTCGCTCAGGCGGCGCGCAAGCTTGTCGTAGAAGGCGCCGATGGGGCCGTCGGGAAGCACCTCGCCCGCGTGCCCCTGCCAGGCCAGGCGGTCGAGCCCGCCGATGATGCGCAGGCTCAGCCACACGCGCTCGCGGTGAACGGCGAGGTGACTGCCCAGGATGCCTGGCAGCAGAATCACGGCGGGGCGTCGCGCCGCCTCGCCGCTCGCTGGAGCGGCGCGCACGCCGGTCTCGCTCTGGCCCGCCCAGGATAGTGGCCCGATGGCGCGAAAGCCCGCCGGCTGCTCCTGCGTCAGGCCGTCGCACACCGCCTGGGCGGTGCGGGGGTGGCTGAAGTAGGCGAAGTGGGTGACGTTGCCACCGCGTTCGAGCACGAAGCTCGCGCCCGCCTGCGCACCGTTGGCCGCGCGCGGCGTGCCCCCGTACATGGAGCGCGTCTGCACCACGAGGTCGTTGTCGGTCCAGTAGAAGGCATCGGCCAGCAGCGTCTTGACCCAGGTGCGTACCGAGTCGCCTTCGATGTCGCCGGCCACCACGCGCAACTGGCCGGGCAGCGGGCCGTGCGCGTCGCTGGCGTGCAGCCACTGCACCAGCGGGCTCAGCGGCGTCATGGCCTGCAGGCCGGGCAACTCCTGCGGGTCGGTGCGGTGGCTGGCCACCTCGCCCAGGAAGTCCAGCAGTTGCGGTGCCACCGGCACGCCGGCCAGCTCCAGCGTCCACTTGAGCACCGAGACGTAGGCGTCGAGGCGCCCGGAGGCCAGCAGCGTGCCGCGCGCGGGGCAGGCCACGCGCAGCAAACGCTCGACGCGGATGTCGCGGCCCTTGAGCTCGGCCGCGAGCGCGCGCAGGGCCCGCAACTGGTCGCGGTGCCCCTCGGCCTTGAACGGCGCGAGCGCGGCCTCGTCGAGTTCGGGGTGTGCGCACACGCGCGCCAGCACCTCGCCCACCAGGCCGCCGCGCGAGTGGGTGAGCAGGTGCACGCGTGCGCCGTCGGGCAGGGCCTGGGCCAGCATCAGCGCGTTGTCGATGGGGCTGGCGCTCAGCGTGGGGTGGTCGAGCGCGTAGACGCGGCCGCCATAGTGGCCGAACAGATCGCGCACGCGCTGCGGGTGGTGCAGCCAGAGCTTGCCGAAGGTGCCGTGCGTATCGGAGAACGTGCCGTGGAGCAGCACCAGCAAGGGGGCGTCCGCCGGCGCGGCCGGAATGCGTTGCAGCGGCGCCTGCCCCTTGAGTGGAGTGGCCATGGCCTCGGCCGAGAGCGGGTGCACGCCGGGCGTGACCTGCTCGTCGAAGCGCCGGGCAAGGCGGCGTGCGGTGAGGCGCGCCGCCGGCTCCAGCGCGATGCCGGTGATCACCTCCACCGCCGAGATCAGCGCGCTGCCCAGGCCCCCGCGCGTGGCGCCGCGCGGCGCCAGCCCGGGCCAGCCCAGTTGCGCAGGAATGGCTGTCTCGTCCGCGCCGGCGCGCACCCCCGGGGCCTGGGCCTGCATCAGGGCCTTGGCGGTGAGCGGGTGCAGCACCAGTGAGGGCCCGTCGGCGATGTGCAGCACCACGGCGTCCTGCCCGGGGCGCGCGCTCAGGCGCTGGGGGGCGCCGCCGCGCAGCGCACCCATCTGCACGCGTTGCAGCACACGGGTGCGCTCGCCGAGCGGGCGTCCGGTGCCGGTCGGACCGCCACGCGTGGCGTCGGGAGGCACGGCTTGGCCATGCACCACGAACAGAAGGGCCTGGTCGTTGGAGGAGGGGCTCATTGGCTCACCTCGCTGCGGCGCGTGCGGCTGGTGGTTGGGCGGGGGAGGGCGGTGGATCGGCCAGCCGCCCGGCGGGCCACCGCGGCCAGGGGCACCTGGCGCTGAGAGCGGTGCAGCGCCACCAGCCCCGAGCGCGGCACCGCCTGGCGCTCGATGAAGTCGTTGCAGACCCAGCCTTCCAGGTCGGTCTCGCCGACCACGGCCACGCGGCTCCAGCGGTCCAGCGGCTCCAGCAGGATCAGTTCGGTGCCGCGCCGCAGCGCGGTGCCCAGCGCGGTGTGGTCGGCGCCCGGGCCGCCGCGTATGTTCAGCCGCGTGGCGGTGACCACCCAGCGCGGCGGCGCGTCGCTGCCACGGCCCAGCGCGCGGCCGCGCACGGCGGCCAGCGGAAACGCCGGGCCTGGGTCCAGCTTGCGCCCGCGAGCCACGTCCTCGTGGCCGAGCACGTCCTCCAGGCCGTAGTGCGCCACCAGCAACTCGCACAGCTCCAGCGCGCGTTCGATCTGCGCCTCGGTGTAGTGGTGCCAGGGACGCACGCCGCCGCCGTGCTTGTGCTCGGCCAGCACCACCTCGTCCTCGGGGTAGGCCCGGCCGAACCAGGACACGCAGCGATCGCCCTCCCGATGCAGCAGGCCGGCGTTGTCCATCTCGATGCCGATGGCCACCGGGTTGAGGCCGTTGACGCCGGCCCACTGGCTCACGCCCGCGTGCCAGGTGACCACGTTGAAGTCGGCCAGTTGCACGATGCTCCCGTCGCGCCCGAGCACGAGGTGGGCCGAGGCGTTGCCCTGGGGCTTGCGCGCGCACAGGGAGCGCACAGCGCTGTCGGTGTCGCGCCCGGCCGTGTAGTGCAGCACCACGAAGCGCGGGCGCAGCGCGCCGCCGGTGTTGGGCGTGGCCTGGTGGCTCACGCCCGGGCCGCTGAGGCGGTGGTTGGCGATCCTGAGCATGTCGGCTCCTCGCACGAGCGGAGGGCACGGGGGGAAGGCGGCCGTGCCCGGGCCGCCGCGTTCAGATCGTGAACGGCGTCTGTTGCAGGAATTCGGCCGCGGGGCCGAGCGTGAACAGGTTGGGCGACTGCGTGGCCGGCAGGCCCGCGCGCACCAAGGCGTGCAGGCGCGCGTGGTTGCCCTTGAAGCGGCCGTCGTTCCACACGCGCAGCAGTTGTCCGGTGAAGGCACCGTTGTGGTCGCCGTCCATGGAGAACTGGTTGTCCTGGCAGCCCGAGATCAGAATCACTGCGGGTTTGAAGTCCTTGACGATGGCCGTTAGGCGCTGGCTCACGGCCACATTGGCCAGCGCGGTGTCGGGGTCCACCGACGCGGCGCCAGCGGCCTTGGCCACGTCCCGCTGCAATTCATCGTAAAAGGCGCGGTGCGCCTGGTACACGCGCCGGGCGATGTCGCGCGGCATCTGGCGCGGTCGGCCGTTGACCAGCGCCGGATCTGGCGCGCGCGTGACGGTGCCGCTGTGGCAACTGTCGGACAGCACCAGCACGCGCACGTCCTGGGCGAAGCGGCTCAGTTCCAGGTAGAGCTCGTCGTCGATGAGCTGGCCGTCGTACAGGCACCAGGTCTCGTCGAGCTTGTCGTCCTGCTCGTCCTCGTCGCCGGTCACGTCGTCCACCTGGCCACCGTGGCCGGAGAAGGTCAGCACGAACAGGTCGCCCGCCACCAGCGCCTTGGCGGCGGCGCGCAGGGCGCGCAGCACGTTGCGGCGCGTGGCCTTGATGGTGATGAGCTGGGTGGCCTTCAGGCCGCGTGCGCTGGCCAGCGCGGCCATGTCATGGGCGTCGGCCTCGCAGGCCGCGAGCGGCCCGGTCCAGCCCTCGTAGGCATCGGCGCTCACCTCGTTGATGCCGATGTGCAGCGACAGGCCCCGGGGGGCACCGCTGCCGTCCGCCTTGCCCTTCTTCGTCATGGCACCCTCCAGGGGTAACAATCCGTGAAACGCCGCACGGATTCTGGGAGGGCGCCGGGTGCACTGTCAATCGCGCTGCTCCCTCAGTTGAGGGACGCGGTGAGCGCTCAATATTCCAGGCGCTCGGGCCGCAGCTCCTGCAGGATGGTGGTGGCAATTTCCTCGATCGACTTGGTCGTCGTCGACAGCCAGCGGATGCCCTCGCGGCGCATCATGGCCTCGGCCTCGGCCACCTCGTTGCGGCAGTTCTCCAGGTCGGCGTAGCGCGAGTTGGGCCGGCGCTCGTTGCGAATCTCGCTCAGCCGGTCGGGCGCGATGGTCAGGCCGAAGAGCTTCTTGCGGTGCGCCACCAGCGCCGGCGGGAGTTTGCGGCGCTCGAAGTCTTCGGGGATCAGCGGGTAGTTGGACGCCTTCAGGCCGTACTGCATGGCCAGGTAGAGCGAGGTCGGTGTCTTGCCGCTGCGGCTCACGCCCACCAGGATCACGTCGGCGCTCTCCAGGTCCTTGTCGCTCTGGCCGTCGTCGTGCGCCAGCGAGTAGTTGATGGCCTCGATGCGGTCGTGGTACGCCTTGCTCTTGGAGGCGTCGGAGAAGCGGCCCACGCGGTGGTTGCTCTTGATGCCGAGCTCTTCCTCCAGCGGCTGCACGAAGGTGCCGAACATGTCGAGCAGCATGCCGCGGCAGTGGTGCTGAAAGACGTCGAGCACTTCGTCGTTCACCACCGTGGTGAAGACCAGCGGGCGTTTGCCCTCCACCTCCGCGGTGTGGTTGATCTGGCGCACGGCCTGGTGGGCCTTGTCCACACTGTCCAGAAAGGGCAGGCGCACGCGGCGCACCGTGGCCTCGAACTGCGCCAGGATGGCGTTACCGAACGTTTCGGCGGTGATGCCGGTGCCGTCGGAGACGAAGAAAACCGTTCTGAGGGACATGGGAGGGGCGTCCTTACAATCCGCTGCTGTTGCGTGGCGGGCCATTATCCGGGCCGCGCCGCCCCCATTTCTGCCTTGCCCGGTGGCCGACCCACAACACAAGCACAGGTCACACGCTGGCGCATGGATCCCCGGTTTTTCAACCTCAGGAGTTTTTCCATGTCCAACCTGTTCGAGGCGACCGCACTGGTCGTGCCCTTCGAAAAGCTGCGAATGAGCGACGTCGAGTCCGTCGGCGGCAAGAACGCCAGCCTCGGCGAGATGATTTCGCAGCTGCCCAGCGGCGTGAAAGTGCCCACGGGCTTCGCCACCACGGCACACGCCTTCCGCCAATTCCTCCAGCACGACGGCCTGGCCGATCGCATCAACCAGCGCCTGACCACGTTGGACACCGAGGACGTGCGCGCCCTGGCCGCGGCCGGTGCCGAGATCCGCGGCTGGGTCGAGGCCCAGCCCTTCCCGGCCGATCTGGAGAAGGCCATCCGCGAGGCCTTCGTCACGCTGAGCGAGGGCAATGACAAGGCGTCCTTCGCCGTGCGCTCCTCCGCCACCGCTGAAGACCTGCCCGACGCCTCCTTCGCGGGCCAGCAGGAAACCTTCCTCAACGTGGTCGGCATCGACGAGGTGCTGCACAAGATGAAAGAGGTCTTCGCCAGCCTCTACAACGACCGCGCCATCAGCTACCGCGTGCACAAGGGCTTCGCCCACGCCGAGGTGGCGCTGTCGGCCGGCGTGCAGCGCATGGTGCGCTCCGACCTGGGCGCCGCCGGCGTCATGTTCACCATCGACACCGAGAGCGGCTTTTCCGACGTCGTTTTCATCACCAGCAGCTACGGCCTGGGCGAGACGGTGGTGCAGGGCGCCGTGAACCCCGACGAGTTTTACGTGCACAAGCCCATGCTCAAGGCCGGCAAGCGCGCGCTGATCCGACGCAACCTGGGCAGCAAGCTGATCCAGATGGTGTTCAGCACGGCGGAGGAGAAGGCGGCCAGCGGCAAGCTCGTGAAGACCGTGGACGTGCCGGTGGAACAGCGCAACCGCTACAGCCTGAGCGACGCCGACGTCGCGCAACTGGCGAAGTACGCGCTGGTGATCGAGGAACACTACGGCCGCCCCATGGACATCGAATGGGGCAAGGACGGCAACGACGGCCAGATCTACATCCTGCAGGCGCGCCCCGAGACCGTGAAGAGCCAGAGCGCCGGCAAGACCGAGGTGCGCTACAAGCTCAAAGGCAAGGGCGCGGTGCTGGCCAGTGGCCGGGCCATCGGGCAGAAGGTGGGCACGGGCCCGGTGCGCCTGGTGCACAGCATCAGCGAGATGGACAAGGTGCAGCCCGGCGACGTGCTCGTCACCGACATGACCGACCCGAACTGGGAGCCCGTGATGAAGCGCGCCAGCGCCATCGTCACCAACCGCGGCGGGCGCACCTGCCACGCGGCCATCATCGCGCGCGAGCTGGGCATCCCGGCCGTGGTGGGCTGCGGCGACGCCACCGAGCTGCTGAAGGACGGCACGCTCGTCACCGTGAGCTGCGCCGAGGGCGACACCGGCAACATCTACGACGGCCTGCTCGAAACCGAAGTGACCGAGGTCCAGCGCGGCGAGATGCCCGAGCTCGACGTGAAGATCATGATGAACGTGGGCAACCCCCAGCTCGCCTTCGATTTCGCGCAGATCCCCAATGGTGGCGTGGGCCTGGCGCGGCTCGAGTTCATCATCAACAACAACATCGGCGTGCACCCCAAGGCCATCCTCGACTACCCGCAGATCGATGCGGACCTGAAGAAGGCGGTGGAGTCGGTGGCGCGTGGCCACGCCTCGCCGCGCGCGTTCTACGTGGACAAGGTCGCCGAGGGGGTGGCTACCATCGCCGCGGCCTTCTGGCCCAAGCCGGTGATCGTTCGCCTGTCGGACTTCAAGAGCAACGAGTACCGCAAGCTCGTGGGCGGCTCGCGCTACGAGCCCGATGAAGAGAACCCCATGCTGGGTTTCCGCGGCGCGGCGCGCTACATCAGCGCCGACTTCGCCGAGGCCTTCGCCATGGAGTGCGAGGCGCTCAAGCGCGTGCGCGAGGACATGGGCCTGAGCAATGTGCAGGTGATGGTGCCCTTCGTGCGCACGCTGGCGCAGGCCAAGCGCGTGACCGAGCTGCTGGCCGACAAGGGATTGAAGCGCGGCGAGAACGGCCTGCAGCTCATCATGATGTGCGAGATCCCCAGCAATGCCGTGCTCGCCAAGGACTTCCTGCAGTACTTCGATGGCTTCTCCATCGGCTCGAACGACCTGACGCAGCTCACCTTGGGTCTGGACCGCGACTCGGGCCTGGAGCTTCTGGCGCACGACTTCGACGAACGCGACCCGGCGGTGCGCGCGCTGCTCAAGCTCGCCATCGGCGCCTGCAAGGCCGAGGGCAAGTACGTGGGCATCTGCGGCCAAGGCCCCAGCGACCACCCCGACTTCGCGCAGTGGCTGCGTGACGAGGGCATCAGCTCGATCTCGCTCAACCCCGACACGGTGGTTGACACCTGGCAGCTGCTGGCGCAGCCCGGGGCCTGAGGTCTTCGGTACTCAACACGACAACGGCCGGGGAAACCCGGCCGTTTTTCATTGCGCTGCAGCGAAGTCCTACCCCGGGAAAACCCCGACAGGGTTTGACCTGCCCGGAAGCCCAGCCCGGGGCCTTTGTAAGAAGGCGGTAAGTTGCCCGCCCAGAATCGCGGCAACTCACAGGAACACCTTTCGCATGCTGTTGCTTCTCTCTGCCGTCAAGCTGATCTGCGAGATCGCACTCATGTCGCTGTTCGGTCAGTGGGTGGTGGGCTTGCTGGCCGGCGGCAAGCGCGACACCAACATCTTCTATCAGATCCTCGCGCAGGTCGGCCGGCCCTTCGTGGTGCTGGCGCGCTTCATCACGCCGCGCAGCATCGTGCTCGATCGCCACGTGCCGCTGGTGGCCTTCCTCGTGCTCGCCTTCGCCTGGATCGTGGTGACCGCGCTGCGCATCCAGCATTGCCTGCGCATCGGGGTGGAGCTGTGCAAATGAACGACTTGCTCAACCGTCGGTTCTTGCGTTGGCAGATCAAGCTGCTGCTGGTGTTCAACCGCCGCGCCGCGGCGCTGGAGCGCGTGGACGCCTTGCTCGCGCTCGATGCCGAAGACCTGTATGCACTGGCCACTCGCGCGCACCTGCTGTCGGAGCAGGGGGACAAGCCAGGGGCCGTGGAAGCGCTTGAGCGCGTGGTCGCCTTGCAGCCGTCGCAGGCCGCCGGCTGGTTCAACCTGGGCTTCCTGCGCGAAGACCTGGGCCGCATCGACGAGGCCGAGGCGGCCTTTCGCCAGGCCATCGCCCTTGACGACAAATTCGACCGTGCCTGGTATGGCCTGGCACTGTGCCTGATACGTCAGCGTCGATTCGACGACGCCGTGACGGCACTCAAGCGCAACACCGAACTGCAACCCATGAGCCCCTACGGCTGGTATCAGCTGGCGCGGGTTCATGTGGACCGGCAAGAACCTGACGAGGCGGCGAAGATCATTCGCCACCTGCGACGGTTCGAGCCCAAGGTGGCCGCTCAACTGGAGCGCGAGACAGGTCTGGGCAAGGCACAGACCTGACGCGCGCTGCGGCTGAGGGGTTGATCAAAAGGGGTGCCGGGTGCAAGCCGGGTGCCGAGAACACGGACCGGTTGCAGGCCGCCATGAGGAGACGGTGGTGTCCGTGATGTGCCCGAGAGGGTCTTGTTGATGGAGGTCGATGCAATGCAATTGACAGAAAAGCACCGCCAGTACTGGCGGAAGAACCTCAACATCACGGCCATATTGCTCGCGATATGGTTCTTCGTGACGTTCGTGGTGGGCTACTTCGCCAGGGACCTGAACTTCAGCTTCTTCGGCTGGCCGTTCAGCTTCTGGGTCGGGGCGCAAGGGGCACTGGTGGTCTACGTGGCCATCATCGGTTTCTACGCCTGGTACATGAACAAGCTCGACATCGAACACGGTGTCGACGAGACCGAGGAGTGAACCATGGCTGGCATCTTTGAAACCGGCGCATCCGGCGGCGCAAGCGGAAACGCTGCGTTCAAGAAACAACTCAACAAGGTCTACAAGTGGTACACGGGGGGCTTCTTCGTCTTCGTGGTCGCCCTGGCCATCTTCGAGCAGCTCGGGCTCTCGCGCGAGTGGATCGGCTTCATCTTCCTGATCGCCACGATCGCCCTGTACGCGGGCATCGGCATCATGAGCCGTACCACCGATGCGGCTGAGTACTACGTGGCCGGACGCCGCGTGCCAGCCGTCTACAACGGCATGGCCACCGGCGCCGACTGGATGTCGGCCGCGTCGTTCATCGGCATGGCCGGTACGCTGTACCTCACGGGCTACGGCGGCCTGGCTTTCATCATGGGCTGGACGGGCGGCTACTGCCTGGTGGCGCTGTTCCTGGCGCCGTACCTGCGCAAGTTCGGGCAGTTCACCATCCCCGACTTCCTGGGTGAGCGCTACGGCGGCAACCTGCCGCGCTTCCTGGGCATCTTCGCGGCCATCCTCTGCTCCTTCACCTACGTGGTGGCGCAGATCTACGGTGTGGGCATCATCACCGCGCGCCTCACGGGCGTGGCCTTCGAGCTCGGGGTTTTCCTGGGCCTCGGCGGCATCCTGGTGTGCTCGTTCCTGGGTGGCATGCGCGCGGTGACCTGGACGCAGGTGGCTCAGTACATCATCCTGATCATTGCCTACATGATCCCGGTGGTGTGGCTGTCGGTGAAGCAGACCAGCGTGCCCGTGCCCCAGGCGATCTATGGCCAGCAACTGGTCAAGGTCACCGAGGCTGAACAGCGCCTGATCAATGATCCGAAGGAGCTGGAAGTCCGTGGCGTGTTCAAGGCCCGTTCCGACGCACTGGCTGAAAAGCTGAAGGATCCGGCTGCCGCCCTGACCGCGGACAAGGCCGCGGCCGACAAGAAGCTGGCCGACCTGCGCGCCGCCAATGCTCCGAGCGCCGAGATCGCCGCCGCCGAAAAAGCCGTGGCCGATCTGCCCAAGGACCCGGACGCCGCCAAGGCTGCCTGGACCAAGGCCAAGGCCGCCGCCGATGCGAAGACCAAGCCGCTCAACGGCATGCCGCGCCACGCCGCTCAGTTCGCGGGCGACCCCAACGGCGACGCCGCGGCGAAGAAGACCTTCGACGAGTCCCGGCGCAACTTCCTCGCGCTCATCTTCTGCCTGATGGTGGGTACCGCCGCGCTGCCGCACATCCTGATGCGCTACTACACGGTGCCCAGCGTGAAGGAGGCGCGTCAGTCGGTGACCTGGTCGCTGTTCTTCATCTTCCTGCTGTACTTCACGGCGCCCGCGCTGGCGGTGCTGGTCAAGTTCGAGGTGCTCAACGTCCTGGTGGGCACACCGTTCAACAACCTGCCGGAATGGATAGCGGCGTGGAACCGCGTCGATCCGGGTCTGCTGTCGGTGACCGACGTCAACAAGGACGGCATCCTGCAGCTCAACGAGATGAGCATCGGCGGTGACATCATCGTGCTGGCCACCCCGGCTATTGGTGGACTGCCGTACGTCATCTCGGGCTTGGTGGCGGCCGGCGGCCTGGCTGCGGCGCTGTCCACCGCAGACGGCCTGCTGCTGACCATCGCCAATGCGCTGTCGCACGACCTGTACTACAAGATGATCGACCCCAACGCCTCGACGGCCCGCCGCGTCACGATCTCCAAGACGCTGCTGCTGGTCGTGGCCCTGTGCGCTGCCTACGTGGCGGCGCAGAAGCCTGCCGACATCCTGTTCCTGGTCTCCGCGGCGTTCTCGTTCGCGGCGGCGGCGTTCTTCCCGGCCCTGGTGCTTGGCATCTTCTGGAAGCGCGCCACCGGCATTGCCGCCTCGCTGGGCATGATCGCCGGCCTGGGCATCACCTTCTACTACATGGTCACCACCCAGCCCTGGCTGCGCGGCGTCTTCGGCGTCACCTCGCCGGTGGAGTTGTGGTTCGGTATCCAGCCGATCTCGGCCGGCGTGTTCGGTGTGCCGCTCGGCATGGCGGTGATCATCCTGGTCAGCCTGGTTACCCCGGCGCCGAACAAGAAGATCCAGGAACTGGTGGAGCACGTGCGCTACCCCAACCTCAAGGCCGCCTGATCGGCGCCTGAGAAGCCCTTCACCCGCCGTTGCTGGTGGGTGAATCCGGCCCGGACCACCGGCAGGTGGCCCGGGCTTTTCACTTTTGTATAATCGCGGGCTTGCCTTGCTGCACCCCTGCTGACGCCTGGGGGCGGCTGTCAACCTCCCCGGCCAGGGTCTTCCGGTCGGCCGGGGTCATCCACAAGGAGAGTCCATGCGTCACTATGAGATCGTCTTGCTGATCCACCCGGATCAGAGCGAACAGGTTCCGGCCATGCTGGAGCGCTACAAGGGCATGATCACCGCCGGCGGCGGCAAGATCCACCGCGTTGAAGACTGGGGCCGCCGTCAACTGGCGTACCAGATCAACAAGCTGTCCAAGGCCCACTACCTCTGCGTCAACATCGAAGCCGATCAGGCCGTGATGAACGAGCTGGAGCACGCTTTCCGCTTCAACGACGCCGTGCTGCGCCACCTGAGCGTGCAGCGCAAGAAAGCCGACACCGGCCCGTCGTCCATGATGAAGACGGTGGAGCGCGAAGAGGCCCGCAAGGCCCAGCAGCAGTCGCAGGAGCCCACCACCTGACGCCCCAGGCGTGAGGCTCGCGGGAATCGGGTGAACCGTCTCCAGTTGCAGGCCGTGGTGGTGCAGGTGCAGAACCTGCGTTACACACCGGCAGGCATCCCGGTGCTCAACCTCGTGCTAGAGCACGAGTCACAGCAGACCGAACTGGACACACCCCGAACCGTCGCCCTCCAGATCCGTGCCGTGGCCTTCGGGCCCCTGGCCGAGACCCTGCAAAAGCAGGCGCTCAACGAACTGGCGGTGTTTGACGGCTTCCTCGCGAACGCGCGCAACGGCAAAGGCGTGGTTTTCCACATCCAGGCATTCAGCAAGACATAGGAAAGGCCCATCATGGCTGCACCCAAGCGTTTCAACAAAGACAAGCGCCCCAAGCGCAACACCCAGTCGCTGCTCTTCAAGCGCAAGCGCTTCTGCCGCTTCACCGTCGCCAAGGTCGAAGAGGTGGACTACAAGGACATCGACGTCCTGCGCGACTTCATCTCTGAAAACGGCAAGATCATTCCCGCGCGCCTGACTGGCACCCGCGCGATCTACCAGCGTCAGGTCACCACCGCCATCAAGCGCGCGCGCTTCCTGGCCATGCTGCCCTACAGCGATCAGCACCGCGTCTGATCGAGGAGCCCGACATGCAAGTGATTCTTCTCGAAAAAGTCCACAACCTCGGCGCCCTCGGTGATGTCGTCAAGGTGAAAGACGGTTACGCCCGCAACTTCCTGATCCCCACGGGCCAGGCCCGCCGCGCCACCAAGGACGCCCTGGAGGCTTTCGAAGCCCGCCGCGCCGAACTGGAGAAGGCCGCCGCCGCCAAGCTGGCCGATGCCCAGGCCCTAGGTGAGAAGCTGGCTGCCAGCAGCCTCAAGCTCACGCAGAAGGCCGGCGTTGACGGTCGCCTTTTCGGCTCCGTCACCAACCACGACGTGACCGACGAACTGCACAAGCTTGGCTTCAAGGATGTGGTCAAGTCGCAGGTGCGCATGCCCAACGGCCCGCTCAAGGTGGTTGGCGACTACACCGTGCAGGTCAACCTGCACACCGACGTCACGGTCGACGTGGCGGTCTCGGTGCTGGGCGAAACCGCCTGATACCCGCAAGCCGTCCGGCTTGCCGAAAGCCGCTGTCTTCGGGCAGCGGCTTTTTCTTTGCACCACGCGTACACCGCATTCCCACCTGTTTTCCACAGGGTTGTCCCATGACGCGGACTACCCAGGGGCGTACCATGCCCCTTTGACCTGACGCTGCATGTCCACCGCCTTCTCCAGCCCCTTCCCTGACCTCGGCAGCGGCCTCGACGACACCGGCGACCGGCAGGTCGCCCAGCTCCGCGTTCCCCCCCATTCCATCGAAGCCGAGTCCAGCGTGCTGGGTGGGCTCTTGCTGGACAACGGTGCGTGGGACCGCGTGGCCGATCTGCTCAACGACTCGGACTTCTATCGCTACGAGCACCGCCTGACGTACTCGGCCATTGCCGCGCTGGTCAATGCCTCGAAGCCTGCCGACGTGGTGACGGTGTTCGAGCACCTGCAAAATCTCGGCAAGGCCGAGGAGGTGGGTGGTCTCGCCTACCTGAACTCGTTGGCTCAGTACGTGCCCAGCGCAGCCAACATCCGCCGCTACGCCGAGATCGTGCGCGAGCGCGCCGTGCTGCGCAAACTCGTGGCTGCCAGCGACGAGATATCCACCTCCGCCTTCAACCCGCAGGGCAAGCCGGTGGCCAAGATCCTCGACGAGGCCGAGCAGAAGATCTTCAAGATCGGCGAGGAAGGCTCGCGCATGAAGGAGGGCTTCCAGTCGATGGACCGGCTGGTGGTCGACCTGCTGGACCGCGTGCAGGAGATGGCTGACAACCCGCAGGACGTGACGGGTGTTCCCACCGGCTTTATCGACCTCGATCGCATGACGGCGGGTTTGCAGGGGGGCGACCTGATCGTGCTGGCGGCGCGCCCGTCGATGGGGAAAACCGCCTTCGCGATCAACATCGCCGAGCACGTGGCGCTCAACGAAGGCCTGCCCGTGGCCGTGTTCTCCATGGAAATGGGCGCGGCCCAGCTCGCGGTGCGTATCGTGGGCTCCATTGGCCGCATCAACCAGGGCCACTTGCGCACCGGCAAGCTCACCGACGAGGAGTGGCCGCGCCTGACCGAGGCCATTGAGAAGCTGCGCCACGTCTCGCTGCACATCGACGAGACACCCGGCCTCACGCCCAGCGAGTTGCGCGCCAACGCCCGGCGCCTGGCGCGCACCTGCGGCAAGCTCGGCCTGATCGTGGTCGACTACCTGCAGCTCATGAGCGGCTCCAGCAGCGACGGCGGTGACAACCGCGCCACCGAACTCGGTGAGATCTCGCGCGGCCTGAAGATGCTGGCCAAGGAACTGCAATGCCCGGTGATCGCGCTGTCGCAGCTCAACCGCTCGGTCGAGCAGCGCACCGACAAGCGCCCCATGATGAGCGACCTGCGCGAATCCGGCGCCATCGAGCAGGACGCGGACATCATCATGTTCATCTACCGCGACGAGTACTACACCAAGGACGCCTGCAAAGAGCCCGGTGTGGCGGAAATCATCATCGGCAAGCAGCGAAACGGCCCCACCGGGGTCGTCAAGCTCGCTTTCCTGAACATGCTGACGCGCTTCGAATCACTCGTCGGCGGCGGCGACTACTAGGCCCCCACGCTCCACCGCTGCGCGGGTCGCTGCCCCCCGAGGGGGCTGATCCGCCTTGGGGCGGCCCGTCGGCGGATCGGTTGCGCAGGCTTACAGCACTTCCGAGGCGAAGTCCGCGAGCCGCGAACGCTCGCCACGCGCCAGCGTGATGTGCCCGCCGTGCGGCCAGCCCTTGAAGCGGTCCACGGCAAAGGTCAGGCCCGAGGAGCCTTCGGTGAGGTAGGGCGTGTCGATCTGCGCCAGATTGCCCATGCAGATCATCTTGGTGCCGGGTCCCGCGCGCGTGATCAGCGTTTTCATCTGCTTGGGCGTCAGGTTCTGCGCCTCGTCGATGATCACGTACTTGTTCATGAACGTGCGCCCGCGCATGAAGTTCATGCTCTTGACCTTGATGCGGCTGCGGATGAGTTCGTTGGTGGCCGCGCGGCCCCATTCGCCCGCGTTGCCGCCATCGCCCTTGGCCAGAAACTCCAGGTTGTCATCGAGCGCGCCCATCCAGGGGCCCATCTTCTCTTCCTCGGTGCCGGGCAGGAAGCCGATGTCCTCACCCACGCTCACCGTGGCGCGGGTCATGATGATCTCGGTGTAGCGGCGGTCGTCGAGCACCTGAGTGAGGCCAGCGGCCAGCGCCATCAGCGTCTTGCCCGTGCCGGCCGTGCCGGCCAGCGTGACGAAGTCGATCTCCGGGTCCATCAGCAGGTTGAGGGCGAAGTTCTGCTCGCGGTTGCGGCTGGTCACTCCCCACACGGCGTTCTTGAGGTGGGTGTAGTCCTTCAGTGTCTTGAGCACCGCGGTCTTGTCGCGGATCTCGGTCACGCGCGCGTACAGCGAAGGCTCGCCGGGCGCCTCGAAGTAGACGAACTGGTTGATGTAGAACTGGCTCACCGCCGGGCCGCTCACGCGGTAGAAGGTGTGGCTACCGCTTTGCCAACTTTCGATGGTCTTGCTCTGGCGCGTCCAGAAGTCCTGCGGGAGCGCGAGCGAGCCCGGGTAGAGCAGCTCGCCGTCGTCCAGGGTCTTGTCGTTCTCGTAGTCCTCGGCGGCAAGGCCCAGCGCGCGCGCCTTCACGCGCATGTTGATGTCCTTGGACACCAGGATGACTTCGCGCTCGGGGTAGCGCTGGCGCAGCGCGGCTACCACGCCCAGGATCTGGTTGTCGGCCTTTCCCTGTGGCAGGGCGGCGGGCAGCTCGCCGAGCAACTGTTCCGTCTGGAAGAAGAGTTGACCGCGTGCGGATTGGTGTCCGGTGGCCGAAAGCTTCAGCCCCTTGGTCATGTCTCCGCCCGCCTGCGCGGCGAGGACGTCCAGATTCCGGCTGGTCTGGCGGCCGTTGCGCGCGACCTCGGTCATGCCCTTCTTGTGGCCGTCGAGCTCCTCCAGCACGATCATCGGCAGGTAGATGTCGTGCTCTTCGAAACGGAACAGGCTCATCGGGTCGTGCAGCAGCACGTTCGTGTCGAGCACGAAGAGGCGCGCAGGGCCGCCGCTGGGCCCCTTCCCGGCGCTGCGCCGCCGCGCGGCGGCCACGGGCGCCGGGCTGGCAGGTGTGGTGGCCGCGGGGGTGGGAGCGGCCGGTTCGGGGCGCTCGTGGCGGTCTTTCAGTTCCTGGACAGGTGCCGGCGCGCGGCGCGACTTGGCCGCCGGCGCGGCAGGGCGCGTCTTGCGCGGCGCAGGTGTGTCGCCGCGCTCATCCGCGAGCAGTGCGTCGTTGTCCGGGAGGATGTTCAGGCCACCGCTGCGCTCGTCGAAATCTTCGAGGTTGGCGTTGGAGGCCTTGAGGGAGTAGGCGTCGGGTGCGAGGAGGGCGGCGCGTTTGGAGGG